>JAZLFJ010000001.1:0-61210 GCA_045615665.1 Bacilli bacterium
AGATTATATTATTTCTTTACTATAATATATTAAGGGTCAATCAAGACCCTAACTGGCCGCATGGAGAAGTGGCTTAACTCATATCCCTCTCAAGGATACATTCATGGGTTCGAATCCCATTGCGGTCACCAACGATATTCGAACGAAAAACATCTATTGTGATCTTTATGTCTATGGCATAATGATTGACTTGAAGCCATATTTCAAGAGATGGTGGGATCGTTATTATAAAAATAGAAAAAGAAAGTAAGGAACAAAGTTCCTAATTTCTTGATTTATCCATTGTAATATCACGGAAAAGTGATATAATATAATTGCAGGGGGGAAAAAACGAATATGCCAATTATTTCAAGATTTTATGGAATTATAATTAAAATGTATTTTCAGCAAAGCGAGCATCAGCCTCCACATATTCATGCAATTTATGGTGAATTTTCTGGTTCGATCATTATTTCTGATGGTTCTATTCTCGATGGTGATTTACCTAAAAAAGCAATATCTTTGATAAGGGAATGGTTATCAATACATAGAGATGAAGTTCAAAAAATTTGGGATACGCAAGAATTTGTTGATATTCCAGGATTGGAGTAATTTATGTTTCACAAAGTAAAGTCAGTATTACCACAAAAAAATTATATTTTACTTGTTTTATTTAGTGAGGGTGTAAGTAAAACATATGATGTAAAACCATTATTTGCAAAATGGAAAGTTTTTAATGATTTAAAAAAAGAGCATGTATTTGAAGAAGTAAAGGTAGACCAGGGAGGATATGGAATCTCATGGTCAGATGATATTGATTTATCATGCGATGAATTATTTTATAATGGAAAAGAAATTAAGACCCCATTTGATGGGTTAATCGCTTTTACTGAAGCGTGCCAACTTTGGAATTTGAATGAGTCTACACTTAGAAAAGCTGTTTCGTATGGAAAATTAGTAGAGGGAATCGATGTTTGCAAATATGGGAAACAATGGGTTGTTTCCGTTAATGCAATGGAGAGAGAGTACGGTTCTTTGACAATAAAACAATAAATTAAATACATTGTATTTACTTAAGTTCGTTTACATAACTTCTCGGTTCACCAACTTAAAAACATAGGGGCTGTTAAGAAATTAAAATCTTAACGCCCTTTTTCTTATACTAAGAAAGCCCGAAATATCGAGCTTAATGTACAATATTCTTGTCTAAGGAGGTATTGTACATGCCTTATTTTATCACAGAAAAAGTTTTTCTGATGCCTTCCTTCGATATAAGTGAGAAGGAAAAACGAAAACTTGATACTTTTCTCGAAATATTAGAGAGATCAAACGCTTCTAAGATAATAGAAAAAGAGGTTACAAGAGACATAAATGTTGGAAGAAAATCTTATAATCCATATCGATTATTCGCTTCTATAATCTATGGCTTTTCTAAACATTCAGGAAGTGTGAGAAGCTTAGAAGAAAGCTTAGAATTTGATCTTCGTTTTATATATCTAATGGAACAAGAAAGGCCATCATATGTAACAATATCTAAATTTCTTAACAACGTAGTTGTTCCACATCAAAAAGAACTTTTTTCTAGTATAGTTTCCACTATCATCAAATATTTTGATATTTGTATTGATGATGTGTTTTTAGATGGAACAAAGTTTGAAGCAAACGCTAACAAGTATAAATTTGTTTGGAAGCCCACAATGTTTCACGAAAAGCTTAATGCAAATATTAAAAATTTATTAGTTAAATATTTCGATATTCCCACTTCAAAGAAAACATTTGTTTCTAAAGAGATAGGCGAATATATAACTCTTCTTTTAGGAAAAGCAAAAGAACAAGGTGTTGATGTCGATAATTTAAAAACTGGAAAGGGCCACAAAAAGGTTGAGATTGTTTCAGATATTAGAACATTAAATAACTACCTTAATAGATCTTTAGAATATGAAGAAAAAGAAGAAATATGTGGTGATAGGAATTCTTTTTATAAGACAGACAAAGATGCTACTGCAATGTGTTTAAAGGAAGATTATTACTCTGGATTAGGTAGCAACATGCATGCTGGATATAACATTCAAATTATTGTCAGCAAAGGCATAATTCTAGATTATTATGTTGGCCAGGAAAGAAATGATTTTTACGAATTTATCCCTTCTATTGATAGTTTCTACAAGAACTATGGGTTTTATCCAACTAGATTATGTGCTGATTCAGGCTATGGTTCCTTGCCTAATTATCGTTATTTAAAAGAACATAATATTGAGAACTATGTCAAATACAATATGTGGAGACAAGATGTATCTGGTGAAAACATAGACTATTATAAATTCGTTAATGGGAAACTCATCTGCATTAATGGAAAAACCGCTATTGAGAAATCAGAATGTTATGGACGCCACCCAAAAGCTAAAAATAATAGATTTTATATTATCGAAAACTGTCGCAGATGCAAATATAAGCAAGTTTGTTTTAGACCGATTAAGAATAAAAAATCTACATATAGAGTTTTTGAAACAAACGAAGAAATGTATTTATACAAAGAAGAAGCTAGGCAAAATCTGCTTTCAATAAAAGGAATAGAAATGAGAGTTAACAGAAGCTCTCAAGTTGAAGGTGCTTTTGGAGTCATTAAGCAGGATATGAATTATGAAAGAATCAGAAGAAGAGGGTTAGAAAAAGTATCCGCAGAAATAATGCTTGTATGTTTGGGATATGTAATTAGAAAAATATTCGGCTTAATTGATGGTACTGGAAGCATTGAATATTGGAAAGCTCCTGAAGGATTAGAACCAGAGAAAATACCATCGATAAATATTGAAAAAATTTTGAATAAAAAGCCAAGAAAAGGTAAAAATGAAACGCTAAGAAAATCATATAAAAGAGCAAATAAATAATTTCTTAACAACACAGTTGTTTACCAAAAGAAAAGGGCGTTAAGATTTTAATTTCTTAACAGCCCCTTTTTATGTAGATTACTTCAATGTTATCTAATGCCTCTTTGATCAGGGATTCGTAATCGAATTTACTCTCGTATTCTTTCGCCTTTTCTAAAGAAGGTTTTGTCTTTGGATTCTTGGGTGCAAATATCGTGCAGCAATCTTCGAATGGCCTAATCGATATTTCATATGTATCAATCTTTCTAGCGAGATTAATGATATCGATTTTGTCATAAGTAACGAGTGGTCTAAGAATAGGAACATTTGTAACTTCATTTATAACATTCATTGATTCAAGAGTTTGAGAAGCAACTTGGCCAACCGATTCTCCTGTTGAACAGGCCACGCAGTTTCTTCGCTTAGAGAGCTCACTAGCGAGTCTAAACATCATTCTACGCATAATTGTGATCGCATATGATTCATCGCTTACTTCGTAGATCTTTTCTTGGATTTTGGTGAATGGCACGACATTTAATCTTATTGATTCTTGATAAACATTAAGTTTTGAGAGCAAATCTTTTAATTTTTCAATAACGCCGATATTCGTATATGGAGGAGAAGCGAAATGAATGCATTCGATTCTTAAGCCTCTTTTCATTAATAAATAAGCTGCCACAGGCGAATCTATTCCTCCAGAGAGCATATGCATAACCTTTCCGCCTACTCCAAGAGGATAACCACCCGCACCTTTAAATGTTTTAGTGAATATATAACAGCCATCATCTCTAATTTCAATTGAAAGGAGGATGTCAGGATTATGCACATCAACCTTTAAATTGGTGTTTCTTAATATTTCCGCTGCAACCTCTCGATTAATTTGATCGGAGATGATTGGATATTTTTTATTAGCTCTTTTCGAATGGACTTTGAAAGTCTTTCCTTCTTCGAGTTTAATTAACTCTAAAGAAACCTTTTTAATATTAGATATTTCTTCGTCGGTTTTGAGCACTAAAGAAAGAGCTTGAATTCCAGAAATTCCCTGCAAAATTCCGATAATTTCATCAGGATTGTTATCGTTAAGTTTAACGTAAATATGGTCAAATCTCACAATGTATTCGAGGTTAGAGTAATCGCTTAAAGCGTTTTTAATATTCCTCGCTAAAATGCGAATAAATTCTTTTTTATTTTTACCTTTGGTAGACAATTCACCAAAACGTACCATTATGTGATCGTAGTTCATCTAATTGCCTCCAAAGTATTTTTAAGTTCCTCTAAAAATGTGTCAACTTCTTCAATTGTATTTTCGTATCCAAAAGAAACACGAACCGTGTTATGAGCAAGAGCGTCGCTTTTACCTAACGCTTTAACTACATATGAAGAAGATTCATTTTTGGAATTACAAGCGGAAACACTTGAAACATATATTCCTTTATTGGACAAATCTTCCACCACAACACTAGCTTTCTTTTTTGTTAAAGAAAAGTTAACGATAAATGGCGAACATTTTAATGAACAATTTAGTTCAACTCCATCAATCTTAGATAAGCCTTCTACAAGAACATCTCTAAGTTCATAGACATGTTTATTATCTTTTAGCAAAGCTAATCTAACGGCTAATTCCAATGTCCTAGCATTAGAAACACTTACTGTTGAACTTCTAAAGCCATCCTCTTGTCCTCCTCCAGAAAGAAGAGGTAAAAATTGAAGAGAAGATTTATAAATAAGAGCTCCACTACCTTTAAGTCCATTAATCTTATGCGAAGATACTACAAACATGTCGATTAAAGAATAATCTAAATTTAGTTTTCCAATTGCTTGAGTAGTATCAACATGCAAATTAGCTTTTGGATATTTATGAACAACATCCGCTATTTCTTTAATAGGATTGATGCTACCAATTTCATTATTAATAGCCATTATAGAAACAAGAATCGTATCGTTTCTTATAGCGTCTTCAACTTGGCTAGGTTTAATTACTCCATTTTGATCTACTTCCAAAATGGTTAACTCAAAGCCAAAACTATCTCTTAATTGATAAAAACACTCTAATACAGAAGGATGTTCAATATTTGAAGTAATAATATGCTTACCACGATTTTGATATTTTAAACAATATCCTTTAATTGCAAGGTTATTAGCCTCTGTAGCTGAGGAAGTGAGCATTACTTTGTGTTTACTTAATTTAAAAGCTTTTAGGATATTATCCTTGGCAATTTGGACATATTTTGCATTTTTGATGCCTAAAGCATGAATCGAATTTGGATTAGCAAAATTCTCTTTTTCTGAGTTCACAAATAAAGCGACGACCTCGTCACTAGCTTTGGTCGTCGCAGCATTATCAAGGTAAATGAATCTATTGCTGTCTTTCATTATTCGCTTTAATCTTTTTTAAGGCGTTTCCAGCGATGATATAAGCTTGCTCGAAATCGCCTTCGTTAAAGAATGTTTCGGCTTGGGCAACAAGTTGATCGATGTCACTTAAGTGTGAACGTCCCTTGTTTGCGTACATGATTGCGTTTTCCGCAAGAAGCATCATGTTGTGATCCTGAGCGATGGAGCCACCTTCAAGGACGTCATTACTAACGTCATAAAGATCGGAAACGCTTTTATTTACAGAATCAACATCTATTGGAGTCTTTCTTAAAAGATTATTGATGTTATTGAGCAATTCATAAGATTTATCGAAACATTCATTATATTTTTCACTTAAACGAGGAATATTGATTTCGTGGACTTCCTTCTCCGCAATTTTAATTTTCTTGAAGAAATCAAAGATAAGTTTATAGGCTTCTTCAGAATCAACCTTCAAAGAGGCTAAATACGAATCGAATTCATCTAATTCTGAAATGATCGAATCAGAGGCATCTTTAAGTTCGTTCATTTTTAGCACCAAAGACGAATAAGGTTGTTTAATCGTGGAATGAATAAATGTATCTAAACTACGTTTAAGCGCTCCAACTTTATTGATGTCGGTCTGAATTTCAGTAACTTTTGTTTTATGTGAATTATTTATTAAATAAATATTTGAAACTTCAGGGATGATATTACAAAGTTTGATGAAGCGTCTTTCAATAAGATTGACCGTGCTATAAACAGAATCGTTTTGTTCTTCGAATTGTTTTCTAGCTTCTTTTTCCTCTTCAAATTTCTTGAAGAAATCATCAATTTTATTGCTGATTGCTTCGAGTTCGTCTTTAACACCGCGGGCAGCGAATTGACGTAATCTGGTTTTATAATTGTCTAGCTTTTCGCGAATAATCTTAATAGATGCGTCTAAACATAAATGATGAAGAGGATAGCCATCTTCTTCCATTTTGATTGCGGCATGTTCCAAATCGCTTAATTTATTAGGTAAAACATCACTTACTAAAATACAAAGGCTTGGTAAATCAACCATCGAGTTTGTTAATTCATTAAGAATACCTTCGATTTTTGGAAGGACATTATTCGCATCATCGTATTGAGCGGATTCGACAAAGCTTTCAAAGTTTTCGAATTCTGTATCGATAAGTTCAAAAACTTTTTCAAAAGATGTTGCCACCATAGCGAGTTCGCTTTGTTTAGCAGCATAATCTTGTTTGATACGTCTTAGTTGCTCCTTAAGCACCAAGGATGATTGACGGCAATCTTCTTCAGGTTTAACCACTTGAAGGAGTTCGTTATTAAGATTACTAACCGCCTTTTCATAACCATCAAGTTTATTTTTTAGCTCAGGAAGGAATTTTTTAGCTAATTTAAAATGACGATCAGAAATCATATCCGCCATTTTATTTATTTCGGTTTGAATGTTGGCGTCTTGTTTATCTCTAATTTCTTTAAATTGCTTTAAGAATTTGGTGTGAATCTCAACGTATAATAAATTTGTACGAGAAATAATTTCAAGACGCTTAACATATTGGGCGTTTTGTCCAATTAATAATGCGTGATAATATTGGAAAAGTTTATCGAGGGAACGGAACTCTTTACGAATCTTATTCTTTCTTAAAACGAAGACATAAAAAGCAACTAAAAAGAGGGAAACCCCGACAATAACACCTAGAACAACGATGAGAATAATAACTGATTCTGGCATGCAATCTTTTCCTTTACTTTGCTAATTTTATCACATAATAATCTTGTTTTATAGAAAAACAAATAGATTTTTTTATCGCTTTTTAACAAAATTCAATATCCCTAAATATTTAGGGATGAAGGTGATATTCATCCGCACGATTTTGTAAGAAAATGTCGCTGCTCGAATATCATAAATTCGATTTGAAAAATCTTTGTTGACAAAAAAATCACTATATTTATAATATCTTTTGCATTGTTGCAGCATGTAAATACTGCTTGTCCGATGTCCTAACAACCGTGGAATAGTAGCCAAAGCTCATAGGTGAAATTCAATTTAGTGCACATCCGAAGTAAGGAATTTACACCTCTTGCTAAATAATGCATTTAGTGAAAGGAGTCATATATCATGAGATATACTGGTTCAGACTACAAACGTTCACGTCGTCTCGGATTTTCAGTCCTCGAAAGTGGTAAAGAACTCTCAAAGAGAGCTTATGGCCCAGGACAACACGGCAACGGCCGCAAAAGAAAACCATCCGAATACGGCAAACAATTGATCGAAAAGCAAAAACTTGAACAAATGTATGGCGTTAACGAAAGACAATTCCGTCGTTTATTCATGCTTGCTAGAAAATCTGACGAAGTTACCGGTATCGCATTCTTCAGAATCCTTGAATCTCGTTTAGACAACCTAGTCTATCGTATGGGATTTGCAAGAACACGTCGTGCCGCACGTCAACTCGTCAATCACGGTCACATCACTGTTAATGGAAAGAAGGTTGATATTCCATCATACCTCTGCTCCGTCGGTGATAAAGTTGCTCTCAAAGAAGGTCACGACTTAGCAGTCGTCAAAGCTTCCTTAGAAAGCAAACCAGCTTCTGTTGGATATGTCAAAGTCGATGCTAACAAGCTCGAAGGAACATTCGTCCGCGTTCCAGAACGTAACGAACTTCCAAGAGATATCAACGAAGCCCAAGTCATTGAATACTATAACAGAATGTTATAATTCACTGAATATGAGCAAAAAGAAACGGAACTTAGCGTTCCGTTTTTTTCTTTCTTTTATAGATAAATTGGAGTCTTTAATTTGAATTCAGGATACAAAATATCGCCTAACGAATATTCATATTTTGTTTCTGTGTAGTTTTTATCGTTAACACAATTTTTAATGCTGATAAGTTGACCATTTTGAATATCTAATGTGTATTTGGATTCTTGGGTCGATGATCCAGAAATTTTGGTTCTAGAATCGACAAAAAGACTATTACCATTAAATGATTTCAAATCAACTTCGCTTTTTGAGTCGTTGATTAATGTCTTAGAAACTTGAAGAGCATCGCTGAAGTTTCTTACGAGTCGTCCTTCATAATCATCAGAATATTTTTTCCAGGTTTCTTCGCTATAAGGTTCGTAGCTAACGTTGTTACGATCTTCTGGTTTGGCGTCGACATCGTTAGGCATAGTTGAACGAACGACATAAAAAATAAAATCTTTTGAAGCGTCGATTGTAGTGCTTCCGTCTTCGCTAACGACCTTGTATTGATAATTCATTACAAATCGCCAGGATTCGCTGAAACGACCATTATTTTTAGAAATAATTGAATAAGTATGGAAGAACTTTGATTCTTTCGAATAAATCGAAACAACGGTCGTATTGTCTTCGTCATCTCGGCTAACTCTCTCACTACGATAAGATTTTGAAGATTGATTCTCAACTGTCGTTTCTAAACTTGAAATTATGTTTAAAGCGTCATCTTTAGAGATAGGAAAACCACTGCAGCTTGCTGCTAAAGGAAGAGTTAATAAGACTAATGCAATTTTTCTTTTCATTTATCTAGTTCAACTAAATAATAGTTTTTCTTTCCTCTTTTGATAACTACATATTGATCAAATAATGCATCATCTTTACCAATAACTTTAGTTAAATCTGTGCATTTTTCACCATTGATAGCGATGGAATTACCATTAATAAATTCACGAGCTTCACGTTTACTCGAAGCCGCTTTGATTGCAATAAGCACATCTTCTAAAAGGAGGCCGCTAGGTTCGTTAACTTTAAAGCTACCAAACAATTCTTCGATAGCTTCCTTTGATAATGATTTAATATCGTTTGAGAATAAAACTTCGGACATCTTTTTACATTCAGCGGCTTTTTCTTCGCCATGAATTAAAGAAACAATCTCGTAAGCTAATGCTTTTTGAGCTATTCTCATACCAAGATTAGCATAATGATCTTTGGTAATTTGTTCGATTTCTGCTAGCGATTTAAATGAGAATACCTTTAAATACCTAGCTGCATCATCATCAGTTGTATTTATAAAATATTGATAAATTTTATATGGTGAAACAAGCTTAGCGTCCAAATATAAAGCGCCATCTTCAGATTTGCCAAACTTTTTACCGTTTTGATCAAGAAGAAGAGGAACGGTAAAACAACCAACTTTTGTCTCGATACCTTCGACCTTACGAATTAATTCAAGACCACTGGTCAAATTGCCCCACTGATCACCACCACCGATTTGAATCCTACAGCCTTCGTTCTTATAAAGGGTTAGGAAATCGATCGATTGAAGAATCATGTAAGAAAATTCAGTATAAGAAACACCGCTTTGAAGTCTCGATGAAACGATATCTTTATTAAGCATGTAATTGACTGGGAAATATTTTCCATAATCTCTTAGATAATCAAGGACACTTAATTTTGAAATCCAGTCGTAATTATTGACGATAATACCCTTTTCAGGATTACTTAAATCGATGAATCTTTCGAGTTGATTCTTAATTTTTAAAGTATTTGAAGCTAAAGCTTCCTTGCTTTGGAGGTTTCTCTCTTTGGATTTTCCAGAAGGATCACCAATCATTCCGGTAGCGCCACCAACTAAAGCAACAATCTTATGACCGGCTCTTTGAAGCCTCATTAGCATCGAAATCATGACAAAATTGCCGACGTGCATCGATGCGGCGGATGGATCAAAACCACAGTAAATAGTTTGTTTTGTATTCAAAAGCTCGCGTACTTCTTCTTCGTTAGAGAAATCTTTAATTAAACCTCGAGCTTTTAATTCATCAATAATATTCTGCATAAACTACTCCTTTGTTGAACCACGTTTCTTATAATGAGATTCTACACGATATGTCTTGGTACTTAATTCATCTTTTGATAAATCGATGAGCATATACATTGCTCTACGACCAATATCTTGCATATCAATATTCATACTAGACAATGTTGGTCTAGTAATCTTGGCGTATTTAGTTCCAATAAGTGACAGGACTTCAACATCTTCAGGAACTTTTAAACCCGAATCAATTGCAGCATCAAGTATCGCGGCAGCAATCGAATCACGATAGGCTATAAAATAACCTTTCTTATGAGTTTCAAAATATTTCATAAAATCATGATATGTTCTCGATGAAGAATCATCGACATTCATAATCTTATAATTAACCTTTTTAGCCTCACAAATAGAAGAGAATCTCTTTTCAGTTCTCGCAAGTAAACGTCCACAATTATGAACATGGAGGAAAATAAGTTGTTTACCGTCATTAACGGAAATCTTATTTTCAATAATTTCGGCTAATTTGTGCTCATAACCAAAGGTTATACAACCAACTTTTTCTCCTTCGATGTTGTTGTTGATGACTATCGCAGGAACTGAATAAGAATTTAGTTTTGCGATATCTTCTTCATCAAGTTCATCATCGAAAATGATCGCTCCATCAACGTGTGAAGTAATGACATTTTCAACCATCTTAAGAGCATCTTCTTTTGAATGTGAAGTGACAAACAAAGAAAGGTTAAAACCTTTTTCTTTAGCAACTTCGGTAATGCCGTTTAAAACACTAGAAATATAAACGTAGTTGGCGCTAGGAATAACAACACCAATGGTTGTTGTCTTATTTTTAGCAAGAGCTTGTGCTAATCCAGAAGGTTTATAACCAAGCCGAGCAATTGTATCTTCAACTTTTTTACGGGTAGCTTCAGTCATGCTTCCTTGTTTATTGATAACGCGGGAAACAGTCGCGAGAGAAACGCCGCTTGCTTTAGCAACTTCATAAATTGTTACACGTTCTTTCAAGTTTTTCATGAAAATATTTTCCTTTTATTATGAGTTCATTATAAATGAAAGTTTTTTCCTAAGCAATATGGTAAATTGGGTAAGGAACTTTTTTTAAGCGTGTAGATGGAATGTTGCTTCGACCTTCCTTGGCCTCGTTTTTGCCATCTAACATAACTAAATCGCCTGTAAAACCAACGGTCATATTATTAACCAAAGAAGTTCCAACTCCATAAGTATCAACGGGAACACCTAACTTAACCCATTCAGCAATTTTTTCAGCATTAAACGAAGAAGAAACAATAATTTTAACATAATTAAATCCGTGTCGATCTAATGCATCTCGCAAAGCGAAAATAAGTTCTTTACAAACTCCATGAGGATCGAATTTTGAAGTATCTTTGTCATCGAAATAATGATCGATAAGAGATTTAGATGTATCGACACGAACCGCTCTTAGAGTGGGTCCTAAATGCTCAGCAAGTTTTAATGAATCAGTAATTACATCATTATTGTAGTCAATTAATGCAGTGACTTGTTCGTTTGGGAATGTTTTATGATACATGTCTGCGGCTTTACAAATATCTCCACCACAAACCTGAATCAAAGCATGTGGCATAGTACCCATACCTTTTCCACCCCACCATAAGCCTTGAGCATCAGTAGAGACTTTTCTAATACCTGCGACATAGGTGGCATAGCCATCACCAATTTGAGTATTATATTCATCTTGACGATCGGCCATTGAAAAAACATCAGCACCTTTTAAGGCTTTCATAACTCGATAGACATTGGTCGCAACAGAACTCCTTCTTGCGAGTATGCCATCAATCATTGATTCTAAAAAACCGAAATTTTCATATTTACCAGTGATTTTTAAAACGGGTTCATTCGCACTTATTAAATCCCCATCATTAAGAGCTTCAATAAGTAAATCTTCTGGTTTAACAGCAAAAGTATGAATAAGAGCGATAGCCTCATCTAATCCGCAAACCATCGCATCATCACTGCGTTGGAAAAATTGCATTGTTACAATGTGATTTGGTATGAAATTCTTAACTATTTTGCGACTTTTTAAAAAATAATTCGCAGCAAAAAATCCGGTTCCTAACCTTTCATCAAAATTGAAAGTTTTATTGGTTAAACGTGAAATTTTGCCTTCATTTTTTAATTCGATTTCTAACTTGTCCATTTTAGATAACCTCATTTATTTCCTAACGATAATTCGATGGATGTGTTGGCCTAATCCACGAAATTTTCTTTCATATTCTGTCATCGCATCATTTTTTTCATCGAAAATATAATTCTCTTCCTCTAAGATAATTTTAAATTTTGTTTGTTTTAATTCTTCACAAGTAAATTCATACAAACCAGTATTATCCGATTTAAAGATTAGAAGTCCGTCTTTTTTCAAAATCCGATAATATTGGTTCAAAAATGTAATGAAAGTCAAACGTCTTTTCGCATGTCTTTTCTTTGGCCAAGGATCAACGAAATTTAAATAAATTTCATCCACAAAACCTTCGTCTATTTCATTTGCGATAAGCGCAAAATCGTTTGGAAATACTTTTACATTCGTAATTTCTTCTTCAACAATCTTTTTAGCAAGCATTCCCGCAATAGTCCTGACCTTCTCGATTGCTAAGAAATTGACATTAGGATTTTGTCTTGCTTTTTCAATGATAAAATCACCTTTACCAGACCCAATTTCAAAGCGAATTGGTTTTGAAGCAAAAAAGGCATTATTAAAATCAATCTTTTCAAAAACAACTTCTGAATGAAGTTCTAAATAATCTACAGCCCATTGACGATATTTTGCTCTCATTTAAGCTTTCCTAATAAATCGATTGCATGAGCATAAATAACTGCACTTAGATAAAAATCTTCTAATGGCATATATTCATTTGGTTCATGCATTGTTGATTCTCGTCCTGGGAAAAGTGCACCGAACGCAATTGTGTTTTTGGCGTGTTTAGCATAGGTACCACCACCAGTTGTAAGAGGCTTACTCTTTTTATCACCACTTTCAGCACGATATGCTTCAAGAAGAGTTTGAACAAGTTTCGATTTTGGATCAAATAAAAGATAGTGTGAAGGTTCACCTTTTGGAGTCGATTTCACCGCAAAAGTCGAATCAAATTTAGAAATAACGGCTTTCGGATCAACATTTTCTGGGTAGCGGAAATTGACGCTAAAGGTTAGTTTTAAACCATCGTAAGAAATCATACCGACACAGAAAGTTGTATCTTTTAATAAATCTGAATGTGTGTAACAATCAAAGGCTTTCCCACTTGAATCTTTAAGCTTTTGACCAATAAGTAAAATCTCAGGAACATTATATAATTCGCCAAGTGTTTCTAGTGCGATTAAAGCAGCATTGACGCCAAGTTCTGGAGTCGAACCATGACAGGCTTTGCCGATCACTGTAACAGTATTTCCATTGACTTCAAAATTAACATTTATATTTTTTAAATAAGAAATATATTCGCTTGCACTATCTAATTCTATTTGGACTTTATCGCATACTGCATTTGTAGCGACGCCACCTTTAAGTGATTTAACGTGAGGAATTTTAACAGTGAAAGTTGGCCAAAAATCTAAAATAGCTTTCTCACCATAAATGAGTGGAAAATCGCTATCAGGAGTAAAGCCGTATGTAGGAGCTTCTTTTTTAAGATTATTAAAATAATAATCAAGGCAACTGGAGCCTCTTTCTTCATCTCCACCAACGACAATTTTGACTTTGTATCCTCTTAATAAACCATTATCTTTTAAGGCTTTAACAGCATAAAATGCTGCGATCATGGGTCCTTTATCATCGCTAGTTCCACGCCCATAGATATTACCGTTTTCAATAGTTGGTACAAATGGGCCATATTTCCATTCGCCAGTTACTGGAACAACATCGGCGTGGGCGTAGATTCCAATAGTCTTCTCACCTTCACCGATTGTCAGTTCAGTGGCATAGCCATCGCACCTATCAATATCAAAACCAAAACGTTCACCTAGACGTGCCACATAAGTAAGAGCATCATTAACATCCTTACCAAAAGGCATTTCTTTGGTTATAGTTTTTTCATCATAAACAGATGGGATTTGTACAAAGCGACGCAAAGCGTCGAGCATATCAATTTTATATGGTTCTAATAATTTCTTATAATTCATATTACTTTTGCATTTTATAAATTAAATGCATTCCTTTTAAAACAAGTGTTTGATCAACAATTGCTGTACCTTTAAACTCATCAGCTAATAAATAAGAGTTTCCGCCAGTAACAACGCGTTTAAATTTATAACCAAATTCTTCTTCGGTTCGATCCATAAATCTTCTTATGGTTGCTAAATGACAATAATAAACACCAGTTCTCATGGCATCGATAGTGTTTTTTCCATAATATTTGTCCGGTTTTGTAACTTCTTTAATAACAGGTAATTGAGCGGTCATATCTGACAAGATATTCGCGTTCATTCTAATACCGGGGAAGAAACTAACTCCTTGAAATACTCCGTCTTTATCAATAATTAAGTTTTTCGAAACAGTTCCTAAATCAGAAATTACGACTGGAGTGCCATAATAATGGAGGGCCCCAACAATATCAGCAAGGAGATCTTGCCCAATTTCGTTTGGATCATCAACATCGTGTTTAAGAGATGCGAGAACCGGCTTTGGATCAAAAGCTTTAATATCAATTCCAATTTCGCCTTTTAAAATGATTTGAACTAAACGAGTTAGATGCGGAACAACAGAAAAAATCATTCCACCTTCAAAATCTTTTCCATCGATACCAAGATGTGATAAAAACTGTTTTATTTTTCTATTATCATAGTCAGAATTTATCTTATCGGTCTCAAAACGAATCTTATCAATTAAGTTATTCTCATCAAAAACAGCAAGTTCAGTTTGAGAATTTCCTAAGTCGACAATTAATGAATATTTCATAAACTACAGCCTCCTAAATGGCGACGATATTAACGATTTTATTTTTGACGATGATTACGCGCTTAATCTCTTTGCCCTCGATATGACGTTTAACTCCGTCTAATTCAAAGGCTTTTTGTTTTAAACTTTCATCATCTAAATCAACTTCGGCATCTAATGTACCGCGAAGTTTTCCGTTTACACTTACAGCGATTTTAACAGTGTTTTGCACAAGTTTTGTTTCATCAATCGTTGGCCAAATTTCATGGTCAAATAATTGTTTTCCAGTGCAAATCTCGAATAATTCTTCGCCAACAAATGGGCAAACGCAACCAAACATTTTGATGAAATTAACCATATACGGTTTATATAAAGAATTCGCTTTATAAAGAGCATTAACGAAAATCATCATTTGAGCAATTGCGGTATTAATTTGAAGCGATTCGAAATCAGATGTGACTTTCTTAACGGTCGCGTTATAGACAAAATCGAGTTCGTGAGTATTTTCATCACTGAAACGTTTAATGAATTCTTCATCAGTATATAAACGGTAAACTCTTTCGATGAATCTACGAGCTCCCGCTAAACCATTTGTTGACCAAGCAAAGCCTTCTTCAAGTGGTCCAGCAAACATTTCAAATAAACGAAGCGCATCAGCGCCATATTCTTTAATGACATCATCGGGGTTAACAACGTTACCACGAGATTTAGACATCTTTTCACCATTCGATCCTAAAATCATGCCTTGGTGATAAAGTTTCTTGAACGGTTCTGGGCAAAAAACAACTTTTTGATCATAAAGGAATTTATGCCAAAAACGCGAATAAAGAAGATGTAGAACAGCGTGTTCTGCTCCGCCGATATATAAATCGACAGGTAACCAGTGTTTAAGCAATTTTTCATCAGCAATAGCGTTATTATTGTTTGGATCCAAATAACGAATATAGTACCAGCAAGAACCAGCCCATTGTGGCATGGTGTTAGTTTCTCTTTCGCCTTTTTTACCATCAATAGTAACATTTAACCAATCTTTAGCGTTTGCTAATGGTGATTTTCCATCACCGCTAGGTTCGTATTTATCAAGTTCAGGTAATGTTAACGGTAAATCTTTCGCTTCATAGCAATACATTGTTCCATCGCTGAACGTGACGACAGGAATTGGTTCGCCCCAGTAACGTTGTCTAGAGAAAATCCAATCTCTTAATTTGTAATTAACTTTTGCTTTTCCAGCTCCGAGTTCCTCAAGTTTAGAAATGATTGCTTTTTTAGCATCAGCGATATTTAAACCATCTGCAAAATCAGAATTAATGTGTTTGGCGTCGCCTTCAAAAGCTTCTTTGGAAACATCACCTTCAAGAACTTGAATGAATTCAAGATGATGTTTTGTAGCGAATTCGTAATCTCTTTGGTCGTGGCATGGAACCGCCATAACGGCACCTTCGCCATATCCATATAAAACATAATCCGCTGCATAAATAGGAACCTTTTTACCATTGATTGGGTTTATTGCATACGCACCAATAAAAACGCCACTCTTATCTTTGTTTAGTTCGGTTCTTTCCATATCGGATTTAGATTTGATTCTATCAATATATTCTTCCACCGCTTTCTTTTGCTCTTTGCTAGCAAGTTTTAAAACAAGTGGATGTTCAGGGGCTAAACAACAATAAGTACAGCCAAACAAAGTATCTGCACGAGTGGTAAATACTTTAAAAGTTTCACTCGAATCAGCAACTTTGAATGTGATTTCAGCACCTAAGGATTTGCCAATCCAGTTCTTTTGCATTGTTAAAGTAGATTTAGGCCAATCAAGTTCATCTAGGCCACTAATCAACTTATCAGCATAGCTGGTAATTTTTAAAACCCATTGACGCATCGGTAGTTTGATGACTGGGTAGCCACCTCTTTCAGATTTGCCGTCTATAACTTCTTCATTTGCTAAAACTGTACCAAGTTCAGGGCAATAATTAACAGGAATATTGCTTACGTAAGCTAAATTATTCTTATATAGAAGGGAGAAAATCCACTGCGTCCATTTGTAATAAGAAGGATCGCAAGTCGCGATTTCTTTACTCCAGTCATAAGAAAAACCAAGAGCTTTGATTTGTCTTCTAAAATTATCAATATTATCTTTTGTAAATCCATATGGATGTTTATTATTAGCGATTGCATATTGCTCTGCAGGAAGACCAAAAGCATCCCAACCCATCGGATGAAGGACGTTGAAGCCTTGCATTCTTTTCATTCTGGAGATGACATCGCTAGCGGTATATCCTAAAGGATGTCCAACATGTAAGCCTTGTCCAGAAGGATAAGGAAACATATCTAAACAATAATATTTAGGTTTAGAAAAATCATATACATCACAATAAAATGGTTTCTTTTCTTCGTAAATCTTTAACCATTTCTCTTCAATTTTCTTGTGGTCATAACTCATAAAACAATCTCCTTGTAAAGCTCAACATATTTATTCATTGATTCCACCCATGAACGATCAAGTTTCATCGCATTTTTAATCATTTCTTTCATCTTATCTTTTTCCATGTAATAGACGTCTAGCGCTCTATCGAGAACTGCTCTCATTGAAAATGGATCATAATATTTGAAGGAAAAACCATCTATTTCAGCATGGACAGTATCTACTAAACCACCTGTTTCTCTAACGATTGGAAGAGTTCCATATCTTTGAGCAACGATTTGACCGATTCCACATGGTTCAAATAATGAAGGCATGAGGAAGAAGTCTGAACCAGCGTATATCTTGTGTGCGAGAGCATCATTATAGCCGATATAAACTGCGACTTTGTCTGGTCTAGAATCTCGAAGTTGCTGAACAGCTTGTTCAAGACCATATTCACCACTACCGAGAATGATAATATTGGCACCTCGATATAAAAGATGAAGGGCATTTTGAATAACTAAATCCACACCTTTTTGATAAGTTAGTCTTGAAACTATTCCAAATGTTGGAGCGTTTTTATCCGCTATTCCTAACTCATCTAATAAAGCGTCCTTGTCTTCTTTCTTTCCTTTAAGGAAAGCTTTGTAAGAATAGTTGGCTTTAATTTTTTTATCATGCTCTGGATCAAATTCAACGACATCAATTCCATTAAGAATACCGACAAAGTCATCTTTTCTAAATTCCAAAACAGAGCAGAGCCCTTGAGAATATTCTTCACTTAATAATTCGTTTCGATGTGTAGGTGATACGGTTGTAATTTTATCAGCAAAATAAATGGCTGCTTTCAAAGTGGAAACCATTCCTTCAAAACGAACTGCACCGGTATCATATAAATCGGTGCTTAAATTATATAAATCTCCTAGAGATTCTCGGTATAAATAGCCTTTGAAGGCTGGATTATGAATTGTTAAAACAAAATGAGGTATGTGTTTTTCGATTGGTCTAACTTTCATTAATGTTGGAAGCATGCCAGCTTGCCAATCATGAACGTGAACAATATCTGGAGTTAAAACGAATTTAGCGATAACAAGTTGAGCGGCTAAAGCAAAATAAGCAAAACGTTCACCATCATCATCGTAACCATAAAGGTTATCGCGTCCAAAATATTGTTCGCTGTCAATTAGATAATAGTTAACACCATCGAAAACTTTTTTAAATATTCCAACATATTGATGTCGCCAGGACATATCTAGATAATCGTAGCCTAAATATTCGGCATCGATATTCTTATTTTTTATAACCTTATAATACGGCAAAATGATAGAGACTTCGTGTCCTACTTGAGCAAGTTCACGTGATAAAGAATAAACAACGTCTCCTAAACCACCGCTTTTAATTAAAGGATTTGCTTCACTAGCGACATTAACAATTTTCATTTTTATCTAACTTTCTTTCCTTGTGGAACATAGACGTGTTCATCTTGTGTTCCAATAACATCATTTTCAATGATGGCATATTTATCAACGACAGCGTTTTCAACGTGGGCACCTTTTTTAATGACACCCTTAGTTAAAATAATTGAATTCTTCACGCTAGCGCCTGCTTCAACTTCGACATAACGGGAGATGACAGAGTTTTCAACTTTACCATCAATCTTGGCTCCGTTAGCGACAAAGCAATTTTTTACGCTGGATTTTGGCCCATAAATTGCAGGTTTTGTATTTCTTGTGCAAGTATAAATTGGCCATTCGTGTCTAAAAACAGAATCAGCAATTTCAGGATCAAAGAATTCAAAAGAATATTCGACAAAATGCTCAAAGGAATCGACACAACGAGCGTAGCCATCATATTTATAACCAGTAATGATTTCTTCTTTTTCTTCAATGATAGTTTCGATTAGCATACGTAAAGAAGTCGCATCGCGATAATCGCGGTGTCTAAGCCACTTCACAAATGACTCAGCGGAAAGAATATAGGTTCTTAATGAAACATTTGCTTTTGCAACTTTTCCAGTATTCTTTACGTAGCCAGTAATTTGATTACCATCTAAAGTAACAATATTTGAAGTTAAGAAAGTTTTATCTGCATCCTCAATTTCTTTATAAACAATCGTTACTTCAGCGTTGTTTTTCTTATGAAAATCGATTACTTCATTAAAATCGATATTTGAAAGAATATGAGCGGGAGTAATCACAACATAATCAAAATCTGAATCATAGAAAATCCAGTCATTTTCTCTTAAAGCATTTAAATCGGAATTGTATTTTGGATCTCTAATACCTTTTTCATTGATTAAAAGATTTTGTCTTCCAATCTTAGTGTTATTGACCCAAGTTTTAAGTGTTCCAACGTGCTTAGCAACACTTCTAAAATTATCTTTAACAAGGACATTGATTTCGTCAATATGCGAATTAGTGAAATTAGAAAGCGCGAAATCCATTAAAGCATAACGTCCCAAGAAAGATGTTGAACCTAATGTTCGATTTCTCGTTAATCCACCTAAGGATGGTGAATCATATAAATTAACAATACCTAAAATCTTACTCATGAGCTTTCACCTTTCTAGCGTATAAAACGACTTCTTCGCCTTCTCCGATGACTTCATCGTTTTCAAAAACGACTGAGTTTGGAGCGATGACAGCATTTTTAACAACCGCATTCTTTTGAATTACGACGTTTGGCATAAGCACGCTATTTTCAACAGTCGCACCTTTTTCAACATAAACATAATCGGATATTACTGACTTTTTGACTTTGCCAAGGATTACTGCGCCTTGAGTAATAAGCGAATCAGAGATAGAGGCTTTACGACCGACATATTGAGGTGGAGCGTAGGTATCAGCAGAATAAATCTTAAGACCACCCATAATAGCATCGAAATTTAAATCGGCTTTATCGCTGATTAAATCCATGTTTGCTTCATGAAGGGATTTGATTGTGCCAACATCTTTCCAATAACCTTTATATTCATAAGCGATAAGCTTTTTGCCCTCGCCTAAGAGCATTGGAATAATATTTTTACCAAAGTCATGATCGCTCTTTTCGTTTTGAGCATCTTTTATAAGGGCTCTTCGAAGAGTTTTATAAGTGAAAATATAAATTCCCATCGAAGCTAAATTGCTTGTTGGATGAGCAGGCTTTTCCTGGAATTCAATAATCTTGCCATTTTTGTCAGCGACTAAAATGCCGAAGCGAGAAGCTTCTTCAATAGGAACTTCGTAAACCGAAATTGTACATTCAGCATTCTTATTAATATGTTCTTTAAGCATTTCATCATAAGTTGTTGAATAAATATGGTCTCCAGAGAGAATCAAAACATATTCTGGGTCACATTGATCAAGAAAATCGATGTTAGCATAAATAGCATCAGCGGTTCCTTTATACCACGATAAGCCTTCTTCGGTTTGACGAGGTGCGAGAGTGGTCGTAAGAGAACGAACACCATTTAGGCCCCACTTCTCACCGTTTCCAATATACTCATCTAGTGAAACGGATTCGTATTGCATCAAAACACCAACTGTGTCGATGTGAGAATTTGCACAGTTAGATAACGGAAAATCAATAATGCGATATTTAGCACCAAAACTAACGGCTGGTTTAGCAACTTTTTTAGTTAATGTTTCGAGTCTTGTGCCTTTTCCACCGGCTAGAATCATCGCAACTATTTTTTGTCCCATATAACGTCCTTTCTTTGAGCAATCAAAAAATTATATTTTTTTGCAACTTAAAGTGTATCACATTCTTTTGCGCGAGTGTATGTATAAGAAAAAAAGAATCTTAAGATTCTTCTTATTTTCGTTCTCTTGTCTTATGTTGATAATAGATTCCAAACAACCCGAATGGGACAATAGACACTAGTCCGACATAGAAGAACGGTCTAGCGATTTGATATCCTTTTGAATTCTTGAAAACTAAATCGATTGAATATTCGCCATTAGGAAGTTCGAATGCAACTAATCCATCGACGTTTTTACCGCTTGCTAAATACTTGCCGTTTGAATAGATTTGATATTCGGTGTTATAGAATTGTGGGAACTGAATTAAGGCAGATTGACTGTTAATGTTAACATTAAACGAGTTATTTGGAGAATTGTATTTAGTAATCGCAATTTCTCCCTCACCTTCAAGGAAAACAGGATTGTATTTTGTGTAATCTTCCGCTGAATAAATGAACAAAGTTGGTTCGATATACCAGTAAGTTAAAGCTAGATGAACTTTCATCCAGAGCGAATTAGTGTAAGTTGGTTTATATTCCGAATCCATTAAAACGTATGGAACCATTTCGTTTTGGGCGCCCGAATATCTCGCGGTATAGTCGTTTGTTACATATTCGGCCGTAATTTGATCGCCATACATGTTGCGCTTCTCGTATTGATAATCCAAACGTTTTTCAATAAGTCCCTGCGATAAAGTAATCATCAAAGTCGATAGCATTGCAAAAGATATAATTGTTTGGCGATACTTCTTCAAATAAGTAACGATTATGGTGACTAACATAAACACAAAGAACATAGTTAAGCCCCATAATCTCCAGGCAAATTGAGTCTGATAGAAAATGGAAGGCATATATTCCCAAACCCCAGGTACAAACATCAAGATGATGCAAATGAAAATTGCCACTAATAAGAAATAAATATCGAAATTGTACTTAGCTTTTCTTAAGCCAGTTTCTTCATCAAGTTCGGCCGGACTTCCTAGATAATCAAATGCTTCATAGACAAGGAAAAATAGACCAAGTGCAACATATATTTCTAAACGAATTAAGAAGAAAACAGGAAGCGCGAATAAAGCAACCAAATTGATAAGCCAGCGATAGTATTTATTTTTAGGAGCTTTCTTAATAAATGTATCCGCAATAAGCATGTTGATAATAGAGATAACGAAAATAAAAATAGAGAATAATATCACCGACACTGTTTCGACATTCCAACCGTCGCTTCCTTCGTTGTTTGAAATGAAAATTAAATTCAAAAAACCCGAGAAATGCGCGGATAATGAGGTTGAATCGGCCACATGCTCATAATTTGTCCAATCGATAATAGGATCATTTAAACGATAAATTCCAGATGTGCTAGTCGAAAGAGCATTAAAGAAATAAAACCCGACTAAACAAAGAATCAAAACAGCTGATGCGGTAAGCGATGGCCAGATGGTAAAACCTTCTCTTTTTCGGATGAATTCTTTGACATTAAATGCAAGATAAAGAACACCAAAAATTGCACACATTAATCCAGTATAAGGATGCGACATAATTGCACCAGCAGAACCAATCACCAAAGCAATATAGGGTCCAACATTGTATTTTTGGTCATGAACAATTGAATATGCTCCATAAAAAATAAGAGGGATGAAACAAATTGCAACCGCTTCTGCAAATGCTGTACGACATACAGCGCAGAAAATTCGATATGGCATGACGACGAATAAGACCGCAGCAATGATCGAGATATGAACATTATTTGAAATTTTATAAGCCAGCTTATAGAAGAACAAACCACCTAAATATGTAGAAAGAATAATAACGGCTTTATAACCAAAAACAGCGTTTTGACCAAAGATAAAGGAAATTATTGCGGCAGCATAATGGGGAACTGGTCCGTAGAATCCATAGGTATTCATTGCAAAACCACCCATGAAAATGTGGTTTGTGCTTAATCCAAAGTAACCATGATTGAAACCGTAAATTAAGTCTGTAATTTGGAAAAGATGGAAGCGAATATCATCGCCTTCCACCACTCCATTAAAAAAGACAAAATAGTTCGAAACTAAAGTTGCAGCTATAAGCAAAACATATGGATATGATTTTTTTAGAATATCTAAAACCTTTTTACCAAACATGGAAATATCTTAACAAACAAAATAATAATATACAATTCACCGTTACAAATTTATTTGTTAAAATCAATGTATGGCAAAAGTGAAACAAAGCGATAAATTAAGAGTCTCCACTTTTAGAATAATTTGGATTTTTGCAATCCTTTTTGTAGTGATGACTGCAATATTTTATGTTTCTTTTCAACACGATAATTTTTGGCCACTTGAAATAAGTTTTTATATTTACGCGCCTATTCTATTAGTTATGTCGATTTTCTTTTCTATTCTCACAATTAGAGCGACGTATTACCAAGTCGATAAACATAGACTAATTCATTCAAAGATGGGGCAAGTCAAAGAATATCAATGGAAAGATATCCTCTATATTAATGAGGAATGGTCTAGAAAACACAAGATGTTACTCTTCTATATGGCAGATGGAAAAGATCGATATTTAGCATTCGATAAAGAGGGAATTATTTTTGAATATGCTCTTACTTATTCTCGTCTTTTATCCGAAGAAGAGTTCTTAGCGCGCTTTCCAAATGCAAAACTTTAGTTTACAAGGTTAATTAGTTTTGATAAAATACACAATGCTTTTATAAAAAGAGGTAGAAATTATGTCAAGAAAATGCCAAATCTCAGGAGTCGGACCAAAAAGCGGAAACGCTCGTTCACACTCAAATATTGCTACACGTCGTGTTTGGAATGCCAATTTACAAAAATATAAAATCAATATTAATGGCAGAATGGTCACCGTTAAAATGACCGCTAGAGCACATCGTGCTTTACTCAAAAACGCTAAATAAGTTCGATTTTATTTAAAAAGAGGGATGCTTTGCATCCCTTTTAATTTACTTTATCAAACTTAAGAAGAACAATATTTCTCCAATTATTGAAGCTAAAATTGTGATCCATTCCGATAAAGCGAGAACAAAGATTTTACCCCTTGAATAAACTCTTTCACCGTTCTCATTTACCTTATATTCAAGCTTAGCCCAAGAAGATAATTTTGGATTAACAATAATAAATAAAATAGATAAGGAAACGAGCGTGGATAAAATAGCGAGCACTAAAGCGGGAATTCTAGTTTCCCCAAATCCCCAATAATGTTTAAAAACTAAAAATGATAATAGAGTCGCCAATGCATTTGCTAAAAATGTTAAACACATCGAGATGGTTGCTAGATAAATGTGTGTTTTAGTAAATCTAGCATCAAAGAAGAACAACAAACAGTTGCTAATTGCTGCTAGAGCAAAAATACAAGTAACAAAAATCGTTAAGAAACCTAAATCCCCAAATTCACCTATAAGCGGAGTGATAAAGAAAATTGGAGAAAATGCAAAACCTGTTAATACAAACATTAAAGATTTGAAAACTGAAGCGACATTTGAATTAAGTTTCAAAAATTCGTATGGGAAATTTCGTAACGGTGAAAATTCTTTTTTTCTAAGACTAGAATTTAGTAAAAGTATCACCAAAAGGATAAGAAAAGAAAGTGCAAAACCAGCCAGCGAAAAAACCCAAATTAAATTCGAAGAAATCATCTTAAAGTTTTAATCCTTTCTTCAAAGTCGTCATGACCAAATAAATATGATCCGGCAACTAGAATATCTGCTCCGGCTTTACGGCACATTTGACCGGTTTCCCCATTGATGCCACCATCAACTTCAATTAAGCAATTTAAGCGGTTTTTGTCGATGATTTTTCTTAATTCTACGATTTTTTCAAGTGCTTCTGGCATGAATTTCTGGCCCCCTTTACCTGGTTCGACAGACATCACTAAAACTAAGTCTAATTTGGGAAGCAAAGATACGATTGAATCCACTCCTGTTGCAGGTTTTATTGATATCCCAGCTTTGCAATTTAAGGAATGAAGTTTATCAACGATTTTATTGGCTTCATCAAGCGAGCCAACCGCCTCAATATGGAAAGTAACAAGATCAGCACC
Source organism: Bacilli bacterium (assembly GCA_045615665.1). GTDB lineage: Bacteria > Bacillota_I > Bacilli_A > RFN20 > CAG-826 > Fiminaster. The sequence continues at coordinate 25,049 of JAZLFJ010000001.1, forward strand.
ACAAGAAACAAATAAAGGCGCTTCAATTGCAGGATCGCTAACCATGATATGTACATCGTTAACCATTTTGTGATTCTTAGAATTTTGTTTAACTGTGGAGGCTTTAAAAGAAACATTTGGAACAAATTTTCCATCCATGATATCCCAGTGAATATATTCTGCGCCAGACTTCTCTGCCAATTTAATTTCCTCAAAAAGTCTTTCTTTATCGGCGGCTAATAATGATGGAGATACAAGATGTTTCATTTTTTAAACCTCTCAATTCTATAAGGAAGCGAATCCAACAATTTAATATATGCTTCATAACCTTCTTTAAAAAGGTTGCCTTTAGATATTTCTTCTCTTATTTTACATTGTTTTTCATTTTGATGTAGACAATTTGAAAAATAGCATTGGGTGTATAAATCATTATATCCAGGGAAATACATCGCCAAATCTTCTTTGAAGATATTTAAGTCTAATGAAGAAAATCCGGGAGTGTCTGCAATAAAACCGTCTTCATATGGAAATAAAATAACTTCCTTAGTTTGATGTTTTCCACGACCTAATGCATATGAATAATCACCAATTTTTCTTTCAAAATTTTTGTCGATAGCGTTTATCGCAGAAGATTTACCAACTCCAGTTTGACCCATAAAAACAATTGTCTTACTTTTGATATCGTTTATAAGTAGATCAATCTCAGAATTTTCGTCTTTGCTTAAGTAATAAACTTTGATGTTTAGTTTTAAAAGATCATTTTTGATTGCCTCTAAATGACTTTTATCGCTTAGTTTATCTACCTTAGTAAAAATGACTGAAGCAGGAATCGAATTCATGTTAGCGTAAGTCAAAAACTTATAAAGAAGTTCAACCGATAGTTCTGGTTCCACCACCGACATCGTAACAAAAATCATGTCGATATTGGCAACTTTAGGTCTAATTAATTCGTTCTTTCTTTCCTCAATATACTCAATAACCATTTCCTCATCGTTAAAAAGAACATCATCGCCCACTAATAATTTTTGATTTTTATGACGAAATATTCCTTTTGGAAATAGACGGTAATTGATTCCGTTTGAATAGACAACATAAATTCCACCAACCGTGGATAAGATTTTCCCTAACATTATTTAAGACCAAAAAATCTTTTTATAAAATTGCGCTTTTCTCGGAAATTATCCTTGTTTTGCATTGATATTTTAATTGCTTCAAGCATTTCATCCGCGCTTTGATAGCGATCTTTTGGATTCTTTTTGCAGGCCTTTTGAATGATTTTATCAATCTCTTTTGCGACCTCAGGATTATATTTTGTAACGCTTGGAAATGGCTTTTTAATATGAGCAATTGCAATATCGATTGCGTGTCCAACTTCATAAGGAAGTCGACCAGTAATAAGTTGGAAGAAAGTAACACCCAAAGAATAAATATCGCTTTGAACTGTTGCGGGTTGACCTGAGCAAACCTCAGGGGCTAAATAGAAAACTGAACCCATGATACCTTCCTCAGTTTTTGTTTCATTAACATTAGAATCAACAGCAATTCCAAAATCTGAAAGTTTAATCGTTCCATTTGGAAGATAGAAAATGTTTTGAGGTTTAATATCACGGTGAATGATTCCATTTGAGTGAATATAACTGACCGCGCTTAAAAGCTGACACATGATTTCGCATGATTCATAGACATTGATTTGCGTTAAAAATTCAATCTTTTCAAACAAAGTTTGACCTTTAATATATTCATACGCCATCCAAGGACGAGATTCATAATATCCTTGATCGTAAACTTGAATGATATTTGGATGATGCATGCTAGCGCAAGCTCTAACTTCATTTTCAAATCTAGTGACATTGTCAGGATTATAGAGCAACTCTTCTCGCATAATCTTAATTGCGACAGTCCTTCTTAAAACTGTATCGCTTGCTTCAAAAACTTCAGCCATACCGCCTGTACCAATACGAGCCGTTATTCTATACCTTTCATCAATTAGATCGCCTATCTTAATCATGCTTATATGCCTCCCAGTATGCTATTCCGATGTTATCGGAACCACCATGACTTTTAGCAACACCAATCAAAGTCTCGGCTTTTTGATCTATTCTTTCATTTGTTGAAAGCGCACTATGAATTTCAACTTCAGTCGCATTGTTATATAAACCATCTGAACAAAGTAAAATAGAAAATCCATTATTTGGATAAACTTTATAATCAAAACTGACTGACGGGAATGTTCCAACAGCGTTCATTAAAATATGTCTTTGAGAGGAAGTTTCTCTTTCTTCTTCATTTATCTTACCAGTCGCATATAGATATTCGACATAAGTTTGGTCTTCGCTTAATTGTTGAAGACCTTTCTTTCTAACAAAATATGCTCTTGAATCACCAGCATTTGCTACAAATATTGAATCGCCATATAAAACCGCCATGACGACAGTTGTTCCCATATCTTTATAAATGGGATCTTTTTGGGCTTCATCAAAGATGACTTTGTTTACTTTTCGCATTGTAGTGGCAATCCAACGACGAACCGAAACATAAGAAAGAAATCCGTTTTTCTTTTTAAATTCGACACTGACTGTATCGATTGCTAATTTGGAAGCGTAATCACCTTTATTGTGGCCGCCCATTCCATCGCAAACACAAAGCAAAACATTGCCAGAGGCATTGATTAAAGCAGTCGCTTGATCTTCGTTGGTCGAGCGAACGCAACCGATGTCGGTTTTAGCAATAAATTGTCCTTTGTAATTAGTGCCCTTCATGTTCTTCCTTTGCTCTTAATTGCCCACAGGCAGCATCTATATCATTTCCAAATTCTTTTCTTACTGTTGTATTAACGCCATGTTGCATTAAATAAGAGAAGAATTTGTGAACTTGTTTTTCATCGCTTCTTTTAAATGAATTTTCATCCACAGGATTGTATGGAATTAGATTAACGTAAGCGAGAGTACCATTAATTAGTTTAACTAATTGTTTAGCACATTCAAGAGAATCATTAACATCTTTGAGCATAATATACTCAAAAGTAACTCTTCTTCCCGCATTTTTCTCATAGTAACGAACCGCTTCCATAAGCTCTTCCATCTTATAACCTTTTGAAATCGGCATAATCTTATTGCGAATTTCATCATTAGGCGCATGTAAAGAAATAGCTAAATTTGATTGAAGACCTTCATGAGCATATTTCATAATTCCTGGAACTATTCCACAAGTGGAAACTGAAATATGTCTCGCTCCAATTGCCAAGGCTTTAGGATGATTAATAATACGGATAAAATCGATAACATTATCATAATTATCAAAAGGCTCACCGGTTCCCATAACAACAACATGAGATACTCTTTGGCCCTTTTCTAAAAGCACTTCATTCATTACAAGCACTTGACCGACAATTTCATGGACTTCTAGATTTCTTTTCTTTTTAAGAAGACCACTTGCGCAAAAAGCGCAGGCCATATTGCAGCCAACTTGACTAGAGACACAAATTGCATTGCCATATTTATATGGCATGAGTGCAGTCTCTATTTTCGAACCGTCTTCGAGCTCTAAAAGCAATTTAATCGTGCCATCTTTTGATTCTTGTTTTTTAAATATCTTTGGAAGAGTTAAGCAAAAATCACGATTTAGTTCATCTCTAAATGATTTTGAAACATCGCTCATCTCGTCGAAGGTCTTAGCTTTCTTTTCGTAAATCCAAGTGAAAAGCTGAGTGGCGCGGTACTTCTTTTGACCTCTTTCCATAAGAAGAGATTCGAGTTTACTTATTTCTTGTCCATAGAGATTAATCATTTTGTCTACCTCTACGAAGAATAGCAAAATACATCGTTGTCATAAATGGATCAGACGTGATTTGTTGTTCTTCTTTTTCTAAAGAAAAATCATGATGCTTTTCTAAAAATTCTTTTATTAAGAGACTACTTTCTTTCTTGTTCAATGTATTAACAACATAGGTTAGTTCACCATCTTCATCAACCCACTTGGAGCATAATTCTAAAGCATCTTTTTCGCCTTGGATAATCGCATCTAAATCGTCGCGATCAAAATGGAGTAAAAAATCAGGATATTTTGAAACAATATCGAAACGAGTGGATAAAGGGAAAACAATTACTTTACTAAGCTTATAGCTCACACCTGCTCTTAAGGCATACTCATCATTTGCTTCAAAGAAATTAATGTTGCGCAATTTATTCATCCTTAAAAAACGCATTAATTCAATCCTTTGATTAAGATTAGGCACCATTAAATGTAGACCTAGTTTACCTTTAGTCTTAATAATGGCAGTTTTCGCGAAATCATCGTCATATCCTGAATAAAGTAATACTTCTTCAAAGGGATTAATTAGTTCATCAATCAAGTTCTTAAAGCCTACTTTGACATCAATATAATCGTAATTTTTAAAGGCATCAGTTAATTGATAACGTTTTGCACCTTTAATAAGAAGCATATCTTCAAAAGGAGATGAAAATTCAGGAAATTCTTTTAGAATTTGCTTTGTTGATGTCTTCAATGAATTAACAACATAAGTTTGATAATCATATCTAATTGAAGCGTTCAAAAATTTATTAACTAAACCATCGCCATAATGTTTTCGCCACATGTGAATTAGCCAAATAGGCACATTATATTTAGTGGCGAAATAAAAATCGCTGTCTTTTTCAAAAGAAATCATTTCTTCAAGTGAGCCTTTATAATCCAAAATTTGCTCACTTTTTATAAACTCATCATTCGGGATTTCTTCTTTCAAGAACCTATTGCAGTTATTTTTTGAAAGTAAATGCAAATAGAAATTATTGGTTAAAGTAATAAAGAATAACGATTTTTGTTTAGGTGAAAAATTTATATTAAATCTTTGTAACAAATGTTCGAAAAGAAAATAATGTTTCAGCGCTTCTTTAGCTAGAAGGACTGATATATTGCTGGATTGAAGTGTTTTTCTTTCGCTTGGAAAAATTTCATCGACTGCCTCGACAAAGTCTTTGCCATCGATGAGCACTAAATCGAGGATTTTCGCTCCAAGTTTTATTTCAACCATTAATGTTTATGATGATCGCATCCACAATCGCAGTCGTGATGATGCTTAGCTTCCTCTTCTTTTCTCTTACTGGCTTCTTCTAGTTTTTCTTCAAAACCTTCAAAAATATTGCCTTCGTATAATTCGCCATCATATTCATCTTCTTCAACATTTACGAGATTATCTTCTTTGATAAAGCGAGGGTAATCTTTATTGATGTGTTCATAATGGTGATGGGAATGATAATAATAGAATTCAACTTGTAAGTGAACCGAAAACTCTTTAAGAGTTTCAATTAAATATTTAGCAATAGCTTTTTCATTGTTTTCACAGTGCTCAGGAGCATTTACTTTAACGATTGCATTCCAACTTGTTTGTTCGACACCGTTATGGAATACATAAGCATCTGGAGCATAGAAAGAAACATTGTCTTCACTAACTTCAAATAAATTCGCGAGATTCTTAGTGTGATCTTTTGAATAATGACCAATTGTGTATTGATCTAAACCATAAATTGAGATTGTAACCATTTTAGTACCTCCTAGAAGTCATATGGATCGACATTAACTTTAATATTTATTTGTGATTTGTTCTTAAGTGAATTTATTACTTCACCAAGATAGGCGTTAATTTTATCATAGTTTTTATATTTTATTAATATAATTCGGTGATAATTGTTATTCTCATAGGCAATATAAGGTTCAACTGGCCCTAAAACTGATACATTTTCAAAACCTTTGGAATCGATATCACGGCAAATCTTAGAAATAATATCAACAACCATATCTTCATTTTTGCCAATGATTTCGATGCTTGTTAAATAAGTATATGGGGGATATTGTGAAACTTTTCTCACCGACATTTCTTTAAGGAAAAATGCTTCATAATCCTGCTTGCTCGCCAAACGGATGGCGTAATGATAAGGATTAAAGGTTTGAATTATTGCATGGCCAACTTTATCCGCTCGTCCACTTCGGCCGACTGCCTGAGTGATTAGTTGAAACGCTCTTTCGGTCGAGCGGAAAGAAGGCAGTGATAAACCAATATCAGCAAGAACCACACCCACTAGAGTAACATTTGGAAAATCATGACCCTTAGCAATCATTTGGGTCCCGACTAAAATATCTGCTTCTTGGTTAGCAAAGGCTTCAATTGTTTTAGCAATATTGTTTCTTACTTCTCCAACATCACTATCGAGTCTTAATACTTTAGCTTCTGGGAATAGCTTCTTAACTTCATCAACTATTCTTTCTGTTCCAAACCCTGACCTAGATAAATATTTAGAGCCACATTCTGGACAAACTTCAGCATTTAATTCGACGTGACCGCAATGATGGCACTTAAGCATATTGTCTTCACGATGATAAGTTAAAGCAATACCACAGTTTGGACATTTGATAATATGCCCACAGCTACGACAAGTAATATAACCTGAATGACCTCTTCTATTTATTAATAGAATAGCTTGTTCCTTTCTTTCTAATACACCTTTTAATTGATCAATTAGATATTTTGAAAACATCGAAGATTCTCGGCTAAAAGAATATGCTTTTGACATATCGATTATCGAGGTCTTTGGTAGTTCTTGTTTGTTAATTCGATTTGGTAAAGAAGCAAAATGATAAACACCTTTACACGCTCTTGCTTTTGTCTCTAATGATGGGGTCGCACTGCCAAGAATAACTTTAGAATTAAAGTGAGCGGCTCTCATAATCGCAACATCGCGAGCATGATAAAACGGAAGTGAATCTTGTTTGTAAGATTCCGTATGTTCTTCATCAAGAATGATTAAACCGATATTGTCTAATGGAGCAAATATTGCACTTCTAGCGCCAACGACAACGTGACAATCGCCTCTTGAGATACGACGATATTCATCATATTTCTCAGCGGGCGTTAATTCACTATGAAGAATGGCGACATCTCCCGAAAATCTTCTTTGGAAATATTCAACCATTACTGGAGTCAAAGATATTTCAGGTACTAACATTAAAACGTTTCGACCCTGGGATAATATTTTCTCTGAGATAGTCAAATAAACTTCTGTCTTTCCTGAACCGGTAACACCTTGTAATAAAGTGACAGTTTTATCGGTTTTTAAAATAGACTCCACCGCTTGTTTTTGTTCATTGGTCAATTCTTTTTTATGTTCTTTTTTATATTCTGGAATCTCTAATCTAATCTTTTCTTCTTTTTCAAAATCAATTCGTTTCTTTTCATAGAGTTTTTGAACGATTGAAGGAGATTTGCAGTCTTTTTTGAGAATTCGACCATTCGTTTTTAGTAGTCTAACCAGTTCAATTTGTTTAGGTGTTAAATCCTCTTCATCATCATCAATTAATTTGACATATGTGTCATATGCAACCTTTGGTCCTCTAAGAGATGAAGAGGCTGGTTTCAAAGATGATGGTAGCATCGTCTGGAGGACACTAATTAAAGGGGCTAAATAATAATTTGATACCTCTTGAGATAGTTTAATAAGTTCATCATTTAGAAGTGGCTTTTCATCAAGAACATCTTTTATTTCTCCGATTTGAAAACCCATTTCCTCTTCGATTTGTTCTTTGCTTTTATCACTATCCTTAACATTTATTACATATGCAATGGTATTTTTGTGCGCAAAACTAACCAAAACACGATAACCAACACCAATCTGTTTATCACCTTTATAAATATAAGAAAAAGGGCGATTGAGACTATTGGCTTTTCTTTCAATTAAAACCTCAAGCAGCTTCATGCCCTTTGTTCCTTTTTAATTACTAGTAATTATTTTCCTAAAATCTTCGACAGCATCTTCCAATTTGTCATTAATAACAACAAATCGATATTGATCCTTTTGAGAAAGTTCGCGACTAGCTTGTGCTAGACGATTTTTGATAACTTCATCAGTCTCAGTTGAACGGCCTCTAATTCTATTTTCGAGTTCTTCTAAAGAAGGTGGCGCGATAAAGACGGAGATAACATCGTTTCGATCTAATTTAGATAAAACCTGGCTTGTGCCATTAACATCAATTTCAAGAAGGACATTTTTTCCTTCGTCTCTCATTCTTTCGACTTTGTCTTTTGGAGTGCCATATCGATTTCCAACAAATTCAGCCCATTCAAGAAGATTTCCGTTATCAATGTTCTTTTGGAATTCATCTTTAGAGACAAAATAATATTCCCGACCGTCGACTTCGCCCGGTCTTGGGTTACGAGTCGTCATTGAAACACTATAAAAGAGATTCAATGTTTTATCTTCCATTAGTTTTTCTCTAATGGTGCCCTTGCCAACTCCGCTTGGGCCAGACATAATAATAAGTAATCCACGTTTCATATGGTTTTATTATAAATAAAAGAATTTAGATTCGCAATTAGATAATTGATGCACAATATAATTGAGAAGGAATTAAGTAATCTTTATAATGATTTTATGAGAATTTCGCATGACTCCTATCAAAAATATTTAGAGACTAACGCATTAGATTTTTCTAATAAAAAAGTATTTTCGCCGTTACTAATAAATAAAAAAACATTGTTTTTCCCGTATATGGAAGAAAAAGGAAAGGCATTGATAATTGATTTAAACCCATCGCTTCCACTTGTTTTCATAGCAAGTAAAGAAGCGTTCTTTTCTTCGTTTGAAAACTCTTTTTTGCAAAGATTTAGAAAACTGATTGGAAAGTCAGAGATTAAAAATATAAAACTTTCTGACAACGATTTAGTCATAGAAATCGATTTGTTTTCTTTAGATAACCTTGAATCTTTTAAACTAATTTGTGAATTATTCCCAAATCATCCAAATCTCTTTGTCTTAAATAGTAGAAATGAGCTCGTCGAATTCTATTTCAAAAGCGCAACAAGACAATTCGAGATTGGTAAAAAATTTATTCTAAATCAAAATGGCGAATTTCTTGATGGTGAAATAAGAGTGAGCGAACAATTAATCGACGAAAAATTTCAGAAGATTTTAGATATACGTGAAAGCGAAAAATATGCGGTTTTACTCAAGATTATAAATTCAAAGATTAAAGCTGCTGATAAACGTCTAAAAGCAATTGAAGATGATGTTAAAAATGCCCGCAAAAACCTGATATTTAAGGAAATTGCCGATACTATTCTCTCATCAGGATTACCATTAAAATCTCACCAAAATTCATTTATTTTTAATGAAGAAATGATCAATCTTGATGATTCAAAAACATTACTCGAAAATGCTGAGATTTTTTACAAGAAATCTAAAAAAGCAAAAGAAACGATTTCTCGTTCTGAAATAAATATTCAAAATGCGTTAGATGAAAAGACACAATATCAGAATCTATTAGAGGAATTTAATTCTGCAAATGAAAAGAAAAAAGAAGAATTAGTTGAACTTTACACTTTCTCTAAAAAGAAAAAAGAATTCAAACCAACTGCACTAAATCGTCCATGGAAAATAAATATAAATGGAACAATTATTTATTTCGGACGCAACGCTTCGCAAAATGACTATCTAAGTTTTGCTATGAAATTAGACCGTGAATTTACTTGGATGCATATCAAAGACAAGAGTGGCGCTCATTTAGTCATTGCAAATAAAAAGCCAACTGAAGAAGAATTGTTAGTCGCATCAGAGATTGCTTTATTATGTTCAAAAGCCTCTTGCGGCGAAATAAGTTATACAAAAAAGAAAAATGTCCGCCGCGGACACGTTCTTGGCGAAGCCATCATTAAGAATTACTCCACCATTAAGGTTAATTCAATTAGAAAAGAAAATAGAGATTTGCTCGAAAAAGCTAAACGCTGCGATTAAATCTTATATTTTTTAATCATGTCGAAAGTTGCAAGCTCAGGGTATTTTTGTTGTCTTAAAATTTCGTAAGTAACAATCGCTACCGCGTTTGAGAGATTTAAACTTCTAGCGGTTGATAACATTGGAATTCGCAAAGTCTTATCTTTATTTTTGGATAGAATTTCTTTATCGATTCCTGTTGATTCTCTTCCAAACATCACATAGACATCTTCAGTCACATCTTGGAACAAGTCTTCACTATAAAGATGCGTTCCATATTTAGTTACATAGTAAATGTTTTTATTAGCAAATGCTTTTTCAAATTCTTCATAGCTTTCAAAATAATCGTAATCAGCATCTTTTAAGTAATCCATACCAGATCTTTTAAGTGCCTTATCAGACAAGTCAAAAGGGATTGGACCGATGATATGAACTTTGGAACTAGTTGCCATCGCTGTCCTTAAGATATTCCCAGTATTTTGAGGAATTTCAGGATGATAGAGAATAATGTGAATCATGTTTAGAAAAAACGCTCCAAAGGAGCGTCATATAATTATTTGCTTTCTTCGCCAAATTTCTTTTTATATGCTTCAATACAAAGAGAGATGACGTCCATAGCCATCATTCGTCCACGGATATGGTTGACGATTGTTTCTTTACCTTCAAGTTGCTTATAAACAACAAAGAAGTGTTTAATTTCTTGAAGGATGTGGTTTGGAATTTGTTTAATATCAGAGAACGAGTTATAAACTGGATCATTTTTAGCGATTGCAATAATCTTAGCGTCCTTAGAACCGCCATCAATCATTTCGAGCATACCGATTGGGTAACATTCAACTAAAGCAAGAGGAACGATTGGTTCACTACAAATAACCAAAACATCAAGTGGGTCACCATCATCAGCATAGGTTCTTGGAATAAAACCATAGTTATGTGGATAGTGAGTTGAAGTATATAAGATACGGTCAAGCTTTAAAGCGCCTGAATATTTATCAAGTTCATATTTGTTTTTAGAACCTTGAGGAATTTCAATACAGGCTAAAAAGCTTTCAGGTTTAATTTGGGAAGGATCAGCACGATGCCATAAATTCATAATATAGCCTCCTTAACAAGCACATTATTGTATGCTTTTATTTATAAATAGCAACAACAAAACTTGCTTTATAATATAATTATACACGAACTATGATTAAAAAACTTATTCCTTTAACATTATTAGCTAATCTATTGGTGGCTTGTTCGTCAAATAATTCAAAAGCTGTTTTAGCGAAAAGTTTCGATAGTTTTTTAACAAACGAAAATAAAATATTGGTCGCAGATATTGAATCCGTTTCTAGAAGTATCTCAATGGATGCTGGTTTCTTAATCTATATATCTGAGAAAGGTTGTTCTAGCTGCGAGGCATTTAACCCAATCTTAACTTCCTATGTCGAAAAGACATCTTTATTAACTTATAAATTTGATGTGGAAGATAATCGCGGAGATTTAGCGGCGTTTCAATTATTTTATGGTGATAGATTCTTCAAAAAGAATAGCTATGGAGATTATCAGATATTAACTCCATCACTTTACGTGATTCAAAATAATATCGTCGAAGAAATCGACTATGATTCATACATGAAAGCTTCTCGAGCATTCGAAAACTATCTAAATTCAAGATACGTCATAAAGAACCATTACTTTATCCATAAAAATGTTTCTGAATATGATTTAAACGGTAAATCTTTTAGTTATGTTAGTTTTAATAAAGGTAAAGAAGGATTAGCAAATTTATATAAAACCAAAATCCTTCCTCTTATAAAACAAAGCGATAACGTTATTGTCGTTTCTGACATAAATGAGAACGAGACTATCTCAATTGCAAAATACGAGAATGGCACCATAACTCAAACAAAAGAAATTTCCACTTCTACTAGCGAAGAAGAAATAAGACAGATGTTATAAAAAAAGGATGCATAGCATCCTAATTATTGTTCGTATGTTTTTATTCTCGCAATTGCTCTTAGCAAGGCATGTCGCGCTCTTTCAACATCGATATTGATGTCATTTTTATTATCTAATCTATTCTCAGCACGTTTCTTCGCTTCTTTAGCTCGCTCAATATCGATATCTTTTTTAGCCTCGATGCCATTGACGATGAGACTAACTTTGTTATCTTTGACTGAGATGGCACCACCATGAATAGCAAAATATTCGACCTTAGCTCCTTTAACAAAGTGCATAGGAGCATATGCTAATGCACCGATAAGAGGAATATGATGGGCAAGAATAGTTCGATAACCGCTGGTAAGTTTCACGCTTAAAGAGTCTACCTCTTCTTCAAAATAGATTCCTTTTGGTGAAATTATCGCAAGTTTAAATGACATTATTTATTTTCTCCGGCTTTCGCTTCAACATCCTCGATTGTGCCGGCATAAAGGAAGGCACTTTCAGGGTAATGGTCATATTTACCATCAAGTATCGCTCTAAAAGAGCGGATTGTATCTTTAATTGGAACATATTTTCCTTTAAAGCCGCTGAAACCTTCTGCGACATGGAATGGTTGAGACAAGAAATTTCTAATGCGTCTAGCGCGATTAACGATAACCTTATCTTCATCAGATAATTCATCCATACCTAAAATTGCAATGATATCTTGGAGTTCTTTATATCGTTGTAAGATTTGTTGGACTTCACGAGCAACTTCATAATGTTCTTTTCCAACGATGTTTGGATCAAGAATATTTGAACTTGAATCGAGCGGGTCGACCGCAGGATAAATACCTAGTGCAGCGGTATTACGATCAAGAACTGTCTTTGCATCAAGGTGAGAGAATGTTGTCGCTGGAGCAGGGTCAGTTAAGTCATCCGCAGGAACATAGATTGCTTGAACAGAAGTAATAGAACCATCTTTTGTGGAAGTGATTCTTTCTTGAAGTTGACCCATTTCAGTGGCAAGTGTTGGTTGATAACCAACAGCCGAAGGCATTCTTCCTAAAAGCGCGGAGACTTCGCTACCGGCTTGAGTAAATCTAAAGATGTTATCAATGAAAAGTAGAACGTTTTGATGTTCTTCATCACGGAAATATTCAGCCATCGTTAAAGCAGATAAGCCAACTCTCATTCTTGCTCCTGGAGGTTCGTTCATTTGTCCGAAGACCAAAGCGGTTTTAGACAAAACTCCACTAGCTTTCATTTCGTAATATAAATCGTTACCTTCGCGGCTACGTTCACCAACACCAGCAAAGACAGAAATACCATCTTGCTCAGTAGCGATATTATGAATTAATTCCTGAATTAAAACAGTTTTACCAACGCCAGCACCACCAAACAAACCGACCTTGCCACCTTTTAAATATGGGCAGAGTAAATCAATAACTTTAATACCGGTTTCAAGTATTTCGGAAGCAACGTTTTGATCTTTAAATGATGGGGATTTGCGGTGAATTGGATTCCGTTTTTCAAACTTTTTGTCATCCTTAACTTCATCGATTGGATCGCCTAAAACATTAAACATTCTACCTAAAGTATCTTTTCCTACCGGAACAGTAATTGGTGAACCAGTATCGACGACATCGAGTCCTCTTAAAACACCTTCAGTTGGTCCCATCGCGACGCAGCGGACAATATCGTCTCCGATATGCTGAGCAACTTCTAAAGTAAGTGTTTTTGTTTCATCAAGTTTTACGACTAAAGCTGTTAAGAGTTCTGGAAGATGCTCATCTAAAAAGCGAACATCAATAATTGGTCCGACTGCTTGTACAACTTTTCCAATGTTTTTAGCCATAATTATTGCCTCCTATTTATTGATAGAGCCTGATACAATTTCAGTGATTTCCTGTGTGATAGCAGTTTGTCTAGCCTTATTGTATTCAAGGGTGAGTTTATCGATAATTTCATCCGCATTATCATTTGCGTTTTCCATCGCAGTTCTACGACTTGCTTGTTCGGAAACCTGCGATTCAATAATTTTGTGATACAAAGTCGAAGAAACATAGATAGGAACTAGTTCATCGATCAAGGTCTTGGCATTAGGATCGAGAATAGGTTCATATCCCTCTTTACTTTCTCCTTCAACATTTTGAATTGGGAAAATACTAATTTCTTCAGGAACAAATTTAAGTGAATTCACATAGTGAGTATAAATTAATCTAATAGAACGATATTTTCCATTAACGAATTCTTTAGTTATTAATTCGCCTAATTTTTTGATTTCTTCAAATTCGAGACGTTCATTAATAGAGACAAATTCATTTAAAAGTTTATAGCCTTCTTTTCTTAAATAATTTTGGCCTTTAAAACCAATAGGAATAATTTCGGTTTTGTCCTTTTTTACATTCTCATTAACAAAGTTAAAGATATTGTTATTATAAGATGCACAAAGGCCAAGATTAGATGAGACTACTATATATAAATCAGTCTCGGATTTAGTCTCAACTAAATATGGATTATCTTCTACATCGATATGCGCAAAAAGATGGTGGATAATGTCCACTAGTTCTTTCGCATAAGCTTCGTTTTCAAGCATCACATTCTTGAATCTTTTCAGCTTCACAGTGGCAACTAATTCCATCGCTTTTGTAATCTTTTTGGTGGAATTAACTGATGCGATTCTTCTTTTTGTTTTGTGTAGAGATTGCGCCATATTAATTTAATGAATCAAAATATTTTTTAAGAACGTCTTTTAAGGTTTTTTCGAGTTCTTCTGAAATAACCTTCTTAGCATTAATCTCTTCTAAAATCTTCTTATGCGAAGATGATAAATGAGAATAGAGTTTATCAAGGTAGTCCTTAATCTTTTCTCTAGGAATAGATTCAAGATATTTGTGTTTTGCCGCAAATAACTCAATTATTTGACGATCAACAGGGTATGTATCGTATTGATTTTGTTTTAAGATTTCCATGAGGACAGCCCCATGATTTAAAACTTCTTTTGTGCTCGCGTCTAAGTCTGAACCAAATTGAGCAAAAGCTTGAAGTTCGCGGTAGTTCGCCAATTCAATCTTTAAAGAGTTTGCGACTTGCTTCATCGCTTTAATTTGAGCAGCGCTTCCAACGCGGCTAACCGATAAACCTGAATCGATAGCAGGTCTTTGACCAGCATTAAATAAATCTGTCATCAAAAAGATTTGACCATCGGTAATAGAAATAACGTTAGTCGGGATGTAAGCGGAAATATCGCCTTGTTGAGTTTCAATTATTGGTAGAGCAGTAATAGAGCCGCCACCATAAGCTTTATCTAATTTACAAGCACGCTCGAGTAAACGGGAGTGTAAATAGAAAACATCGCCTGGATAAGCTTCACGTCCACTAGGACGTTTAAGAAGCAAAGATAAGGTTCTATATGCAACAGCGTGTTTTGATAAATCATCAAAGATGATTAAACTATCTTTCCCCTGTTCTAGCCATTCTTCCGCTATCGCCATGCCTGAATAAGGTGCTAAATATAAAAGCGGAGCGAGTTCACTAGCAGTAGCGGAAACAACAACTGTGTATTTCATTGCCCCGGCTTTTGCTAATTTGTCGACGATTGAAGCAACAGTTGAATTCTTTTGACCAATAGCAACATAGATACAATTAACATTTTGATCCTTTTGGTTGATAATCGTATCCACTGCAATAGCGGTTTTACCGGTTTGGCGGTCACCAATGATAAGTTCTCTTTGTCCTCTTCCTATAGGAATCATAGCGTCGATGGCTTTAATTCCGGTTTGAAGTGGAGTGTCGACGCTCTTACGGAACATGACACCAGGAGCAATTCTTTCAACGGGGCGAGTTTTGCTAGATTTAATATCACCAAGGCCATCGATTGGTTGGCCTAGAGCGTTGACGACACGTCCGAGAAGATTATCTCCAACTGGAACTTCGACAACTCTTTTGGTGCGTTTAACTAAATCGCCCTCTTTGATTTCTTTATCGCTTCCTAAAAGAACGCATCCAACATTTTCTTCCTCAAGATTCATGACCATGCCATAAATTCCATGAGGAAATTCTACAAGTTCGCCTAGCATTGCTTTATCAAGACCATAAACCAAAGCAACACCATCACCAACGGTGATAACAGTACCAACATCGTTAGATTCAACTTTGCTAGAAAAATCTTCAATCTGTTTTTTGATTAAGGCAGAAATTTCGGATGAATTAACTTTCATTAATTGCTTCTCCTTTCTTTAAGAGTATTTTCAAGTGTTTCAAGTTTGTATTTGATCGACCCATCAAAGACGTGATCGTGAATGACGACTTTAACGCCTCCGATTAAACGAGGATCAACTAAATTTTTAAGTTCAACTTCATGACCGAGTCTTTTAGCGATTGCTTCTTCAATCTTTTTGATTTGTTTTTCGCTTAATTCTTCGGTGGAATAAAGATAGCCTTCATCGATATTAAGCTGTTCGTTGAGTAGTTTGTTAACTTCCTTTTCAACATCTTTAAAACGAAAAATGAGGTGCTTTTTACAAAGTAATTTGATGAAGTTTGTGAAATTTTCGCTTTTATATGTTTTGGTGAGTTCATCCACGAAAGCATATTTTTCTTCATCACTTACAAAATAAGATTCAAGATATTTTGCGATTTCAGGATATTCAAAAATGACGCTGGAAAATGAGGCAAAGATCTTTTTATATTCTTTGCATTTGTTCTCATCTCTAGCAATAGAAACTATCGCAGCAGCATATTTTGAAACAACCGATTCCATTATTTATCTAAATCCTTAATAAAATCATCAATGAGTTTTTCGTTATCCTTAGAATTAACTTCACGAGATAGAACTTTTTTAGAGGCATCTAAAGCAACTGAAACGATTTCTTTATGTACCTCGTCTTTGCTCGCTTCAATTTCTTGGGCGATTTCTTCTTTGGCTTTTCGAACTTCTTCTTCACGAGCTAATTTAGCTTCGTTAGCAATTCTTTGTTTTTCTAAAAGGGCATCTTGTTTGGCTTGTTCAACTATTTCCAACGCTTCTTGACGTGAAGCAACGATTTGCTTTTCGGCATCTTCAACTTTATTTTTTGCATCTAATTCTCTTTGTTCAGCGTTTTTAATTTTGCCTTCGACATAATCTTTTCTATTTTTGATAAGTTTTTTTACTGGCTTATAGGCAAAATAGAAAACAACGAGCAAAAGCACGACGAACGCTAAAAAGATTGCTAAGGCATCCCACGGATTCGGGAATAGATAATGCAAAAAGTCTTCCTGCTCAAACGGTTTGCCTTCGCAAGCTGAGACAGCGACCGTCGCAAGAACTAATGGAAATAATCTCACGAGTCTTTTCATTGCGGCACCTCCTAGTGACCATAGACAAAAATAAGAAGAATGGAAATAAGTAAGGCATAGATACCGCAAGTTTCAACTAATGCAGCACCGATAATCATCGAAGAACGAAGTTTGCCGTACATTTCGGGATTGCGAGCCATACCTTCAATAGCTTTTCCAACAAGGAAACCTTCACCGATAGATGAACATCCTGAAGAGAAGATTGCTATTGCGGCTGCTAAAGCAATTAAACCAACATCACTCATTTGTTAACCTCCTTTCTTGTAGCTAAAACTACATTATTATCTAAATCTTCTGGTTTTTCTTGAGCAATAAATAAGGCGGTCAAGAAAACAAACACCATGGTTTGGATGAAAGCAGAGAATAAATCAAAATAAGCATGTAATAGCGGAGTAGCAATTGGAACAAAGAAAATTTGATTTGCGCCGCTATTAATAAAACTAAATAACGAAGCAGACACCGACTCTAATGACCAGTTGATAAGCGATAATAAAACCCATCCAACAATCGCATTACCAAACATACGGATAGTCATCGAAATAAGTGGAGCCCACATCGAGATGAGGTTAATTGGAAGAAAGAACGGAAATGGATCAATGAAACGTTTGAAATATTTCCAGTGGTTATATCTTACTGCAGTGAAATGAATGAGAATAAAGGTCACTAAAGCCAAAGATAAAGGAACGGCGATGTTGTTCATTGGAGTTGGCAAGCCAGTAATTCCGATGATGAAAGATAAGAATAGGAAAGGAATAACTCCTAGTAAGACACCACCGAAATTATCAAAACCTTCACCCATCGTATCAGAGACAAAGGCATCGAGTTTTTCAACCGCCCATTCAACGATCATGAGCAAACCTTTTGATGGTTTCTTATAATCTGCTTTGCGGGCCTTGATACCAACAATGATAGCTAAAACGATCAAAATTAAAATAATGCACAATCCAATGAATATTGGAGCGCTGGGGAATTTAAATTTCAAATATTCTTCGGTATAAACTCCAGCCATTATTTCTCATCCTTTTTTTGAGCGATTTCTAGCGGTCCTTTTTTCGAACGTGCCATAACGATAATAACAACTATTTGCATTGGACTAATTCCAATGAGAAAACCCCAGAACGAATTATCAAAAAACGAAATGTGCCAAAAATATTGAAGGAGAACTAATACAAGTATTCCTGCAACATATAAAGACATTCTCACAAAATAAAGCAGTAAGAATAGAGAACTTTTTGTTTCTTTTAAAGCAAGTTCAGAACTCTTGTAAAGTAAGAATAGATTCAATACTTCAATGGCAGTTCCTACGCTTACACCAACCATCCAACCAAATTGACCGAAAACAGCACCGACAATCGAAGCAAGAATTAAAACAACGCCAATTAAAATGGCTAAAAGAATCATTCTTGTTAATTCAGAACATTTAGCCAAATAATTTTTCATAATTATTTATATTAATATTCACACACATAAAAAAGTCAAGCATAGCCTGACTTTTTCTTATAAATTAATTATATTAAACACGAACTTTTTTAAGAAGAGTGGTTTCAATAATGCCATCCTTCATTTTGATTTCAAGTTCGCCCTTGATGAGAGGTTCACAGTATACTTTAAACGAAGCATCCATATGTGAATCATCTTTCATCATTGTAGAAGGAACTTTTCTTTCAACGTTAGCAATTTTGCTAATATCAACTGTTTTGTATTCAACTTTATAAGGAGCATCGCTTAAACGTTTGATGGCGATCATGTGTCCGGTCATACCTTCAACAGCGTGTTTCACCGCTTCTCTACCACAAGCTTCTGCTTCTTCTGAATCGACTTTGGATGTTAAGAAGGAGAACGCTCTTTGTGGAAGCGATAATTCAATTGCACGAACAGAAATTCCTAAGCGAGAATTGATAAGTTTAGCAAGGTCACTTGCAGCACCGCCTAGTTGCTTATGTCCAAAGCTATCGACTTTGACGTTTGTTTCATCTCTTTCAAAGTCAATTCCTTCGGAAATTGCAACAATACAGATGCCTTTCTTCTCATAAATTTCACCGAATTCTTTGACAAATTTTTCAGTATCAAATTTGTTTTCTGGAAGGAAAATTAAGTCTGGTCTAGCGTGTTCAGGGAGTAAATCAGTTGCAGCAGTTAACCAGCCAGCGTTACGACCCATGACTTCAATGATGTAGCCTTTGTAGCGATTATATGATTGAGCATCGGCGATTATTTCACGAGTTGTGTTAATAACATATTTAGCTGCACTACCAAAACCATTTGAATGGTCGGTTTCAGCCAAGTCATTATCGACGGTTTTTGGAACACCCATAACTTTGATATCAAGATTTAGTTCTTTACAAAGTAAAGAAAGTTTGTAACAAGTATCCATCGAATCGTTACCGCCATTAACGAAAACATAACCGATGTTGTGTTTCTTACAGGTTTCAATAATCTTGGAATATTCTTCGTGATGGAAATCTTTTGGAAGTTTGTGACGAGATGTACCGAGAATTGAGCCTGGAGTTTGTTTTAGTAATTCAATTTGAGTAGGATCTTCTTTGCCTAAATCGATAATGTTATCTTTTAATAATCCTTCAATACCATTAAGCGATCCATAAATATGTGAAATTTCAGAATGTTTTTGAGCCTCTTTAATTGCACCATAAAGCGAGGTATTGATGACTGAGGTAGGTCCACCTGATTGGATGTAAACCATTGCTTTTGCCATATTTGTTCTCCTAACTTGATAGAGATAATCTCTATAATTTGCACATATATTTTCCATAAATTGAATATTTTTGTAAAGAAGTAATCTAAATTTTTTAGATTTTAATCTATGAAAGCGCTTGCATGAATGCGTTTAACTAGTTATGATATAATGGCGAAAAAGGAGGCAAAATTTCATGTCTTTCAAATTAACATTCCAAGGACAAGAAAAAGTTTTCGAGAAAAAAGTCCAATTAAAAGACCTTATTGATAACAAGGATAAATCAATCATTTGCGCAAGAGTTAACAACCGTCTTCGTGAATTAACATACGAAGTAAGCGATGATGCCAAAATTGAATTCCTCACCGTTAAAGACGGCGATGCAGTTCGTATTTATGAAGCATCTTTAAGATATGTTGTTGCGATGGCGTTTGCTCGTGCTTATCCAATGTTAGAAATTAGATTTGCTTATAATGTTTCTCGTTCAGTCTTCATCCAAGTTCTTAACAAGGGTTATAACGTTAACCCAGCTATGGTTAAGAAGATTAGAGAAGAAATGGATAAGATTATTAAAGCAGACTATCCACTCGTTAGAGGTAAATACACTAACGATGAAGCTGTCAAAATTTATAAAGACAACAATTTAAATGATAAATTAGATG
This sequence comes from Bacilli bacterium, assembly GCA_045615665.1. Taxonomy (GTDB): domain Bacteria; phylum Bacillota_I; class Bacilli_A; order RFN20; family CAG-826; genus Fiminaster. The sequence goes on from JAZLFJ010000001.1 coordinate 45,391, forward strand.
CTTTACAATACCGTCCAGAGAAGACCATTCATTTATATGAATGCAATGGTTATTACAACTATATGTTTAGTCGTATGGTCCCATCGACCGGTTATTTAAAAACATATGATTTATTCTATTATTCCCCAGGTATGATTCTTCAATACCCAAGAGCAGAAGTTGGCGGAGTAATTCCACCATTTGAAGATGCTCCTACATTTGGTAAAACTCTTAAAGAATCACACGAATGGGCAAAGATCGCAGGCGCTGATACAGTCGTCGGCATCAACAAGCACATCCAACGTGATGGCGTCATCGATTTCATTCAACTTTGCGAAGCAAGACACAATAGAATGCTTGCAGAACTCGGTGAAAAAATCGTTTCTGATAGCAACATCCGTTTAATTTGTATCGCTGGTCCATCTTCTTCAGGAAAGACCACCTTTGCAAATAGACTGAGAGTTGAACTTCTTTCAAGAGGTTTAAAACCAATTAGAATATCTTTGGATGACTATTATCTACCAAAATCACAAGCACCAAAAGATGAAGATGGTAAGCCAGATTTAGAATCCATCGAAGCTTTAGATATCGATTTATTCAATAAGAATATGCTCGATTTAATCAATGGTGAAGAAGTTCAATTACCACAATTTGATTTTAAACTTGGTAAACGTGTTCCTGGTCGTAGAATTAAAGTTGCATTAGATGAGCCAATCATCATCGAAGGCATTCATGCCTTGAATGACCGCATGACCACCCTCATTCCGAGACACCAAAAATTCAAAATCTTCATCGCGCCACAAGCACAAATTAATCTTGATAACACCAATCCAGTTTCCATCACCGACCTTAGACTATTACGTCGTTTAGTCCGTGACTATAAATTTAGAAATGCTGCCGCAGAAGAAACAATCTCTATGTGGCCAAGTGTTAGAAGAGGCGAATTTAAATGGATTTATGACACTCAAGAAGGTGCTGACTATGTTTATAACTCAATGCTTTCTTATGAATTATGCGTCATGAAAAAATACGCTCTTCCACTACTTCAAAATGTTGATGTTGAAAGCGAATATTTCCCAGTCGCTGAGAGATTAATTAGAATGCTTAAATACTTTGAAGATATGCCAGATGAATGGGTCCCATGTAACTCGCTCATGAGAGAATTCATCGGTGGATCTTGCTACGAAGGTGCATAAGAAAAAATCAATTGAAAAGCCTAGTATCTAGGCTTTTTTTATTACTTATTTTCTTGTTGTGCTTTTTTGAAGAAGATTTGTCTTTCATTTTGATATATGACTTGGAGAGACGAATAATAAACATTCCTCATCATCACATATCTAGTGGCTTCTTCTTGACTTATTCTCGTTAGATAAATCTTTGAGAATATCTCTTCGAGTCTAAAGAAAGATTCATAGAGTTGTAGAATCGTTAAATGGTAATAATATTGGGTGCGAGAATAAATTAATAATGGTGATGAATGGGCGATTTCAGAGGCCATTTCATAAACTTTAGAATAGTCGCTTAATCCTGCAAGCTTTTCGACACCATCGCGGAAATTAAATTTATAAGAGCACTCTGGCCCGTATTCTTCGATAGAAGTTAGCCAGCCATATTCGATGAATTTTTTCATATCTTTGCTCTTTAAATCATATTTTTTCATATCTGCTTTAATATCGACAAAGACAGCGTCCGTTTCTTCACTTGAATTTAATGCGCCACGATATGCTAAAGCGTACCTTAAATGTTTTAAATATGATTTAATAACTGGATCACCATATTTATTGATTAATATCAATATACATTCAATTTCATGGAGTGTTCTCCAAGTTGAGAATGCTTCTGTTTCAAAACCTTTAACAATTAATTCAATAATTGCTTTTGAAACTTTGAAAGCTTTGTTCGCCATGTCCACCATCAAAGTTTCTTGAGGATTCTTCTGTGGGTAATTACGTAATATTCCTAAAATGAAGTTTAGATATAACTCGATAGTAGAAATTGCAGGTGAAAACTTATTTGTGAATTGATCATTTTTGAAATCTAGATGTTCGTTGGTGAAATATTTATCAAGGGCAACAGAAACAATCTTAGAAAGCGCTAGGTCTTTATCTTTGATTTCTTTATTAAATGTAAAATAAAAACCGTATTCATTAATTAAATACAAAAGAAGAACAACGCTATTGATAGGTAAGGATTTACCAAAAATGTTTTCCTCCATTAATTTAGAAGCATTCTCGAAAGCAAATTCGTAGCATTCAAAAATCTCTTCTTTATTTATAGAAGTAGGAACTCGAAGTTGTTCATAAACTTGATCGAATTGTTCTTTGGTTAATTTTAATGAATTCATATTCCTTATTTGAAAGCTTTAAATGTTCGAGCGGATTGAACGGCACATTCCCAGGTTTTGCAGGCATTTTGCGCTGAAATAGCATCAATTTGAGGTTTAAATTCTTTTTCGATGCAACGCATCATCGAGATTTCTTTTAATGAGCCAAAATATTTAGATTTACAACCCGCCATAAAAGCAGCGCCTAAAGCGGTAGTTTCTGTACAGCAAGGTTTTTCGATATTGATTTGAAGGATATCGGATTGGAACTGCATTAAATAATCACTCTTTGATGCACCACCATCAACTTGAAGTGAAGTTAAGGATATTTTTGCTTCTTTAGCCATGACATCAAAGACGTCTTTAGTCTGAAAAGCAATTGCTTCTAATGCTGCACGACAAATATGGTTTTCGGTCGTCGCTCTAGTCATGCCGAAGATTGTGCCTCTTACATCGTTATCCCAATATGGTGTGCCTAAGCCAACAAAAGCTGGAACAAAAACTACACCACCATTATCTTTAACGCTAGTTGCGGCTCCATCAACTTCAGGAGCACTGCTAATGCATTTAAGGCCATCTCTAAGCCATTGAATAACTGCACCACCAATAAAGACGGAACCTTCGAGGGCATAACTAACTTTTCCGCCGATATTCCAAGCAACGGTTGTTAATAATCCGTTTTTAGAAAGAATTGGTGTACTACCTGTATTCATTAGCATAAAACAACCAGTACCATAGGTATTCTTACAATCGCCCTCTTTAAAGCAGGCGTGTCCAAATAACGATGCTTGCTGATCGCCTAAAACTGCATAGATATGAACTTTCTTAGAAAAATATGAAGCAGTTCCAAAATCATAGTTACACGGGAAAACTCTTGGAAGCATTTGTTTTGGAATATCAAATAACTTCAATAAATCTTCGTCCCACTTTAAATCGAAGATGTTATAAAGCATCGTTCTACTGGCGTTAGTTGTATCTGTCGCATGAACAGCACCGTTGGTGAGACGATAAATGAGCCAGGAATCGATGGTTCCAAAAAGAAGTTCGCCTCTTTTAGCTCTTTCTCTACTACCCTCGACATTGTCGAGAATGAATTTAAGTTTTGAAGCAGAGAAGAATGGGTTTATTAATAAACCGGTCTTGTTATGAATATATTCTTTTTTATCATTAAATTTATCGCAAATATCGCTAGATTGACGTGATTGCCAAATAATAGCGTTATAAATTGGTTTTCCAGTTTGTTTGTCCCAAACGACTGTGGTTTCGCGTTGATTTGTTATGCCAATTGAGTCTATATCAGCCCAAGTAGCATTTGCTTTAATTAAACATTCATTTATAACGTTAACGACACTGATCCAAATCACTAAAGCATCAGCTTCAACCCAACCTTCATGAGGATAGATTAAAGATACTTCCTCTTGAGCAGTTGCGATAATATTGCCTCTTTTGTCAAAAAGGATTGCTCGAGAAGATGTTGTTCCTTGGTCGATAGATAAAACGTATTTTTCCATTATTTAGCCCTCAGAATTCTTTCAATATCATCAATTTCTTTAATAATGTCTTTTGACAAAACATCGCTGCCATTTTCAGTTACTAAGACATCGTCTTCAATACGGATACCAATGCCATATTCTTTAAAATATAAGCCTGGTTCGCAAGTAATAACCATTCCTGGAGCGAGTTTGGAATCGCGATCATTTCCATCGTGAGTGTCTAAACCGAGATGATGAGAAACGCTATGATAATAGACGTCTCTAATTCTATCTTTGGATGGAATGAGTCCTTGAGCAAAGCATTCTTCCGCTAAATAATTAAGAGCAAAATCTTGCACTTCCCTTAGAAGAATGCCCGGTCTAATGAATTTAGCGGTTTGTTTATTACATTCTAAAACGATCGAATATATTTTCTTTTGTAAATCAGAATATTTCCCACTGATTGGATATGTTCTTGAAATATCGGCGCAATAATTGCCTTTGGCCGCACCAACATCTAAAAGAACTAAATCTCCGGCTTTAATAATGTCTTGCGCATCAGGATAATGGAGAATTACACCGTTTTTACCAGCGGCGACAATTGAAGGGAAAGCTAGCCCGGCATTCAAATCTTCCTTAACAGTGAACTCAAAAATGTTTCTTAGATTGTATTCAAATCTACCAGCCTTCATTGTGCTAAGAACATTTTTCAAAGCGACATCGGTAGTATTTATAGCATCTTTAATCATCTCGATTTCAGCAGGTGATTTGATGATTCTTAAACGCATGACAAAATCATGAATATCTTCAACACAAAGATTTGGATATTTGGCTTTGATTTCTTCTTCAAATTCGCGAGTTGATTTACGTTCGTCGATTTTAAGTTCGGATTCTAAATCTAAATATATTTTCTTAATCTCACCAAAGTGAGTCATATTATTACCGAGTGAAGCATCGAGTTTGCCATCAAACGAGGAACGAACACATACATTTTCAATTCCAGATATTTCTCTAGCTTTTTCATCAGTTAATTTAATACCAATCCATTTTTCAACCTTTTCATCTTTTTCATCGATGAATAAGTAGGTCGAAACTTCACCATCCGCTTTTACAAGCATAAGAATCGAATTATCTTGCTCTATCCCAGTTAAATAATAGAAATTGCGGTTAACTGCAAAATCGTAATCTTGATCACCGCTTCTTTTCTTCCCTACTCCTGCAAAAAGGATGGCGATTGAACCATCTTCTAATTTTTCAACTAGTCTTTCTCTTCTTTGACAATACTCTTCAGCTTTAATCATAACTCTACCTTCTATAAACCTTCTTTGTTCCCATGACTTCAATCGAAGCGTTAGGGAAATAATTTGCAAGTTCTTCTCCCGAATTTTCTTCGGCAAGAACGTCTACATTTATTCTATCCTCATACATTACATTTTCAAAAGAAAATTGTAACTTTCTAGATAAATGTTTAAGCTCTTCAAAATCACGATATGAGAGCGACATATGATAAATAAATTTGTTTTCAATAGTAACAACATCGGCGTTTGCTAAAACATTTACTCCGGTTTCTAAATAAGTCGACATTAGTCTTGATGCACCCAAAAGGACACCACCAAAATATCTAACTACAATCAATAGAGTTTCGTCCATTTCCTTCTTTTCAAGAAGTTCTAATAAAGGGCGGCCGGCAGTTTTGGCTGGTTCGCCATCATCAGAACATTTCTTTTTATCGCCTAAAATGTAGGCATAACAATAGTGCTTAGCTTTTGGATATTGTTTACGGATATCATCAAGATATTGTTTTATTGATTCTAATGAAGTGACGTGAATTAAAACACCAACGAAGGAAGATCTATCTCTCACAAGTGTTATTTCATTTCGCTCCAATATCGTATTCATTATGAGATATTATACTTTTTGTTTTTAAAATAGTATAATCTTTCCACTACGCAATTATGTTAGAAAGAGCAAGAGTAGAAAAAACTACCGACTTAAAAATTTGGAAGCAAATCCTCTTTTTTACAATCGGTTTATTCGGATTAACTGTCATTAGCCTACTTATTCAAATTATTGTTCAACTTGCCGCAAGAAGGACTATTGTTAGCGATTATAATTATCAAACATTCATGGGCTCAAGTACTTTCGACATGATTGTAAATGGCTCAACATATCTAATAATTGCGGTGATTTTTCTCATTTTGATGAAAGATGATACCAACGAATTTTTCAAATCATTCAAAGATTGGAAACCTTATGTTGCTGCCGCAATTGGTTTCAGCGCTATTCTCACATTTAATCTATTCTACAATCTTATTCTCAATGCGACAGGCGTAGTCATCAGCGATAACGCAAACGAATCATCTTTAAATAGTATCGTGTCGGATTTTCCATTTCTTAGTTTATTAATATTTGCTTTAATTGGACCAATTGTTGAAGAATTTACTTATCGAGTTGGTTTATTCTCTTTACTAAAAAGAGTTCATATTTCTTTAGCATATGTAGTTACAATTATCGTTTTCACATTCATTCATTTCGATTTCCAATCAAATAATATGGTTAACGAATTGTTGAATATTCCGTTTTACATGTTTGCGGCAGCCACATTCTGCTTCTTATATCATCGTTTTGGTTTAGCATCTAGCATCAGCGCTCACGTAACCAATAACCTTTTATCAATTGGAACCGCAATCATCGCATCTTTTAAATAATGAAAAAGCAATTTTTATTTATAAATAGTTTTGTCTTAAAAATAGTGGCTTTTTTATTAATGACATTAGATCACATCGGAATTTTCTTAGTCGAAATGGAAAGCGATGCTGCAGTTTTGACTGGCGAAGTCTTCCGTTTGTTCGGCCGATTCGCCTTTCCTTTATTTGTTCTTATGCTCGTGGAGGGCATAAGGCACACTCATAGTTTTGCTAAATATGCTTTAAGACTAGGAATAGTTGCCTCTATTGTCTTAGTCGCCCAAGCCGTTATAATCTATTGCTTAGATAGTTCTTTAGATAACGCATATTCTCCTCTATTAGATTTGCTATGTTATGGAACTATACTTTATTTATTGTCTCGAAAAGATCGCTTTTCATTTCTTTCGATCATTCCATTTGCCTTGGTAATAGGTTCGTTTGCGGTAGGAATTTATGAATTAAACAGTGAAAACACTGTAATTTGGTTCCCGGTTTTCTTAAGAAGCGGCTATAACATTTTTGGCCTAATCATGGCTCTTATAATGTTCTATTCTTATCCATTACTTAAAAAATTATTTGAATCCTATCACATGGATGAAGAAGGTTATGAAACTTCAACTAGATTTAGATTCTATTTAAACATTCTCTTTTCTTTCGCGGTTTTCTTCGCAGTAGTCGTCATTTATTTGATTGCCAAAATACCAAACTGTGACTTATTTATGGTCAATGCTGAATTTTATTCAGAAACTTGGGCTTTATTAGCGATTCCAATAATCTTGTTTTATTCAGGAAAACTCGGTTACAAATCAAAGTGGTTCCAATATGCGTCTTATTTGTATTTTCCACTGCATTTAGTTATTATCTATTTTGCCTTTTATCTAATAGGCTTTTAGGAGAAATTAACATGATTAAACACATCCATTCAGTCGATGAATTTAAAAAAGAAGTTGCTTCAGGCACAGTCCTCATTGATTTCTTTGCAACCTGGTGTGGACCATGCCAAATGCTTTCGCCAGTCATTGAGGAACTCGATAAACAAGTTAGCATCAAAGTCTTAAAAATTGATGTCGACGAAGTTTCTGATTTAGCTAGAGAATATCGTGTTATGTCGATACCGACATTAATCGTCTTCAAAGATGGTAAAATGATTAAGAAAGAACTTGGCTATATGCCGCTCGAAAGACTCAAAGCACTTATTTCATAAATCTTGTCTTTTATCTTTAAATCACTTGTGATAAAATTTTTGTCGCTTGTGTGGATCATTGGTCTATCGGCTATGATGCCTCCCTGTCACGGAGGCGAGACGAGTTCGACTCTCGTATGATCCGCCATCTGCAGGCGTAGTTCAATGGTAGAACTTCAGCCTTCCAAGCTGAATACGCGGGTTCGATTCCCGTCGCCTGCTCCATTCTGTTAGAAAATACTCCTAAGGAGTATTTATTTTTTTATTTTATAAACGATTATTTCTTTAAAAGATTGACACTTTGTTACAAAGTGATACCTTATTAACTATGTACGATCAAATAATGTCTATAATCACTTATCTAATTATCGCAGGAGTAGTTGTTTTTTCTTCGATTAAATTATCCGATTACGTTGATTTATTAGATAAAAAAACAAAATTATCCGGCGCTTTACTTGGCGGTATTTTATTAGCCGCGGTAACTTCATTACCGGAACTATTTACTTCAATTTCATCAACCTTATTTATTCACAAGAATTCATTTGTGGTAGGAAACATCCTTGGAAGTAATCTTTTCGATATTTGTTTATTCTTTATTCCCTACCTCTTCTTCTTTGGTAAATTAGCAACTTCAAAAGTAAATAAATCTCATTTATTAAGCATGCTTTTTATTGGTTTACTTTACGTAACGGTAACTGTTGCGGGCTTTGTTTTTAACTTCAATAACATTCTTTGGGGTTGGTTTAATCCAATGTCAATTCTTATTGTTGCAATCTACGCATTATCGATTCTTAAAACTCCGAAAACCGAGGATGACAAAGAAGAAGATGAAGTTGAAAGTAAACTCAGTGTTAAACAAATCGCAATTTTATTTGTAGTCTTTACGGTTCTATTAATTGCAATGTCAATTGGCATTACTTATCACACAGATTGGATTGTTACAACATTTGGCTTTGGCGAGACTTTTGGCGGAGCGTTGTTCTTAGGAGTTGCTACTTCTTTGCCAGAATTAACTTCCACTATTAATTTGTGTCGCAAGAAAAACTTCAATGCTGCTTATGGAAATATCCTTGGCAGCTGCGTCTTCAATTTCATAATCTTATCTTTTTCCGACATTCTTTCATTTAACTGCGGACCGCTTTACGTGATGGATCAATCTTCATTCCTTCTTATCATTGGTGGTACGTTAGCCCTAATAATCTTTTTACCAACGTTATTACTTACTTATTTTGGTAAAACCAAACCGACCATTAAATTTAGAATCATTTATGTTCTTGTAGGAGTAATTATTATTGGATCTTACATTGCATTTTTAGTGTTATCTAACATTAATCTACATTTAGAATTTGCCCCATTTTAAGGAGGAAATTATGTTCGAATTAGTGGTCGCCACAAATAACGCTCATAAAGTTAAAGAATATCAAGAGATGTTTTTAGGCTATGACATTAAATTCTATTCGATGAAGGATTTAGGAATCGTATGTAATCCTGAAGAAAACGGAACAACATACGAGGAAAATTCACTAATTAAAGCGTCCGCCTTAGCAAAGTTAACTAAGCTTCCTGTCATCGCAGATGACTCGGGATTAAACGTTGTCGCGTTAAATAATTTTCCAGGCATTTATTCATCAAGATATGCCGACTCCTATGGAGGAAACAAAGTCGCAAATCTTGAGCTTATTAAGAAGCTTAAACCTTATGAAGATAAATCCGCTTTCTTCGCTTGTTTAATTACCTTAATGAATGTTGAAGAAAAACCAGTTCAATTTAAAGGAATTTGTCGAGGAAAAATTCTTGATAAGCCAGTTGGTGAAGGTGGATTTGGCTATGATCCAATCTTCTATAGCAATGAAGCTAAAATTGCCTTTGGAGAAGCATCTCCAGAAATTAAAAACAAATATTCTCACCGCGCGAAAGCAGTTAGTCAATTAATCGAATATTTAAAAAACAAGAGACTAATATAGTCTCTTTTTTATGCTAAGTAAGACAAGGCAAAACCAATTACAATTAGAAATTGAGCGATTAAATATGTGCCCATAACATAAAAATCATATCTTTTGAATTTTTTAATATTTTTTGTGTATGTAATTAAAAGATCGCTAGATAAGAAGAAGATTGAGCCGATAAGAGATAAATACATCATCGCTCCACCTTTAACCGCAGTAAAGACCATGATGACTACCAAAGTAACAAGAGGCGAAAGATACAAGCCTAAACAAATTTGTTCACCTCTATTTAGTTTAATCTTAGGTCCAACAAAGAATGCAAACATGAAAAACATCACAACATATGTTCCGATAATTACAAGAATCATAAAGAGAGGAACGTTCGCACTCATATAAACGATTAGAGCTTCTAATGCATAGAAAACAAACCCAAGGAAAAAGGCGACTGCTCCTGCATAGAAAAATGGCTTTTTAGGAAGGATGACAAAGATATCACCAATCATTCCTAAAAATGTTGCGATATAGATAAATGGATGATTTGGTAAAGTTACCGCTGCAAACGCTGTTAGCAAAGCTAAAAGTAGTGGCTTTTCGATGCGACGATATTTCTCTAATTCAAAAAAAGCAAAAATTAATTGAACCACCACCGCGACAAAAAATAATACTAAAAGTATAATCGACGGGATACTTAATTTAGCAAATACTTCCATACTTCTTAATTTATTATACATTATCAAATAAATAATGATATAATCTATCTCGCTTGGAGCAGTACTCAAGAGGCTGAAGAGGACGGTTTGCTAAACCGTTAGATCGGGTTTACTGGTGCGAGGGTTCGAATCCCTCCTGCTCCGCCAGGAAGAAAAAATTGACACCTAATAGCGGGGCGCCTTCTCTATCTATTAGATAGGCGAATACTTCTTTAGATTTTTTATAAGAGAATTTAACGGGTTCACCGTTATAAAAAACTTCAAAATTACCAAAACATTTATTCTGAAGCTTCTTGTTCGATTGGAGAGGTGCAATGTTTTGAAGTTCGTCCACTTTTTCTTTTATCTTCGCTTCGCTCACTGGTTTAGTAACGTAGCCGTGGGCATGGATTTTAAATGCTTGTAAAGCGTATTTGTTATAAGCGGTAACAAAAACAATCTTTATTAGTGGGTTAATCTTTTTTAAATTTTTAGCGAGTTGGATGCCATTTATTCCAGGCATTTCAATATCGAAAAAACAATATCAAAGAGCGTTTTATCGTTTTCTTGAAGCGCTTTGACCGGATTGGTATATGAACTAAATATTATTTTAGTTCACTTTCAAAACTATTATATGCATTATTCGCATTATCAAGGAAATGTTTAGCGACAGCAAGGAAATCAAAGCCATGTGCCTCTCCTTCACCACGATAATGTTTAACGATTGCAACGTTATACCATTGAAGTGAAATGTAAATTCTCCAAAGATAATAACGTTTTATTTCATCTTTAGTTGGCTTTCCAAAATAATAATCGAGGAGTTTACGACCTTCGCTTACTAAAGCATTTCCAAATGTTCCGATGTCATAAATCGGATCATTATTACCAACGAATTCAAAGTCAATCAGGAAGTAATTACCCTGCAAATCACGGATAATATTACTTCTTTGGGCATCGTTATGGCACAGAGTTTTCTTTTGTGATTCAAGATATTTTCTGTAGCGGAAAAGGAAAGTCCTAAGGTCTTTATATTTTGGATCAACATCTTTTGAAAATTCTAAAGCTTCTTTTTCATAAGTATTAACAAATCTCTCAAACGGATTGTAATCTGCTTTAGACAATTTCTTCGATGCGTGGAATCTTTTAAATAAATCCGCCACTTTTTGATAATCGACATCTTCTACCTTATCAATCGAGGTGCCATCAATATATTCATTGATCTTAATTCCTCTTTCGGTATCAAAATAAACATTTTTACTAGTAAGTCCAAGGTCAGAGGCAATCTTTTGATGTTCTTTCTCAAGTGGGCGATCAACCATTTCGTTAGCTTGCTCAGTGGAAATATAAACAACGTATTTTTTTTCTTTGGAATTTCTAACAATATAAGAGATATTCATCATACCTCCTTTAAGAGGGCAGAGAATTTTGGCGCCTCGACCTAAAACTTTCTTAATAAGAGAACGAACTTCACTTTCAACTCTTTCGTTCTCTTTTTCTTTATTAAATTCTTGTGTCGCTGCTTCGACGATTGATGGAGCAGGTTTAAAAACTAGATGATAAACACCCTGAGCAATATAAATGGCAGCGATGTAATAAAAAGCAATTGAAACAAATAAACTATAGTAGCTAATCTCATCATTCCATTTAATAAAGCAAATGATATCGAACACCAATAAAGAAACAGCGAATGGTAAAAGAGAGATTTTATCAAACCACGAATTTCTTTTTTGCCTTGGTTTTGAAAAACATAACCAAACGAAATCAGTAACGATATAAATAGCGGCGATTGTAGTGATAATGTTAAACACGTGATGGAAATTTTGACTTTTTCCTATGACGTTTAACAGCTTTAGGGTCGCTAAAGTGATAATAACGGCCGCAATGACGAATAATTCAATAACGTAGATCCTATTGAATTTTTTAATTTGTTTTTCTAATTGTTTTTCCATGCTAAATATTCTATGCAATTAAAGGGAAAATTTGTAGTCACAATTTGAACAATTGAAAATATTATTTTTTATTTTCATCTTGTGGCCGCAGCGAGGACAAACCCCATTTACGATCGCGTACTCCTTTTCTTTTTGTATTTCACGGCGAAATGCCTTTAAATATCCAATATTTTCGATATGTTCCCTTTTGGAAACGTTAACGACCTTTTGTTTTATTTCGTTTGCAATCTTTTCTATAGTTGTATCTTTGTATCTGTGTTCATAAGGATAAGAATCGACAAAAAGAATCAAATCATCAAGATTAATAACATTCTCATCGCCAGTATATGGGGCGTTATTTTTTACAAAAACAACAACTGGAATAATCTCATATTTCCTATCTAATATCTTATATAAAGTAATCGCGTGTGATTTATTTTGTTTGATTGGATCAGGAAGCTTTTCGCTTTTATTAGCAATTCTTCTTGTCCATCGATTATTTTCATAAAAAATCTCACCATAATAATTTTTGGTTTCAATAGCAAATATGCCATGCGGGTGAATAAGGACATGATCAATCTGATGAGTCATTTCAGAATTGTTATTAAGAAAAGTGACATCATTATAGACAACATGTTTCTCTTTTATGTTTCTTAAAATTTCCTGAACTTTCTTTTCGCCTTTTTCACCGCGAGATACTTTAGACATACTAAAAGTATATTCGAAATTTTTAAAAATTATATATAATAAAATAAATTATGAATTATTCACCAATCAATAAAGAATTCATCAAAAAAGATAAAAGCCATTCTCAAAAAAGAATCAAACTCACCATCATGTGTATGGTTTATAAAGACGATGGTTCTTTTCTAGTTGAAAATAGATTAAAAAAAGATTGGCCAGGACTCACATTTCCGGGCGGACACGTCGAAGATGATGAATTAATAGAAGACGCTGTCATAAGAGAAATGAAAGAAGAAACAGGTTTAGATTTATTCGAAGTTGAACCACGCGGTTATATCGAATGGAATGAATTTGGCGATAATGTTCGTCATTTGGCAATGCTCTTTAGAACAAACAAATACAAAGGAACTTTGAAAAGTTCGAAAGAAGGAGAGATTTTCTTTATAAAAGAAAAAGACATAGAAAAATATTTGCTCTCCAACGACTTTGAAAAGATATATCGAAAACTAAAAAAAGATTACTAGGCCAATCTTTTTTATGCTTGTAAATATTCCTCGTAAATCTTATGTAATCTATTTGCGATTTCCACCGTTGATAGATTCATATATTCTTCGGGTTCCATGATATAGATAATATCGCAGTTTATTTTAGTGAACTTCTTAGGGAAGTTTTTATGGATCATATTGGTGTTTTTTATACCAACGCAGACGATTGGGACTCCGCTTCTTTTTGCGATATTAAATGTTCCGGCATGGAACGGTAGTAATTCGAGGGTTTTACTTCTTGTGCCTTCAGGGGCAACGGCAATACTAGCCTTATGTTCGTTAAGAGTGTCAATCGCTTTATGGATCGCTTTAATACCTTCTTGGTCGTGTTCTCGATCAACGGTAATATATCCAGCTTTATGAATCATTCCGCCGACAATAGGAATCTTTTTATTTCCGTATTTCGTAATGCAAATAAGTCTTCTAACTTTATACATTAAAAGCATTGGATCAAAATTAGAAACATGATTATAAATGAACAAATACTCTCGGTGTTTATTTAACTTTTTAAAGCCAGTAAATTTCACTCTTGTCAGGGCTAATTGGCAAGTTAAATAATCCATTTGTCGAACAAAAAAGCCCGCAATTTTCGAGTTTCTTTTGACTTCCTTATCAACATTAACCATTTTTGCAAATGGGAATAAGAAGAATAAAGTAATGCCAAATAGAAGGACATATCCTAAAGGTATTCCAATAAGAGGAATCCAATACCAATACCACTGAGAATAGAGGCCTGTAAAGTACATTAAGCAGCCAAAACCGCCCAACAACAAAACAACATAACTAACAGCTAAAATCATTTTTAATAAGCCCTTGCAAAAAAGACAACTTTCTCTGCTTTCTTACCACAGACAAGACATTTATGTTCGAATGGCACTTGATCAAATGGTAAACATCTTGCGGTCGCTTGATAGAGTTCTTTGATTTTATCTTCGCACTCTTGAGATCCACACCACATCACTTTGGCGTAACCACCGCGATCAAGAATCTTTTCGAGTTCTTCTAAAGAGTGTGCTTCGGTCGTGTGATCTAAAAGATATTTGAAAGCTTTTTTATACATTTCTTCATGAATCGTTTCTAGTAGTTTAGGAAGAATGCTTTCAATTTCGTTTTCATTAACAGTCAATTTTTGTCCATCGTTACGCTTGGCTAAGACGCAAACGCCATTTGCAATATCTCTGGGACCAACTTCGAGACGAACTGGAATTCCTTTCATTTCGTATTCGGCATATTTCCAACCTGGAGAACGATCAGAATCATCAAGTTTAACTCTTAAACCTAGTTTAGATAATATATCTAAATATTCATGAGCTTTCTTTAAAACATCAGGATTTTTTTGCTGAATTGGAATGATGACAACTTGAGTTGGAGCAACCTTTGGTGGAAGCACTAGACCATTATCGTCACCATGAACCATAATAATTGACCCTAATAAACGAGTTGAAACACCCCAGGAAGTTTGGAATGGTGATTGAAGTTTATTTTCACGATTCTGGAATTGAATACCAAAAGCTTTAGCAAAACCATCTCCAAAATAATGAGTTGTTCCGCTTTGAAGAGCTTTTCCATCTGGCATCAAGGCTTCGATAGAATAAGTTTCTTTAGCGCCAGCAAATTTTTCTTTATCAGTTTTGATGCCTTTAACAAATGGAATGGCCAATAAATCGCGACCCATCTTGTCATAAATTTCTAGCATTCTTAAAGCATCTTTACGAGCTTCTTCTTCGCTTTCATACATGGTATGACCTTCTTGCCAAAGGAATTCGGAACCTCTTAAGAATGGACGAGTTGTCTTTTCCCAACGAACAACGGAGCACCATTGGTTATAACGTTTTGGTAAATCACGATATGACTCAATAATGTTTTTGTAATGTTCACAGAATAAAACTTCACTAGTTGGACGAATAATAAGCTCATCTTCAAGTGTATTTTTGCCACCTTTTGTTGCAATTAATGTTTCTGGAGCAAAACCACTGACATGATCTTTTTCTTTTTGGAATAAAGAACTAGGAATTACTAAAGGCATGTAGACGTTTTCGACCCCTACAGCTTTAAATTTTGAATCAAGATATTTTTGAATCTCTTCCCAAATAGCGTAGCCATATGGTCGATAAATAATAAAACCTTTAACGGATGAATAATCCATTAATTCGGCTTTCTTACATACATCTGTGTACCACTGAGCAAAATCTTTTTCTTGTGATGTAATTTGTTCTACAAATTTCTTATCTGACATCTACTTGCCCCATCGTTCCATAATAATAATTGTTTATTGCATTGATCAAATCATATTTAGCAACATTAACTGTAAGTTTGTCTCCAAGATTCATAAGTTCTAAACTATCATATTCGAGTTTTGATACGAGGTTGGTTTCAAGCTTTCT
>JAZLFJ010000002.1:0-15728 GCA_045615665.1 Bacilli bacterium
TTTGCGGCTTAATTCTTCCAAAGTTTCCCCTTTTAGAAGTTCCAGCACCACTTGTGCCTTGAATTTCGATGTCTGTCTTTGTTGTTTCATACTGCAAAATTAAACCTTTTTTTTACTCGGTTTAATTTGGGGCCAATATAATCTCGACAATTTCAAACTACACCAAGGAGAAAAGAGAAAAGCTCGCGAGCAATCGTGAACTTTCTTATTTGGTGTATAGGCTGTCGAGAACCTCAGGTACTGATAAGACGGGTTCGCGATTTTTTTGTGCATTTCAGCGCACAAGGATTTGCAAGCCTTGCAAAAATCAGAAAAGGGAAAACGATTACAGTATTTTTGCAAGAAGAAAAATCCCTAAGAAGAATAACTTAAACAATAAAGACATGGTCATTAAAAAGAACTTATTAATTTGCATTTACATAGTATTAGGTTTAATGTTTTCGATGCCATCTTGTTCAAATATTGAAAATTCCAATTCAAACAAGGGAAAAAACATTCATTCACAGCAACAGTCAACAAAAAACGCAAGTAATCAATCCGAACAACCAATAAAAGTTAATATTTTCGTTGAAAATTCCGGGAGCATGCTTGGCTACGTACGACAAGGAAATGAATTTGATAGAGCGATAAGTTGTTTGCTGACAGAACTGGAACTACAAGGTTTTGTTTCGGGAAGCAACATTCACAAATATTACATTAATAGCAAACCATTTGAGCAAAAAAATGTTGCTACGGATAAGTTTATCAAAGGGTTGTCAATAAGAAATGCAACTACCTATAAGGGAAGTACAGGTACAACAAGTATTTGTACATTATTAGATACTGTTTTTAGAAGAACATACAAAAACACGTTGTCAATTTTTGTTTCCGATTGTATTATCTCTCCAGGGAAAAATGATGCTTCTAAGTTTGTAGGTGCGGAAAAAGATGCTATAAAACTTTTGGCTAAAAGGCAATGCGACACCGGTAAAGCGGTAGTTGTATATCATTTGGTTTCATCATTTAATGGAAAATTCTATGATTGTCAAGATAATTTCAAGCAAATAAACAGCCAACGTCCATTTTTTATTTGGGTTATTGGAGATAAATCAACTATTACCAATTATTTGAAGAAAATTCCAGACAGCAAGCTTGAAGAAGGAGGTTTGAAGAATCGTTATGTTTTCTTTAAAGCTCCGTCTCAAACTCCAAAATTTGTAATTCAATCTACCAACGAAGGTGTAGTTGTCGATGCTTCTCATATTAAGAAAGCAAAATTGAATAAAGATACTAAATCTCTTAGGATTAGAGTTGCCGTGGATCTGTCTGCAGTGTCATTACTTGACAAATATTTGTTAGATGCCAAGAATTATACAATGGGTAACAAATTGTATAAAGTTGAAAAAATTGAAAAGAAAGCTGGAAATGGAACCACTCACGTCCTTACTATTGTTACTACCGCACAAGTTACCCCAACAGTATTGACGATTTCATTAAAGGACCAATTGCCTGGCTGGGTAAAACAATTTAGCATACCTTATGATCAAGGTTCTCAAATCTTCAACCAATTGGATAAGACGTATGCATTTGAAGACATTATGACTGGCATGTACCAAGGGTACAATAGCAAATCTGGCAACTTGCTGAGTTTTAAAATCAATATTAATCAATAATTATTATGGGAACTTTATTTAGAAACATTTACAGCTGGTTAAGGTCATTTTACGGAGACAATCTCTACAACTTTTTGCAAGGCTTAGATTGCGATTTCCAACCTGGCGATCCCAATCGGTTCTTAATTATCGGCTTGATAACTTTAGGAATTGTCGCTTTGATGTGTTGTTTGTTTTATTTTATCAAAAGAGGAAGATTTAATGGTTTGGGCAGTTGGACTATAGCATTAGCAACAACTGCGGTTTTCACATTTGCTTATGGATTTGGTCACCCATACTCATTGCAAAACGATATGCCAGCTTATGTGATTTATGGAATTGACAATGTCCATTGTCCTCAAGATCCAGAAACAGGTGAACAAATGGAATCATGCGGTTGCGGCGATTTGATTCCATACGATGATACTCAACCCCTTGTGACGACAACAACATTTCTTCTGTTTGGTTTTGCAAATTCAATCATTGCCATGGGCATGTTTTTCATTTTGTCCATCTTCTTAAAAAGATTCTCTACAACTGCTAAACATACGCCTTGGAAAAGTTTATGGCCAAAATAAATTAAGAAAAACGAATAAATAAGAAACTATTATGGGAAAACTATATATTTTTGGAATTGGGGGTACCGGTTCCCGCGTTTTACGCTCATTAACAATGCTTTTGGCTTCTGGTGTTGATATCAATGCCAGCGAGATAGTGCCAATCATCATTGATCCTGACCACGCTGCGGCAGATCTAACGAGAACAGTCTCCTTGATGCGAAAGTACGGCGACATTCGCAGCAAACTTGAATTCAACACTACAACCAGCAATAAATTCTTTAAGACCAAAATCAATTTAGATATTGTTCCTGGCGTAGTAATGCCCTTGGACAATACAGAAAATGTTAAATTCAAAGATTATATTGGATTTGACACAATGGTTAATGGTGGAGCCAACCAGGCATTGGCGGCAATGCTGTTTTCAGAAAAGAATCTCAGTTCAGACATGGAAGTGGGTTTCAAGGGCAACCCCAATATTGGTAGTGTAGTATTAAATCAATTTCAAAATTCCAAGATATTTCAAGATGTTGTTGCTTCGTTCAATCAAGGCGATAGAATCTTTATCATCAGCTCTATTTTCGGAGGAACTGGTGCGAGTGGATTTCCCTTATTGATAAAAAATCTACGTAGTGCCAATGGAAACATTACTGGAGCCGCAGCAGTTAAAGATGCGGTTATCGGTGCCATAACCGTTCTGCCTTATTTTGATTTAAAGCCAAACGAACAGAGCGAAATAGATTCTTCAACCTTTATCGCAAAAACAAAAGCTGCTCTCACCTATTACGACCGCAACCTATCAGAGGCCGACGTACTTTACTACATCGGGGATAACATTTCTAAACAATACGATAACAACGAAGGTGGAAGTCAGCAAAAAAATGACGCCCACTTTGTGGAATTGATATCAGCATTGTCTATGGTTGATTTCATGTTAATTAATGACAACAACATTATTGATCCTAACACAAACGAACATAATCCCACAAAACACAAGGAATATGGATTCAACACAACAGACGACAATATTTCTGTCAGTTTCAACGATTTGTCCGCACAAACCAAATCCATAATAATGAAGCCTCTTACGCAGTTTGTATTATTCAGCAAATACATACGCGAACAAATCGACTCATCCCTTGAGCAAGTATGGGCGAAAGACTTAATAATTGATGACAATTTTAGGAAATCAGATTTTTATTCTAATTTAGAGGCATTTCAACAAGATACATTTGCCTGGTTATCAGAATTAGGAAACAATGTCCGTTCATTTAAACCAATAAATCCTGACATATCTAAAGAAGACCTATTTTCTTTGGTTGTCGGTGTGAAACCCGCAAAAGTTATGAGTGTTTCCAAAAATTACTCTTTGTATGATGCTTGGCTCTGCGATACCGTAGGAAAACTTTCCAGAAATGCTCAAAAAGAACAGCTGTTTGTAGAGCTGTTTTATAAGACCACCGCAAAATTATCTGAACAAAAACTTAGAATTCAATAATATGGCTAAAGTATTAAGACTCCATACGACAGGTACAAACACATTACAAGGTTGGGACAACTCCGCCAGATATAGCAATAATGTTATTAATCAAATTGAAGACCCCAATGGTGGTGCAGTTCAAAAACAAATTACGTCTATTCCATCACCTTTTGCTCGGATAGACCTTGTTAAGACTGCTTTTAAAATTGTTTCGGAATGTTCTGGGAACAACCAATACAAGAACATTGAAGGCAACACTATATACAACAAAATGGTTTCTGATTCCTTGGATGTGGGTCAGTTGTTTTTTGAATATTCCAAACACAAACAGCAAATTGAAATTATTGCTTGGGACAAAGGGACTCATTTGCACGAATTATTAGGAAGCAACAATCCAGCCCTTAAACAGCTTGGAGAAACCTATCAGCTATATTTACAGCGAGACGCGGAATCCAACAACTTTAATTTGATGCAAGGATTGTATCTGCTAAATTATAGAAATGGTCCAAAACCCATGAATATTATCGGGGCAACATCCCCGACAACACTCTTTTTTTCAACGCCTAATGATCTTTCATATACTAATATCTATTTTGGAAATGACAAAGCATTCGACTTGAAATTCCAACCGTTGCACAAGAGAGATATAGAGTATCATAAATTCTTATGGCTGTTGAAAATTTGCACCCCCGTCTTCGCAACATTATTTCCAGAATTTAATAGTTATCTTGGCGCTTGCTACACATTATCAGATAGCAATAGAAAACAACAACTTATGCAATTAAATGCAGGTGACTTCAGTCAATATCAAGATGTGCTGATTGAAGAAAATGCTGGGCATACAGTTGAAATATTGGGTATTTCTATGAAGGAAAAAATACCTGATACAGAGAGAATACAGGACAGTGGTTTCGTCATCAGAAGTACTCGTTCTACAACCAAGCCACTGGTGCTTCCTGTAAAAACCTTTTCCCATCCCTGGAAATACACATTGGATAATTGGGATAGAAATACAACAGTCCCATTCTGTGATCCAAGAACATTAGATCAAAGGACGTTGCCACGGGTTGGAGATCAGTATCCTTATCTAACAATTAGTGATTTTTTGGAAGACACCATTATTAAGATACCTGATGAGTTTAATGATGAATTGTATTTCGGAGGAAAGGCAGAAGGTGATAATAACAATTGTTACCTACTTCCACTCAAACCATTGTTCTTCGAGTTTTTCTCTGTCGAGGAGTTGCAGCAAAACAATATGCTGAGATTAAGAAACAATGCGGGGGGAGTAACTGTTGAATTAACAATCCCAACACAAAATGGATTCATTGAATATTCAAGAACATACTATAATAACGCAAGAGCGTTAATCGATGAAACGCATAATGACGGATCTGTTTTGGAATGCGAATTCGCTTTTGCTTCATTGAGTAACATTAAATTTGTAAATCCTCAAATGGCTTCATATCGTTTTGCCTTACTGACAGATTCAACTGGATTGGTGCAATATAAAGTGAATGCGTTTGCGGGTGTTAACATGCTCCAACCCAACGGTGTTGTCGTGAGAAATGGGAATGATAAAAGATATAAAAAATGTCAGACCTATTTGTATGAAGGTGAAAATGTTGATTATATACAGATAGAAGCAGATGGCAAAAAAGGAATTGCAGTACCTAAATTTGTGCAGCAAAATGGTTCTGACCAATATACTTTTGCCGTTGACTTTGGAACTACCAACACTCACGTCGCCTATAGTGTAAATGGCTCTCCGGCAAAATCCTTTGACATTGGAGAAAGAGATATTCAGATGCAATGCTATGCAAAGTACGGTATTGACGTACAATATCATTTTGATGCTGATTTCGTTCCCAAAACAATTGGAGAATCTGATTTTCATTTCCCAATGAGAACCACATTGTCAGTTGGTAAAAACACAAATTGGAATCAAGCGGTATGGCCACTTTGTCACGTGAACATCCCATTCACATACGAGAAACGTCAAAAATATGATTACAATAATGTCTTGACAAATCTGAAGTGGTCGAATGATTCCGATAATGTATTGAAAATACGAGCTTACATAGAATCCTTAATGCTGCTTTTGCGGAATAAGGTGATTCTGAATAATGGGGATTTGGCTCAAACGAAATTGGTGTGGTTCTATCCTGTAAGTATGACGCAAAGTCGATACAATAACTTTAAAAATGCCTGGACGCAATCTTACCAAAAATATTTTGGTAACAACAATATAGTATCTATGACAGAATCGGTTGCTCCGTATGAATTCTTTAAGGCAAGATTTGGTACGGCTTCAACTGTTCTCGTTGACATTGGTGGAGGCACTTCTGACGCTGTAATTGCTAGAAATGGGAAAATCGAATGCATAACCTCTTTTAGATTTGCTGCCAATTCAATATTCGGAAGTGGTTACTCTCTTCAAGGTGCTGCTCAACTTAATGGGATTGTAGAACATTTTAAGGACGAAATGCTGACAGTTTTAAAGCAGTCACAATCATCAGATGTTCTTCAATTGTTAGATGTCTTCAGTGATTTGGAATCTACAAATAATTCAGCCGATATCGCATCTTTCTTCTTTTCGCTCTATGATAATTCAAAAATCAGAGAGAATGGAATACAGCAACAATTGGATTTCAATAACAAATTGGCTTTGGATGATAAACAAAAAATTGTTTTCTTATTGTTCTATACGGCGATAATTTATCATGTTGCGCACATAATGAAGGCAAGGAATTTAGGTATGCCTCGTAAATTGGCATTCAGTGGAAATGGTTCAAAGGTGGTCTTCGTGGTTACGTCTGATAATTCATTGCTAAGCAGGTACTCTCAACTGATTTTTGAAAAAGTATTTGAAGAATCATATCCGTCAGATGGTCTTGATATAGAAACAGACAGTAACCCCAAAGAGGCAACTTGTCGAGGCGGCATTGTTAATCCGCAAGATCAGGATTATATGTCTGTCGCGGCAAAGAAAGTGGTTTTAAAAAGCACTGATAATAGCTCTTTTGTGTCTAATGAATCATATAGATCCATTAATAATGAAGAGTATGTTTCTAAGACTGCTGAACAAGTGAAGAATTTCATAGATTTTTTCTTCAAATTGGACAGGCAGAATAACATCACCTTTACGGGTAGCTTTGGAATCAATCAGAATTCAATCAACATAGCTAAAGAAGTTTGCTATAGAGATTTGCAAAATTTCACTAAAGACGGCTTGCAACAAAAACTGAAAGAAGTATCTGAAGAGGATTGTATAGAGGAATCTTTATTCTTTTATCCTTTGGTTGGGGTTTTAAATGCACTTTCAACAGCCTTAAGATAATAACATTAATAATAGCATCACTATAAGAAAACATTAAAATGAAAAAGACCTTTTTACTAATCATATCTGTATTGTTGTTTGGCTTTGCTCACGCTCAAAATATAGATGTTGAACGTATTCATAAAGATTGGAGCAAGCTGGTTGACTATGTATCATTAAAGTATAATCAGGCCGGCCTTGAATACGGAATAAAAGATGAAGGAGCAAGAAACGTATATAAAGGTTTGTTTAATTGCCTGCCAATTTGGGTATATATTGTCTTGGCTGTTCTTTTGGCAGCTGTGGTAGCATTGGCTATATGGACATTTTTATTGAATCGTAAAATGGCAAGAAATAGGCATAGCCCAAAACGACAAGACGATAGTGCTTTGTTCAGCAGAAATAGTGATGCTGGAAATCTTCAACCACAGATAAATATTCTACAAGATAGGGTGGCATATTTGGAGAAAGAGGCTGCATTATGGGATGAAAAATGTTCAGCTATAGAAAAGGAATTAAGTTCTATGCGGAATCTATCTTCTCAGCCAACTAACGTTCAACCTAAAGTTGAAGAACAGTCAAATACTATTTATGTGAAAAACTTCAGAGATGGTGAACTGAAAAAATGTTCTGAAGAAGAAGCTCAATTTTGTTTGATTGAGACCCAACAAGGAATTCTTGCTTTTGAGTTTTGTGGTAATACGGAATCTGCTATGGCTAATAGAGATGCCACATTTGATGGTGTATGCAATCGTCACGGCAATCCTAACAATGCCACCAAAATTGTTAATGAAAATCGTGGCACAGTAATATCTGTGGCAAGTGACAGATGGAAAGTAGTCGAAAAGGCAACAGTAAAGTTTGAATAATAGTCATGAAGTGGTTGTTAATTGTACTAATTTTTGTTGTTTTGATTGTGATTATCCTTTTGCCAACCAAGCAAAAAGACAAAATCAAGTCGCTTTTCTGGAAAGTACAAGAAGATAGGAATCAGAATTCTAATTTTTTTTCAGATTCGGATTTGTCTAATTTGGCACAGAGATTTAGGGAACATGAGAATCAAATGAAACGAATTACTCAAGAAAATAAAGAGATAAGAGCAGCACTGAAACAAACGCGATGTGTTATTGATGAGATTCAAGGACTTTTGGATTGCAATTCCCAAGAATGGTATCAAGGTCAAAAACAAATATCGGTAGAATTAAAATTGTTGAGAGACAGACTTGAACAGATTGATTCTTCATCGCATAAACATCCATCAATTAAGCCAACTACTGTTCCTCAAAACGAGAATGTTTTCTTTGCGAAAAATTTTGGCAATAATTTGTTGAAGGTCGTTTCTCAGGATGAAGCTCAATATGAACTAGAACTGACGACAGCTAATGAATCAACATTTACATATTGTGGGGATTTAGTGACAGCTTGTTCTAATCGAGATGCCATCTTTGACGGTGTTTGTCAACTCATTGGAAACATTCAATCGGCCACTAAGATATCAACAATTGAAAAAGGGACTGCCGCCCTTGAAAACGGTAAATGGAAAGTAATCAAAAAAGCAATCATTAAATTTGAATAATTATGGAGGATTTGCATTGGATATTAATAATTACTGTTATCTGTGGAATATTAGTTTTTCAGATCAGATTTTTCAGTGAAACAATAATAAATTTGAAAATATTTAGAAGGATTTTTCCAAAATCTCCAAACGAAGTTTGGACAATTTTGCGAATAGATAAATCGGATGGCGAATCTGTTACAGCTATTTCAACCCAAATAGGCATAGAAATAGCAGAAACGGAAAAGGAAATTGATTCTCTGGCAGCAGAAATCTCACAATTAACAGCTGAAATAGATAGATTAAATAGTTTCTCTTTTTTAGTCCCATCAGATCAAGAAAGATTGGATTCTTTGCGACAGACTCGTAATGAAAAAAGTAGTGATACAAACAGGTTAAATAAGAGATTACAAGAACTCAAACAAAAAAAATCCTCAGACAATGATGTTCAGGAATCTATTATTAATTCAATCAATAGCTATTTGGAAAGAAATGGAGATTCCGCAAGTGACTTTAATCTAATTAAAGATATCGTTGACCGTAATACGGATGCGGTAGATGATGAAATACAGACACAAATTCCTTTTCCTTTGTACTTGGGCTTAATGGGTACAATGCTGGGGATTCTTATCGGGGTTGGCTATTTGGTTTTTAGTGGAGGGTTGGATCAGCTGATAAACACTGTTGAAATTGGTGCTCAACAAACTGACTTACCCATAACTGCAATCGAGCCGTCGCTGATAAACACTGTTGAAATTGGAGCTCAACAGACTGATGGTATCAAGGCTTTGTTAGGTGGGGTGGCTTTAGCAATGGTGTGTTCTATTATTGGTATTCTTTTTACCACCATTGGTTCCAACAGGACAAAGAAAATCAAAGCAGAAGTAGAAACCAATAAGCATTCATTCTTAAGCTGGTTACAGGCAGAATTACTGCCAGTGATGAATAGAGATGCAATATCGGTGATGCGTCAGGTGACAGACAATTTGAGCCAATTTAATAATGAGTTTTCAGCGAACACTGCTAATTTAAGTGAAACGCTTTCGACCGTCAGTGATGCCACAGAGAATCAAGTAAGACTTTTAGAGCAAGTAAACCAATTGAGGCCAACAAGATTAGCAACGGCAAATGTTCAGGTATATCAAAATTTGAAAAATTGTTCGGATGAGATTGGTCGTATAGGAGATGCGTTGCAGAACAGTGCCGACTATCTTGCTAAAGTTAGAGAACTCAGCGATAAATTGGACGAACATCAGGAATTGCTAAGAACCATCCAGGAAATGACTGAATTTTTTCGAGAGACCAGAGAAGGAATGTCTGGTATGATAAACAGATCTATTGGTAAATCGGAAGAGACTTTGAACGAGGCAACACAAACCTTTATACATAATATTGGAGAGAGCTATAACAATTTGAACAGAGCAGTTTCTGAACATCAGCAGGAGTTGGAAGAGTTGTTGACACAAGAAAATCGTACATTACAAACTCGGTTGAATGAGTTTACTACATTAGTAAATGAGATAAAAAATTTATCTGCAGTGAAGTCCAGTATGGATAAACTTCAAAAGGAGACTGAAGCTCAAAATAAAAAAATAGACAAACTTTCAGATGAAATAAGGAATTTAGCGCAAGTTAAAGCCTCTGGAGGTAGTATTTCAACAAAGTTGCCTCTTCAGAAATATGAAAAAATCGCTCTATATATTGTGGGAGGTGTTTTAACTCTTGCGGGATTGTTATTTGTAGTACTAATTGTTTTAGCTTTATTTGGCATTTTATAATATGGCAAAGAATAAAAAGGAATCATTTTTCTGGACCAGTTATTCCGATTTGATGACGAGTCTGTTTTTCATCATGTTGGTGCTATTTGTGCTATGTTTAGCAATACTACACCAAAACAATCAAAAATTGCGCATAGCTCTAATTGGAGCTAATGCTACTATCGAACAGCAGAAGCGACTTCTACATATAGATGAGCAGTTCGACCCGCTCATCAAATCAGACATTTTTATTTACAAATCGGATAGTAAGAAGTTCGTTGTTAAGGATTTTATCGGAAAAGAAATTTTTTCTCCGAACAAAGATATAATATTGCCAGAATTTACTAAAAGAGCTATTCAAGTTGGTCAAGCACTAGAAAAACAATTAAAAATACTAGCTGAACAGAACCCTGATTTCAAGTATCAAATGGTTATAGAAGGGAATGTGGCAAACAAATACGATTATTCATACCCCAAAGATGGCATATATGGGTATGAACTCAGTTATAAAAGAGCACTAACTTTATACCTTCTTTGGACAAGAAATGGCATTGATTTAAGAAAATATAATACAGAAATAATGATTTGCGGAAGTGGATGGAATGGAGAAGACAGAGAAAATGTAGAAGAAAACAATAAACGATTCTCTATTCAAATCATCCCCAAAATTTCAAGTCCAAAGAATCAAAAATAAACTAAAAATTTATCAGTGAACAACAAAAAGGAATCATTTTTCTGGACCAGTTATTCCGATTTGATGACGAGTCTGTTCTTCATCATGTTGGTGTTATTTGTTTTGGTGATTGCTTTGTTACATAGTAGATTGAAAGCAACACAAGAGGAATTGGAAGCAATTGAAAAGATAAACAAATCCATCGAACAAATTGACACAAACTATTTTGACTATAATAAGGATTTCAAACGTCATACATTGAAAAATGTTTCTGTTAATTTCAAGGTAGGGAGCTTTGATATGAATGATATTTCATATACGGATAGATGGCAATTAAAACAAGCTGGTAATGCGATTAAATCTTTCATGGACACGGCAAAACGAAAAAATCCGGGAGCGGAATACTTGCTAATAATAGAAGGTCAAAGTTCAAAAGACAATTGGTATAATGATGGTTATCGTAATAATGATGTGTTAAGTTATCAAAGGGCTTTGGCACTTTATGACTATTGGCAGAAAGATTGTAATATTTCTTTCGCAAATTTACCTTGTGAGGTTATAGTTTCAGGGAGTGGTCAACGTAGCAAATTTCGAGACCGTCCAGATATAAAACCGAGAAATCAACGTTTTGTAATCCACATTATTCCCAAACCATATTAATAAAAGCAAATAAATAGATATGCAAAAAAACATCCTATTTTTTTTATTTTCAATGCTATTCATATTTAGTGCTTGTGAGAGGAAATCCCCTAACGAAAATTATTATACTACGCACAGGCACATTTCACAAAGTAATATGCCCGTTCAATCAAATTCCAACAGCTATGCTGAAACAGTCTCGGGATCTTCTACAAAGGTGAAAATGAAAAAAGAAAATGGAGTATATATGGTCCCTATCAAAATTAATGGATTAGAATTGAATTTTATATTTGATTCTGGTGCGGCTGATATAACAATTTCAAGTGCAGAAGCTATTGTCTTGTTAAAACAAGGAAAACTAAAAGAAGAGGATATCTTGGGAGAAGCTTATTATCAAATCGCGGATGGTTCTATTGCCGCAGGAACAGTTATTAATTTGCGTACAGTTCAGATAGCAAACAAAGTGTTGCATAATGTTCAGGCAACAGTTGTGGACAATTTAGATTCTCCTTTATTACTTGGGCAATCGGCTTTATCAAAATTTGGCAAAATTAGTATTGATTATAATAATTCAACAATAGAATTTCAATAAGATATATTTTTTTATCTTTGCCAAGTCAAATCTGAAATATTAATTTTATGGAACCTTTACGTACCAATCGGGGATTATTGAAGTTTATCCTCCTTTCTATTATCACTTTAGGCATTTACCATATCGTATGCTTCTCACACATCTCTTCAGAGATTAACCTAGTAGCAACAAAACATGACGGACGTCATACAATGCATTTTTGCTGGGTATATTTCATTTTTTCTTGGCTCACCTTAGGCATTGTCCCACTTATTTGGAATCATAATATCTGTGACCGAATGGGCGACGAACTGCATGCCAGGGGAATCGACTATTCTTTTGGCGCAGGCACATTCTGGGGTTGGGGATTCGTAGGGACACTGATTGTTATCGGACCTTTTATTTTCGGCCATAAATTTTTCAAGGCAATGAATCTCATCAATGCCGACTACAACGCAAAAGGAGAATAATTAGTAATAAAAACTCTTCGTTTTTTGGAAGGCCGAAACATATTACAACGAAGAAAAGGTATAAACCTTTCTTCATCCATATAAATGCGTCAATTACTTAGACGAAACTGATGGATTCCAATTCCTTCGCAAGCATTTTTATTCCAGTTTGAATCTTCTCCGCTTGTTTCTTTCTTGGTTTGTGAACGCCTGCGGCATAATGCCACAACTGTCTTTCGTTGATGCCGGTGATGCGACTCAATGCCGCCTTGGTGAAAATATTGCTGTAATAGTTGATGAAGGTGGCCGTATCGATGCGGAACGTCAATTCAAAGTCGCTTGTGAATGGCTCGCAAGGATTCGGGTTGTCTTCCAAATATAGACTGATGGCCTCACGCATATTATTTTTTACCTCGTTTAGATCGTTTCCTACGGTAATAATCGGAACCCCTTCAATATAGGCGCTTAGATTCTTTCCTGCATATTCTACAATAACTTCGATGGTTTTCATTATATGATTGTATTAATAATTATTTTTTTTCAATTCCTGCTTGAACCAATATATTGTGATAAGTTCCCTTTTCTATTCCTTTGCTTCCGTGATTTGGAACAATCACAATTTTTCCGTCCTTTTCGTATTTTATATGGCTACCCTTTTGGCTCTTAAAAACGAAGCCGTTTTTCTTTAACAGATCTGTCACGAATTTTACTGACTTGTAGCTCATTTCGTTTCTTGTTTTTGAATTGCAAATATAGTAAAAATATGAATACTTTATTCATTTTCGATATTTTTTATATTTCAATCCGTTGGAATACAAAATAAAGGAGGGGAATTATCATCATTATCTCAACCTTCACACCTTTGCGCCTTCGCACGCCGCTGTAGGCCAGCCCCCATTCACAACCCGTGCCGCGCCGGATGTAGGAATTCCTCCCCGCGGCACTTTATATCCTCCGCTTAGAAGGCGGGAAACCTTTCTTTGGTTACTTTCTTTGGGTTATAAAGGAAGTAATGGAAAAAACAACTTAACCCAACCTATCTTCCAAAAACACCTATAACCCAATAAAAGTGTTGTTTTTCAAAATTATTCCACATAAAAAGTGTGGAATAATTATTTTTATTCCACAAAAAAAGTGTATTTTTGTCGCTGAAAAAGATTGTATTATATGGAACGGACAATTTATCGGCAGCTTTTGTCCTGGAAGAACAAGCAGGACAGAAAACCCCTTGTTTTACTGGGTGCACGCCAGGTTGGCAAAACTTACATCCTGAAAAAATTCGGCCAAAATGAATTCCGGAATCTGGTCTATGTCAACTGCCATAGAGACGCTTTCGCTACCAATCTCTTCCGAGATTTCAATATTCGCCGGATTATCGTTGAAATAGAACGATACTGCGACGTGTCAATCACTGCCGGTGAAACCTTGCTGTTTTTTGACGAAATACAGGAGGTCGCCAACGGCATTTCCTCTCTCAAATATTTTTGCGAAGATTGCCGCTCACTGCATGTGGTCGTGGCAGGTTCCCTTTTGGGCATCCAGCTCGGAGAAAACGAATCTTTCCCCGTAGGTAAAGTCAATATGCTCAAAATGTACCCTATGACATTCAACGAATACCTGCTCGCTTGCGGAAAACACCGTTGGATAGAGGTACTCGATTCTTTGGATTGGGAAGCTATGAAACCATTGCACGAACCGCTTGTTGAATATCTCAGACAATACTATTTCGTTGGGGGAATGCCAGAAGCCGTTGCAAAATATGTGAACACCCGCGATGTAAAAGCGGTGAGAAGTATTCAGCACGAAATTCTTGAAACATATTATCTGGATATGTCCAAACACACCAAAACCCAGATACAGCGTATCCACCAAGTGTGGGAAAACATTCCCTCGCAATTGTCTTTGGAAAACAAGAAGTTTTTTTACGGTTCCATCAAAAAGGGCGCCCGCGCCAAGGATTTCGAAACGGCTATGCAATGGCTGGTTGATGCAGGTCTCGTCATTCGGGTGGAAAAATGTAAAATTCCAACCCCTCCACTCAAATTTTATGCCGACAACTCCTCTTTTAAGCTATATTTGCTTGACTGCGGATTGCTGGCCTGTTTAACCGAAGCCAATCCCAACAAGATGCTGCTGGCGGATCACGCTTTTGTGGAATTTAAAGGCGCTTTCGCCGAAAATTTCGTCCTTCAACATATCTGCTCCACTTTGGACACCAATTCTTTCTATTTCAGCAAAGACAACTCCACGATGGAGATTGACTTCTTGATACAGACAGAAGAACGCGTAGTTCCTGTAGAAGTCAAAGCCGCCGAAAATGTCAAAAGCAAATCGCTGTCTCTTTTTGTGAATCACGACTTTCAAGCACAACAGCTGAAGGCTGTGCGATTTTCTCTTAAACCTTACGAAGACCAACAGTGGATGGAGAATGTGCCGCTCTATGCCGCGGAATCTTTTTTAGAAAGTCTTCAGAAATAAGACCTAAAAATTCAATGTCTATTCGTTTTTGTTAAAATAATTGTATTTTTGCAAATCTAATTTAAAACATTGATATTATGGAATCTCTACGTACCAATCGGGGATTGTTGAAATATATCCTCTTGTCCTTTATCACTTTGGGCATCTATTCCATAGTTTGTCTTTCGCACATTTCATCAGAAATTAACTGGGTTGCAAGCAAGCACGACGGGCGCTACACAACCCACTATTGTCTGGTATTTTTTATTCTTTCCTGGCTTACATTAGGTATCGTTCCGCTTCTTTGGATTAATAATATCTGTGACCGAATGGGCGACGAACTGCATGTCAGGGGAATCGACTATTCTTTTGGCGCAGGCACATTCTGGGGTTGGGGATTCGTAGGGACACTGATTGTTATCGGACCTTTTATTTTCGGCCACAAATTTTTCAAGGCAATGAATCTCATCAATGCCGACTATAACGCAAAAGGAGAATAATTAACGTGAGTTCGATATAAGATAATTATCTAAAAATGAATAACATAACGATATTTTTTGTATATTTGTAGTGTCAAATCAAAATACAAATCGTTATGTTATCCGACGGCAAAATTACAGAAATTTTTTGTATGGCAGAC
>JAZLFJ010000003.1:0-75492 GCA_045615665.1 Bacilli bacterium
ATGAAATTTCATGCGTTTCAAAAAAATACTACACACTTTGACAGTATGAATTATAAGAAAAAACCAGCTCTCCGAAATCGGATTACCGGTTCTTCCCAATTTTTTATTGGCTAATTTACATTTTCATGCGTTTCGCCCAGAGGCAAAAATAAAAACCTCCAACTATTGAGTAAATACGTCAAACCCTTTTAATGGTCGTTTATTCATTGGCTTAATAAGATACAAAAAATATATGTCAATGTATCTTCTTCTGAAGATAATTTTTTATTCTCAACATTTACAGCAATTTTTTTAATTATTTTCAACAAATTTTCAAAAATTCTCAGTAATAAGTATATGGAGGGTATACATATGCGAGCATTTTCAAAAAGTGGATCTGTCAATGAAACAATGATCCTAGATACCTTAAACAACCACCATTGCAAAGACCTAGATGAAAACTGGAAAAGGCATATCAAAAGAATGTTTAAAACCATTAGAGATGACGATGTTATAAAAGTTAACTATCATGAGCATAAAGATGCAAAACCAGATTTAGATATTTATGTTCGTAATCGAAGAGTGTGCCTATCAGTGAAATCTGGTCATGCGCCCAATATGCACCACGAACCCGTTAAAACCTTTTATGATTTCTTGCGCGCACAAGGCGTCCCAGAAAAGATCATTAGAATCATTTCCTTTTATCATTATGGTTATTCTTTAAAAAAGCGAGTCGCGGACCATATCTTATCCAGAGAAGAAATCTTAGAAAAATACAAACCTCAAATCGATATGGCTAACGACTACTTCATCGAACACCAAGGAGTGGTAAGAGAGATCATTTATAGAGCGATTCTCAGAGGAAGGCTTAAAAGAGATATAATCGATTATTTATATTATGGCAATCCTAATAGAGGATTTCTTCTTTCGGTGCATGATATCTTCTATCTCATCATGAAAGACAAAGCTAAAGAATGCGAGTCAATTCACTTCAATTCTTTAACCTATGTTGTTGGAGGACGTGACAAGGACAGCGTCCATCATCACGCTCTTAAAATCAATTGGCCAATTCTCTGTCTATGGTTCTATGATGAAGAATTCATGAAAAGATATGGCTAGAGAAAATAAAAAACCTCTCTCTTAGACCCTGATGGGTGAGGGAGGTAGTATCTACTAAGATGGTGGATCTTAGTAGATTTGAACTACCGACCTCACCCTTATCAGGGGTGCGCTCTAACCAACTGAGCTAAAGATCCATCATGCGCTTTTGCGCTTATCTAATATACAATAGTCTTTTTCTTAATTCAATTATTATTTTTTAGAGCGCACGCCCGTGATAAGGAAAGAAAAGTTATCGCCTTATGCCAACACTTATTTCAGATGAAGACGTGCTAAAAAAGAGAATGAGTAAGAACAGCTACTAGTGAATAAAGCAATTAAAGGTAATAACAGCAACCTACGTTTCATATCTTTAATATATTAATTCAATATCAGATAAAAAAAGAGCCCCATATAAATGGGACTCAATTTTACACCAATTAACGTTTGGAGAATTGTGGTGCGCGACGAGCAGCTTTAAGACCATATTTTTTACGTTCTTTAGCGCGTGCGTCACGTGTGACAAGGCCAGCGACTTTTAGAGTGTGGCGATCTTCGCCTGCTTCTAAGAGCGCTCTAGCAAGTCCTAAGCGAATTGCACCAGCTTGGCCAGTGAATCCACCGCCTTTAACGAATGCTTCTACATTGTATTTAGCGGCTGTGCCAGTAACTTCAAGTGGTTGAGATAAATCCATGACAAGGGTAGCGTAAGGCATATATTCCTTAACATCTCTACCGTTAACGGTAATTTTACCTTTACCAGCAGTGACATAGACTCTAGCAACAGATGATTTACGTCGACCTGTGCCGTAATATTTTTTAACTTCTGCCATATGCTTTCTCCTTATTTCTTCCACACGAGGACTTCAGGTTTCTGAGCTTCGTGTTTGTGTTCTGGACCACGATAGACAAAGAGTTTCTTTACCATTTGACGACCTAAAGGTCCCTTTGGTAACATACCCCAAATTGATCTAGTGACCATTTCTTCCGGATAGTTTTCAATCATTTCACCAGCAGTTCTGGTGCGAAGACCACCGTTATAGCCGGAAACATTGTAATACTTTTTGTTTTTAAGTTTGTTATTTCCAGAAAGCGCGACCTTTTCCGCGTTGACAATAATGATGTAATCACCACAATCTACGTTTGGAGTATAGATTGGTTTGTCCTTACCCATTAATTTGACTGCGACAAATGAGGCTAATCTACCGTATGGAATGCCTGTAGCATCAATGACATACCACTTACGTTCGATCTTTTCTGGTTTTGCGATCGTTGTTTGACGTTGCATTTTGTTTCCTCCTTACTCAAGCAATAATCTTACCGGGACTATTTCTTTTTCATTGTGCGAGATAGATTATATCTATATTACATTTCTAAGTCAAAGCAAACTTTCAATATTGAAAGTCATCCTTGTAAATATGAAAAAAAGGAAGCATAGCTTCCTCTTTTACTTTTATCTAGATTATAATTCAACGTTGTGAGCGACGTTTTGAACGTCTTCGAGTTCATCGAGAGCGTCAAGTAAATCTTGAAACTTTTGTTTATCTTCCTCGGATAAGGTGACATATTCATTTGGTTCCATTCTAACTTCAGCTTCTTCGAATTCGGTGATACCCATTCCAGCAAGGACTTCTTTAGCCTTTTCAAATGCTTCAGGAGCGACGGTGACATAAATTGTTCCGTCTTCAGCATCGACTTCTTGAACATCGACATCCCCAAAGATTAAGTTTTCTTCAACTTCGTCTCTATTATCACCTTTAAAGGTGAGGATTCCTTGGTTAGTGAAGTTATAAATGACTGAACCTAAGTGACCACCTTTACGCACGATCTGGGTACGAACCTCTACTAACGCACGATTTGGGTTATCGGTTAAAGTATCAACGATTAATAAAGAATTACCTGGGCCAAAAGCTTCGTAGCGGCCTTCGACGTAAGCGACTGCATCTCCGCCTTGAGCTTTCTTAATCGCACGATCAAAGACGTCTCTTGGAACGGATTTACCACGATATTTTTCATAAACTGCTCTTAAAGCAAGGTTTGTTTTTGGATCTGGTGATCCTTGTTTGGCGGCCATATATGCTTCTTTTGATGCACGAGCATATAAAGCTGATTTAATTTTGCCAGTACGAGCCATTGCGGCAGCTCTAACTTCATGATGTCTACCCATAAGTATTTCTCCTTAATGCGTTTATTATTATACTACTCTTATTTTATAAGGCAATTTAGTTTAATAGATTACTTTTTCTAAATATAATCCACAAGCTGGTGCTTTGTAAGAAACAACGTTTCTCTTTATTGGAGTAAGAAGTTTTGAAATTTCTAAAGGTTCAATCTTTCCTAGACCCACTTCGACGAGGGTGCCGACGATTAAGCGAACCATATATCTCATAAAACCATCGCCTTTAAAGGTTAGTTTTATCTTGTCACCATCTTTTAACAAAGATGCATCATAGATTTCTCTAATGAAATGGTTATCATCACTTTCCTTTGTGGTGAAATTTCTAAAATCATGTCTACCTTTAAAGAAAAGCAAAGCTTCTTTCATTTTTTTAATGTCTAATTTACGCATCAAATTATAGACGCGGTCCTTTTCAAAAGGATTAGCCTCACCCATGTTAATAAAATAGGAATAAACCTTTTCTTTAACTTCATATCTAGCATGAAAGTTAGAACGAACATTTTTGATTTTGACAATATGGATGTCATCTTTAAGAAGACAGTTAAGTGAATATCTAAATTTCTCTAAATCTTCGATCTTTTTGCTGTCGAAATGGAATGTTTGGCCTAAAGCATGCACTCCTGCATCAGTGCGACCAGAGCCAAAAATCTTCGTTGGAGTATTTAAAACTCTGGAAATAACAAGTTCAAGTTCCATTTGGATTGAATTAGCATCAGGTTGAACCTGCCAACCGGCATAATTAGTGCCGACATAAGAAACGGTTGCTAAATATCTCATTAATTTGCCCTACTTTCTACTACACCTAGTAATAAACAATATATTAATATTCCTAACGTGCTAGCGATGAGCCAAGGAAGGAATGACATAGTCATTAAAGTGAAATTCAAGGCTGCGATAGTAATTGTCGCCGCCATCAAAGAAGCGCAAAGAATAAACGCGAAGAAATCAGAAAAATGAAATTTTAATTTACGATATCTAGTTCTTTTTTGTTTAGGATCATAACCTCTAGCTTCCATTGCATCCGCGAGTTCTTCACTTCTTTGGAAGGCTGAAATAAATAAAGGAATAATTAAAGAAATAATCGCTTTAAAGCGAGAAGATAATTTTCCATGTTTAAAATCCACACCACGGGAAGATTGTGCTTTCATGATTCTTTCGACCTCGCCAAGGATGGTTGGAATGAATCGCAAAGCGATTGAGATTGTCATCGCCACTTCGTGGGCAGGGAATTTAATAACTTTTAGAGGGGTCAAATACCATTCCAAAGCATATGTTAATTCAAGCGGTTTAGTGGTCGCAGTTAAAATCATCGATAAGGAAATCATCAAAACTAGTCTAAGAACAATCTTTAAACTTTGAAGTATCGCGTCCCAATAAATGTTAAATGTACCAATTGAAAAAGCGATGGCTACTGCACCTCGAGGAGGCACCAAAGCATTGATGAGTAAAAGAACTATAACGATGAACCACATCGCTCGAAGTGAACCAAATAATTGTCTAAAAGAAATGTGTGAAATAAGTAGCAAAACTAGAGTAAATGCCGCTAAAATCCCACCTATTATGAACGTTAATTCCCAAGTGGAATAGGAGATAAAAACCGCGACCATCAAAGCGATGAGGCAAAAGATTTTGTTTCTCGGATCCATCCTGTGGAGGAAGCTATTGTATGGAGTGTATCTTCCTAAAGTGATGCTATTCATTTTTTCGCCCTCGCTTTAAGAATTTGTTCCACTAGAGACTCTTGATTATGGATCTTCGAAGTATCGAGATTTAAACCATTATCTACGCAAAGTTTCACTACTTTTTGAATCATTGGAGTTTCAAGAGAGTATTTTTCGACATCTTCTTTAAATAACTCATCAGGAGAACAATCTTTGACAACTAGACCTTTATCCATCACCACAACATGGGTCGCATATTGGTAAACGATATTGATGTCATGAGTAACTAGAATAATTGTTGTGCCTTTTTCATTAAGTTCCTTGATTAGTTCTAATAATTCTCTAGTACCTCTAGGATCAAGTCCAGCAGTTGGTTCATCGAGCACTAATATTTCAGGTTTTAAAGCAAGAACTCCAGCGATTGCAACTCTTCTTTTTTCTCCTCCTGATAAATCAAAAGGTGATTTTTGATAGAAAGATTCATTTAATCCAACTAACGATAATGATTCATGAGCAAGTTTAATAGCCTCGTCTTTTTTAACACCAAAATTCATTGGGCCAAAAGCGACATCTCTTTCGACAGTTTCTTCGAATAATTGATTTTCACTAAACTGAAATACTAATCCAACTTTTCTTCGCAAATCCCTAATTTTTTTGCGCATTTTGCGATTTTCTTTAGAATTGATGAAATCGCCGATTATCGCTTCACCTTTAGTAGGAATTAATAATCCATTTAATTCCTGAATTAGCGTGGATTTTCCGCATCCAGTATGACCAACTAAGCATGTAAATGAACCGTCTTTAATTTCAAAAGAAACGCCATTTAAAGCTTCCTGCTGAAAAGGAGTCTTAGGAGAATATATTAAATATACGTCGTCAAACTTTATTGACATATTTTCTTAACAATCCCTTCTAGCGAATCATCTTCACTAACGCTAATTCCTTTATCTTTGAGTAGAGAAACAAATTTGGTTTTAAAAGGTAAATCAAGGCCGATTTGCTCTAATTTTTCTTTGTGATTGAGTATTTCTTTTGGAGAAGCATTGAAAAGAAGTTTGCCTTGATTAAGGACGATAATTGAATCGGAGTTGAACGCTTCTTCTAGGTCATGAGTTATTGAGATGAGAGTCAAATTAGGATTTTCTTTCCTCATCATTTTGATTGTTTGAGAAATTTCTCTTTTCCCTTTTGGATCAAGCATAGAAGTAGCTTCATCAAAAATTACAAGGTCTGGGCGCATCGCTAAAATCCCTGCAATTGCAACTCTTTGTTTCTGTCCACCAGAAAGATTTTCAGGTTCTTTGTCAAGGAATTCAGACATATTAACCTTCTTAGCGAATTCATCAATTATAGGATCCATATCCTCATGTTTGACTTGCCTATTCTCTAAACCGAATGCAATATCATCTCTTACGGTAGAACCAATAAATTGGTTATCAGGATTTTGAAAGACAATTCCAACGTGAGAACGAATTTCTCTTACGTTTTTACGATTGAGTTCTTTGCTAAATGCAATTATTTTTCCTGCTTTTGGCTCAATTAAGCCAATAAGCAATTTTGCAATTGTTGATTTACCAGAACCATTATGACCGATGATAGAAACGTATTTTCCAGCTTCAACGTCAAAAGAAACGTCATCGAGGACGTTAACTTTGTTGTCATAACTATATGTTAAATTTCTAACTTCGATTAAATTCATGATTATTTATAATCAAAATTAATTACTCTACCTTGATATTGACGAGTTTTAACTCCAGCAAGTTTGAGCATTTTAGCTGATGCTTGAGTTTCAGTAGTATTAGCGTATTTATTATCTAAATAAACAACTTCCTTGATTCCTTTTTGAATGATAGCTTTAGTACATTCGTTACATGGGAATAAGGTGACATAGAGGGTGCAACCTTTTAAAGCTGCTCCGTCGCGTGTGTTTAAAATCGCATTGAATTCTGCGTGACAAACATAAAGATATTTGGAATCTAATCCTTCGCCTTTGTTCCATGATAATTCATCTTCGTTGCAACCAATAGGCATTCCGTTATAACCATTGGATACAATCTTGTGGTCTGCATCGACAATACAGGCGCCAACTTTTGTATTTGGGTCTTTAGATCTTTGACTGCTTAAAATCGCCATTGACATAAAGTATTCATCCCAAGAGATATTTTTTGCTTTTTCCATATTTATTCTCCGAAACGCGTTAATTGTATCACAATAACGCAAGTAGACAAATATATTTCAAAAGTGCGCAATATGATTAGACGCGCCTATTATTCAATCTTTGGGTGATTAAAAGAAGGCCTTCCACCACAAATGTGTTAAGCGGAACATCAATGAAAAATACCACTAATTGAGCAAAGAAAATTACCCAATAATTCACTTCAAAAGTAACAGTTTTAACGAGCGAATTGAGTAATAACATGACCAACATTTCACTAATTAAACACACAAAAGCAATTTTGTATGGAGAAAAAATTTCACCATATCTTTTCTTATAAAATTTGTTGATAAAGAATATTGAAATTACAGTTGCAATCATCAAAACAAAAGCGATTGAAACAATTAGGATCCGATGCCAATTTTCAAAAGAATAATTTTCAAAAATTGAAGGGACTAGAAATATAAAAATCACTAGCAAAACATAAAGTAAAACCGAGGAAACTAAAAATGTGATAATAGGCACAAATCGATTATTGATTCTTTTAATTAAAATGTACAAAATCCACGGCAAAACCCCAAGAAATCCATAAACTAATGTGAATAACGGATTAATTGCATAACCAAGGGAATTTGGAAATAAAACAATGCCTAAAATATCGCTTCCCGCACCAACAATTGCCCCATAAAGTGGACCAAGTAAAATAGATGAAAATATAATGAGGGCAGGGCCTAAAGAGATCCTCACCCAAGGAATCAGTGGAAAGTTCTGAAGCGGAGTGATTCTAGTTAAAATTATTGTTAAAGCTAGTAACAAAGCAGCAAGAGTTATTTTTTGAACTTGCGAAATTTTCATTTAGAAAGTTCTC
Source organism: Bacilli bacterium (assembly GCA_045615665.1). Classification (GTDB taxonomy): domain Bacteria; phylum Bacillota_I; class Bacilli_A; order RFN20; family CAG-826; genus Fiminaster. Next base: position 7,941 of record JAZLFJ010000003.1, read on the forward strand.
TTTTCACTAAACCAGCAAAATATAATGAACCAGTAATAACGATCAAATCATCTGGATAAGTTTCTTTTAGTTCTCTAATTTTTGCTAAATAATCTGCTTCGAATTTGTATGTTGATAAAAATAAGAAATATTCATCCTCAGTTTTAGCGCGTTTATGATCAAATGTTGTGATTGTAATATCTGTCGTAATCGTATCTAAAATATTTAACATTTGAGAAAAGTTTTTATCTCTAAAGGATGCAAAAATCGCATGGATTGGCTTATTAGTTGCCGCTCTTAGAGAATTAACGAAATCTTGCATGGCTTCAGGATTATGAGCACCATCAACCAGGATATTTTTGTCAATATATTCAAAACGGCAAGGTAAAACTGCGTCTTGTAGACCTTGTTTAATAACTTCTTCACTAACTGGGAACTTGTCATTAAGTAACTTAACAGCATCAATTGCTAAACAAGCGTTCTTAATTTGATATAAGACTGGAACTGACAATTTAACATTTTTAAGATTTTGACTATTAAAGCATGTCGCTCCATCAATGATTTGCTCATTATAATATTCGTTAACAATGTGAACAGGTGAATTAAGTTTTTTTGCAGTTTCACGTATTGCGTAAAGAGCAAATTCATCCATTTTCCCAAGCAAAACGGGCACATTTGGCTTAATAATGCCTGCTTTATTATAAGCAATTTCACTTGTTGTACCGCCTAAGTAAGAAGTGTGTTCAAGCGAAACGGAAGTAATGATAGACAAAAGCGGAATGATGATATTTGTAGCATCGATATATCCGCCCATTCCAACTTCAACAATGACCAAATCAAGATTTGCTTCATTAAATAAATCGAAGGCAATTACTGTCTGCATCTCAAAAGATGACAAATTATATTTTTCAAAATCTTCTCTTAATGATTCGAATTTCTTTAAATATGTTTCAAATGAAACTATTTCTCCATTTATCGAAACCATTTCGGTAACATCATCCAAATATGGCGAGGTGTATAAGCCTACTTTGTAGCCAGCTTTACGATAGATATTATAAATATAATTCGATGTTGAACCTTTACCATTCGTCCCTGTTATGTGAATTGAAGGAACATCAAAAGAAAAAGAATGATCTTTAAGATATCGGTCATAATTACCTCTTTCATAAGAAGGATAATTGTGCTCTTTAAAATATGCTTCGAGTTCATTTCTATTCATCATATTTTCCGCTCGATTTCTTTGCTTTAGCCATCATACGTTCATCATCACGTTTCTTGATGGTTTCGCGCTTATCATAAAGCTTTTTACCTTTTGCTAAAGCAATCTCTACTTTAAGTTTACCTCTTTTAAGATAAATCTTAGTAGGAACAACAGTTAAAGCTTTCTCAGTAGCTTTTTGCTCCATCTTTTTAATTTCTTTTTTATGCAATAAAAGTTTTCTAGTTCTATTTGGCTCGTGATTAAAGATATTACCATTCTCATACGGTGCGACATGCATGTTTAAAAGATAAGCTTCACCATTTCTAAATAAAACATAAGCATCTTGAAGCGAGGCTCCTGTCTTACGAATGGATTTGATTTCACTGCCTTTGAGTTCGATTCCACATTCTAAAAAATCTTCAAGAAAATAATTGAAACGAGCCTTGGAATTATTAGTGATAATTTTTATAGCGTCCATATTACTTAGTAACAGCAGTCCTTTCTTCTAATGCCGCTCTTCTTGACGCTCTGTTATAGATGCTAAAGACAGAAATCGCAACACCCACAAGTAAAGCGGACATCAAGAATATTGAAATTGGTCCTTCTGGAAAATGAACTCTATAGCTACCTAGAAATTTCTCGTATAATGCAACTTCTGCAATTGAAGAAATGAGATATGATGTCGATAGAATCGACAATGCAATAACAAGAAGATAAAAAACAATTCTAAATTTTCTAAATTTATTCATCCCTCTAAAGTAACAACTAAACGAATAAACCGCCAAAGAGAAACTAAGTGAAACGATAAGGATTGCAAGAATAAAGGATAAGCAAGAAACAACAAATGAACTAATGAAAATTCCGTCGCTATAATAATTTGGAACCATTTCACATAATCTTAAAAATCTAGCAAGTATTCCTACCTCCAAATATTCACCACTACTGTACAAGAAACCGATATTCGATTTAGAAAAAGCGTTGATCATTGAAAAAGGGATAAACATGCCAGCACCTAGAATGATTTTAGCTACGAATATAGAAACCGCTCCTCTTTTAAAGTTAAGGAAGCAATCAAATCCAATGCATATAAATAGGTGGATAACTAAAAACACAATCGGGATAATTAAAAGCGAAGCAAAGAGATTAAAATTATTAAATTTATTAGAAGAAGTTAAAGCATATAACGTAGTTAAGGAGAACGTTTTACTCGCTAAGAGCACTGCTAAATATTTGTATGAACCTGAAATATCGATGGTTCGCTTTAGAACAATCATCTTCCTAATTGCGATTATTCCAAAGACAAGGGCAATGACAAAATCAATCGCAGCAAATCCGTATCTAAAACCCATCCAGATATAATCAACAGGCGACATTGTTGAAATAGCAAGTGCAGAGTTAAGATTTTCTTCAAAATCAACCAATGTGAATGCTAAATCAAAGCAAGACAAAATTAGAACTAAGGAAATGATAGCTAAAGAAACAAAGAATGAGACTCGATTGAAAACACGCGACACCTTTTGTTTAGTCGCACTAAGTTCTTCATTCTTTTGCATCTTAGTTTCGCTTTTGTGAGGAATAGCTTTTCCGCAATGAGGACACTTGATCGAATCGTTTGGAATATACTCGCCACATTTAGGACAAGGAATGTACCCATCTAAACGGGAACCACACTTAATGCAAAAAACAGCTTCTTCAAGATTATCAAAACCACATTTTTCACATTTCATAGCCTATCTCCTCCCATACACGAACTACTTTGTTCGCCATAATTAATAATTATGCTAAAAGAAAGTAGTAAAATGCAAATAGAAAAATAATTGTAGAAGAATAATGACAAGTGAATTAATATATTAATTAGCATGGAATTCAAGCAACTAATTATTTCTAGAAACGCAACAAAGGAGAGGTTTATATTTAATAATAAAGTAAACCTTGTAAACTCAACGTTGTTGAGTGATGAACTTTTAAAACCGAATTATGATTTAACCGATAGCGACTTTGTTCTAGAATCTGAAGACTCACTTTCCCTCGCCGATACTTTCCAAATCAAAATTCGAATCGCTCAAACTGGATTGATGATGCTTTATTTTAGGAAAGAAGTTTTAACACCGGAGCAAAAGGAAGAACTCATTAAAAAAATCGGTGAATTAAAAGACGGGATTGAACCAACATTCGAATCACAAAAAAGCAAAATTGGGAAAGTAATCGATATCGTTTCGCTTTATAATCCTATTTTTATCTGTTTTGCAAATAATGGAGACTTCATTTTTACTTGCTCTACATTTGAAGAAATTTTAAATGGAAAAGACGTTAGATTTCCGCTGCTTGTTTTGCTTACATCTTTAGGTTTTACCGATGAAATTTCACCAAAAAAGAAGAAAATTAAACCCGTTAAACAGTCTAAAAAACCAAGTGATGGAAAGTTTGATTTTTCCTCAATTTTTGAAGGATTAAAAAATATGGATTATATCTTTTTTGGTATCTTCTCATTATTTATATTATTTGGTTTGGTTTTATCAATTTTTGAAATTCAAAATCAAGATGCTTTGTCTGCCTTCATTTTAGTGTTAACCATTGTCTTTGTTATCACTTTATATTTCGCTGTTTATAAGGCAAGTAATGATGAAGAAAAATATGATATTAGCCTCAAAAAACTTGCAATTCCCCTATTTTATATTGTTTTAGGCTCTACTTTAGGAGTCGTTATTGGTTATGTAATCACAACCTTTGTAATTAAAGTTAAAGAAGAAATAGTTATCAATTATGTTCTAGTCTATGCTTTGTCAATTGTTGTCGGCTATCTTGTCTCTATTGCAAGTTTATTCTCTCCTCTTGTCATTGCTCCACTAATCGCGAAACTTAAAAAGAAGAAATAAATATGAAATTATCTGTTATTATTCCCTGCTATAACGAAGCAAAAGATATTAAAGAAAAAGCTGAGATTGTCAAAAACAAACTCTCTTCTTTAAGCATCCACACTGAACTAATTTTAGTGAACGATGGATCAAAAGATAACACTCAAGAAGTTATAAATTCAATTCCTGGAGTTGTGCATTCGGGCTATGAAATTAATCGTGGCAAAGGTGGCGCAGTCAAACAAGGCATCCTTGATGCCGCTGGGGACTATATTCTTTTTATGGATGCTGATTTATCAACCGATTTAAAGGCGATTGATGATATTATTCCTTTGCTTGGAAAAGATAATTTTATTATTGGTTCACGTCATCATAAAGAATCGATTATTCCAGTTAAACAACCCGCAAAACGCAGATTTATTGGATGGTGCTGCCGTAAACTTGTAAACGGAAAATTCCATTTTCATTACAGTGATACCCAATGTGGCTTTAAGTGCATTGAGGCTAAATTCGCTAAAAAGATGGTCGAAAAGCAAATCATCAATGGTTTTGCCTTCGATGTTGAATATCTTTATATTGCAAAGCTCAATAATGTAAATGTGCGTCAAATCCCAGTTATTTGGAGAGACGATAGAGGTTCAACGGTTTCTCCTTTAAAGAGTTCAATCAAATTCTTTAAGGATATGAAAATCATTAAAAAGAATAAGAAGAATTACATTTTCTAGTTAATATTACCAAAACCATAATCGAGACTCTCCTTGAAGAGTCTTTTTTCTGTATGTAGTGATAAACCATCATCTTCTTTACTTGCAGACCTATATAAAATAGCGATTAATTCTTCGTATGAGATTGACTCGCATTCGCCAACTTCTTCAAAATCAAAGATATCTGATCTTAAAATGATTCTTACAAAATATTCCTTTTTGTTAGTTAATTTTAGATTTTGAATCCTGAATATTTTGATCAATTCTTTCACATCGTTTTTCGTGCATCTCACTACGAACGATCCTTCCCCCAAATCAAATAAATAAGTGAAAGTGTATCTTGAAACATCATAGAAGAAGCCTTTCATTTTTTGTTCATGTAACGTATCCATTTTTTACCTCTTTCAAATAACTTATTACTGAGATTTTTTAGAAAAAATGCGAAAAATTTTTTATTAAAGAAAAAGCCTCCTTTAAGGAGGCTAAAGCATTTAATCTTTTTTATTCTCTTGCGAAGTGTAAGGAGAGTTGGCCTTCACCGCCTAGACCAACATTATCCTTATCAATATGCAAGGATTTAGTTCCACCACCAGCGGCATCAAATGAGGTTTGATATGGCGCTAATTCTTCTTTTTCAAATAATTTATCAAAGTTAATTGCGATAACATTATTTTCTTTATCAAAACTAACCCATGAAGAATCATCCATTGAATTAATTGCATCACTAAAGAAATCTTTTACTACCTTTTGGAATTTGTCTTTAGCAACTTTTGAACCATAGTAGATATTACTAATCTTGAAATTGGCTTTAAACGAATTAGCGACTGGTTGACATTCGGTTTCAATAATCGCTCTTGTTTCTAAACCATTAATATTAATTCCAAGCGTATAGTTCAAATATTGTTTTCCATCTTTTTGGAAGAGGTCGCAATAGAAATTGTCTACGACAACATAAGCAACTTCATCAGCATAATGGAGGATATAGGACTTACCGATAATATCGGTAGCGATAAGAATTTGATCTAATTCATCTTCGCCGATATAAGCCACTTTATATTCGCCTGGAGTAATAAATGTAGCAGGCGTATGAGTGTTTTTAATGCGTTGCTCAATGACGCTATTAACACCGTCGCTACTGCCTAAATGCTTAATCTGTTTAAAGAAGAATTCGGCAGAGGATCGAATTTCTTCTTCACTCTTTCCATTAATAGAATTTTCGGTTGCAGATTTAACGCCATCTTCAATCAATTTCTTAATGGCTTCAGCATCTTCATAGTGACCGGTCTCGGTATCGCAAGAAGCATCTGACACTTCATCATTATTTTGCATATCGCTTAAATCGCCAGTGACATGAATACCTTTATTCATTTCAAAATTGAGATCCATGGTGTCGAGTGCTGAAGAAAGAAGCGAATCGTCACCAGATCCAGCTTTCGATGACATAAGGTTTAATAAATCTTTTTGCATGTCTGCTTTCGAATAAGTTAACCGTGAATTATTTAAATCCACTTTGATGTTTAGACCAATGTCAGCAAATGTGCTCTCAAGAGGTAAGTTATTCGCGACACCAGTCATATCAATTAGCCATTTAGCAGGGAAATTTCCAGCCTTGATTGATTCGACATTGAATATGTAATCAGTATCAGTTTCTTTTAATTTAGTTTCGATGATAAATCTAGTTTGAATAATCTTAAGATTAGCTTCGATAAAGAACTTATAATTGTTGCCTTTAATCTCCACGTAAAAATCACCAATGTATTGTGACATCATAGGATCTTTTCTAATGCTTTCAGTTGCATTATAGAAGATTTGATTTAAACATTTTTGATCAATTGTATAATCGATTTTCTTCTCTGTTGCAGTAGAACTTAATGATCTAACCACTTGCCTTTGTAAGACCTGATCAGATGTAATTGTTTCTGGTTTAAAAGAGGATTTGTTTAAATCCATAATTGATAAATAAACACCACCAACTGCAATAAGTAAAGTTCCTGTAATTGCAACTGGAATAATCCAACCTAACTTACCCATAATTCTTCCCCCCTAAAAAATTACGTATAGCAAATAAATTACTTCGATAAATCGAATTTTTACTATTTGTATCCCTTAATTTGATTATAACATGAAAAATCACCACATCATAGTGGCGACTTTTCTACTTAGAAATCTAAATTATAACAATGCAACAAACGGCTTAATTAACGCGCAAATAAAGATAATGAACTTGGACATCTGAAATGATGCTGGAATTTCTTCAGATTCAACCATCATTGATTGGAAATCTTCAACAATATCTTTACAGCAAGGTGTGTTATATAACACTGCTCCACATTCGAAGTGGTGAACCAAAGAACGATAGTCGCAGTTAATTGTTCCAACAAAAGCTAATTTTCCATCGGCAATTATTGTTTTCATATGGTTAAAGCCCGGTCGATATGACATGACGTGAACTCCAGCTTTCATTAAAGTTTGGAAATATGTTTCAGCGACGTGATAAACAAGTTTCTTATCCGGAATCCCAGGTAAGAACAAATAAACATCAACACCATTTAAAGCCGCTCTTCTAATTGAATAAAGAAGCGATTCGGATGGAATGAAATATGGAGAAGAAATATAAAGAGTTTTTTGAGCAGAGTTAATAATATTAATTAAGGTTTCTTCACCAACTCTTTCCTTAAAATATGGTGCTGGACCATGACCAAAAGGATAAACAACACCTGAATCATCAAACTTAGGATAATCATATTCTAAGAATTGAGCGTGATTAGATGTGTGACGGTCTGATAAATCAAAATTAGTTAGAAAAAGTTGAATCAAATTATTAATCGCACTTCCTTCGATTCTGATCATTGTATCTTTCCAATAACCAAATGGTGAATCGATGTTGGCGTATTCATCAGCAAGGTTCATACCACCTGTATAACCATAGAGGTGATCGATGACAGCAATTTTGCGGTGATCACGGTTATTATAGACACCGGAAATTATGACTTTAAATTTGTTGTATTTGTAGGCTTTTATGCCGAGTTTACGGAGTTTTTTGAATTCATTGCTAGGAAGAACACCAACAGAACCAAGGTCGTCATATAGGACTCTAACATCGACGCCTTTCTTTGCTTTATCGACTAGAATTTCACGAACTTGTTGCCATTCTTTTCCATTACCAATAATGAAAAATTCAAGGAAAATAAACTCTTTAGCTTTCTTTAAATCTTCGATAAATTCAGGGAAGAATGTTTCACCATTTTTATAATATTTAACACGGCTATTTGTGTGTCCACATAAAACAGAATTATTATCTAGATAATCAAACGTTTTATGAAATTCAGCCAAATCTTTTGGTTCTGCACCATTGAGGAAAAATTTAGCGCCTAACCCATCAGAAGCATTTAACAAACGTGAATCTTTCTTTTTTAAATTGCGTCTAGCAAGAACGATATATAGGAGTGGTCCAACAAGAGGCAATGCTAATAAAATAATTACCCAAGGAATTTTAAATTCTGCATCCATCTGGCGGTAGATAACTCTAAAGAAGATGATTATTTGCAAAACAAACAAAACAAAAACCAAAAGATCATCGACTACGCCAATCCAAACAAGATCAGGATATTTTTGTCCCCATTCACCATCAGGTGAGAAATTACTAGCAACAATAAATGCAGTAACAATAGCGGCAATCTCCACCAAAAGGATGAAAATAACAAGCATTGTCCTATTAAATAATTTACGAATTAACTTTTTCATAAGTGACCTCTTGTATAGAATAGCGACTTTTAATAAAAATATCAATTTTTACTAATACGCTATTTGCTGTTGAAAGATAACTTTAACGTTTTATAATTTTTAGCGAAAGGAAATTAAATATGAAAAAAGAAAGCATATTCAAAGTCATAGAAGCCTGTGCATTACTTGTGTTAGGTGTTTTGTTCTGTGTCTCTTTGGCATGGGCAGGCAACGTTTTATCCATTATTTTAGGATCGTCTTGCATTGCAATTGGTGCAGTCATTGTCATTGTTGCTGCAATTAAAGATAAAAGTGTTGTTTCGCCAATTGCACTAGGCGGATTATTAGCCTTAACGTTAGGAATTTTCTTTATTGTCGCTAATATCGTAATGCAATTTATCAATTCGTTTGTGCCATTTGTACTAATCGTCTTTGGCTCAGCGCTTTTCGTTGACGCATTCTTAGCTTACTTTGTAAGAAAAGAAAAAGTATTAGCGCCATTCATTATTAAACTCATTATTGGAGCAGCACTAATCACTGTTGGAGCACTTTTATTAACAATCGATGATTTTACTCAATATATCAGTTTGATAATCGGTATTGCTTTAATCTTAATTGCTATCACTAACTTAGCTGTCGAATTCATTAAAGCTGATAGGGCTGAATAAGCCAAAAAAAGACTGCAAATCTTTGATAACTCAAGCAAAAAGGCAGTCTTTTTATTTTTTTACCTCTACACAATTAATAAATTTCATTTATAATCAAAACATGGCCAAAACAGCTCATATAAGACTTAAAGATAGAACTTTAGAGAACGATATTAAGTATCGTGCTCCTCTTTCTTATCGATATTTAAGAATAATTGCTTGGGTTTGTTTAATCATTGCTCAAATTGGAATGGTTGCAAAACTAAACATCAGAATTATTCCAGGTTCAGAGCAACAAATAGGTTGGGTTAAGGATTTGGGCGATATTTTTGCCACATTTCCATTACCTTTATTCTTATTAGCCAATTTTGCCGTCATGTATCAAAAACGCGATAGCTGGAAAAAGCTCATCATGTTCTATGGTGGGGTTGCCCTGGGTTTATATATCGTTGGGAATTTGGTTATTATCCATTATGGATATGGATTTGTTAATGCTTTTGCTCCTGTTAAATTCATGGATATGGCAAAAGCATTTGGACTCTTGCTATTTAGATTAGGAAAAACCGGTTTAGTTTTTAATATCTTTATTGATTTATTTTTGTGTGCTTTAGTGTTTTATTTTTTTAACTACAACCCAAAGAAATTTCAAGGAAAGAAAATTTATATTTTTAGATCTTTCGTTTTAATTCCTATACTCTACGAAGTGGCATCGATCTTAATTAAATATTTCGTAAGTTTAGGACAGATGGATCTTCCTTTCTTTGCTTTCTTTCTATTAACAAGCAAACCTCCTTTAATGTTTGCAGCCATCGTTGCCTTATTTGTTATCTTAAAAATTGAGGAACTCAGGAAGAAGAAAAAATATCTTAATAACGATTTTGTAAAAGAACATCGTAAAACAAACGCTCACTCATTAAGATTCTCGATTATTATCGCAATCACCTTCTTTGCTGCTGGAATTATCGATTTCATTATTTATTTATCTACTTCACTTGCATTAACATCAAAATTCGTTGCTGACATCGAAGATATTGATGTTGCCTCTCACCTCGCGTTATATGTCATATCTCATTTAGGCTTCGGAGATGCATCCTCACTGCTACTAGTAGCCCCGCTTACACTTCTATTCTCATATACAAAAGTTCATAAGAATAAAAAAATCGACCCCATTATACCGGTCATTGGTATTGCTCTTATCTTATTTGTCTACGTTGAAGGTATCTTCCAAATAATAGTCGTTAATGTCGCAAAACTTGTTCAGATGATAAAAGATTTGTTAGGGAACATTAAGTAAAAAAATCGGCAGCAAATGTCGATTTTCTTTTATAAATCCTCAATTTTTAGAGCAGTTAATTCGATATCAAATTCTTGATTAGTTTCTAAGGTTAACGAAATAGCTATGTTATTAATTTTCAGTGTTTTAGCGCTATAAGTTTTACCGCTATATTCTTTTCGTCCTTCAAGAGGAAGCGCAGGAATAGCTTTTAGACTACCTTTAAATCCGGTTCCAATACATTTAACTAAGGATTCTTTGCTTGTCCAGACTTTGTAGAAATCTTCGTTGCTTTTAATGTATTCATTCTCTATATCATTACAAATTAGGGTTTTAAGTGATTCTCTATATGATCTAATTAACTCTAAATCTAAACCAACTGGGTATTCACTAAGCGCTATTGCAACAATTCCTTTTGAATGGGAAACATTGAAGTATTTATCTTTTGAAATTGGTTTACCATATTCGTTCAAAGAATAGTCTCGAACAAACTTATGTTTTAATAAAAATGAAACTGCTTTTTCAATTTTACTAGTTTCAATTTTAAGTCTATCGATGACGGTTTTTTCTTCACTAGAAAAGCTAAAAACATCTAAATCTTTGAATTTAAGATTTCTTGCGTCCACTAAAAAGAGATTAACTTTTTTCATCCTTATCCTTTTTAGGCTTCTTAATATTAACGATTAAGTTAATGACGACACCTAAGAATAATGCACAGGCAACTGGCGAAATGACTACATTACGAAACTGCAAGGTTAATCCACCGATGCCACCAACTAGAATTACGGAAATAACAAAGATGTTTTTACTCTTTGAAAAATCAGTGCCCTTAAGCATTTGTAGTCCGCTTGCAGCGATAAAGCCGAACAAAGCAAAAGAGATGCCTCCAATAACACATGGAGGAATGCTCTCAAAGAAGCACATTAGTGGGCCAATAAAGGATAGAACAACCGCCATGATTGAAGCCAATAACAAAGTCCATATCGAAGCATTATGACTAAAAGCGACACAAGAGATAGATTCACCATAGGTGGTATTTGGACATCCACCAAGAAATGCACCTGTAATAGAACCTAATCCATCGCCTAATAAAGTTCGATGTAAGCCAGGATCTTCAATGAGATTTTGTCCGGTGATAAAAGAAAGGTTTTTATGATCAGCTATGTGTTCAGCAAAGGAAACGAATGCGACAGGTAGATAAGCAGATACAACTAGACCAAAATAAGAGAAAAATTCACCTGCACTGCTAAAGTCCTTAAATCCATCGATAGCCTTAACGAACGATAACTCAGGAAGCCATTCGATATCTCTAAAGATGTTAAAATCAATTATTTTTAAAGCATCAATGTCATTCATATAACCAAATATTGAAAAAATCAAAGCTAGGAAATAACCAGAAAGAATACCAAAAATGAACGGAATCAACTTAATCAAATTCTTTCCGTAAACGGAAACAACAACACTGGTGAATAAAGCCACTAAGCCACAAATTAAACAAACATATTGATTAGCAATACTTTTTCCGTCAACCGTTGCGCCACCTAAAAAGAGATTTGAAACTGCGTTAGGAGCGAGTGCTAGACCAATAACCATTACGACAGGTCCAATAATAATTGCAGGCATGATTTTATCAATCCATTTTGTTCCTGCAAATTTAATAATGATTGAAAGAATAACGTAAACTAAACCAGCAATAGTTGCTCCAAGGATTAAACCAACATAACCCATAGCCACTGTTGCAGCACCTGCAAAAGCAGCGCTTAAACTTCCAATGTATGAAAATGAAGAGCCTAAAAAGGCTGGAGAGCGAAATCTCGTAATTATGAAATAGACAATAGAACCCACTCCAGCGCCTAATAATGCAGCGGAATGAGACATTCCATGTCCCACTATCATCGGCATTGTAATCGTGCTAGCAAGGACGGCTAAAAACTGCTGTAAAGCAGCTAATATCATCTTGGCAAATGGGGGTTTGTCTTTGATCTTATAAATCAATTCCATAACGTAAATTATAATTTAAACGAAAAATAAACAAATATCTTTTGTCAAAAAGATGAAGATATATAATATTTTCGTTAACTTGGAGGTATTAAACTTCAAATTATTCTAACAAAACAAAACGCTTCCAAATCGGAGGCGTTTTTGTTTATTTAATAATCCCTTATTCCAAAGCTTTCTTTTGACGCAGTTTGATGAGAAGTATCGCTACGACAGTGTAAGCGACAAGTAAACCACCGAAGATACCCAACGCAATTAAACATCCTTTATATGATTCCGCACTGAAATTAAGTAACAGTAAAAGCGGAGCGACTGCTACCATAGCAGGGAACTGAGAAATGATAAAGATATTATTGGTAGGAGTTTCATAATTTGGATCAATTTCTCTTAGAAGAATCATTCCATTAGAAGCTGTGCCTGTTAATGTTCCAAAATTAACTAGGAAAGATTCGTGCCTAAAGTCTTTAAAACAAAGTGAAGTCATAATCTTAACATAGATGACTGTGATAACTGTGCCGACCGCACAAAGTGCGACGATGAGCCAGACATAATCTTTAAGCACTTCGATATCGATTGCAACAACACCTGCAATAATCATTAAATCGAAGGCAAGTCCGCTGATGCGGTCCATTTGATAGTTATTTACATAACGTTTCTTAATAACTTTCTTCTTTTCCAAGAATTTGATGAAAAGTTTAAGAAGTGTGGCGACAACGACACCCCAAATGAAGTTAAAGCCCCAGGCCACATCATTGAACAATTTAACATTTGTCCAATCGGTCAATTTTGCAAAGAAGAACATGATGAGGAAAGATAAACCATAAGCCAAAGCAACAAAGGCAATTTGAATGGTTAATTTATCGACCGATTCACTATCTTCAATTTCATTAACGGTTTCGAAATCTTCAACTTTTCTAAAAAGATTAAATTGTCTTTCCGCAATTTGCCCTTCGTATTTATAAATACTGATATAAACAACTCCAACGATCGAAGCGACAATAAATCCAACCGAGGCAATCGTTAAACCTAAAGAACCATTTGTATTTAACCCATAGTCAGCGAATTTAATATCCCATGTCAAAGCGTTGCCTGGTCCTTGACCAAATCCTAATGGAAGTAGGACGCCAGTATCATAAAATAAAATTGAACCTGCCCAGTAGAAAATTAAACCCACTAAAATGCCAAGCATAGCTTGTAACATATATGTTCCACCGGTAATTAAGCCATTTTGGATAGAATAAACGCCTAAGCCTTTTTGCTTTTTATCGTTGATTTTAAACGACATAGCGATAAAGCCAATCGCTAAAGCGTGATAAGTTATAATTTGCATTAACCTACGGTCTAAAAGTTCATAATTGAAAACTTTATTTGAAAATAAATTAACTAAAAATAAAATCAATCCGCCTATAAGTGCACTTGGAATAAATACTTTTCTTAAGAAAGGTACTGTTCGTCTTATTGCATTACCAACAAGAAGCGCGATTAAAAGTAAACCGATGTTAAGGATTACTTTCCAAACGCTATCAAATTGGGATAAATCGAACGCCCACATATTAGTTTTCCTCCAAATTGTAATATTGATCAGATTTATTTTTTGCCATAAGAGTATCTAACTTATTAAACATAAAAATATACTTTAAAGCATTGAAGCGCTTGTGACCTCTTAAAGTATATTCATTTCCGTCATATATGAAGATTAAATTTCTTCCAGAGACAATAGAAGCGGATTCAATTTTACTTAAATCAAAAGAATTTTTACCATATTTTAGTTTTTTATCAGTTAACAAAATTTCACCTTTAAATAAGTTAACTTTTTTCTCATAAGGGTTAGTCTTTCTAACCTTGACATTTTTATCAGAAAAAATAACTTTATTTTTGTAAATTAACATGTCTTTTATATAACGTTTTTGATAATTCCAATACTCAATCATCTTGCTAAATTTGAAATCCGGATTATCGGATTTTAATAGCAAATCCTCACTATATTCGACTTTTAATCCACAATTTGAACAATGTAGATAAGCGCCTTTTGAATAGAGGGTTTCAACCTTTCCACAAACAGGGCAAACAAAGAAAACACGTTCGAGATATTCACCTCGTTTATTCGATTTATAGAGTTTGTGTGATTCAGAATCGAAAACCTTCAAATTATCTTTAATTGTCGAAAATAAAAGAGAGTCATCCATTTTGCTATATTCTTCATACTTGAGGATTTTTTTGATTTCACCAGTAAATGGGCCTTTACGACGTTTGTGTTTAAATCTTGGCGCTTTTCCGGTTCCGCCTTTTAAATTAAATAAGACAATTGTTGCCTTCGAATTTTTCAAGAATTTAACGATGGAGTTAGAAATATAAAATTGGAATTCTGCATATGAACGATTCCCTTCTAAAAATAAAAGAAGCGAACCTTTGTTAGCGAGGACTTTTTGCATCGACATAACTGCATTTAAATCCATCGAGCCTTTCTTTTTAGATATAACTCCCAGTCGATTAAATAATCTGCCCCTAAATTTCCCTGCAAAAATGTTATCTGTTGCGATTGGGAAAATAGGACGAGTGAAACAAGTGAATAAGCAAAACGGGTCAACATCGGTTTGATGATTAGATAAAACGATGATTGGCTCATCCTTTGTCATATGGTATTTAGCTTTGGAACGGTAACCATAGACGATTCGCGTATAAAGAAACGAAAAAATCTTTACGACGAAGTAAATGAATGTATGTTTTCGATATACGTAGCGTACTTTTTTCACTAAAATTTGTAACCTGCCAAGATGAACATTAAACAATGATCAACAATCATGTGCGCATCTTCAACTATTTGCATATTGTCGATATTTACGTGAACGCAAACATCCGACATTTCTTTAACTTTTCCACCATTATAGCCGCATAACCCTAATATTTTGTTGCCTTTTTCTTTTGCAACTTCCATAGCCTTAACGATATTTTTAGAATTGCCTGAACCAGAAATTACGAATAGAACATCATCTTTTTTCATTCTCGATTTGAGTTGATAAGAGAAGATTTCATCATAAGAGATATCGTTAGCAATCGCGGTGATGGTCGCGATGTTATCGCTTAAGCAAACAAAGTTCGTATTCTTATCTGAACAGCCCGAAACACCTTTATTAAAGTCGCAGCAATAATGCGATGCTGTAGCGGCGCTTCCACCATTGCCGCATATATAAACTGTCGCTCCGTTTTCACGAGCTTTTTCGATTTCTTCCATTAAGGAATTAAGATCATCAACGCTGATAGCTTTAAGCACTTTGATTTCTTCATCTAAATAACGTCTAATGTTTTCTTTTTGGTTCATAATTTTATTCTCCAATAATTTTATCTATTTCACTCAAATCTCTAATTTGGTGGTCGGGTGCTACATTATATTTACCATCTAAACCTTTTTCTCCAGTTTGAACAAGGATGGTTTTACATTTAGCGTTTATCCCAGTTTGAATATCCATCGTTGTATCGCCTAAAACATAAGATTTTGATATGTCGATATTATATTTTTCAGCAGCTTTTAAAATTAGCTCGATACCAGGCTTACGACACTTGCATTTAAATTTAAGTTCTTTAATTTCGCCTTCGAATCCGCTATCAGGATGATGTGGGCAAAAATACAAATCATCATAGAAAGAGCCTTCTTTGCCTAAAAGGGTTTCAATCTTTTTATGGATTTCATCTAACTCGGCAAAGGTTACTTCACCTCTAGCGATAACAGGCTGATTGGTAATCACGATAGAGATGTATTCGCTACGATTAATTTTCTTTAAGCCTTCTGCGGCCTTATTTTCAAGTTCAATCTTATTAATATCCCTTGCAAAACCTATGAATTTATTGATTGTGCCATCACGATCAAGGAAGATTGCTTTTTGTTTTCTAGATAAGTTTTTAGCCTTCACAATTCCTTTTTTAATATCTTCACCAATCGAATAATATCGATCAGGTGTTCCAGCGTCTTTTACGTATTCAGTTGAATGATATGAATATACACTTCCATTTGGAATTTCTAATTTAACAACATCTTTTTCAAAGTCGACTTTATTTAACTCTTGGAAATATTTATTAAAAATACGATTTGAAACAACATAGACTCCAGAATTAACAAGATTATGATAGAAATGATTTCTCACATTGTGTTTAGAATCAATTGAAGTAACTAAATCATTTTCGTTTGAAACGATGAGGTCACTATCAAATGGGTGAGCATTTGGGTGAGATAACAAAGTGATTAGACCTCCATGAGTTTTATGAAAATCAATCATTCGTTTGAAATAGACATCAAAAATTAAATCTCCAAAGACGAAGACAAAATCATCTTTGATGACATCTTTTAAAAAGAAAAGTCCTCCTCCACTACCGAGGGGTTCTTTTTCTTCAATATAGTGAATATTAACACCAAAAGAGGAACCATCTTTGAAATAATCTTTAATTACGTTGCCTAAATAGCCAATCAAAAGATAGATATCTTTGATACCATTTTCTTTTAGACAATCAATTTGATGTTCCAAGATCGGTTTTGAAGCAATCTTTGCCATTGGCTTAGGAATATCGATAGTAACCTCAGAGAGTCTAGTTCCTTTTCCTCCAGCGCTAATAACTGCAATCATTTTATTTCATCCCAAATATAACTGTGGCGCCTTCGTAATCAATTTTGAATTCGACTTCATGATAATCTTTCAAGGCTTCACGTACTTTTCCTTGATATTCTGGCTTAACATAAAAGAGCATAAAACCACCACCACCAGCGCCTAAAAGCTTTCCACCACTTGCGCCAGCATCGCTAGCTAATTTATACATCTTATCAATAGTTTCGTTAGCGATTTGCTTAGAAAATGACTTTTTGATCTCCCAACTTTTTCTTAAAACTTCGCCTAAATAATCGACATCTCCTTCTTCAAGATGTTTTCTAAGTTCAACCGCCATTTCGCATAATTTCTTTTGAAGTTCAATGCGTTTTGGATCTATTTTCAAATCTTTGGTTTGTTCACCAAGAATCTTGTTTGCATCATGAGTTAAACCGGTATAGAAAAGCATGACATTATTTTGAAGTCTTGCCTCTCCATCACCTGGAATCAGAATTGGTTCAATCGTAACTCTTCCATCCTTTTTGAAGGAAATAAAATTCAATCCACCAAAAGCAGAGGCGAATTGATCTTGTTTACCTATTGGAGAATGAGCCTTATCAATTTCCACTTCACAAGCTTCACATGCCAGCGCGTATTTAGAATACGACATATGCTTATACGCTTTTAAAGCTTGCAAGGTCGCGACCGTAAAAGCAGACGAACTTCCTAAACCGGTTCCTGCAGGAATATCTGCCATAGAAGCGATTTCGATACCTTTAACATCGTAATCTTTAAGCATTATTCTGAAATATTTGTGCTGGATTTCATCATAATGATTAACTTCTTCGGTTTGCGAATATTTAAGGGTAATAGTTTGTTTATAAAAGGATGGGTGAAGAGCGATATAAACGTATTTTCTTAACGAGCATGAAAGGACGCAGCCACCATATTCTTTATAGAAGGCTGGAATATCGCTTCCTCCTCCGCAAAAACTTACTCTAAGAGGTGCTCTAGCTATTATCATATTAGAAAGTCTCCATTATTATTCGAAAGGTTTTATAGATAATAAGATATCTAAAAAAACCTAATTTTTCAATAAATAGGGGTATTCTTATTTGAGCTTAGAAATTAAATAATTATAACGATTAAGCAAATATCGTTTGATTCTATCAATGTTATCTACTTTAACTGGTACACGGCTAATACACATCTCGATGATGTTTTCGTTTATGATGGGGATATCAAGTTCCTTATACATCTTCATCATCTCTTCATTCTTAAATATCTCTTTAATGAAATGTTTCATAAATCCATCATTAGATGGATCTAAGACTAGATCTGTGGTTCTTGAAATGAGGGCTAAATTGTTATCGAAATTAGGAGCAAGAGAGACAATCTTTCCTGTTCTTTCCTCTCTAAGAAAACCAATGTTTTCGTTATGACGGTCAACATTATTTACAAGAACATCACAGAAGATCAAACGAAGATAGGCTTTCGCATAGTAATCTCCAAGTTCTTTAAGCTTAGAAAAAACAAAGGAATATGATGAATCATCTCCGAGATATGATTGAAGCGATTCGTAATCCTGATGCTCTGCAAAATTAAGGGTACGAATATATGGCTCATCATATTCATAGGTTGCAGATGGAATAAGAAGCATCATCGATATTTCATAAGCGAGTAATTCAGAGAATATTTCGTTAGTGTTTCCGACTTTATAAAGCCACCATTCATTATTAATATATTTCCAGCCTTTTTCAAAACTACCAATCGTAGTTAATTCTGGAGATGCTTTTGGCTTATTTGGATAGATAAGCATACTTCCTTCAAGAGATATTTCTGAATAGATGTCGTTTTCAAAGATAACATCTTTATATTTAAGTTTTGATTGTTTAGGTTTGAACCAATAGCGATCAGATATAGACGCCGCATGAGCGTATAAAGGAATCATCTCTTCTTTGCTTTCATTGATATTAAAAGCTTTCTTTAATAAGCGGGAATTAACCCTGGTGGTATCAATAACTCTACTTAGTAACCAAGTAGATAAAGAATGGGTTCTTTTAATTAAGAAAGGGGAGCGATTTTCATCGATATAAACAAGCTCGCCATTTATAAATCTAGCGACCTCTTCATCTTTGTGCATTACTGAACCAGTTAAGTGTCTTGCGTTCTCTGAAAGAGATATCGTTTGTTGTTTATTAGGATTAGAGTCTCTTAATATTTTTTCAATTGATTGTCTTCTAATAATGTTTTTAGTGAGTTCATCAACCTCAGATTTGTCCACTAATTTGGTAACCATTTTTCCATTTTCTG
Organism: Bacilli bacterium; assembly: GCA_045615665.1. Taxonomy (GTDB): domain Bacteria; phylum Bacillota_I; class Bacilli_A; order RFN20; family CAG-826; genus Fiminaster. Next base: position 27,208 of record JAZLFJ010000003.1, read on the forward strand.
AATATTGATGATAAAAATATTCTTTACCGCTTATGGTCTTCTTATAAACATTGCCTTTTGGTAAAGATTCAAGCTCAAGAATTAAGGAACTTAAATGTCTCATGGAGCCATTATAAAAACTTTTAACAAGATTTGCAATTATCTTATTGAAATCACTATAAAGAATTGTTGATATACTACGTATACTTTTTAACAAGTTTTTGATTTATCTTTGTTGTTAATGTGCTGGATAAACATAGCCGTAAGCATAATTCAAACAGGAATCATCACCTCTATCTTACAAAAAAGAAGCAAGCACTTTAGGTGCTAAAGTGATAAACCATACGATGTTGACTTTTTATAAAATTAGACTACAATTGTAGTCAAGGAGGCATATTATGAGCGTTTTATCAGTTCGTATGAGTAGTGAAGAATATCGTGCACTACAAAAGTTTGCTAAGGCAAACAAAGTGTCCATGAACCAAGCGATGAAAGATGCATTTTTTGAAATGCTCGAAGAGAAATATGATTTAGAAGTCTTTGATAAAGCGTATGCCGAATACCTTAAAGATCCTAAAACATACTCTCTTGATGAGGTTATTGAGATGTTAAATCTTAAATAATGTATAAGATTCAATTTAGCAAAAATGCTATTAAAGAACTCGAAAAATTAGATAATTACACACAGCACCTCATCATTAGTTGGCTCAAAAAGAACATAGATAATTCAGAAAATCCTAGACTGCACGGTAAAGCATTAGTCGGTAACCTTAAAGGTAAGTGGCGATATCGGATAGGGGATTATAGAATTATATGTTTGATAAAAGACGCTGAACTAATCGTACTTGCGATTTCAATTGGACACAGAAAAGATATCTATCTTTAAGAGAATAACCAGGGAAGATCCTGGTTTTTTCTTATAAAAAGGACCTCTAATGGAGGCCCTTATAAAGTAGCTTATAATTTAGATCAATTTGTTTTCGCTAATCACTCGATCCTTAAGATGATCAGGAAGTTCTTCATAACCGACGAATTCACGGTTGAAGAAGCCACTGGCCTGCGTCAAGGATTTTAGTTTAGTGACATAGTCAACAATCTCAGCTTCTGGAATCAAGGCTTCAATTTCTTGAGAACCATGTTCCTTCTCTTCGATATTTTGGATTCTCGCTCTTCTGGTATTTAAATCAGAGAGAATATTTCCAGTGTAATTACTATCAGCAACTACTTTGATTCTCATGATTGGCTCTAAGATGATTGGCTTACATTTCATATAAGCGTCTTTGAAGGCCAAGATACCCGCCATCTTGAAGGCTTGCTCATTGGAGTCCACTGGATGATATTTACCGTCTACAAGGACAGCTTTAACACCGATAACTGGGAAACCTGCAAGTAAACCAGATTGAAGAGCTTCAAAGAAACCTTTTTCAACCGCTGGGAAGTAGTTCTTAGGAACTGCTCCACCGAAGACTTCTTCAGTAAAGACATTTTCTTCAGCGGGTTCAAATCTCATCTTGACGACACCATAGAAACCTGAACCACCAGATTGTTTGATGTAGCGACCATCACCTTCCGCGACACCTTTAATTGATTCGCGGTAGATGATTTTCATCTTTTCAGTGGTTAGATTAATCTTATAAACATTTTTAAGTTTCTCTAAAACATATTGAATATGAGATTCACTTAAACCTCCTAAAAGGAGTTGCTTAGTTTCGTTGTTGCGTTTAACTTCTAAAGAGGGATCTTCGAGTTGAAGTTTATTTAAGGCTGGACCAAGTTTATTTTCATCGTTCTTATTTTCTAAGACGATAGCTTTAAAAATAACCGCGGTTGGATATTTGACTGGTTTAAAGATAGTGATTGATTTTGGACTAGATAAAGTATCGCCAGATTTAATCTTTTCAAGTCTAGTCACCGCGGCGATATCGCCAGCGATAACTTCATTGACCGCTTTTAAGTTTTTACCACACATCTCATATAACATTGATACTTTTTGAGTTTCACCGTTTACATAGACTTCGTCTCCAACATGGAGGACTCCAGAGCAAACTTTAATGATATTGATCGCTCCAGTATATGGATCAACGATTGTCTTAAAGACGTAGGCTGAGAATGGTTCATCTACACTAGTAGGAACAACTTTTTCCTTGCCAGCTTCATCTAAAGCTGCAAGTGGTTTTAAATCATTTGGATTTGGAAGATATGAGATGAACATTTTTAACAATGTGTGAATACCGATGTTCTTCGTCGCACTGCCAACGATAAGTGGAGTGAGTTCACCTTTTAAAACACCTTCACGAAGCGATTCATGAATTTCCTTAGTGGTGAATTCTTCACCATTAAAGAATTTTTCTAATAATTCATCATTTGTTTTAGCGACTTCTTCAACAATCGTGTTATGAAGTTCAAGAATCTTTGCGCGTTTATCAGGATAGATTTCCGCTTCGACGCATTCTTTACCATTATAGATATGAGCTTTTAAATCGACAGCGTTAGCGAAGCCATCAAATTTATCATCGTGACCAAGTGGATAACAGAAAGAGATAACTTCTTTACCGAGCTTTTCTCTAATTTCTTCTAAGACGGATTCAAAATGGACATCTTCTTTATCCATCTTATTAACGAAGATGAAGGTTGGAACACCTTTCTTTCTAAGTAAGTTATAGTGCTTTATCGTACCGACTTGCACTCCAACGGAGGCATCGATAACTAGGACTGCACCTTTAATTGTGCCAATAACTCCGATAGCCTCGGAAATAAAATCATCATTTCCAGGGATATCTAAAAGATTGATTTTGTGATCTTCGTAACGAAGAGGAACGACTGAAGTTTGGATTGATGAACCTCTTTTTTGTTCATCGCTTGAATAATCGGAAATAGTGTTTTTCTTTTCGACTTCGCCTTTAGTGGGAATGAGTTTAGAGGTGAAGGCTAAAGATTCCACAAGAGTGGTTTTACCGCTTCCTTGGTGACCCAAAATAGCGACGTTTCGAATATTTTCAACGTTCATAGTTTTTACCTAAGAGATTAAAAGTCGACAACTTTGTTGCCTTCTTTTTTGTAAACATCAATATAGAATTTTCCAGTGGTTGGATTTGAAGAAACTTCGTAAATTCTACCTTCGGTATTTCTTGCGACGACAAACATACCTTTGATGTAGCCCATCACATAAGTTAAAAAGACAACCTCGATCTCTTCGTGAGTTACCTCTCGACCGTAGTTGTCTTTTTCAAGTTTAACGATTTCGTCTTTAGCGCGTGTTCTGAACGCATTCGTGTTTTTCATAAAACTTCCTCTCAATATTAATGACGAAAGATTAGGCAATATATTACTCGTAATCTCTCTTTAATTTTATTTTACATTTCTTAGAGGATAATTACCTTAATAAGTTGAAGTTTTTTTATATAGAAGCACATTTCAAATGCTTTTAGGCTTCAATTTTGTGATGAACACCCATATTTTTGCCTTTAATTTTGTGATGAAATAGTGTTTTACAGCCTTTAAAAATGTGATACATTACACTTTTAAAAAGAAAAGACCACAAAGTGGTCTCTTCATCATATTAACAATAATTATTGTCCTTGAGCTTTAGCTTGAAGTTTAGCGAACTTCGGAGATTTGCTCGCAAGTTCACCAAATTCTGCTTCAGTTGGAATGTGAGCTTTTCCAGCTTCCATATAATTACGCATAACACCGACGAGGATGAATGGTCTAATTAATACGGAGTGGATGATGGACCATAAAACAATGCCTAGGATTACACAAGCAATAACAGTTAGCAAAGTTGGATCAGCAATAAATGATGGAGCATTTTCACCCATTCTATTAAAAATTTCAACGATTTCATTTCCTAAAGTAACAAACATATTTGGGAAATTTAAAAAGATCGCTACCAAGATTCCAAAGAATCCTCCACCGACAAGAACGAGCGATAAGAAACCCATGCCGAAGATACGGCCGACATTCTTAATCAAAGTTTTGCCGTGTCTAAAGAAAATGACAGCACCTTCGCATCCTGCTCTAAATGGATTGATATCTTTTCGATACATGATCCAGCCTAAACAACAATCGCAGAGATATCCAATGAGGATTTCAACTGCAGCGTTAACCGCGGATGTGACGCTATTACCAACATCGCCGCCGACAGCAGTTCCGATACGATTAATCGTACGGCTAACTTGACGGAAGATTCCTTTAATCGCACGATCAATCACAAAGAAAGCAGCAACTCGACCAAATCTACCTTTGGTTTCAGCAAAGCCTGCTTTAAAGGTATGTTCTGGAAGTTCTCCATCAGCGACACCTTTAGCGATCATTGATATTTGAGCAGCTTTGAAGCGGTTAGTGACAAACATACCGATTAGAGATGCAAGGATGATGCCAATAACTAAACCAAGGAATAATCCTAAAATTGCCATATCTGAGGCTTGATTGACAATGAAAAATCCTGCAGTTGCAGATCCAACGACCACTAACAAAGTTAGTATATCAACCACAAAGATGAGAAATGAGAATGAAAGTGTCTTCTTATAAACTTTAAAATTTGTCATATTGTCTTTCCTTTCATAAATGAACAATTAGTAATATAACATTATCAATAACGTTTGACAAAATAGAGAAATTATTTTTCGTCCAAATATACGATTTTTAATTTTTCTTTAGTATCAAGTGACATTCTTCAATAATGCTTTTAGCCTCGGCTAAATCAATTTTATTATTGGTAGCAACCTTAAGCATATCTTCATCAGTAATGTCTTTTCCTTTTCCGTTCACAGATGTTGTGTGTTCGCCAAAATATGTTTTCCCAGGAGTTATATCGTATGCTGGTGCTAAACAATATGCCTTTTTTGAATCATCGTAGATGAATGAAAAGTTTTTCGCATGGTCATCTTGGTTATCAATTAAAATATTGAAAACCATTCTTCTATACATCTCGATAACATCATCTTCCTTTTTAGTTAAAACCCTTGTAAGTTTAATTAGTTCGTTATAATCAAGAGATGGTGCTTTAAAATCGCATTCTAAAAGGGCGGCAACACTTATCATGTGTATTCTTTTTCCTTGTAAACGGTCGAATCTTTTGATTAAGAAATATTTTTTTCCTTTTTTAGAAGTTGCTAATTTGATGTCTGGTATATTGATTCCAAACTCTTTCGCCAAAGACATATACTTATATTCGAGTTCAGCAATGTTTTTAGGATCAAATTTTGAGGAAAATTTAACAATCCAATCTTCTCCTTCATATTTGATAAGTGATTTAGGTCTAGCGCCACCACTAGAGCCACCTAAAGCATACAATGTGCCAATATCTTTAACTTCTTTGGAATCAAGAAGATCGTTGCATTCTTTTTGAATTAAATCAAAATCGATATTTTCATTATTGGGTTCTTCACTCATATCGGGTACATATTCTAATAAACCCATTCCAGAAGAACCCACATAGGAAAGCCTATCTAAACATGAAAGTGAATTGATATCGATTCCTTTTTTTCTTAAAAATCTATTTAACAATAACTCACCATAACTATCTGGAAGAGAATCAGCGAATACACCGAATAAACCCTTAAAATAAGGGGAGGTGGAAATATACAATCTGTTTGATAACGGAAGCTTGAAAGGATTGATTGAAAATCCATCCTTAAGCCATTCATCGCTATATTGAAAGACCACTTGATTTAGTTTGGTCAAAGCAAGCGTTCCGACTTTCTTTTTGTTAGCGAATACATCAATTCTTCTGATCATTGATTACATCCTCGATTGATCTATATTCATTTTGAGTTTTGAAAAGATTATCTAAATCATCATAGAGTTGTAACGATAGACAAAGCTTCACTAAAGAGGCTAAAGAGATATCGCCCGTTTTTTCAAATCTACGAATTGATGCATAACTAACGTCAGATAACTCTGAGAGTCTTCGCTGTGATATTTTTCTAATCTTTCTAATAGATGTAAAACGCCTAGCAATCTCTAATTGCTTTTCATAATATGTTACAAATTGTAATGCTTTCTCTTCCATATGCTAATATATTAACACTTTTACCCATTTTTTCAAGGTTTTTTGCTAATATATTATCAATAAATCTTTATACCATCCCTTAAGACATTTTCTAAAAATTGTTCGTTATCCACTAATTGTCTATGGGTAAGTAAATCTATGTGTTTGTGGAGATGTTCTTCTAAATCGTTAGCGATTCCATAAAACTTCATTCCCATAGGAGGACAGACGATTAAAAGATCAATATCACTTTTGCCAGTTGCTTCTCCGCGAGCATAGCTACCAAATAGGTATACACTTTGAACTTCTGGATACTTTTTAAGAAGAATGATGTTACAAACACGTTTAATATGTTTTGGACTAGAAACATAGTTTGCATTATCAAAAAATTCTAATTCACTAAGCTTTTGATAAAGTTCATCATAAACAGAATTTTTAATTCCGCTTTCCTCATATGTTTGGTAAGTTCTTCGTGACACTCCACATGAAAGAGCAGCTTGAACTTGAGTCAAACCTAATTCTTTGCGTTTTTCTCTTAACTGATTCATGCCTATATTATAATTGCGCTTTTTATTTTGCGCAACACATAATAAAGAAGAATCTTTATTCTAAAAGTTGTTATTGTACTTCGTAATATGCTCTAGCGTGATTAATTCTTTTCTTCAAATTGGCTTAGATAGTTTTCAAGTTCTTCAAGTGAATTGAAATCGATGCCTCTTAACGCCATAACTTAAGGAATGCTGTTCTTACAATCAACAGCAACCTTTTCCGGGATAAATTCTCTATCCCAAACAAAGCCATAAACTTTATTGTTTTTTAAATCTTTTCCAAGCTCATGAATTTTATTGATTAGTTGTTCGCTTGTTTATTTGCTATAATCACTCATTTTCCACTTGCCCTTTATTCATAAGCTTTTCAATATATTTTAGAAGTAATGTGTAACCATTTCTGAAATAGATATCGTCTTCTTTTGTTTTACAATATTCTACAGCAGGCAACAGCTTTAAGTGGTTACTTCCACCAATTAACAAAGAAATAATATCGTTAATTGTTGATGTCATTAATGTTTCGCTAATAGCTAGTGTTGATGCAAGTACATCTAGTGGCCACACTTTATTATTAAATAATCCGTATGCTAATGATAACACTCTTAAATCAGCTGTATTCAAGTTAGTCGACAGCCTTTCCATAGCAAATTTAAGATAATCATCAAAATAATTGTCAGACAATTCAACACAATCGTAACCGGCCAAATAATAAATAATCGTATTCCTATCAAAGATAGACAAGTTCGATAAAATATAATTTAGTTCGGTACTGTCAAGTTTTCTTAAGTCGTCAGCAAGAACTAAGTTTTTATTGTGAAAAAATTCAACACCTTCATCTGAAACACCCATATATTTGATGGAAGGTTGCAAATTTGAAAAGTCAATATTCCCAAATGGATAATTAACACCATAAGATCTAATTAAATCTCTGATTTCTCTAAATGACTTTCTACCAAGATTTGGTATTTTTAAGGCTTGTGAAAGTATCTATTAAGCGAACGCTTCCTAATCTAGACACATATTTAATAGCATAGTCAATTTCAGCTCCACTCAATTTAACACCTGTCTCATCTTCTAATCCGACATGATCTCCATATGTCGTATCAAAATTCCAATACTCACTCATTTTTCTGCACTCCTTATCATATAATCTAAATATTCATAACTATTGTTTAGTAATTTAATTTCTAGTTCATCAGAGCAAAATGCATTGATAAACGAAAATAGAGTCAGTTTATTCCAATAAATATATTCATTTTTAGGAATCATAAAGTAACTCCTGAAGTTGCTAATTTTAATTTCCTTAAATCTTTTAACTGTGAACAAAAGGAAATCTTTAATCTGCTGAACATTATCAATTGTAATCATCTCAAGATTAATGAATTCTTTATCATTAACAAGAAGATATTTGTCAGCGGTATCTTGGATAAAGCCTATTTTTCCATTTATAAAAGTGTTGTATCTAGATGCGTACATATCCAAGTCGTTAAATGTGAATCTGGATAACCTATTATCATCGACATATCTGGATAATATCTTATTTAGCGTAAGATCTTCTGTACCTCTTCTACCAATGAATGGTCTAGAAAATTCAAATTCGTTCTCGAGCAAATAATTACATAGGGAGAAGAATCCAAATTGTTCGTTTGCAACACCCATTCTTTTGCAAACATCTGGATATTCTATTTTAAATGCCGGATATAACGCCCTAGACGAAACGATTCCGTAATCTGAATCAATTATTTTTCTTCTAACAAAATGTCTAATTATTGTTCTGTCTTTGCCCACTATATTCAAATATGAAATATGAATGAATCTTCCGCCCTCAAGAGCAACAACATCTAAGTTTCCATATATTCTAAATAAAAACATATAGTCTTTTAATCCAGGAAACTTATTTCTTAATTCCTGCATAGTAATCAAACCAGCAGTTCTTGAAATGTAATCGTAAATAGGATCCTCGAATTGTTTTCTACTATTGACTGATAAAGTCGCCCTTCTAGTAAAAAACATTCCTTTACACCGCCTATCGAATACGCCTTTGAAATAGAACCAGTTGTCTATTCCCTCATTCATCAATTCATTTCTAAACGCATCAAAAATAGTTGAATAATAAAGGGTTCCGCCATCTTGAAGGACATAAGTGACTATGTCATCAAACAATTCTTGTGGTATTAAATTGACCTTCTCAAATCTTAAGTAAGTCCCTCTATCGACCAAGCAATAGTCCCCTGTGTTTCCCATTGCTGTAAATATTTCTCTAGGGGAAATGTTGCATTCGATTTTGTATTTTTCAGCGTATGCTTTCTTAAATTTCTCATAGTGTTCATTATTAGTAACACGAATTCCATCAGGGAAGTACTCATCAACAATCGACAAAATAATGTCTCTCTTAATCATGCCATTGCGAAGATAAACACCATTAATAAGTCGGTAATTAGTTAATAAAATATCTTTTGAAATTCTATCTAAATTAGCTACCTCTTCCTTAGAAATAACATTTTTATATAATCCCAGTATTGTAAGTGCGGCATCTGTTTCAGAAATGCCTTTTGAGTTATAAACAAATTCAAATTTTGAAGATACTTTGATTCGAGACTTGTTATCGGTAAGAGCAAGGAAAATGGCTAAAGCTTTATGAAAAACATCTCTATCACAAAGCGAAGCGTACTCAGAAAAAGTGATATATGATGGTTCAGTAAACGATTCATAAGAATCAATATCAATGTTTCTGAAAGCGTTATATTTATCCTCAAAATAAAGAGCAAACTTTAATATGATGCTGGTACGTTTTGAACGAGTATTAAGCTTTTTAATAGCTTTCGCTTCAATTTGCCTAATTCTCTCTCGTGTAACCCCACCCAATCTTTTTGCTATTTCATCCAAAGTCAAAAACTGATTGTCTGGATAGCCATTTCTAGAATATAAAACAAAAAGTTCCCTTTCTACCAAAGAGTCATCGACTTCATTAACAATATCTAAAAGGTAATTATCAGAATTATTCATTACAATTCAAATCTCCTCCTAGAAGGTTTTTTCTTTTTTGAAAACTTGTTTTTTGTCTTTTCTACTTGTTCTTCAATGGCAACAAATATCTTTTCTATGTCGGCATCCGTATATTCGTAAAAAGATGTGTTAGACAAATTGCCAAGTAGCTCTAACATATCAATAATTTTGTTAGTTCTATTCTCAGCGATTCTCTTAAAATTATTCTTTTTATCCGTCATGTGAACACCTCCTTGATCATTTAAAATTCTAGCAGGCAAAAGAAAAAGTTGTCAATTATATTACGTAATATTTAGTGTATATTTTGTAAAAACTATTTATTAAATATATTTATATTTAAAGCAAGACTTCAATTGCATCCTTCGCAGCACTAGACATCCAACTATGTTATGAGGGTGAGTTGTTTTAAATCAAGCATGCTCATTTATTGTAGATTCTAGACGTTTTAATCTATTTTTTCCAAGCACAAATATCACTACGATTGTCATTAATATGCCTATACCAAGAATTACAAATGGAATCCATATAACAGAATCTCTCATCTCTTTAGCGTGTAATCCTTCTGAATACAGTTGTTGCATATATGGTTCACTCATCGTGTGACCTAAACTAAACATTGTTTCTAAATTAGATTTACATATCGATCTTTGATAATCGTAATACCAATATGGAATCCATCCTAATAGGAATGCAATAAGAGTTATGATTCCACCTACAATACCAGCAGTTATTGGAGATTTATTTATCCTTCTTATCTTTGCTTCAAATAGCTTCTTTGAGTTAGTCTTATCAAGGTGATATTCAGAAATATAATCTTCGTCATCAGGATATGCTCTTATTTCAGAAACTAAAGTGATCATGTCATCTTAAAAGATCATTACTAAAGAAGAATGGTGTGGATTATCATAGAGAAGCACAACGTTATCTTTCATTTATAATTGACCTTTCTTAAGAAGTGAGATATTTGGTTCTATTCTTCTAAGCAAAATGATAAATAGTGAGGAATAGTTATTTTTGTATTGCCTAGTTCATCAACCACAAAACCAATATTTTGGTCGTCAAGTTTAATCAATCCTTTAACTTCTTTATAAATATTCTTTTCTTTTAGAACATACTTTGAGGATTTGGTGTTGCCGGTCGTGGCCTTCACCTCAACTAGATTAATTTCTCCATTGTAGCGAGTTATAAAATCAATCTCTAATCCGCTGTCTTTGGAAAAATAATATAAATCTCGTTTCATTTTAGAAAAACTATCAGCGATTATGTTCTCATAAATAGCACCACTATAAATACCAAGATTGCCAAACAATATGTCTCCGGTTGCTTCTTTATCTAACATTGCGACAAATAGGCCACTATCGGCAACATATATTTTGAAGCATTCGTTGATCCTGTTCCCGGACAAAGGGCTTTGAAGGAGTCTTAAATTATAACAGTAATTGATTAACCCATATTCGCTGAGCCATCTAATTGCAGGATCATATTTCGCAGAAGACGCTTTGTTTTCAATACGAGAATACATAAATTTTTTATTTTCCTTAGAAAGTTGAGACGGGATGGAATTGAATACATTATTAATTCTAGCAAGAAGCGTTAAATCCATTTTTTCATTTTCGTTTTCATCGAGATGCTTTCCAAAATCGTCTTTATAGCCTTCCAAAATATCTAATTGTTCTTCGCGGACTTGGTTTAAATCGTTGGTTTTTATAAAAGTGTCCACAATAGAGGGCATGCCACCAACGCACAAATATTCTCTGAAGTAACGTTTCATAGCTTGATTAATTGGCTCTCTAATCTTTGTTTTTGTTTTAAAACAATCCTTTATGTAGTTAATAACATCATCGTCGATGCCTTTCGCCCATAGAAATTCTTCAAAATCCATTGGTTTTAGATAAACAACATGTTCATACCCAACAGAAACGCCACCACTATATTTGTGGTTATAGCCCTTTAATCCAAGAAGAGATCCTGAAGCAATTATATCGAACCTATCATCATCTTCTACGAACGATTTAATCGAAGCTCGCGCACCCGAACATTCTTGTATTTCATCAAAAATAATAACTGTCTTGTGCGGTATAAATTTGGCCTCTGGTTTTAAAGAAGAAATGTTTGTAATCAAAACATCTACTGATAAATCACCATCAAATGCTTGCTTGAGATTCTTTTCTGCCTTGAAATTGATGTAGACGACGTTTTCGTATGTTTTTTTCGCAAAAGATTTAATACTAACGGTTTTTCCTACTTGTCTTAAACCTTTCAAGACAAAAGCCTTTCGTTTTTTAGAAAGATTATCTTTCCATTTCGTAAGTTCTGATTCAATTTTTCTTTTAAACATGTTTATTCCTCCGAAACGACTTTTTCAAGCGAGTTTTCAATGTAATAATAGACTTTTTCAAGCGAGTGTGAATTCTTGTTCAAGAAGAATTAAATATGAAAACGGTTACGTTTTTTGTGTAACCGGTTACAATTCTTATCTTTATCCTAAGATAAATATAAAATAAATTATTTTTGCAAGAAATCGATCATATAGATTGGAAACATCCAAACACGTTCATTTTCTTGCTTAACATTGCATTTGCCAAAAATCCAGGCTTCTTTAATCTCTTTATGCGACTCTAAAAGATTGTTCAGTGCGGAATGGAAAAAGACGCCATCGCTTTTTCGAGGAGACGTGGCTTTAATTTCAATTGGAAGAACTGACATATTCTTCTCGATTAGAAAATCAACTTCTCCATCCTTTTTTAAAGAATGGAAACGAGTTTCATATCCATGTGCGGTTAGCAACTCAGCGACCACATTTTCATATGCCGCTCCTAAATCTATTCCACTATGATCGATAATTAATTTTCTTTTTTCTTCTCTTCCGAAGATTTGATGTGTCAACAACCCGACATCAGAAAAAAATAATTTTACAATTTTACTATCCTCAGAAATTTTTAGTGGGTAAACCGGATTTGTAACATTGTATGTAGGAATTGCTATACCAGCATTCTTAAGCCACAAAAAACGATCCTTTAAATTAAGATTTTTAAAATTAGGGACATCGAGATGAGATTTAACAAACTTACAGTTTTTCATTGTTATTTCACTAGCAAGTAGATTGTACATTTCTAAAATAACTAATCTATCTTCCTTATTTGCATACTTAACAATGTCGCTTTTGTACCACTCATTGACAGAATCTAAAGCATTTGAGGTCATAGTAAGTGTTTTGTCGTCAACGTAGCCTTGGACTGCTGCGGGAAGACCACCAATAAAAACATATTTTTCGAAATAATCCAAAAGCAAATCATGAATTGAAGGGGAAACCGTTTGTTTTTTCTCGAAACACAGTTTAACATCATCAATCAATTTTTGATCAATACCATTAGCGAGCAAAAATTCCTCAAAATCCATCGGATACATTACTATTTTTCTTAAATATCCAGTCGGATTTAGATTGACGCTAAACAAAGAAACACCAAGAAGCGAACCCGATAAAATCAATCTAAAATCACCACGTCTAACTATTTCTTTCGAAAGAGTTAAGATGTCGATATATTTTTCAGAAAATAAAGGGTCTTCTTGAATTCTTTTTTCGCGAATTTCGTAATAGTACTGTATTTCGTCAAGGAATAGAATTGAATTTTTGTTAACAAATTTTGTATCGGAAATCAAAGATAAGCGTTCAATGAATTCTTCATAGCTCTTTACTTCGAGTAGCAAAGACAAAGCTTTTAAGTTTTTAGTAAAGTCAATTTCTAAATATGAATCAAATCCTTTTATGAATTCTTCAATAAGTCTAGTTTTTCCGACCTGCCTAGCTCCTTCGATGAGCAAAGCAACAGATTCATTTCTCTTCCAATTCTCTAATTCGATCATCTTTTTTCTATACAACATAGCAATTTCCTCAATATCATTATATGATAAATGAAAAATCAGTCAATTAGTTTTTTCGACTTTTTCCGTTTTCCTGAAAAATTCCAACCGACTTTTTCCGTTTTCCTGAAAAACTCGGGCTTTAAAAATTACAAAAAATATGATTTTTACCTCTAGACGACCTTCGCATCTAGTTTTAATTTACCTAAATAATAATTCTTGATGACGTCATAAATTATGACCGTGCCCCAAGAGTCTATTTTGCAATATGCGAGAGCTTCTGAGAGCAAACGTTTTGTAGATGGGCCTTTATTTTGTTCACCCAAATGGGATCTAACAAGTAAAGCTTTATAGAGGTCTAGACAGATGCCTCCATTATAAACGAGGCATTTATCATCTTTATGGTAATCAAGAGAATATTTAAAATCGAATGGAAGGTTTTTATAGAATTCGATAACGTTGGGATCCGCTGCTAAATTGGGCTGAACAACCTTGAGGGAGCCTCTACCATTAAAATCGGTGCAATACATTGCTCCTGAAGTGAAAAAGTCCAGCAAATCCACGACATTTTCTCTAAAATTCATCACAAATTTGATCAAATCGTCATCGGCAATATTTGGAAAATCCTCATAAAACTCTTTCATTCTTGTTTTTTCAAAGGACTTATTAAAAACGACGACACGGTAATTATTCGCGTAAGGATCTACACCTGCATCAATGAGTTGTTCTTTTAATTTTGTATAAAGAGGAATGCTTGGATTTGTAAAGCTAGTTTCGTCTGGATCAGCAATAAATTCATAATGAGATACATCTCCGCCACGACCTTTATCGAAATCGTGTTTGGTTAAGTCATAGCCTTTTTTGACGATGTGCATCGAATATTGACTTACAACTTGCTTCCACGGGACAAGATGTTCAACAAGGGGGATCGGATACATGAATGATTCAAAATCAAAGAAAATGAGGTATTTAATATCATCATTAAGATAATCACGATGAATGATCGTCTTCATTTGTTGCATATCAATGAGATATTTTTCTTTGATCTTGCCTTGCTGATAAAGGACTTGGGTATAAGCGTTATTACGTTTATGATCAGTGCCAAACATTTTATATTTGGAATTTTCTAAATTAATATCACTTATATGTTCAATGCCATCATCGATATAAGATTTTGACCAGGACCAATAACCTCCATACATATTCCATCTTGTTAATTTAAAAATAGAATTTGGTTCGTAAGCATCCTTGAAGCAATAGTCCATAAATGGACATGCTGGTCCTTTACAGCATAAATAACTTTTTTTAGGTTTAATATTCTTTTGTTTAGCAATCTCATTGATTGAATCGATGATATCTTCAATCTTTTCTCGTTCGACTTTTTTTCCTTTATCATCGTAAATATATCGATTTGTATCAAAATACTCTTTGAGTGATATCGGATTATCTTTTAGATTCATTGTGTACTTAAGAAGGAATAACTCAACTAATTCTTCATCACAAACTGGATAGGCTAGTTTATGAAGTTCGTAATGTTTATTCGTGTACATATAGCCAACGTGAGAAATATTTAATCCCGCTTTTTTATAAACGTAATATTGGAATAACAAGTCATAGAGATAATTATCTTTAATCTTTGAATCTAGTGATTCATCGACTTCACCGTCTACTTTTGGGTGGGCAAAAACTGTATTGCTACCTTTAACTTCCACGAGAGTAAATGAGCCATCATCATTACGGATCAAAATATCAAATCTTGCGCGAAGATTTTCATATTCAATTTGACCTTCAAAAATAACTTTGATGTTTTCATCTTTTAAATATTTGTTCGTATTCTCAATGATTGCATCTTGAAGGAGGAGTTCTGCCCCCGCCCCATCGACATCACAACGAGCGCATTTTTCCTTACCAAATCTAAGTTCAAAATAACGTCTTGATAATTTGGAAAGAAGTTGATTATCCTCATATTTCTCCACTAAATCGTCGACAATGTTCATTTTTCTTTTTCTTTGGAACTTCTTAATTTCGTTCTTAAGATGAGGATATTCTTTAAGGGTTTCCATGAAGTCGAAATCTTCATAATCTTCCGACTCTTCTTTTTCCATTGCGACAAGTTCTTTGTATTTATCTTTGAGATCTAAATATGTTTTAAATAACCCAATCAAGGATGTATCTTCAAGTTCTAAAGATACAAGATATGGGCACTTTTTAGCGACATAATCTTTAATGACAGCTTTAGTAATCATTGTATTTATTTTAACACACCACTTTATAAATAGAAAAAGAGACCGATTTAATCGGGTCTCTTTAACTAAATGACAAATATCTTATTTGCTTAAAAGTTTATTGAGGGATAACGAGGTTCACTGCACCAGGAAGAACTCTAACGGTGAAGTTATTGCCTTTGATCATTTCGCCATCAACACAGACATCGAAATCTTTTGGTGAAACCATTTTGATTTCTTTAGCTTGTCTATAGACAATTTTACGACGTTTACGGTCTAAATGTTTACCTTTAGTGTATGTTCCAATAATCATTCCTAAACCGAGGAAGGTCATTGTTTTAAGTACGCAGACATCAATTAAACCATCGGTGTTATCGCTTTTCGGAGCGCATTTGAATTGACCGCCGACATATTGCCCTTGAGCAAGCGTTGAAAGAAGCATTTGTTTTTCGTTAAGTTTTTCACCGTCAGCGAATACTTCGATATCATTGAATCTACCATGTTTCATAGCGTCGTGCTTTAAAGCATAATCATATGGATTTGTGCCTTCTTTTGTTCCTTCTGGTAAACCGTGTTCTTTGTAATAGTTGCCCATCGCTCCAACAATCGCATCAAAACCAAAGTTGATGACGTTAACTGAATATAATGGTTCTTTTAAACACTCACCTTTAATCTCGGAAAGATCAATTGGAGAGGCTTTGGCTTCAATAAGCTTTTTGAAATCTTGGAATTTTTCTTTTCCACCATAGATTTTGACAAAGTCATTGCCTGTTCCAGAAGCATAGATTGCTACTTCAACATTTTTAAAACCAACAACTCCATTAACAACTTCATGGATTGTACCATCGCCACCGCAAGCATAAACTCTAACGATGTCTTTTTGTTTCTTTAAATATTCTTTCAAAAATGGAATGACGCTTTTTGGACCAGTTGTTTTATAAATCTCAAAATCTAATCCTTTAAAAGCTTCATTAATTTTGGCTTCAAATGATGGATCAAATCCACCAGCGGAGCCATTTACAACTACTAAGTGTTTCATTATTTAACCTCGCTTATATTTATATAATATACAAACCCAAATCGAAGATGTCTATAATTCTAGGATTTTGATTCAAAAGACATTTCTTCTTTGATAATAATCGATTTTTAGAACATTAAAAAACCTGTCGATAGTATTTTCAATTGGGCTAACCCATATCATTATGGTCCAACTTTTATCTAGAAGCCCCCACTTTTTCAGTGGTGTGTCATAACAATTCAACCTTTTCAAGTAAGAAATCAAGTAAGCGGCAATTATAAATTCCATTTTCATCATAAAAACTGCTAACAATATCATTTCGAATTAGAATCTTTTTAAAATTATCGCCTATTAAATTTAAGGATCTAACTTCTGAGTTCATTTTGTCCTGATTTTCTATTTTTAAAGCAGACTGGATGTATATTTTTTGGTCTAATTTATTAACAACAAAATCTACTTCTAAGTAATCTTTATAATTTTTACCCCTCAATGTTACTGCGCCTACATCAACTAAATATTCTCTTCTGACCAACTCATTATAAATGACATTTTCCATAAGGTGTCCTGTATCTAGTTGTCTAAAATTTAATCTCGCATTTCTTAAACCCACATCTTCATAATAAAATTTACTTGGGTAATCAAAATATGCTTTTCCTTTAATATCAAATCTTTTCGCTTCTTTTAATAAAAATGATTCGGTTAAGTATTTGACATAATTGGACACCATTTCATAGTTTATTTTTTCATTTCTTTTTGAACAAAGTGTATCAACAATGTTTTTGATATTAGTTAAAGAAGAAGTTTGAGATGATAAATAATTCAACACATCGCAAAGAATGTCAACTCTATCAATATGTTTTCTTTCAACTATATCTCGAATATACGTTTCGTCAAATAATTCTACTAAATAATGTTTTTTATCTTCTTCATCGCCTTTATTAATTAAAGCCGGCATACCACCAAGCAAAAGATATTCATTTAGACATGCGGATTCATCTCCACCACGATAAGCAAAATATTCTTTAAAGGAAAAAGGATGAACTCTTATTTGTGTATTCCTACCTCTAAATTCCGTTAAAATATCTGTTGCAAGCATTTTAGAATTGCTGCCGGTTACATAAACATCGACGTTCTTTTTATTATTTAACCCATTTAACACATCAAAAACAGATACTTTCACTCCGCTATTTCGATCTGTTTTTGGTTTAGACAATTGAACCTCATCAATAAAAACGTAATATTTCTCATCATCATTAACAATCGCTTTTTTTAAATATTTAGAAAGCAAAATTGGGTTTCTTAAACTAATAAACGCATCTTCATCAAATTTAATTTTTATCAAGTGATCGCCATCAATTTTTAATGAATTCGTAAGATAGCCACCAAATAAATCGAATAAAAGTGTTGATTTGCCACATCTTCTTATTCCGGTGATAACTTTAACATTATTATCCCACATTGATTTTTTTATTTTTTCTAAATATTCATCTCTGCTAATCATGTTGGCTTCTCCTTAAGCTTTTTACAATTATGTCAAAACTTTCAGGTACATTTTAACATTTCCTTTCAAACTTTCAACAAGATTTATTTCAATGCTCTTTTTTATATAAACATGTTTCCAATATTGTTACGCCACCTAAACAGGAAAGATTTTTATTTGAAAAATACAAGCAGGAAAACTCAAAATATTTCCTTTAAATTAAGTACTTTCTTGTCTTTCACGAGGTATATTTAAACTAATAGTTTCCGTAACGAAAACTTTTATTTATAAAACTAGCAATTAGCTTTTAAATTAAAATGTAGAAATTTCAATGTGAGTTACGAAATATTTTAGGAATGATCCTTCAAAAATTTCGTACATGGTTTCATATGCAACGTACTTACGTACGTATTTGCCATCCTCAAGTACTGTAATTGGGTAAGAATTTCTATTATATTCGTATTCAACCCATGTGCTGAGAACTCCTGCTTCATCAGGATGTAAATATTCAGGTTGATATCTAATAACTTCACCTGGATTTTCAACATCTTCTTGATTTGGAACAGGGTCTACCTCTTCGTCGCCTAATTTATATGTACAAACAAGAGCTGGAGCACCATTTGTATTAACAATTATTTTCCCGTCGCCAGTAGGAGCTAAGTGAATTTCTTTTCCACGAATTCCAGCATCTGTATCAACGTCCATTTCTTCTTCTACTGAATTAGAATAAACATTGATGTTTGCATTGCAATATTCTAAGTAAATAAAGCCTGGAGTTGCTGTATTGAATGGAGCAACAATACCACTACAATATTTCAAACCTTTAACATCGATTTGAATATCACATCCAGTAAATGTCATATCGGCACTATAGATACCGAAAATATTCATAAATCTTGGTGATTTGAGATCAATGTTAATGTTGGATTCAACTGCTTCAATAATCTTACCTGAGATTCCAAATACAGCTGAAACGGAAGTATCAATAGGGAGTTCTTGATCAATTTCGTCATTGATTGTTGTAGCTTTGATTGAAATATTAGATTTAGTTAAATAAATTTCACCACCATTTGAATTAATGCCTGTGAATGGATTAATTGAATGGTAATTTGTTAAGAAAAATGTTGAGTCACAAACAAAGTTAATATCAACTTGTGCTTCATTAATTACAACATCGTTTTGTGCAGCAAGCGCAGAAACACTGGTAGAACCATTGACAACTGATCCTGGATAAATAGAACCAATGATTTTGCTTCCTTTATTTAAGATAACGTCTGTTTGTCTAAAGAGATCGCTATCAATGTTATTTTCAGTGAAAACAATGTGTCCGCCAGTAATTGCATTTAAAACTTTATTTTCTGCAAGTTCAAAACCATAGGAAACAATTCCTTTATGGAATCTTTTTGCTTGGCCATAAATGCTAAGGTCAATATCAACAGTTACTTTACAGAATGCTTTAATAGCGAATGAACCACCATAGATTGACAATGTGCCATCTCCAGTAAAGTTAACATTCTTTGTGCAGTTGTTATTACCAAGGAATGATAATAAGAATGCTGAAGCACCTTGGTTATAATCATCTTCCCAATAAGTGTTGGTAAAGATATTTGTGCCTTTAAATTCAAGAGTGTATTCTTCAATTGTTGAATTTTCTGAAGTAAAGTGGAAACCAACACCATTATGAGTGGTCTCTAAATGTGTGTTATTAAAAATAACATCTTGGAATGTAAAATGGGTTGCATCTTCATTTGCACTAATTAATCCTGTGCCATAAGGAGTTGTTGAAAGATCTAATGATTTACCGGCAACAATTGGATAATCACATAAATAAGCGACAGGAATAAATTCGCTTTTATTATCGATGTAATATTCACAAACATCGGTGTATAAATCCTTATCGTTCACATCAATCATGTGGCAGCGGAATGGGATTTTACCTGTTTCTCTAGTAGTTCCTGGAACATAGAGTTTTTTACTCTTTGTTGCTTCGCCACCCATTGGTTTAAAACCAGTTGCTTCGCCACGAATATTGTATGTTCCTGCTTCCCATTCATAAGATTTAACTTTATTTGGAAGATTAACTTCAAAATCAAATGAGAAAGCATCTGGGTAGTTAATATGAACTGTTTTTGGTTGAACTAATACTTTTAATTCGTCGCTTGGATTACATTCAACTACAACGTGGTATGAACCTTTAACATTGCTTCCGTCTTTTGCAGTAGCAATAACGTCCAATTCACCAGTGGTTGTTGCAACAAATTTTCCGACTTCAGAAATTGTTGCAATATCTGGATTTGAGACAGACCATGTAACTTCCTTATTCGAAGCATTCGATGGGTAAACAGCTGCATTAAATTTAGCTTCTGTATTGGTAATAAATGAAGTTGCGTCAGTTGAAACAGCAATGTATTCAACAGCAATCGGTTCAGGTTTTGGATCTGGTTGTGGTTCTTCTTTTCCACAGCCACTTAATGCAAATATTCCGGCAGAAATAAGTGCAAGTGAAGTAAGTAAACTTTTTTTCATGTTTTAACTCTCCCCTTTTTTGTAAAAATTATCTATTTTCACGTTTTCTTTTAATCAAATATAGTACGGAAATGAATGCAACTGAAAATATCGCTACAAAGATATATGGAATGACATTAGATTCATTAAAGACTGTTAGTGACAAAGAATTATAGTTGTTAAAACTTATAAAATTGCTTCTAGATGCGAAGTCTCCGCCATGATTATCAAGAATATATTGATATTTTCCATAAATATAATCATAACGTTCACAAAATTCTTTTAATTCAACATAAGGGCAAGATGAATTATCTTGTTTGAAGAAATCTACTAAATAATGATGAGGTGAATCAACAATGTGATCATTGAAATCTTCAGATTGATCTTCCCACAATTTTATTAGTGAGGTTTCGCTTGTAGAACCATCTTCTTCACAATAACGTTCACATTCCTTTTTGAAACTACTTAAGTAACTTCCTAAAACTCTTTTCCCGTTTTCGCTAACAATAAGGAACGAACTCTTGTCTTTTGGAAGGACAGTGTATGTATTAAATGAAATATCGTAGAAACTGTAATTCGGTTCAGCAATAGGAACAATAAGCTCAATATTGCAAGTAGCAGTCGGCATTACCTTTGGTGTTATTAAATAACAAAATGAAGTGCCGTATAGCATTTCTGTTGTGATTAGAACGTTTCTAAGGTCCAATTTAGATAAATCAATAGTGACTAAGCTTTCACAACCAAAGAATGTTTGTTGGATTTCTTTTAGAGCTGTGGTGAAAGTAGTTGGTAATTGAAGTTCACTCAAATTTGAACAATCTTCAAACATACTAGCTGTAGTTGTAACATTTTCCGCATTTAGCTCACTAAGGTCTAGAGTAAACAAAGATGTACAATCTTCAAACATTGATTCGTAGGATTGTGATAATGATGTATCTAAATTCTCAATTCCTTCAATAGAACTAACTGAACTTAATCCCTTAAAGAAATGTTCTGCATTTTTTATTTCAACTTCGTCTTGTACAATAACTTGTTCTATATCGGTGTATCCTGTGTATGAATTACTTGAGAAAATTGAATCAATAAAAGTATCTACACCGAGTTTTACTTTCCATCTAATGTCTGAAGAAAGAATTTCATATGTGTCGAAAGATGCAAGATAACCAATATTATTGTCAGTATCGACGCCTATATGAACAAAACCGTCTTTATCTTCGGCATGTGGACATCTATCAAGGAAATCTCCGCCTTTATTATATAAAGCTCCATAATAATTATTGTAAGCAAAGTCGTACATTTCAGCGAAATCTCTCATTATT
Source organism: Bacilli bacterium (assembly GCA_045615665.1). Lineage (GTDB taxonomy): Bacteria > Bacillota_I > Bacilli_A > RFN20 > CAG-826 > Fiminaster. Next base: position 49,141 of record JAZLFJ010000003.1, read on the forward strand.
TCAATTGGTGAATCACTATCTGCAGCTTTTAAAATATCTAAAACGTGTTCCTTATATTCATATTCCCATGTATCGAGATAGTTCGCAGCGAACGCCCAATATTCTCTAAGTTTCTCAAGATTATTACATTCACCACTAGTAAAAAGTGCCGAAACAATATTATTAAATTCATTAGCAAAATCAACAGCTTCCTCTTTAATGTTGTAAAAGTAATATGTAATTGATTGCTCAGATTCTTTCGCAATCGAATAATTATTTAATTTAACGTCGTAGTAGTAATCAGGTATTTCGTATCTAAGCGGAAGATAAAATGAAAACCTATATGGAATCTGATCAGACTGAATTAGATTTTTTGGAGCATACAAAACATCCATTTGTGTTCCGTGAAATATATTTTCTACTATAGGTCTATTTGATAAATCAAAACTTGAAATATCTAAGCACTTTAATTTTGGGCAATTAGAGAACATGCGTTCTAAAGACGATGCACTGTATGTATCAAATGATGAAACATTAAGACTCGATAAATTCGTGCAATCTTTAAACATATTGCTGAATTTTCCAACACCTCTTGTTTTAAAATTTGATAAATCAAGACTTTCAAATGATGTTCCAGAAAACATTTCGTAGAAGTTCTGAGCGCTAGAAGTATCGAATTCGCTAAAGTCCACATCGCTTACTTTAGGTGAATCATAAAAGAAATAACTAAAATCTTCAGCACCACTTGTATTTAAATTTCCTAAATTTTCAATTTTTTCTAGATTTGGCATATTAGCAAAAAAGTAAGCAGGATATTTTATCGTAACTGAATCAAGAATATTTATAGTTTCAATTTCGTTTACAAAGTCACCATATTGGATGTCATAAAAAACATTAGTTTCTCTAGCATAGCCGACATTTACGCCAGTATAAATGCCACATCCTTGTTCTCTAACAATATCAAGGGTTGATCCTATATAGCCCACTCCGTCACCAAGGCCTAAGTAGATTTTATTCTCAATAGCGTCAGCTTTTTTAACATTCTTATTATCTAAAAAAGTAAGCGAAAGTGGCATAGTTAATGCCATTGAACTTACTAATAAAGAAAGATTTTTAAGTTTCATAACCTAAATAATATGAAATATTATAATTTGATTCAAGATAGTTATAATGACAAAAATATAAATATTTTTGCAATATTAATTTATTCTTTTATTTTGAGAGAAGCAACGGTTTCAACGTGTCCGGTGGTAGGAAACATATCGATTTCAAAATTTTCTTCCTTCGCTCATAAAATCAAAAGCATTAGCGTGAATAATTCCGTTTCTTCTTTGTATAAAAGAATCCAAAGATAAAATGTATTTTGGATAATTATCTTTAATCATCTCTAGTGGTCTATATTCTCTATCCTCGGTATCTTGATTTCCAATCATTAAAAAACAAACTTGTACATAAGAATATTCTCTCGATAATAAGTTTCTTAATATAAAATCGCATTCAAATTTGCCAATTCTTCCTATAGATATTTGATAATCTTTATTTCTTGCATAATTGTAAACAATATTTTCTAGACATTGCCCGTAATTTATTAAGTTATCCGTTTGTGCTGCAAAATAAAAACTTAAATCTGACAAATAATATTTTTCTTCACCATTTAAAGATCTTTTGCTTTTTAAATCAAACCTTGAACATTTATTTATTATTTTTGCTTTCTCGAGTAAATCAATATAGTTATAGACGGTTTGTACACTTACTTTCATTTTGTTTGCTTTACTAAGATTTTGGGCTAATGATGGTACTGAAATCATGGCTCCAAAATTATTAATGATGTATCTTTTCACTTGCTCAAATAAATGCAAATTTCTTATTTTGTGTTTTTTCTTTATGTCTTTAATAAATATATCGTTGATAACCTCATTAGCATATTTTGCTCTCTCTTCTGACGTGCTCATAAAAATTGTTTTTGGAAAACCGCCGTCAAGTATATATTTATCAAACTCATCTCTTTGATTTCCAACTTCAATTTTATAAAACTTTTTCATGTCAAGATATTCATCAAATGTTAGAGTGCCCATTTCAAACTCAATATATCTTCCTGTTAATTTAGTAACTAACTCTCCTGAAAGCAAATATGAATTACTGCCTGTAATGAAAAAATTAAATTCTTCTTCTAACCTAAACGCTTCTATAACTGGTTCAAAATCTTTTACGTTTTGAATCTCATCAATAAATATATGTTTTATTCCGCTAATTCCTTGTGTTTTACTTTCGATAAGTTTTTCCAATTCGTCATCTGTTTTAATGCGTTTATTTGGTCTTTTATTTAAATCTATGAAGATTATATTCGATTCAGGAACATTGTAAGAAGTCATTAATTCTTCGCTAATAAGTTTCATAATAGAAGATTTGCCACATCTCCTAATTCCTGTAATAACTTTAATCATATCTTGATGCAAATAAAATCCACGCATTCTAGAAAGTATGTTTTCGCGTTTGTACAATTTCATATATTTGTTTTTCCTCGAGTATTATGATACATCTGAAAATGCCATTTAAACAAGAATTTTTTGCATTTTTCTTAGTTTTTTTCTTGTTAACTTGGCTTTTTAAAACTAAACAGGACAAATTTTGAAAAACTCATATTTTTTCTTGTTAATCCCATAGAAAAACATCCGACCAACAGTATTCTAAATTTAATTATCTGCATAAATATCCGTAACATCTAGGAACGTGTCATTATGTAGTCAAACTGTTCCCTGTAATTGAAATTTTTCGGTGTGTTTCCTATACGTACCAACCTGCAAAGGAGTACTGCTGTATTTTTGGCCTATTTTTGAATAAATCACAAAAAAATAACAGTAATATTTAGTTTGCGATATAGCGGAATAATGTTTTGTGTAAATTCTGGTGACCAGCATATGCCAGCATCACCCAATATAAATAATGTATCATTCAAGGAAACATTGTTTGTTCTTAATTGAATAAGCTTCTCGAAACTAATTTGTGACACCAGTGGTGACACAATTTCGTTTGCGTACCAACCTGCACGGGAGTTCTGCTGTATTTTTGGCCTTTTTTCGCTTAAATCATAAAAAATAACGCCCCATAATAGAAGCGTTATAATTCAAATTCTTTCGATGTAATCGGCACTTTTTTATTATGCCTTTATCCCTTATAAATAAGGGATACTACGGTTTCAACGTGCCCTGTGGTTATCGCCAAGAAATGTGTTCGGTTCTCATGCTTCAATATAAATAGTGCCTATATTCAAAATGCAGAATTCGAATGAACGAGATCTGCATTTTATGTTGTTTTATGTTCCAAGCAAGAGCTGTCTAAACAATTAATATTCGTCCATTTTAATCATATTGTGGACGATTAATGAATTTATTGGACGATTCCAATTATAAATTTGGATTCTTAATATAATAAGTGTTCTTTGCGTTTCCTTGTCTAATAATAATGCCTTCTTCAACAAGCTTTTTAATAGCATTTAAAATAGCGGTTCTTCCAACAGATGGGCATGAAGAAATAACTTCGCTTGCTACAAATTTACCAATCTTGTTTGATACAAATGCTTTTACAATATCATAAGCTGTACTTTTTGTTTCGCTTCCTACATATTGAACTCTATTTTCAAATTCAACATAGCAGGCAAGAATTATTTTGAGCATGTAACGGATAAAAGGAGTAGGATCATTTTTTCCTTTTTGCCAATCTATATCAGACGCTTGTAATGCATCATAATATAAGTCTTTATTCTTTTCGATTTCTTTTTCAATACTTATGTATTTTCCAACATGATAGCCGTTTTGGTAAAGAAGGAGCAATGTTAATAATCTGCTCATTCTTCCATTACCATCATTAAATGGATGGATGCAAAGAAAGTCTAAAATAAAAACAGGAATAATTAATAAAGAATCAACTTTTTCAGAAGCAATTATTTGATTATAACTTTCACAGATTGTTTCTACCGCAAAAGGAGTTTCACTAGGTTCAAGTGGTTTAAAACGAACAATTGTATTACCATCATCTAAAGTTTCTTGAATATAGTTTGAAACATTCTTAAATTGGCCACACATAGTAAATCCAGCTTTTTTAAGCATGTCTCTATGTAACTGCAAAATATAATTAGGTTTTACAGGAATAAAGTCATGGCTTTCATGAATTGTATTTAAAACATCTCTATAACCAGCAATTTCATTTTCATCTCTATTTTTAGGTGTTGTTTTTTCTTGAACTAGCTGTTTAATTCTAGCTGCAGTTGTAATAATGCCTTCAATCTTGTTGGATGATTCTACACTCTGAATTTTTGCTATTTCTGTCAATCTATCTAGTTCAACAGGTTTTTGTCTAATATATAAATCCTGCTTCCCTTTATATTCATGAATTTTTGCAACTAGAGATAAAATCTCTGAATCCCATTTTATGCTCGTTAGTTGATCATAATTGAAAGTTCTCATATTCGTCCAGCCTTTCTAATATTCGTCCATATTATATGCATTTGTGGACGATTAAGTCAAGAAAACAGCATCACATTCATACAACAATGGCGTTTCAATAAAAGTTTCGAATAGCTATTACCCATATCCAAACAGACCTCTTAAATTGAGATCTGATTTCTTTTTTTGCTAATTATTGTTTTTGTTGAATGGACATTTATCTTTAATACATTGTAGATTTAAAGATGAAAATTCACATGTTTTCTCGTTTGTTTTCATGTTTAAATGATAATTTTCATTAGCGTACCTAATGCCTTCATTAATTGATAGGAATGCATTCCTTTTACAACATCTAGGCCCACCGATTTCGCTCATTTGTGAAATGACTGATGAGGTATATTTCATATGATTTGAGTAATCTGAAGTAGATGATAATGGACCCGTGGAATCTAAGATAGAAAACACCGCTCCAATAGAAACGGTTGAACCACAAACACCCCAATAACCACACATGGCTCCAGGCATTTTAATTGTTCTTTTAGCTAATTCATCCAACGATTCATCTAAATTAAATTCTAAGCCATTATTATGCAAGGCAACCATGAATGATGCTCCATCAAGAAAATGGTGTTCAGGGCCATGAATATTTACGAAGTCTTTGTACATTACACTTTTTAAAAGCTTAATAGGATTTTTTTCATCACTATTAATTACAGCTTCTTTTATTAATTGATATTTTTCTTCGAGTGTATATTTGTTTTCCATAGATTGATCTCCATTACTTTTTAAATTTTCTTAAAGCAAAAAGGTATTCATCAAACAAAGTATTGTTAAAAGAATAATAAGTCCATTTTCCAACTTCTTTAGAAATAATTAATCCTGATGTTGTTAATACTTTCATATGATGACTTAATGTGGATTGGCAACATTCTAATGATTCTAATAATTTACAGGCACAAATTTCTTTTTCTGCAATCTTTTTAATGATACATACTCTGGTTTTATCACTCAGAGCTTTAGCAATTATACTTAATTTTTCTTCTGTCATATCCTTACCTCATATCGATAAATGTCGATTTAATTATATCTTCTCAAATCGAATATCGTCAATATTAAAAAATGTACGTGTATTGCAAATAAAGAAATATTTATTTGAAGATAAACGGATTACTAGTAAATCATGTTAAATGAGGATGCTTGTGATATATCAAATTGCTTTTCTGATATCAAAAGCATCATTAACGTTTGATGTAACTTACCGTTCTCATTGTTTCCACTACTTTCTAATTTTTGAATAAATTTCATTAACAGATTCTATATAAATCATAAAAGAGGTATGATCTTTATCATTTCTACTTAGATACATATTTTTCTTTTCAATATAAACTTCTCTAACTAAAGGCCAGTAATTTTTGCTTTTTATAAAATCAGCCTTTTCTTTTATCTTTTGCGAATTTGGAGCAATGTTCCATATCCATCTATCATTACGAGGATTGCCATATCTATCTTTTTCATGAATCAATCTATTCCAAAGCCCTTTGTTATCTAAAGTTACAATTGCTAAATCAATTGAGAACTTAACTTCAGGCACATCTTCAAACCAAATAGGTTTTGTGCCTAATGAAGCCGTAGAATCAGAACAAGATAATAAATTTTCTTCTGCTAACGCTTTATTAAAAGCATTCATAACTTTGTCCTTAATGCCTTTTGTATCGTCCCAGTCATCACAGGAAATAACATTTAAGTTGTAATCGAAATCAATAGGACCACTACCATTTCTAGTAATCATGTTCCTGCCGCCAGATCCAACCAAAAACATTTGAGAGTTAATATTTTTCTCCCGTAAAATTTCTTCCGTCCTCGAAACTAAAGAGGTGCAGAATCGTTGAGCTCTTTTTAAGAACTCTTTGTCATCAAAATAATCGTACATAAATACCTCCATGTCCCAGGCCACCCATTTAATCTTTTGGAATTAAATCGTTATAGGTTACAAAAAATTATAACAAATTACAATGGTTTATATTCAATTGGTTATCATAAGTATTCTAACTATTTCTTGAAGACCGAAAAACTGATATAGCTCAAGCCAATACCCTTTCACCATGGAGTCCTGCTGTAATTTTGAGTTATTTTTGAGAATATTTACGAAAATAGCGCTTCTATTTTGAAGCACTATATTGCAAAAAACCTCGATGTAATCGGAACAATTTTCTAATTTTTGTATCCCTTATATATAAGGGATACAACGCTCTCTACGTGAAAAGTCATCGGAAACATATCAACTGGTTGAATTTCACCAATTGAATATTCTTTAGACAACATTGCAACATCCCGCGCAAGGGTTTCTGGCTCGCATGAAACGTAAATAATCTTGTTTGGTTTTAATTTTAAAAGTGTATTAATCATTTTTTCATCGACACCTTTGCGAGGAGGATCAACAAAAACAACATTAAATTTTTGGTTATCATTTATCAACTTTTCAAACGCACTAGGAGCATCATCACAAATGAAATCAAAATTAGTGATTTGATTGAGTTTTGCATTTCTTTTTGCGTCAATTATGGCTTCTTTTACAATCTCAACACCTACAACATGCTTGGCTTTTTTAGCAGCAATTAATGAGATGGTTCCAATACCGCAATAAGCGTCAAAAATAGCATCATCTTTATTTAAATTAGCAAACTCAATTGCCTTGGAATAAAGCTTCTCGACTTGAATTGGATTAACTTGATAAAAGGACTTGGATGAAATGAGAAAGTCAACACCTAGAATTGAATCTTTTATATGTCCACTACCATAGAGGATTCTTTCCTTATTTCCTAATATTACATTTGTGTCTCTAGAATTAATGTTTTGAACAAGACATTTGATGTTTGGGCATCTTTTAATAAATTCCTTAACAAAATTATTTTTGCCTTTAAAAGCATCTTGAGTTGTAACTAAAGTGACCATCACGTCGTCATAATGAAAGGAAGTTCTAATTAAAACATGTCTAAACAATCCATATCCTGTATCTTCGTTATATGGTTCATAATGAAAATCTTTAATCAGCTTTTTGAATTCTTCGATTATTTTAGAAGCTTTTGGATTTTCAATATAACATTTCTCAATTGGAATAATTTTATGTGTGCCACTTCTATAGAAACCGGAGACAATGTGTCCGTGTGGATCTCGTCCAATAGGAACTTGAATCTTGTTGCGGTATCCATAAGGATTATCCATTCCAATAGTTTCGTTAACTTCAACGTCTAAACCGTGTCGTCTAAAGGCATCTTTAACTTTACTAGTTTTATATTTAAGTTGAGCGTGATAAGCATATTGCTGAAACTGACAACCACCGCAGGCAGTGCACACTCCACAAAGTGGCTGAATTCTATCAGGGGACTTAGAAATAAGACGATGAACTTTACCAAAATATGATCCAGCACGCTTATATTGAATTTCAATCTCGGCTTCCTCGCCTGGAAATAAGCCATCTACAAAAACAGTTCCATAGGAAAGTTTGACAACTCCTTTGCCTTCAAAAGAGAGATCAACGCATTTTCCAATAACGTTTTGAAATTTGTTTTTCATAATAGAAATATTTTATCTAATTAGATGATACATAGTAATAACTATTTTGATTGTGGTAAGATAAATACATGAAAATTAAAAGAATAGTTTCGATATGCACGATTCTTCTTTTGACGAGTTGCTCTTCGACTTCGCCATCTAAAAATAAGCACTCTAGCTCGACAAACAATTCTTTTTCAAGCACTGCAAACACTGTAACTTCAGGCTCAAATCCGTATACATCTACAACATCATCTAGCTATAATCCAGATACAGATATCACGGCAATTCCCGTGAATTTTACCGCTTTTAACGATTTCCATGGCCAAATAGATGAAAGCGGAAATTATGTTGGAATATCTAAATTAGCGACCTACTTAAAAGAGAAAAAAGTAAACGGAAATATTCTCATTAATAGTGGCGACCTTTACCAAGGCTCATTCTTATGTAACTATGATAAAGGTGAACTAGCCTCTTATACATTTGCGCATATTGGCGTCGATGTCCACACCCTTGGTAATCACGAATTTGATTGGAGTGTGCCTTCAATCATCAACAATCAAGCTGCTTTAGGACAAAACTTCTTGGGCGCGAATATTTATGATTATCCAAAAACCGGTAGCGAATGGACAAAAGCTAGTTTAGGTGACGAATATAAAATTATTGACTTATTCAAAGGCACTAAATATGAAGTAAAAGTAGGTGTTATTGGAGTCATTGGGAAGGATCAATTCACCTCCATAACTTCTTTAAATACGGAAGATGTAATATTTTTAGATCCTAATCCAATTGTTAAAAGGCTTTCACGCAAACTAAGAACAGAGGAAAATTGTGATTTTGTTATCGCTTCATACCATGCCAATGATCCCGACACCACAATAAGTGATATCGATGAAAGTACTGGGAAGCATTATGTAGACGCATGCTTTATGGCCCATACCCACGATTTCGAAGAATATCAAATTAACAACGTTCCATTTTTGCAAGCTGGAGCGTATTCCCAAGGTGCTTCTCATGCTTCATTTAAGTTTAATAAGGTTACTGGCGATATTACGTTGGAAAATTATGGTAATGATTATTTAGCTACTTTGTCACTAGAAGAGGACCCGACAGTTAAAAAAGTTATTGATAATGCAAAAGCAGCGCAAGCGGACAAATTTACCGAGATAATAGGTCGTAATTCAACCGGAGGTCAAATCAATAACGGTGGCATGTCAAAGTTCTACGCTAAGATTTCCTATGAACACACATTAACTGAAGCACCTTCATATAGTACAATCGGAGCGATTTTCAATTATTCAAGACGAGCATTAAAAGCAGGTGATTTTACTTTCTCCGATTTGTTTGAAACTCATCCATTTTTGAACGGTCTATACATATTCTCTGTATCTGAAGCAGACATCCAAAACGAAATTAATTATGGAAATTATGGTTATATCGATCCAAACGTAACAATTGGGAGTAGCAGTCACATTTTCCATGATGTTGTAGTCTTTGACTACATCGGCTTTCATATCGGCGTGAATTCTAATTACCAAAAATATTATAATTATTTCCCGTCTGCATTTTCTACTGAAGCTGAACACGAACCATTTAGACTAGACTTTGATTGTTTCCATTTAGCTTTAGATTGGTTAGCTACGAATCACGAAATAACTAGTAGTGATATATCTGGTCCGGGTTTTGTTGGTTAATAAAAAGTGGCCAGCGATTGATTGCTAACCACTCTTTTTGAATTGTTTTTATTCAACAGCAATCAAATATTTATAAACGTTTTGACCACCGTCGATTGCACCGAATTCAAGATATGGGAATTTGTTTCTTATCACTTCCATATTCTTGACTTTTTCATCTTCGGTTACGTCTTTACCATAAATGATGGTGACGACTTGTTTATCTTTGATATCTTTAATTTTTCTTAAAACATCAAAGATGATTCTATTTTTCATCTTGCCAGAGAAAACAATTTTTCCATTTACGATTCCCATATGGTCATTTTTGTGAATAATGACTCCATGGACTTTAGTGGATCTAATTGCAGTTGTAATTTCAACTGTCACCACATTACGAATAGCTTCATTGAAGTTACCCATGATGAGAGTCAAATCATCGCTGGAAAAATCTAACAATGTTAGAGCACTATAGCATTGAGGAATCGAAGTGCTTTGTGCAATTTTCACTTTAGCACCTTTATATAATTGAGCAGCTTGTTTTGCCGCCATAACAATATTCTTATTATTAGGGAAGACAATGATGTTATCTGCATCAATTTGTTTAAAGGCACGAATGAAGTCTTCAGTGGAAGGGTTCATAGTTTGATTACCAGAAACAATCACATCCACTCCAAAGGCTTTGAATTGTTCTTCAACACCAGCACCTTGTGCAACCGCGACGACGGCATACTTTTTATGCTCCATCTTTTTAGCGGTGCGCTCTTCTTCGGTGAGATTCTCGTTATGTTGAAGGGCCATATTTTCAATCTTTGTGGTTAAGAATTCACCATATTTTCTCATCTTATGTAAAACGAGACCTGGTTCTTTAGTGTGAACGTGAACCTTAACGACATCTCCGTCTTTTAATGCCACGATAGAATCGCCTGAAATATCTTCTTCATTTAATTCATCGATAATGGTTTGAACATCAAAATCTTCGACATTTACCTTGGAATTTTGTAAACGGAGGATAAATTCAGTGCAATATCCGAATTGAAGGACGTCATCTGAACCAAAAGAGGAAAAATCAATTGGAGTAGCTTCTTTATGCTCTTCTTCTACAGAGCTTAATTCTTGTTCAATCTTTTCTCCATCGAGGAATTTTACCATTCCTTTAATGATGTAAACATATCCTGCTCCACCAGAGTCAATAACACCAGCCTCTTTAAGAACTGGTAGTAAATCGATGGTTTTCTTTAAAGAAATTGATGCTTGTTTTAAATGCGCTTCATAGAATTCGTTAATTGTCGATTTTTCATTAACGACTTTTGAAGCAGCTTCAGTTGCTTCTCTAAAAACAGTTAAGATCGTTCCTTCAACAGGAGTGACAACTGCTCCATAAGCTTGTTTGATTCCAACTTGATAAGCCTTTGCTAATTCGACAGCATTAACTTCTTCTTTTCCTTCAAAACCACGGCAAATCCCACGGAAAATCTGAGAAAGGATGACACCAGAGTTTCCTCTAGCGCCCATGAGCATACCTTTGGACAAATCCTTACCGAGTAAGCCTAAATTCTTTTCTTCTTTTCCTGAGACAGCACTAATGCCACCTTCAATGGTTCTAGACATATTTGTGCCTGTATCGCCATCAGGTACAGGAAAAACATTAAGTGCGTCAACTTCTTCAATATTTAAACGAAGATTTTTTGCACCATTGATTACAAGTTCTTTAAATTGTTCACCGTTTAATTTATGCAAAATCATCTTTATTCACCAACACGAGTTTCTGGTTTACCAAAATAGTAGATGCCAAATGTTGCTGGACCGCAAGAAGCGGAAATGATTGGACCAAGATTACAAACAACGACTTCTTTAAAGCCGATTTCTTTAATCTTACTAACAACTAAGTCGACATCTTCTTGTTTTGCATCAGCATGCGAAACATAACAAATTTGAGTTCCAGGTTTAATAACTCTTTCTTTGACGATTTCAGCCGCTCTTACTAAAGCGTTTCTACGACCTTTAGCCTTTTCAACAGCGTAGTTGTTACCTTTTCCATCGGAAATAATCATTGGTTTAACTCCAAAGATATTGCCAAAGAAAGCTTTGCTTGCTTTAACACGCCCATGTTTAGCGAGAGTTGATAAATCTTCAACGGTAGCAATTTGGTTATAGCAAAGTCTTGTTTCTTCGATTTCTTTCGCTATATCTTCTATTGTTTTACCTGCGTCGCGTAGGTCAGCGGCTCTAAGAAGCATGGAACCTTGACCCATGCAGGAGCAAAGGGAATCAACGACAATGATTTTGCTCTTTGGATATTTTTGAGCATATTTGTCTTTCGCTAAACGAACAGCCAAATTTCCGGATTGTGATAAAGCGGAAGAGCATGAGATATATAGAATATCCTCACCTTTTTCTAAATGGGGGATGAATTTTTCATCAAATTCTTGTTCTGTGACTTGGGATGTTAAAATGACAGCGCCATTTCTCATTAAGTCATAGTATTCTTTTGGACTTAAAACTTCCCAGTCCAAAGAAGCGTAAATTTCGTGATCCTTTTTATCTTTGTCTTTCCAGTTGACTAGCATACGAACATAGTCAATATCGCGACTCTTTCTTAACTCAGGGGATAAGTCACAAGTTGAATCACCGAATAATGCGATTTTGTTCATTTCAAAACTCTCCTTTTCGCAAAGATTATATTAAATCATTTGTTATAATTAACAATAGGCAGTTTTGTGCATTTGCAAAATAATGTGCATATATGATAAAATGCCTATTATCTTATGAAAGAAGATTTAAGAGTAATTAAGACTAAAAAAGCAATTGAAGATGCCTTTATTTCTTTAATAGAAGAAAAAGGTTTCGAAAACGTCAAGATAATCGACATCGCTAAAAGAGCAAATGTCAATCGTAACACAATTTACCTTCACTATAGTTCGAAGGATATGATTATTGAAGATTTGGTGGATAAAGTTTTTACATCCGGAATAGTTACATTAGAGCCGAATGCATATTTAAAAGGTAAATATTCAAAAAGAAATCTGTATGAATTATTTCTTAAAATATTCACTTTAATCTACGAGCAAATCGAACTTTATCGTATCGTTTTGACCGATCAAAATCTTTCCGGATATTTAACTTTGAGGTTAAAAAAAGTTAAATCTTTTGTACTTAATTCTTTAAAACCTACTTTTAAAAATGAGATAATAGTTGAGTACGTAGTATCCGGGGTATTCGGAATTATTCGAAACTGGATTATTTATGACAATGGTAGCATCAAGGAAAATGTCGAACTGTGTTGCGATCTTGTTTATATGAATATGAGACACGCTCAATATTAGAAGGAGAATAAAATGAAAAAGAAATCATTAATTACCTTATCGCTTATTCTTCCTATTTTTGCATCTTCCTGCAGCGGTAATAAGGAAACCGAATTTGATCCTTTTACCATTGGAGACAATCTAGAAGTTATCTCTTCCACAGAAGCTAGATTAATTGCTAATCAAGCTTACGATAATCTTACATATGTAACTTCTCTTAACAAAAACGAGAAGAAAAATATTGATGATACCAAATTTTATACTGGTTCATTCTCTTCATATGCGACAAACAAATCTTCCGAACTTAGTTCCCAGGTTACTTACTATTCTAATTTAATCGATGAATCTAGATCATCTAAATCAACAGTATATTTTGGAAAAGATTCCGCTAGCGAAGATGGTAATAAAAAGATATTGTCTTGGTATGGAATCATCGGTGAATCCGAAAATCCATATTATTCACTTTTAACGCAGACAACTGAGAGTTATAACGGCATTCAATCTACTCGTTATGGTATTGAAGAAAATGAATTTGCAACTGCGGATATGATTTCTTCTGTTTGGAGAAAACAATTGGTGAAATCTGTCAGTGAAGATTATCTAAATATTTCTATCTCATATTCAGACGAACTAACTTATGTTAGAGATAATCAACATATTATCGGTTATAATCTCCAGACATATGTGACCGCTGAGCCATCTTTAATCACTCCATTAAAAGAAGAAAATTCATATGTCAAAAAAGTGACAAATATAACAGTCATAGACTTTTATAAAGACGATGTGTTAGAAATAGGTTGGACAGTAAGAACTGTTTCAAGCAGAACAACAACATCATATTTAACAACTGCCGATAAAAAAGAAAGTGGAGAGCCAATCGAAGTCGAAAAAGAAGAAAGTATTACTTCTTTATTCTACGATTCAAGTCATTCTGAAAGTCCTGAAGTCCCAGATTTTAAAAAGACTGAAGATATTCCAATGGCAATATCTCAATTTGATTTCGACGGAACTAATCTTAACTATGTTAAATCCTATACTTTAGATGATAATAGCGACTTCTATCGTCACTTCGAAAGTTTCGATGGTCACGCTTATTATAAGGAGCAAAAATTATCCGAAGGTTTCTATTCGTTCTATAGTGGAACCCCAACAACACCCGATGGATATCAACAATGGGGCTACAACGATATCATTGCGAATAAATGTGTTAACTATGTTGTTGATCCAAGTTCGGTACCTCACCCTGATTTAACCCTTAATCAACATTTATTCTATGTCGCTCAAGAAGCTAGATTCTCATTTAGAATCGTTTTCAATGCCGATATGACCGCTGCCAGTGAATTCACGGTCGCGATTATTGGAGTATAGGAGGAAGTAAAGATGAAGCATAAATTAATTTTATTAATCACTCCGTTGCTCCTTCTTGGCATTGCGTCATGTTCGAAAGACGAAGCTCAAAAATATCAAGCTTTTAGCGATGATCAACAAAGAGCGATTATGGAGCAATACTATAATCTCCACAAATCGAATCAATCTAACCTTTCTTTATATTCATATGAAAAGACCGATATTTATAATCCAACTTATGACGTTTTTGGTGAGATGACACCTACGATAAGTAATTACGAGAATCCTACCTTAAAGCAATCTCCAACTGGATTATTTTTTGAAGATACACTAACAAATGAAGTCGGCGTTTATTCTGGCTATCTAATTTCACGTAAAAATCAAAAAACATACATCGGAAACAAGCAGAACGCCGGATCAGTTGATGATCGAGAACTTTCCTTATCATATTGGTTCAGAGATTTTGACGATAATGAACATGCAGGCCAAAAACAATTAATTAAAAGAGATAGTGAAAAAGACAATGACCTCGAAGTCATATATGAAGACACCAAGCTCCCAACCGGAGTCGAAGATAGCAATGTCTCACATTATTTTTCAAATGCAATCAATACAACTTATGAAAATGTCTTTGTTCGTAATTTAGTCCAACCTGTTGCAACTTCAACAAGACAAGTTTCGGCATATATGAAATCTGAAGCCGAAATTGTTGAAACATATAAAGAAGTTACGCAAGATGATGCGATTCAAAATCCAAAGAAGCCTGGTGTCGAAAATGTTCTCGCGGTTTCAAAACGCACTGAGGGTGTAACAATTTTTAAACAAATTGAAAACATCGGTTGGGTTTGTACCGAATTCAAAGAAAAAATAACTTACGAATTGCCATTTAATTATGACTTAAATATTCTTGATAACCCACAAGTTATTAGAGAAATAAACACCGAGATTTCCTTTACATATTCTGCAACAGTTCAACCATATACCGGTGAAGCTTATGTTTACAAAGGAAGAGACGAGAATGCAGTCAATAATACACCGAGTTTATACAAATACGGGGATACTAATCCAGTTGCTATTGGACAAGATATAACCGCAGAATACAAACATTTCCGCGAAGATTATTCCGGTTATGCTTACTTATTCAAAGCAATTACTTTAGAAGCAAATGAGGCCTATTCATTCGCCAGAATCGTCGATATTGGGACCGATCCAAATTATGAAGTAATCGGCTTTAATGAATTGACCCATAATGCGAATGACACCATCGTTAGCGCTGGTATCGAAGGCCATAATTTGATCAAGACAAAAAATTCTAGCGATACGAACTATGAATTCATCATTTTAGTGCCATCTACTGGTTCGATTAGTTTGATCGCTTATCTATCGGCATAATGAGTGAGCAAATAATAAATCCACACAACAAAAAAACCAGGAAGAAATTGATTTCGAACATTATCTTCTTGGTTTTAATTTCGATTCTTGTAGTCACTTTAATACTTTCCTTAGGTGAAATCGAAAAAATATCATTACAGTTTCAAGAGATCGCTAAAGGTGATAACTGGAAATATTTATTAATTGCCGTTGGCCTAATGCTTATTTATTTCTTTTTATGGCCAGCGAGCCAATGCATTTATGGAAAAGCATTAAATATTGAAGCCACTGTTGGTGAATCGTTTTTAATTGGTTGTTCCGAGCACTTCTATAACGGTATAACTCCTTTTGCCGCTGGAGGGCAGCCGTTTCAAATCTATTCTTACACTAAACGAAATGTAACAACCGCAAAGGCTACTGGGGTTATTCTTGCTACTTTCGTCACGTTTATGATCGTCACAAATGCTTTTGCGATTGTTTCTCTTATTTTTTATCCTCAAATCTCATCTGGTTTTGAATCGATGGGAATAGGGTGGATTAAATATGTCGCATTAATAGGTTTGATTATTAATTTCTTAGTCCTTTTATTTATGATCGCGATGGGGGTTTCAAAGCATCTTAGAAACTTTTTAATCAAGCTTTCAACTAAGTTTGCGAATTGGAAATTCTTTTTCAAAAAAGAGAAGGGTTTGCGGAGAAAAATCGGTGAATCGCTTCAAAAGGCTATCCCCGTTTTTGAAGAATATTGCACCAATGCTCAACTAGCTTTTAAAGAAACTTGGACCCATAAATTAGCAACCGTTTTTGCTATTTTAGTTAAGATACTTGCAATGGCTGCATATTATTGCGTTCCATTCTTTATTCTTAAGTCTGTTGGCTTAGAAGTTGGCTATGACAAAATAATTATCGTCTTATTCTCAACATCATTTGCCATAAATGCCGTTGTATGGATGCCTACTCCTGGTGGTGTTGGTGGCATCGAATACGCTTTCATGATTGTTATTGCAGCGGTCACCACTGCTAATCAAGTCGATCAACAAGCAGTCGTTCTCATTTGGAGAATGTTAACTTATTACTTTGTATTGTTTATTTCGTTTGGTGCGAATGCAATATTTGAAGCACTTAGCTCACATCGAATAAGTAAAGAAGCAAAAGAAAAGGATGCCCTAGAAGAGACATCCAATGATGAGTCTGCTTAGCAGACTTTTTATTTTCTTAATTGTCCTCTCATAGAGTGGATTCTAATTGAGCCACCTTGTGAACGAACTAACTTTTTAGCATAATCAATCGCTTCGGCTTGAGTTGGGAAAATCTTGATTGCTTTTTCACCACCAGCAAGTTTAACTTGCCAACTACGAGAAACGAATTTAGAACGTGCGATGTGATACACTCTAGCGCCATCTTTATATTTCTTAGGAGCTCCAACTTTGCTCTTTGAAGTCTTTGATTTTGAAGAAGTTGATTTTGAAGAAGTTGATTTTGAAGATGGTTTTTCTTCTTTTTCTTCGGCTTCATCATTAGAAATAGATTCATCAGCTAAAGGTTCTTCGCTAAGTTCCTTAACTTCTTCATCACTAACTTCTTCACCTTCAGAATTAATCGTGTAGCCCATGAAGATTAAATGAACAATCTTATTTAGTAACCAGATAACAAAGGCAATGGCTAATGCACCCCCTATAGATAATCCGATGAATAAGAAGAATGTTCCGAATTCAAATTTGGATGCATCTACTGGAGCGATTCTATTTGAAACATCAAACATGAATCCATACCAGTCAACCACGCTTCCTTTTGGAGCAGTAAACGCAAAGATTACATAATATGCACCATAAGCAAGAGCGGCTATAATAGGAACAAAAATGAATCTAAAACGTAATTTGGTCATGTATTCTAGAAGAATAAATGAAGCTACAGAGGCAATAGGAACAATTGCGTGCATAAATAATTGAGAACCTTTGTACCAAATATCATTGCTTGAATCTCGAGGCATGAGAAATGCTAAAACCATCGTGAAGGTAACTGCTGCGCAAACAACGCAAATTAATTTAAATGCCTGGAAACCTTCTTTTACTAAATTCTTTCCTTTAGCGATAGATGCAATATAAAGGATTACACCTATAAATGAAGCAAGCGTAACTAACACATTCGATAAGACTGTAAAGTATTGGAAGATGCCCACTTTATCTACTGATTCAAGTAGAAGCATAACGATTCCAACTATGCCTAATGCAGTTACGATTAAATTACCAATTAAACCGGGAACTGCGTGTTTTTTTGAGAATTTCATATTTACTTCTCTCCTTTTATTTTGGTCCAATATTCTTTATTGGCCTGTTCAAATTTATTTTCACCATAATGATAATACTTATGTTCTTTAATATCATCAGGTAAATATTGTTGTTTAACCCAGTGATGAGCATAATCATGCGGGTATTTATAATTCTGCCCTTTTACTTTAGCATCTTTCCCATCGTAATGGGTATTTTGAAGTTGACGAGGAACTCCAACGCCTAATCCTTTTTCAATATCTTCTTTAGCAGCTAAATAAGCTAAACAAGCGGAATTTGATTTTGGGGAAGTCGCAATTAAGATTGCAGCGTTAGTTAATGGTAGATAAGCTTCTGGCATTCCAAGCTGAAGTGCGCTATCGACTGCAGCTTTCACAATTGGAATGATTTGAGGATAAGCTAAACCAACGTCTTCGCTCGCACTACAGAGTAGTCTTCTAGCGGCCGCAACTAAATCGCCGGCTTCAAGCATTTTAGCAAGATAAAAGACTGCCGCGTCAGGATCTGAACCTCTAAGAGATTTCATTAAAGCGGATAAATTATCATAGTGATGATCTTCACTTCTATCATATGAAATGTTCGCTTTGACAATTAATTGATCAACCATTTTGGTTGTGATTTTCTTTTCATCGTCTAAAGCATGAATCAAGAAATCTAAATTATTTAAGGCTTTCCTCATGTCTCCATTTGACGAAAGCGACAATTTTTCTAAAGCTTCTTTTTCAATTTTGACATTGAGTTTCTTGGTAGCTTTTTCTAATCCTTCTTTAATGTCTTCGCTTTTAAGAGCTTTAAATTCAAATACTTCACATCTAGAAAGCAAAGCTGGATAGATATAAAAATATGGATTCTCTGTTGTTGAAGCGATAAGAGTTATATCCCCGCTTTCAACAAATTCTAGCAATGATTGTTGCTGTTTCTTATTTAGATATTGAATCTCATCCAAATAGAGAAGTATTCCATTTTGGGTGAACAAAGAATGAACTTCATCAATAATTTTTTTAATATCATCGGTAGAAGCTGTTGTCCCATTTAATTTATAAAGCGACATATTGCTATTTTTCGCAATGATATTCGCTAACGTGGTTTTACCAATTCCAGGTGGACCATAAAAGACCATATTAGGAACATGATTCTTGGATATTACTTTTCTAAATAACTGTCCTTCATCTAAAAGATGATGTTGACCAACGACATCATCTAATGATTGAGGTCTTAAGATCTCCGCTAATGGTTTTTCCATATCTTAATGATACACAAGTGTAATCATTAAAGCAATTATTATAATGTTAATTAATTTTGACTTTTCCCTTATTAACTATTCTTTTAATTTAAAAGGAATATAATAAAAGCATGAAGAAGTCGTTTGTCTTTACTAGTTTTGCATTATTATCACTGATTCTAAGTGGTTGTAACACAACATCACCATCCAAAAAGAAGAAATCTTCAAATTCTTCTCCTTTATCAAGTGGTCTTGTTATTTCCTCATCAAGCGAAACTTCTGATATATCAGATAGTAGTTATATTCCAGTTACATCGATAAGTGGAACATCGGTTGCCCCATCTACAGGCACCACTATACCAACATCAACTGGAACATCAACATCTGTTGGTCCAACGTCTACCACCACAGCAACTTCGACTTCAACTTCAACTCCATCCACTTCATCAACAAGTAAACCAGGTCCGACAGACTATTGGTCGCAGTGTGATGGTTTAGAAGGGACCGCTTTGGAAGCAAAGATTAGACAAGTTAATCCATGGAAAAGTAAAAGCTACGATTGGAGTAGATACGAAGATGCCGATGAAGCATTAGATGATTCAACATCGATTCTATCGTTATATACAAGGCACAATATTAAGAAAAGCAACCACTGTGGATCATATTCATGGACCAAATGGAATAGAGAACACATTTGGACTCAGTCAGCCTGGCCCGATAGCGATACAGATAATCACAATATCTTTGCCTGCGAAGGACAAATTAACGGTTATAGAGGTAACAAAATATTTGCCGAAGGGGGAGATGTTGTTGTTGTCTTTGGTCATACAACAGGATGCAAACAAACAAACGCTACGTTTGAACCTTGCGATGAAGCGAAGGGAGAAGTGGCTAGATCAGTTATGTATGGGGCGGTTATGTATAGCCGTGATTTAACTGGTGAAATTCAATCAATTGCTTTGGCACTTAAATGGCATTTGCAACACCCTAATACCGCTCGCGATTCAAGGAGAAATGATGTGGTTTACGCTAACCAAGGCAATAGAAATCCGTTCGTCGATCGTCCTGAATATGCCTGTCGAATCTGGGGTGGCACCAATTCTGAAACTAAGGCTCTCTGTGGGATGAATTAATTGACTAGATAATAAAAAAATACCGTCAAATTGGCGGTATTTTTATTTTTTTGATATTGTTTAGATTGTTTAGATCTTGTTATTTGAGCCAAGAACTTCAGTGATTTTGTGCTTCACTAAATCCTTAACATATTTACGACCATCGCCAACATATTGACGTGGATCAAAATGATCTGGATGAGCAACCATGTGCTCTCTAATTCCGGCGGTCATTGCTAAGCGAAGATCGCTATCGATGTTAATCTTACAAACAGCCATTGTTGAGGCTTTGCGAAGTTGTTCTTCTGGAACACCAACAGCATCGACAAGAGCGCCGCCGTTTTCATTGATGATTTTAACGTATTCTTGGTTAACAGAGCTTGAACCATGTAAGACGATTGGGAATCCTGGAAGACGTTTAGAAACTTCATCTAAGATATCAAATCTTAATGGTGGAGGACAAAGGACACCAGTCTTTGGATCGCGGGTGCATTGTTCTGGTTTGAATTTATAAGCACCATGGCTTGTTCCAATAGCGATTGCTAATGAGTCAACACCTGTTCTACGAACGAATTCTTCGACTTGTTCTGGTTTAGTATAACTTTCTGCGCCATGTTCAACTTTAACATCATCTTCGATACCTGCTAAAGTTCCGAGTTCAGCTTCGACTGTGACGTATGGTTTATGAGCATGAGCGTATTCAACGACTTTTCTAGTAAGAGCAATGTTTTCTTCGAATGATTTGCTAGAAGCATCAATCATGACGGATGTGAATCCACCATCGATGCAATCTTTACAAATTTCAAAATCTGCTCCGTGGTCTAAGTGAAGAACGATTGGTAAACCTGTATCTTCAACTGCAGCTTCAACCATTTTTCTTAAATAAACTGGCTTAGCATATTTTCTTGCACCAGCACTTACTTGAAGAATAACTGGGGAATTACATTCTTTGGCAGCTTCTGTGATTGCTTGAACAATTTCCATGTTGTTGCAATTGAAAGCGCCTATTGCATAGCCTTCCTTGTAGGCTTTTTCAAATAATTCTTTCGAATTTACTAATGGCATATTAATAACCTCTTTCTATGTTATATATTGTAGCAATTAAAAATTGAAATTTATATAGTTAATTAAATTAAGCCTGCTAATACATCAAGAGCCATTCCTGATGCAACTAGGATAATTATTATCAACATTTGGAGTTTATTCTTCGCTTTGAAGAAGAGGATTGTTGCAACAGAAACAATAATGAAATCTAATCCAATTATTACATTGATAATAGCAGGTTCACTGTTCGCATATGAAAATGCGGTATAGCGACACACCATCATGAGTGCGTTGAACAACGCTCCAATAAAAATATAGAGATGATCAATCCATCTAATTTTAACTAATTCGGTTATGGATTTAGTGACTAACGATGAAATTAACATCGTTACAAAAACAATTGTCATTTGATGATAAGATATTACATCCGCAGGGACATCGCTTAATCTAAGTTTTACTATAAGTAATACGAAGGCAAACGAAATGGTTGAGATAGCGGCAAAAAGGACCCATAACCACTTTGTAGAAGGATTAATCTTCTTATTAAAAATAATAAAGACGAGCGAAGCTAGTAAAGAGGCAATTCCAAGGAAGTAGAAAACAATATTAAGCGGTTTTCCTCCGTTTGTAACACTCATAAAAGTGAAGATTGAAAATAAAGTGTTGGAAGCGAACAAAATACCTGCCGCACAAAATGGAGCGAATGCTTCGAGGTGTAATCGTTTTATAGCAAGAAAATAAAAGAACCAATCAATTGCGGTTAACACTCCAATCAAAAGAATCCATAACCATTGCTCCAAACTTAAGGAGTACAAAGTTGGGACATGACCAAATGCTAAAGAAATTAAAAAGCAAGCAATAACAATAAAGAAGGATTTGATTGTGGCATTGCTCAAAGCGCTGGCGTGGTTAGCGCCAAGACGATTGAAGATTGTATTTCCTGCCGAAGCGAGTAGTGCTAAGAAGGCAAATAATATATATTCCACGTTAGATAGAATACTCTTTTTGTAGGAAAATAAAAGACTCACAATCGTGAGTCAATTATTGCTATTGAATGCGACCTTTATTTTTTCCTTTAGAATTATGGACGAGCATTGCACCGCCTTGGTTTTTGGTCATTTTCTTAGTGTATTCAAGAGCCTCGACTTGGGTATCAAATAACTTTATTACTTTTTCACCGCCAGCGAATTTTACAGCCCATTTTCCATCGCTTCTTTTGGCGACATGATAAACTCTTTTACCTGTCGATTCTTTTTCAGGAACAATGACTTTTACTTCACTTTTGCGGGTTTTTTTAACCTCAACACCGGTTTTTGCTTTGGCTTTTTGTTTGTTTGGAGTGATCTTTTCAGTCGCTTTTCTAGGGGCCGTTCCTTTCACTCCTTTACGAGTTGTTTTTGTTGTTTTTTTAGGCGTCACTTTCTTCGCATTAGATTTTTTCTTTTTTCCAAATAAAGGCATAATGATCTCCTTAATTTTGCAATTATTATATACCAACTTTTATTTAATTAACTCTTTTTTGTTGTTTTGATAGCGAGTAAATCGTATTTCGATGTCTCCATCTATGATGGGGTCACTTTCATAGACACATTCGAATTCTTCTTTTTCATCAAGATTTGGAAAGAACACTTCTGCTCCACCATCCTTGTTAACTTTTGTAAGAAGAACTTCATCAACATAAGGTAGTGTTTGCCTATAAATAGAAGCTCCTCCAATTATAAAGACGTCTTGATCTTTAGAATATTCGTCAATCTTTCTTAAAAATTCTTCAAACGTATGGACATTGATAACGCCTTCATAATTATGATTTACATCTTGTGATAATACGATGTTTATGCGGTTTTTGAGGGGTTTTTGTCCTGGAAAAGAAAGCAATGTGTTTTCACCCATACAAACGACATGACCTTTCGTGATCTCTCTAAAAAACGCCATATCCTTTGGAAGATTAAATAGGAGGCCATTCCTTTTACCGATGCCCCATTTTAAATCGCAGTTAAGAATTGAAATTATCATTTAGATTGCCACCGGGATTTTCTTATCCAATTTTTCGTATTCGTAATCAATTAATTCAAATGAATCGACAGTGAAGTCGTAAAAGTTTTTAATCGTTGGATCAACTTTAAGCTTTGGTGCTTTGTGTTGAGGTTTAGCGATAACTTCTTTTACGAGATCGACGTGTCTATCGTAAATGTGCGCATCCGCGATAACATGAACGAGTGTGCCGGGTTTCAAACCAGATACTTGTGCAAACATGATTAGCAATAATGAATATTGAAGAACATTCCAGTTGTTCGCAGTGAGCATGTCGTTACTTCTTTGATTTAAGATGCCGTTAAGGGTGTCGCCTGTAACATTGAAAGTCATCGAATAAGCGCAAGGATAAAGATTCATCTCATGAAGATCTTCGAAATTATAAATGTTTGTCATGATTCGTCTTGATTGAGGATTGTGTTTCAAATCGTAAAGAACTCTATCGACTTGATCAAATTCACCTTCAGGATAAATTGATTTCTTAGCGAGTTGAAAGCCATAGGCTTTGCCTATTGAACCTTTTTCATCTGCCCAAGAATCCCAAATATGAGATTTCAAATCATGAATGTTGTTGGATTTCTTTTGCCAAATCCAAAGAAGTTCGTCTAAGCAAGACATAAAAGCGGTTCTTCTGATTGTGAGAATAGGAAGTTCTTCTTGAAGGTTATAGCGGTTAACTATACAGAACTTTTTAACTGTGTGAGCAGGTGTACCATCTTCCCAATGTGGACGCACAGGTAAATTAGTATCCCAAAAACCATTCTCAAGAATATCTTTCATGTTTGCCACAAAAATTTCATCCGCTCGAGACATAAGTTTTCTCCTTAGATACGACGTAAATTCTATCACACCACTTTAAACAATTCTATTGTTTTAAAGAAAAAACTCCGTCGTTAAACGGAGTCTAATCAATACTCCTTGTAAAACAAAGATTATTTTTCTTTTTTAGCGTGTAATGCTTTAAAGACCAAAGCAGCGACAAGAGCACCAACAAATGGAGCAACGATAAAGCCCCAAACAACTTTGATCGGTTCGGCATCGCCATTGAAATTTAAAAAACCTAAAGTTAATGTTAATCCATGCGGCTACACCACAGGCAAAGAAAACAAGTACAGCAGTGCCAATACATTCAGCAATTGCTTTTTTAAATAAACTCATTGTTTTACCTTCCCCAAATGAATATTTTAAAGAATTTTCTTTAAAAAGAAAGACGAACCTTTTCGGGCTCGTCTTAATTAATTTTAATTAACTATTTATAAGCAACTACGACAGTGTCAGATTTACCTAATGTGGTATATCTTTCATAATTCTTTTCTACGAAGTCATGAACAACATTGTCGCTCTTGATGGTATAGTTACTGGTTGGATATTCGATTGGGCCAGTACCTACTTCGATATTAAGGTTAGTGTTGTAGTAATATGCGGATGTTAATGAACCTGAAACTAGTTTTTCTTCACTAATTACTGATTTAACGGTTCTTAATCCTTCGTCAAAGAACACTTCGCTAGAAGTTTTATAAACTGTTTTAGAGGCTTCATTAAGTTTTAAGACAAAACCCATTCTAGAGATTTGTGTTGGCATTTCAAATGGAACACTATCAACATTTGGATCTTCGCCATACACATAGTAAACGTTGAAGCTTGTTGGGAAGTCAACATACCAACTTCTAATGTTTGCTATATCTGCTTCGTCAAATTCATAAGTGCCAAGTTCGTAGACAGCCTTTGCTGATCCTTTTTCTGTAACAAGAACTTCACCGTTAACTTCGAGATAATTAACTTCTTTAAATTTATTTCCGCTACAAGCGGTCATTCCAACTAATGGAAGGGCAAGAAGTGCTAATAATTTTTTATTCATGTTTTATTCCTCCATTAATCCTTAAAAGCATATGAAACTTGTGTATCTTCACCATAGGTGACATATCTTTCATATTGCTTCTCTTCAAATTTGTGTTGCGGAAGAGATACTGTCCATTTTGTTGCTGGTGAATCAGAACCTTCTGGAATGGAAATGGTTAAGGTATAGCCCAAATAACTGTCATTAGCTTCGTATGCGGTGGAATATGAACCATGTGAGTCTTCCGCTTCCTTGTCTTCGTGAACTGTAAACTTAGCAGTTCTCTTTCCTTCGTTGTAACCAACTTCGGTGTAGCTTTCGAAAACAGCTTCGCTATTTTCTTGGAGTTTCATTACACGACCAGTGTTATGGATACGAACATTCTTTGGAGCCTCAAAAGCGGCTTCATCAGAACCGGGGATTTTGTTGAATTCGAAATAAATTGCGAACGAACTTGGGAATCCAACATAGTTGTTAGTGGTGAGATACTCAAGATCCTCAGCACTAACTAAATAGGTTGCGACCATCTTGCAACTCTTAACATAACCCTTCTCAGTTACTGGTGTGAAACCAGCTGCAGAAAAGAATTTGACTTCTTTGAAGTCATTACCGCCACAAGCAGTCATGCCTAAAAGAGGAATGATCAGCGTGGCCAAAAGCTTTTTATTCATTTAAAAAGTCTCCTTTGTATCTATATTTTAGCAAATATAAGTGTGCTAGAGAAATAGTCTATTTACTTATACTTTGTATAACATGTATTGAATTTTGAAATCGAAAGGATGATAATTGTGGCTCATCATGATTGCTACTATCATTATTGCTTCAATAACATTTGCGGGTGTAATAGCATCAATTCTTTTCTTTCCTCATATTCATTTTAAGAATACTAAATTAGACACATATTGGATGATTGCTCTTTTTGGAGCAGTCATTTTACTAGCGTTTGGTTTCGCTCCTATTAAATATGGCGCAATTATTTCTCTTCCAGTTTTGACTGCAATTTTAGCAATGGTGACATACTCCCACCACTTAAAGAAGTGGGGGCTTCTTGCTCGATGACTCTAATGAGCCAAGCATAAACAAGCTATCCGGATGTGTCCCATCCTTTGTAAGCATTTCAATTCCCTTACTTAGAATATTTTTTGCAGCGTT
>JAZLFJ010000004.1:0-1837 GCA_045615665.1 Bacilli bacterium
AGAAGATATAGAAAATGCTCTTCCTGGAGTTCCATACATTATTCACTTTTCAAGAAATCATTTAATCGATAAACCAGTTAAGACCAAAGGCGGTGCAACTGTTATCAAACAAAAGCGCCCAAAATTCCATCTAGTTATTCCAACAAATGAAATGAAGTCAGTTGATGAGTTCGATACTTTAATGGAGAGATTTTCTAAATATTTCCCATTTATTGATGAGAAAGCTAAAGATGCTGCACATTTCTTCTTTGGAACTGAAAACCCAAAAGTGAAAATCCATGATGGGTATATGACTATTAATGAGTTCTTGGATGAACTTGAATTTGATAATGCTACTGATAGTGAGGAAATCAAAGAAGGCGATAGAAATAAAACTATGTACCTTTATGCGGTAAAAGTACTTAAACGTCATGGCGACACTGAAGATGCAAGAATTCTTTATGATGAAAAGGCAACACACTGTAATCCCCTTTTAGATGATGATGAATTAAACAGAACTTATAGGAGCGCTCAAAAATTCTATAACAAAGTTATAATTCTAGACCCATCTTATAAAAAGCCTGAAGATTATATCGACAAAAATTCATATATTCCGACTGATTATAGCGATGTTGCACAGGCTAGTTTGATTCAAAAATATTTCTCAAACGAACTCAAATATAGTGCAGCAACTCTTAATATTGTTTATCGAAAAAATAAATGGGTTGAAAGTGAAGCTGGAGCTCAACGTGTAGCTCAAGAATTAACTGAAAGGCAACTAAGAGAAAGTGAACGTTTAATAATTGAATTCCATAAAAAATGTGATGAATTAAACGCATTCGCTAAAGCCGCATCAGTTAAGAAAAATGAAATAGCAACATCTTTAAGCAAAGAACAGTTGGATGCCTATAAGGGCTACAATAACGCGATTGCTTATAAAGAATACACAATCAAGCGTAGATCATCTCACGCAATTGCAGCTTCTTTAAAGGAAGTTAGACCAATGGTGGAGATTGATTCTGAAATGCTTGATAGTGACCCATTTTTGCTTAATACACCTAATGGAACTTTCGATTTAAGAAAAGGCGTTAATGGATTAAGAGAACACCGTGCCGAAGACTTAATAACCAAGATAACTTCCGTGTCACCTTCCCTTAAAGGGAAAAAGGTATGGGAGGAATGTTTAAATAAAATCTTTGGTAGCAATAAAGCACTTATTTCTTATGTCCAAGAAATGTGTGGTACGGCTTTGGTTGGGAAGGTTTTCATTGAATCTTGCGTGATTGCCTATGGAGAGGGCGGAAACGGAAAATCCACATTCTTCAATTCAATCGCAAAGGTTCTAGGTGACTACTATGGCTCAATTGCAAGCGATGTACTTACAACATCCATTAAGCGTGATAAACAAGCTGACCTAGCAGAACTAAGAGGCAAACGTCTAGTTATTGCAGCTGAAACTAAAGTTGGCGATAGGTTAGATGAGTCTACCATCAAGCGTATGTGTTCTACTGATAGAATAAGCGCTTGTAAAAAATATAAGGATCCTTTTGATTTCATCCCAAGTCACACCCTAATCATATATACAAACAATCTACCAAAGGTAGGAACTAGCGATGAAGGTACTTGGAGAAGAATCATAATCATTCCTTTTAACCATAAATTCACTGGCAAAGAAGACATCAAAAATTATTCAGATGTTTTAGTTGAAGAAGCTGGTGAATACATCCTTTATTGGCTTATCGAAGGTGCAAAAAGAGCAATCGATAATGGCTTCCATGTTTCCCCACCTGAAGAAGTTAAAAATGCCATCAATGGATATAAAGAGCAAAGCGATACTGTTGCATTATTCTTAGCTGAA
>JAZLFJ010000005.1:0-19859 GCA_045615665.1 Bacilli bacterium
AGGCTAAAAGATTCAAAATCGAGATTGAGGGTTGAAATTCACCGCCATCCACCGCAATGAAGAATTGAACCATAAAAGTAAAAATCCAGGCACGAACGCTTGGGTTTTTAACTGGTCTGGTGTGAAACTTTGACTTTTACTTATTCTTTTGTGTTCTTGACAAATATACATATGTATCCTTTATCATAATAAGCGAGGTTTCCTTATGAAATATAAAATGAAGAAATTTTTGCCATTGTATATCGTTGGCACTTTAGTCATTGCCTCTTTAGGCGTTTCAATCGCAGTTCTTTCATACCAGAACAATGTTCGAAAAATCGATTCATTTGTGCAGGCTGGCCCAAATGTTTCAAAAAGCGTTGAAAGAAACAAGTTTTTCGATTTAGTAGCGAACGCTCCAGCTCTCAGCGAATATAAAACCAAATCAAATCTTGTTGAAAACCCATATATGCTTTCTATGTCGTTTAAAAAGACATATATGTCAAATGATGTAAAAAAAGAGATTAATGCCGAGATAACCTTCGGTTATTGGTCAGATGTTGGCTATCTCAAATTCAATGGAAAAGGCGATATCGATGATGTTAGTGGTTTAGAAGGTTTACATAATTTAGAATATGAACTTTTTGTTTCTAATGACAATTCACTATTTAGAATCTGTCGTTATGATGAATATACCAAGCAAAATCTAAATAACGATCCTAATGTCGAGTTCGTTGATAATTGCAATTTATCTTTGCTTGCTGAGCAATCTAAGTGGATTAAATTCGATATTGATAAAGTTGAAGTCCCACAGGATAAAGATGTTGAATCAGTTGCAAATTATTATGCTCAACTGGCTGCGTATAATGATGGCAAGTTAATTAATGCGTTTGATGTCTATCCAACGTTAATGCAATATCTATCTTCTTCAGTTAAAACTGGTGTAGATTCCAATTATTTGGTAAATAAAACTGATTCCGAATCATTAGAAAAACATTTAAGACTAAAATCTTTTACTGATTGTTATCTTAAAATTGATCAAATTGATGGATATCACAGAAAAGTGTCGCTTTATTATAAAGTCAATGAAGAGCGTGGCGATGACGATATTTTAATCACCTACTGGAATTATATTTCTGACCACAATCCGACTTTATACCATAAATATGACGGAAACAATTTTCCTGTTGGTGCAACTACAGGAGATATTTGTTTGACACAAAGTGGTGATCTTTATATCGCTAACGGTTCGTGGGTTAAATATGGAAATATTGGTTACACCTTAATTCCTGAAGTATTCACAGAACCAGAAGACACATTTGCGCTAGATATTTTCCATCATATTTTAGGGATTCCTACATTTGGTTTTTCAAGTGAAATTAAATATTTTTCGTCTTCAAGAAATCAATATTTAAGTGTTTCGTGTAAAGACCAAGATATATCACTAAGTTATGGAATAACATTATCGGGTTATGGAGATTTGAAGCACATCACTCCAACTCCTGAAGTAAATTCAAGCGAAATCTACTATGGACCCGCTAAAACTTTTGCAAAACATATCGTGAACGAAGGAGAAAAGAACAATGGATAATAAGAAGTTTTTATTAGATCGCATCTTTTCAATAGTTGCTCCTTTACTCTCCGTTTTAATTATTTGCGTCGTATTTTTAAATACAGCCACAGTGGTCGACGATGATCTAAACGCTATTTGTAGCGCTACGTTAAGCGAATTAATACAAAATATCGCCTATAGAGATGGCATTTGCATCTTTATTTTAGTTGCGAAGTTAGTGCCGGTTTTCTTGGCATTTGTCTTCTTGGTAATTCAAATTATCTTTGCATTTAAAATTAAAAAAGATAAGCCCGAAACAAAAAATATTAAAAAAGTGACATATAGCTTAAAATTCAGCATTATCTCCGCAATATTCACTTCTTTTTCGCTTTTGGGTTTCTTACATGCATTAACAAATTTAAACACTTTGGGAGCGATAATCGGATTTGTTTTACCATTTATTCCATTAATCGCATATGGCTCTTACGCGATAATTCGTAGCCGTAAGAATCTAGTTGTTTTCGAAGTATTGTGTGATTCGTTTTTAGTGGTTTCACTATTGCTTATTTTTGCCAGTTTCACTATCAAATATAACTATTTTGCTTTCCAACCAGCCGCAAACGATTTCTTCTTAACTGGAACAGAATTTGGAATTAAATATGACGATGCAGGCTTGATGGCAGCTTATTCCTTTATCTTTAGTGGCCTTGTTTTAATACCTTATATCTTCTTATTGACAGCACATACGCCCCATCTTCGTTTGAAAGAAGAAGGCTATGTCTTTATCACGATTATTACAATCATTGCCACTTTCGTCACAATTATCTTAAATGTCATCGAAATGGTTATGGTGTTAGGATTAAAAGATTCTCCTCTTGTTCCTATTAATTTAAGCCCTATTCCGTATATCCTTTCGTTAATATTTGTGATTCTTGGATGGACATCCATCTATACGATTTTAATCGCAAAGGGAAAACATCTTTAGCTTATAAATCAAATCTTTTTAGTGAGCTTGAGTAAAATGTAAGCGCTTACTCTTGCTTTTCGTATGCAGTTATATAAAATATACATTACGTGTAAAGGAGGCAAATATGGAAAAGATCAATCTAATTCTATTAATTTGTGTACTTGCAATAGCCGTAATCACTATCGGATATGTCTTCCTTATTTATCATAAGATTAGACGTATTAAAGTGTTAAATCCTCAAGTGGCTGAAAATGCCAATTACATTCGTAGCGGTGCTATCACATTTTTAAAGCGTGAATTTAAAATTATCGTTCCGTTTGTATTAATTATGGCAGCTGTATTTGTTGCCCTAGGATTTATTCCAGCGTTTAAAGATGCCGAAGGTGTGGGATGGCAATCCGCTATCTGTTTCATCGTCGGTGCCGCTTTCTCTGCTTTAGCAGGTTTAGTTGGTATGTTAAGCGCAACGAACGCAAACTCACGCACAGCTGATTCAGCAAATAACTCAGGTTTAGGCGCCGCATTACGTGTCGCTTTCTCCGGTGGCGCTGTCCTTGGCTTATGTGTTGTTGGTTTTGGTTTAGTCGGTCTAGCAGGTTTATTTTTCGCTGCCTTTGCTATTTTCAACGCTACAAATGGCGGGAATGCCTTTGAAGCATTAGTAGAAGCAAGCAGCATCATCACTGGTTATGGCCTTGGCTGTTCATTCGTTGCTTTGTTCGGTCGTGTCGGTGGTGGTATTTATACCAAATGTGCTGACGTCGGTGCAGATATCGTTGGTAAAATCGAATCCGATTTAGAAGAAGATGACGCTCGTAACCCAGCTACAATCGCTGATAACGTTGGTGATAACGTTGGTGATATCGCTGGTATGTCTAGCGACCTTTGTGAATCATATGTTGGTTCCATTGTTTCGGCTATGACTCTTGCAACCGTCTTGCTTCAATCATTAGCAAAAAAGAGTGCAGGTATCGATGTAATTGATTATCGTCTCATCGTTTTTCCACTTATTCTTGCCGGTTTAGGCATTTTAGCCTCAATCATCTCGGTTATAATCATCCGTTCAAGAGAATGGAAAGATCCACAAAAGACACTTGATATCGCAACTTATATTGCAGTTGGTATCGTTGTTGTTGGTGCTGTCTTCTTATCCATCTTCTATCTTAGAAAAGGCGATGGCTTTATCGAAGTCGAAGGTCACGCTGCTCCATGGGCAATCGGTGCAATTGCGGCCGGTTTAGCCTGTGGTATTGCCGTAGGCAAGATTGCCGAAATCTATACTTCTGCTGACTATAAGACAGTCAAACAAATCGCTAAAGAAAGTGAAACTGGTCATGCCACAAATATCATTGCTGGTTTTGCAAGCGGAATGAAATCAACTGCGGCAACAGTTATTGCTTTAGCAGTCGGAATTATCATCGCTTACTTCTGCTTTGGCATTTACGGTATTGGTTTAGCCGCTGTTGGTATGCTATCAACTGCTGGTATCACCATTTCTGTTGACGGTTATGGACCAATCTCTGATAACGCTGGTGGACTTGCTCAAATGAGCGGACTTCCACATGAAGTTAGAGAAATTACTGACCACTTAGATGCAGTTGGAAACACAACTGCTGCAGTCGGTAAAGGCTTCTGTACAGGTTCGGCTACATTTACCGCAATTGCTTTAGTGTTGTCCTATGGACAAGTTAGTGGACTTATCGAAGATATCACTGAAAATACAAGCCGTACGATGATGAGCGTTGATATCACTCCGTTCATCATTGGTATTCTCGTTGGAGCGATGGTTCCATTCTTATTCTCTGCACTTGTTATCAACTCAGTTGGTAAAGCTGCGAACAAGATGGTTCTTGAAATCCGTAATCAATTTAGAGAACATCCAGATATCTTAAAAGGCACTGAAAAGCCAGATTACAATCGCTGTATTGATATTGCGACAAAAGCATCCTTAAAAGAAATGATTCTTCCAGGTGTTATTGCCGTCGGCACTCCAATTGTAGTTGGTATTCTTCTTGGTAAAGAAGGTTTAGGCGCTTTATTAATTGGTGCCTTAGCTTCATCCATCATGTTAGCGATCTTTATGGCTAACGCTGGTGGAGCGTGGGATAATGCGAAGAAATACATTGAATCAATGGGCATGAAAGGTACCGAAGCACATCACGCTTCTGTTACCGGGGACACCGTCGGTGATCCATTAAAAGATACCGCTGGTCCAACCATGGATATTCTTATTAAGATGATGTCGGTTATTGCTCTTATCATGGCGCCAATGCTCTCAAATGGATTCTCCGTTTGGAGTCTCATCGTTAAATAAAATCAACATATTAAGAACTGACTCGCTTTGCGAGTCTTTTCTTTTAATAAAAAAGTTTATCTATGATATAATTAATTAAAATATGAAAGTTCTCCTTTATTTTGAAAAAGAAGAGAAGATTAAGACTTCTGGCATTGGAAGAGCGCTTCGACATCAAATAAGCGCACTAACTTCTGCTGGAATTGAATATACTCTTAATCCTAAAGATTCTTTTGATATCGCTCACATTAATACATATTTCCCAGCGTCAAAACGTTTGGTTAAAAGACTAAAAAGAAAACATATTCCTGTTATTGTCCACGGCCACTCCACCAAAGAAGATTTCAGATATTCTTTTAAAGCTTGGAGACTTATGGCCCTTTGGTTCAATCCGAACTTAATGTGGTTTTATTCTCACGCTGATTTAATTATTACTCCTACGGAGTATTCAAAGAAGTTAATCGATTCATATCATCGTGGAGTGGAATGTATTCATGTCTCAAATGGCATTGAACCAAATGAATACGCTTACGACGAAGAAAAGATTAAAGCTTTCAAAAATCATTTTAATATCAAAGACGATGATGTGGTGGTGATGGGTGTTGGTTTTCCATTTAACCGCAAAGGCTTAAAAGATTTCTTTGCAGTCGCTAAAGAAAGACCTGATATCAAATTCATTTGGTTTGGTTATCTTCAACCAATTCTTGTTACTCACGATATTAAAAAAGCAATTAAGAATCGCCCAAGCAATGTCATCATGCCTGGCTATATCGATAACTCAATCATTAAAGGCGCTTATCGCTTTGCAAAATGTTTATTCTTCCCTTCACATGAAGAAACTGAAGGCATCGTTGTCTTAGAAGCTTTAGCCTCATCTTGTCCAGCCCTCATCCGCGACATCGGGGTTTACGCTGATTGGCTAGAAGATGGACGCGATTGCTATAAAGCAAAAGATAACAAAGAATTTTTAGAAAAACTTGATTATTTAATCAAGAATGATAATTCAAAGATCATTGAAAACGGACTAAAATTAGTGAATGAAAGAACGCTTGATAAAGTTGGTCTTGAACTTAAAGCGGCTTACGAATCTTTACTTACAAAACGAGGCAAATAAATGAAAAGTGAAAAAGCAGTCGGTGTTTTAGTTAATATTGCTGTTTATATTTTGGTGTTTGCTATCGGAATTATTCCTTACTATTTTTTAGTTGAGAATAATGTTCACCCTCTCATCTCAATGTTCATCTTTACTTTGAGTGCGACACTTATGATGTATATTTGTTGCGTTATTTTTAAAAACACATCTATTTATGATCCATATTGGAGCGTCGCTCCACTCGTGATGGTTATCATCCATATGGTTACATATAAACTATATCATCCAAACGCGATTATCTTTGTAGTTCTCGTCTTTTTATATGCATTTAGATTAACTCGTAACTGGTATTTAACTTACAAAGGACTAGATCCAAAATATGAAGATTGGCGATACACTAAATTCCGTAACAAACTTACAAGATGGAAATTTGAAGTAGTGAATTTTGTCGGTTTAATCTTCATGCCTACCTTAGTGGTCTATGCCGCTCTTATTCCTGGTCTTCTTTTTATGGAAATAGCGACATTTAATCCATTTACAATCTTTGGTTTGATCCTTATGATTATCGGACCAACTCTAGAACTAATTGCCGATTATCAAGTCCATTCCTTTATTAAGGATAATAATGACCATAGCAAAGTGTGTGACCGCGGCTTATGGATTTTTTCTAGACATCCAAATTATTTAGGCGAATTAACCTTCTGGTTTGGCATTGCTTTAACTTTGCTAATCGCTAAAGTTGAACTTTGGTATTTCGCTTTTGGCTATCTTCCAATGCTTTTTCTATTTATTTTTATTTCGATTCCGTTAATGGAAAAACATAACATAGAAAGAAGACCAAATTATTTAGAATATAAGAAACACACATCAATGCTCCTTATTCTTCCAAGAAGAAAATAGATATGAAATATAAAGCCGTTATTTTCGATTTAGATGGAACACTTTTAGATACGATTAGAGGTATCACTGATGCTGTTAATCTAACTTTCGAAGAACTCGGTTATCCTTTAAGACACGATTATGTAACTGCTCGACATTTTATTGGAGCGGGAGCGATGGAGTTTGTTAGACGCGCTTCAATCGGTTTGAATCTAAATGAAAAACAAGCAGCAGAAGTCGGACAAACCTTTTTAAAGAACTATCTAATATTACAAAGAAAATCGACCGTTCCATTCGATGGAATAAATGACTTATTAAAAGATTTAAAAAAGGCTGGTTATTTTGTTTGTTTAGCCTCAAATAAACCGCAGCATCTTTTAGAAGATATCACCGATAAGACTTTCCCTGATGTTAAATTCGATCTAAGATTAGGCCAAAGAAAAGGTATTCCTGAAAAACCTAATCCACATTGCATCTATGAAGTTATGAAGGAATTTAATTTATCAAATAAAGACTGCCTTTATATCGGTGATTCTAGTTATGATTATGAGACTGCTAAAAATGCAAATATCGATTGTTGCATCGTTAAATATGGATATGGATTTTACGACCAAGATTTCGTAAAAAAATCCACTTTTGCGGTGGATTCTGTGTCTGAATTAAGAAATTTATTGCTTAAATAACTAAGTATTTTCTTTCGCAATTTCGCCTGCTTTTGTGAGGGCGATTTTTGTTATTAGAGGACCAGCAAGTTCATAGACTAGAGTCGCGGTTAAAACGACTGCTAAAATGATTGAACTTTCGTATTCTAATCCAAGTTTTGCAAGGGTTTGTGAAGCATTTGTTGCTAAGCCGATTGCGACACCAGCTTGTGGAAGAAGCGTAAATCCTAAATATTTTTGAACAGTTGGTTCGGCTTTGGTAATTTTGGCGGAGACAAACGCTCCAGAATATTTTCCAAGGCTTCGCATGAGGATGTAAACCAAGGCAACAACAACGACAATAAAAGCGTTTTTAGAAGCAAAGATTGTGATATTTAAATTTGCTCCAGAAATAACGAAGAAAAGCATGTATAGTGGTGGAGTAAATTGATCAATTCTTTCAATCGTCCTTTGAGCGTCTTGCCTAAAGTTAATAAATATCGCACCAATCATCATACAGGAAAGTAGAGATGATAAAGAGAAGTCTTCATCAAATAACTTCCAGCCTAATGTATTCGCTAAAACATTTAAACCAACAACGATTAAAATTGAAGCGATAACAAGAATCATTCTATTTGCTCTAGATTTAAAAAATTTACAAGCGAAGGAAATAAGGAATCCTAAAACTGCGCCAAGAGCTAAAGAAATAATGATTTCAAGAAGCGGAACAACGATAACTCCAACAAACGAAAGATTGCTCGCGCTCGCTAGAGATTTTGAAATTGAAAATAAAACAGAGAACGCAATTAAAGCAACAGCATCATCAAACGCTACTACTGGAATAAGAGTATCGACTACTGGTCCTTTAGCTTTATATTGTTTTATGACCATAAGTGTTGCCGCTGGTGCGGTTGCGCAAGCAATTGCCCCTAAGGTTAAAATAACCGCAATTGGTAGAGTATCTTTCACGAAGATATAAGCAATAAATAAACCACCAATTGTGATAATCGCACCACCTAAAGCTTCAAAAATTGTGATGATAACAACGCGTTTTCCAACTGCTTTCAATGAAGAAGCTTTAAATGAGCAACCAATTGTAAAAGCAATAAAACCTAAAGCAATATCACTGATCCAAGATATAGCAGCTAATGAAGTTTGAGAAGTTGGATCGCTTGACCATCCTCCAATATATTGACCTAAAACATATGGACCAAAAACTATTCCAGATATTAAATATCCGGTGACGTTAGGAAGTCTAAGCAACTTCATTAATCGTGATGAAAGAAGACCCGCAACCAACGCGATTGCTGTGCAAAGTATTTGATTCATTAACTAAAAACTACCTTCGTATGATTCAAGTGGGAGAGCAAACATACCACCTTTGGTGTTCTTAAATAATTCGGTCGCTTCTCTAATTTCCTTTTTAACTTCCTCTACTTCGTCATCTTCTAAAATGAAATAAATAGTGGTGTTTTGCACAAATTTATTCTCGTGAAGATGAGCTAAAGAAAAGAAAGATGGGACATCCTCGTTTTCATCTTGAAGGATGTGTTTTAAAGATGTGGAAGATAGAACTGTTCCGTTATAACCAAGATTTGATAATTTATGAATTAAATCATGACATTGTTTGGTGTTTTCTAAGGTGACAAATAATAAATGTTTCATGTTTTTCTCCTCACTAATTATAGACCTAATTTTCCTAAATGATGAAAAATATATAAATTTTGTAAATTTTATATTGTAATAACATTTTCAAAACGTATAATAAAAATCATTGATTAAACGAAAGGAGCAAAACTATGCTTCAACTTAAGAATATCGTTAAAGACTATGTCAATGGCGATAATGTTACACACGCTCTTAAGGGACTAACAATCAATTTCCGTAAGAGTGAATTCGTTTCTATCTTAGGCCCATCTGGCTGTGGTAAGACTACAACTTTAAATATTATTGGTGGTTTAGATAGATACACTTCTGGTGATCTTGTCATCGAAGGTAGATCCACTAAAAACTATTCCGATCGCGATTGGGATACTTATCGTAACCATTCCATCGGATTTGTTTTCCAAACCTATAATTTAATTTCACATTTATCTATTTTAGGTAACGTTGAATTGGCCCTCACCATAGGTGGTATTTCGAAAAAAGACCGACAAGAAAGAGCTCTTAAAGCGTTAGAAAAAGTCGGACTTGCTGAAATCGCTAAAAAGAAACCAAATCAACTTTCAGGTGGTCAAATGCAACGTGTCGCTATCGCTCGTGCGCTTGTTAATGACCCAGAGATTTTACTTGCTGATGAACCTACTGGTGCTCTCGATAGTGAAACATCCGTGCAAATCATGGATCTTTTGAAAGAAGTAGCTGCCGATCGTTTAGTTATCATGGTTACTCATAACCCTGATTTAGCCAATAAATATTCATCACGTATCATTACGATGAAAGATGGCGAATTACTTAGTGATTCAAACCCATATGACGGTAAAGAAGAAACTAAAGAAGTTAAAGCTGCTCCTAGCAAGAAATCGAAAATGTCACTTCCAACCGCCTTCTCTCTTTCTTCAAGAAATTTGATTGCTAATTTAAAAAGGACATTATTAGTTTGCTTTGCGGGTTCTATCGGTATCATCGGTGTTTCAACCGTTTTAGCGGTTTCAACTGGCGTTACTAACTATGTTAGGAATATGCAAGATGACCTTCTTTCTGGTAATCCAGTCACCATCTCAAAAAATGGGTTAGATATTAATACGATGTTAGAGGCTTCTAGTGATTGGCAAAAAGCCGAAGCAGTTAAAGAATCACACCGCGATGGATATGTCGATGTCGATTATTTCATCGAATACCTCGCTAAACAAAAAGATAATTTATCTTCATACGCTATTAAAAATGAAATCACTCCAGAATACGTTGACTATGTTTCTGACATGCCAAAAGACTACTATGGAGCGATGTTAAATGATTATGGAATAAATACAAAATTAAATATTTTCACTAACGTTTCATTTACAACTCCTCAAGATAAACCAGAATCAATTGCAAATATCGATCACGTATCACTTCAATATTTGATCGATTGTTATACCGCTATCGTTAGAACAACTTCATTTGGTGAATTCGCTGATATGATTTCAATGTTTACAAATGCCGTCAGCGTTGCGCCGAACGACAATGATTACATTCTTTCTCAATACGATATCTTAAGTGGTGACATCGCTAAAAACGATAACGAAATGATGATTGTTGTATCAAAAGATACAAAATTAAGAGATATTTTTTTAGGTCAAACAGGATTCTATTCTCAAGATGAATTCGTTGATGTCATCAATCGATATGCAACTGGCGACACTAATATCACCGTCGATAAGAAAGATTTCTCTTACGATGAACTTTTAGGAAAGACCGGTAAAAAATTCTATTACCATTCTAATAACGAGATTTATGAAGAAAACCATACTTTTGACGGTGTAGCATTAGACGATAGCTATAAAAGTATAATTACTGGAATCTTAATTGATTCTGGTGTTCCCGCAGATAAAGCAGCGGAACAAGCTGATGAACTTTTAACTTCGATTAAATCTTATAAAAAGATGACCGAAGTCAAATACAAAGGCCTTTTTGAAAAAGAAGAATCTAGCAATCTTCAAGAAATCAAAGTAACTGGAATTCTTCAACCAAAAGAAAGGGTTCAATATGGTTGTTTAAATTCAGGCTTCATCATTTCAAATGCCTTCCAAAAGAAACTTATTCAAGAAGGAATGGCTTCTGAAATCGCCGCAAAAATTAGACAACTCAAAGCCGATTACGAAGAAGATGAGTCTTCTTTCAAAGGCTTAATGGTACCACTTGAATATCGTTACGCTTATAAAGATATTGAAGTTGAAAATCCTGTTCCAGAACTAATCGAAGCAAAGCTTCCTCAATTAAAACCAGATGATACTGGTCCAACGCAAAAGATGACTAACATCGCTGAACTAATTCTTTATTTCATGGGTGGAGATGCTTTAAAACAAGCACACCGCGAACAAGCCGGAAGCGCTCTTACCGCAGTTGATTTATCCAATGCAGCAGGTGGACTTTCAAATTCATCGATCGTCAAAGCTTTATTTGGTGATCAATATTCAGTTTCTTCTCAATTAAATAGAGTTATTTCCTCGGTTGGTGGCAGTGATCTTCCACAAGAAATCGCTATTTATCCACGCAGTTTCGATGATAAATATCTCGTCACTGATTATCTTGACCGTTGGAACGGTAAAGAAAATTTAACTTTTAAAGACCGTAATGGAAACGATGTTACCGTCTATAGCAAAGAAGCTACCGATGTCCCAACTGGAGCGGTGGTAAGACAAGATATTAAATACACTGATAACTTAGAAGTTATCATCTCGCTTATCAATATGATGATTCAAATTGTCACAATCGCCTTGGTCGCCTTCACTTCACTTTCACTTGTAGTTTCAACCGTCATGATTGGGATCATCACTTATGTAAGCGTCGTCGAACGCGTTAAGGAAATTGGCATCATTCGTTCACTAGGTGGACGTAAGCTCGATGTTTCTAACTTATTCAATGTTGAAACATTCCTCATCGGTTTGACTAGTGGTGTTTTTGGTATCGCTGTTACTTATGGACTTTGCGGTATTCTCAATCTTATTATCGCAAGTTTCTCATCTACGGTTGGAGCGATCATAATCCTTCCATGGCACTATGCCTTAATTATCATCGCTGTCTCAATTGGTTTAACCTTAATCTCAGGCTTAATCCCAGCGAGAATAGCTGCGCATAAAGATCCAGTCGTTGCTCTTAGAACTGGTGAATAAGTTACAAATTGCCACCTTTTCTTTTATTTAAGATAGAAATACGCTAAAGAGATAAGCGCAGCCATAATGATTGTAATAATCGGAGATGGCTTTCTTTTAATTATCATTTTGATTAAGAAATATCCAGCTATTACAAGCACGAATACTTTTATGGCATCAAAGTTAAATGATATCGAAAAGTTACCATTGCTATATTTAATTGGGAATAAGACATCGCTTAATAGAATAATCGCAGAAGAAGTAATGAGGGCAACTGCGACAGTTTTTATACCGCCTAGAGTAGCTTGGATAAATCTATTCTTCATAAATCTCTTTAAGAGAATAGATATCAGTAGCATGATGATAAATGCTGGCAAAATAACGCCCAGAGTAGCAATAGTGGAACCTAAGAAGCCGCCTTGTTCGCTACCGATGAAGGTTGCCATATTAACCGCGATTGGTCCAGGAGTGACTTCGCTTAAACCAATCATATTGATAAAATGCGCTTCATCCATCCAACCACGCGACAAAACAACTTCTTTAATTAGAGGAATCATCGCGTAGCCTCCACCAAAGGTGAAGAGGCCAACTTTAAAGAATTCAAGGAACAAATATAGATAGATCATTTCTTTTGCTCCTTCTTAAATGGAAGTAGACCATAGATGAGTAAACCTAGGACCGCTCCGATAAGAATAAAATATATTGCTGAGAAGTTGATTGCTAAAATAGTGAACACAACCATCGAGGCAGTGGCACCTATTAATAAAAGCAAAGATAACCAATCCTTTTTGTTATGAATAATTAAAGTGATTGATACTTTGCAAAGCAAGAAGACAACCCCACATTTCACACCGATGAAGGCGTATTGAATAGCTTGATATTCCAATAAATTTTGGAAGAATAAAGAGATGACAAACATGATGGCGAATGGTGGTAGAACAACTCCAAGAGTTGTTAATACTGCGCCTAAGAACCCGCCACGAGAATAACCAAGATAAGTTGCTAAGTTTATAGCGATTGGTCCAGGAGTGGATTCACTTATCGCGGTCATCTCCATGAGTTCATCTTCCTTCATCCATTTTCTTTTCTCAACAAGTTCACCTTCAAGAAGAGTGAGCATCGTCGTTCCTCCGCCAATTGAAAATAGACCAAGTTTTAAGAAAACGAGGAATAAGGATAGATAATGTTTAAAACCTCTACGATTTTTCACGGAGGTGATTATAGCATAATAATCATCATTTTGTTAAAATAGCAAAGTATGGAACCGCTTTTTAAATATAAAGATGATCAATACATGTTTAAAGGTGTTGATCACACTCGAGAAATCGCTAGAGCGATTCTCCTCGACGAAAACGATAATATTTGCCTTGAATATCTTTTCGACGATGATGGTTTTGGTCCAAGAGATTATTATGAAACTCCTGGAGGAGGCATTCGTCCATGCGAAAGTCATGAAGAGGCTATTAAAAGAGAACTTGAAGAAGAAGTCGGTTATCAATGTGAGATCATTTCCTTCTTGGGAGAAGTTGATGACTATTACAATCTTATCTATCGAAAGAATCACAATTACTATTATTTAGTAAGAAGAACTAACAAAGTTAAACAACATCTCGAAGAAGATGAAAAGATTCGAATCTCTAAGATAATATGGGTTCCAATAGACGAGGCAATTAGACTGTACGAAAACATGCAAAATGTTCTAGTGGGTCGACTTGTTAAACAAAGAGAATTACCGATTTTAAAACTCGCAAAAACTTCTTTACAAAAGAAGCATAAATAGATAATATAGTTATCGCATTACGGCGAATGTGGTGAAGAGGCCTAACACAACCGGCTGTGAACCGGTCATTCGTGAGTTCGAATCTCATCATTCGCCCCATTCAAGTGAGATAGAACCAATGCATAGCAATTGGTTCTTTTTTCTTTAAAATCAATGTTTTTTTTATTGTTTTGCAGAACCTTTCCTATTTTCATCATAATGTTAGTAAAGAAAAAGTGTTTGAACACTGAACACGCATAACAGATATGTGAGTGGTGGTGCAAACTAAAAATAAAAAGAAAATCCCTGGTTTAGAACGTTTCGTCCAAACTCAGGGATTTTTTTATTTGTTGATAAATATTCCAAAGTAACAAATTGAAGTTGATGATCTAATTTTGTACCTATATTCGCAAATGTATTGCATAGGTATTTTATTCGGATTTAAAGGCAGATGACTTAAGTCTTCAGAGCCAACAACAAATATCAATCTATCGCGGTTTAAAATAATTAAATTTTTAAATAGTTTTCTAAAATCAAAATCGCCTATATCGTCTGTTTTTGGAATTCCATCCAAAGCTTCAATTACTATTTTTGCTCTTGTTTCAGGGGATATTGAGGTTATTTTATTATTCTCACAAATTAGTTTCTTATTCTCTAGATCTGATATGGTTTTTCTTAACTCATTAGTTAGTGAAATAAAAGCCTCGTCTTTAAAATCAGAATATTTGTTCAATTGAATTTTAAGTTCATTAATTTGTTTATTAATATTCTGCATTTCTTGATTATCGTTAATTATTGAAATATCCGTGTTTTCAATAGGATTTTTACTAAATTCCTTAATTAAATCATTTTTAAACTCTGTTCTATTATCTTTTAATTTTTGAACCAAAATAGGAATCATTTTCTTTAAATCCGAAATATAAACAGATTCGCTTTCTGAACATTGATGCCTGTGTTTATTTGAAGAGCAATATAGCATCTCAACCTTTCGATTAAATTTCCTAAAATAGGTATTATGACAATAAGGGCAAAATCCAAAAGAAGTAAAAGGTGTGATTTTGTTAAGGCAATTTTTGTGACCCAATTTGTACTTTTCCGCATTTGTAATCATTACTTGTTGGCATTTAGCCCAAAGTTCTCTTGTTACTATTGGTGGAATTGCATCTTTTATTAAGTACTGTTCTTTTTGGCCTTTGTTAATAATTCTTTTTTGCGATATAGGGTTTTCCGAATATGACTTCTGCAATAAAACATCTCCACAATACTTTTCATTTTTTAACATTCTTCTAAGCGTTGATGATGACCATCGTCCGTTTCCGGTGATTGTTGGAACGCTGTTATATTCAAGAAAATCTGCTATCGATGCAGTATTATTTCCTTCAGCGTACATTTCAAATATTTTTCTAACATATATGGCTTCTTTCTCGTTTATTACAATTTTTCTATTGTCATCAAAGCGGTAACCAAATAAACGAGCAGCATCAATATAGAATTGGCCTGTTTCCATTTTTCTTTGATTTGTCCATTTTACATTATTGCTTATTGAAACAAGTTCTTCTTGTGCGAACTGTGCAAACATTGTTATGAAAGTGTCTGACTTGGTGTCTAGAGATGAAAGATT
The DNA here is from genome assembly GCA_045615665.1 of Bacilli bacterium. Taxonomy (GTDB): domain Bacteria; phylum Bacillota_I; class Bacilli_A; order RFN20; family CAG-826; genus Fiminaster. The sequence goes on from JAZLFJ010000005.1 coordinate 15,578, forward strand.
TTCTTTTTCAAAATAAACCTCTATTCCCCTCATCTCTTAAATCATAAATAGATTTAAATGGTTGACAATTTTTCTACTTTTTATATTATTAATTTAAGAGGTCAAAGTTATGAAAAACAAATCAATTTTTATTTGCAAACTTTTATTGTTAATGGGTGCTATCCCCGTTTTAGCTGGCTGTTCACCAGCTAAATCATATGTTGGCCCGAAAGGTGAAAAAGGCGAAGCCGGCGCTCAAGGTCCACAAGGTCCTGCTGGTAAAAACGGTGAGGATGGTAAAGACGGTGAAGATGGAAAATCAGCATTTGAAATTTATTGTGCAGCTCACCCAGAATACGAAGGCGATGAAGCTCAATGGATGGATGATTTAGTAAATGGTAAATTAGCTGATGTTGAGAAATGTAGCGTTACATTTGATCCAAATGATGGTTTGTTACCTGACGGATTTGACCTTAGTGTAGAAGTTGTGAAGGGAGATTGCGTTTCGTTGCCTGTTCCAACATATGAAAATCATACTTTTGTAGGATGGTTTACAGGAAACACAGCAAATGATGGTCAATTTTTCTCACACAATCCTGTATTAAGTGATATGCATCTAATTGCTAGATATTCAAAAATTACAGAAGTTGTTCTTGATAAAAACGCATCCTTTACAGCAAGAGATGGCAATTTAGTTAATGAAGCAAAGGTCGATGATTATATTTTTAACTTTGTTAATCACGAAGTTTCATCATCTTCATTGGGAAGCATTAAGAAAAAACAAATTTCCGGAAACAACATTAATGGTTTAATTTTTAATAAAACACTTATTGATGGATTAGTTAGTATTGAAATTGATTACACAGGTGCGCCAATATACTTTGTATTTAGTGAATATTTGTTCGATGATCTTTCATTTACAGCAACTAATGCAAATAGAGTAACAAGCACTAAAAAATATGAGTGTCCTAATGGAAGTAAATATTTTGTGCTTTTCACCGAATCGAATAGTGAATCAGTTATTAACTCAATTAAACTTGAAGTCAACAAAGTTGATGAAGTTTATAATGATAGAATTTATAAAGATAAGGAAAACTATTTTTACAACAGAAGCGTTCCAAAGAGCGTTTACGCTGATAAAGGCTTTATCGAAATGGAAAACAATCCAACAGAATCAACTAATAACTACAGTATGGGAACAACATCTCCGCATGATCATGTTGACTCCTGGTATAGATTTAATGGTGTAGACCTTCAAAAAAATGATGTCGAACTTGGAAATACATTTGATTTCCAATCCACAATTATTGGAGATTTCTCAATGATGATGGATTCTGATAAATATTTTAACTTTGGTATATGGATTGAATTCGCTTATAAAGATGGAGAAACATTAAAAGGTTCAAACTGGGTATATACTTTTATCGGAAATGACTGCTATGAACCACTCGGACATTTAGATCCTGCAAGAGTGCATACTGATTATAATGATAGTTATGCAGGTAGATTCTACACAACCTATACAGAAGCGGGAGACTTTGCAGATCCTGATGCTTCTTGCACAAGTGATGGCTTGTCATTCCGTGAAGGCTTTGAATCTTTGCCATATCCATATTGGAATGTTAATTATCATTTCGAAAACAACGAATGTGTTATTTCAATAAATGGACATGATTTTGCACCAGTTGAGTTATTTAGCTCAGGTTATACAGGTCAAGATATAGTAATTGAAAGAACAATGCTTAACATAGTTAACTATGGGGACACATCAGGAAATCCTGCAGACTCATATAAAGGTTCATTTACTCACCCAAGAACAAAATAATATTAAAACTTAGAATAATGAGTAATAGCTTTACTTTATTATTTTTCATTGTGTTATAAATAGGCAATTGCGGTGAACTGAAATGAAGTTAAATAAGAAAAACCTACAAAACTCAAACGCTATCTCACAATAGTTTGGTTTTTTGTTTTTTCTTTTCTGTCTTATAATTAAGATAGAACAGGAGTAATTATGAAGAAAAATAAAATAATATTATTACTTAGTTTGCCTCTTGGTATGGCTTTATTGACTGGCTGTGGTGAAAACAAAGACCAAGATCACACCCATACATTTTCAGAAAACTGGTCATATAATAATGAAATGCATTGGCATGAAGCTACATGTTATCATAAGGAATTAACAAGTTCTCTTTCAGCACACACTTATAACGCTGAAGGAGTTTGCACAGCATGCGGTCATCATAGAGATGTTCCAGCAACCGAAACACTAAAGATTAGTGTTGAAAACGGTAAAGCTAATGCAAGTGATGCATTTGAACAAACATATGGTTTAAATGAGTATGCAACAGTTAAATTAACTGCTAATGAAGATTGTTCGTTGCCAGAACAAATTAGAGTTTATAGCGGAAACGAGTTAATTCTGCCTGAAACTTATACGTATGTTCTTTCCGAAAATAAAACTTCAGCAGATTTTATTATTAAGATGATTAAATCATTCGAAGTAATGGTTGAAGGCGTTCAAGAATTAGGTTCACTTTTTATTGGCGAAACCGAATTAACTAAATCTGGAGATTACTCTACTTTAGTTTCCGACCAAGCTACCGAAGGTAAGATTGTATTTAACAAAGAAACAAATACTTTAGCACTAGACGGCACAAATTTAAAAGCTTCCAGAGTAGGCACGACATCTTATTTTGATAAAAGGTTGAGTTTAGAAATCGGTTATCTTTTTGCCTATACTGGCACTAAACCATTAACCATTGAATTAAGTGGAACCAATAATTTCTACTTAACTGATGTTGAATCTTGTGATTTTAAGAAAGGCTTGTTTGTTTCCGTTAATGGCGGTGAACTTAATTTTACTGGTGCCAGCACAAATAACATTTATGGTGCAGGTCACTCAGTTATTTATTCTAATGCTAGTGTTAATTTAACTGATTTAACACTTTGGTCCACTTATAGTGGTGACTATGGAATATTTGCCAAAGAGCTTGAGTTAGATGGTGCTAATATTGATTTAAATAGCATAGCTAGCGAAGATTCGAAATATGAAAAAGCATCAATGTATGGAATTTACTCTTATAGCACAACAATTAATAGAAGTAATGTCGAACTCTTAGACTTTGGAACTGGTATTTACGCAACACACCTTAGAATCTATAGTTCCCCAATTAATATTAAGGCCAATGGCAAAGGCATTGATTGTGACTGGTTTACAGCTTATGGTGCATTACTTGGGCCAGATACTTATTCAACAACAATCACAATTAAAGCTAAAACGGGCGGAATTTCTTCTTACGACACTCAAGAATGGAATTACGCTAAAGCTGATGTTGAAACTGAAAAAGGACATGGTATTTATACTGTAGATACCACAATTTATGTTTATAACAGCGATTTAAAAGGTATTACTCACGGAGAAGGTGATGGTATCCATGCATACCGTCTTTACTGTGTAAATTCAAAAATTTATGGTGAAAGCGAAGGCAATTACAATGCCGGCATTAGATCCTCAATTTATTCAGGACAAAGCCATAAAGAAGATCACCAACCATTTATTTATCTAGAAAACTCAGTTGCTACTGGCAAAGGAAAATACGGCGCCATCTTTGGAATTGGTTCTATTCAAATGAATGGTGTACAACTTGAAGAAGGTTGGTCTGATGGAACTGTTAAATATCTCAGACATAAACACGCCACAAACACATACATTTATGGTATTTTTGATTTATCGGTAGAAGAATGCGTAGAACTCGTAGTTTCATCTGGTGGTACTCGTGTATTTATTCCAGAAAATCCTATTAAAGAATGTGTTCTTGATGCTACGAGAAAATAGAAATTTAATAAATTTAAAAGCATGAAAGAATAGTGAAAAATGAGAAAAATTGTAAAAACTTTTTAGGGGGTATTACCTGTAGTTACATATCTTGCTAGCTCTTGTAATAATCTCACACCCACATCTTCTCCGGTGATTAATGCTGCAGATAAAATTATCCACGGAAACATTATCACAATGGATGAAGATAAAGTTGTTCAAGCTGTTGCTATAAGCTTAGAAGATTTCAATTCGACATCATTACTAGGTTTATATGTTGATGGCGTAAACTTGTTAGAAACAAATTAACAAACACAATATTAAAGGGGGCTGTTAAGAAATTAAAATCTTTAACGCCCTTTTTGTTTTACACTTTTTTTAGAAACAACTACGTTGTTAAGAAATTATTTTTTAGATCTTTTATACGATTTTCTTAACGTTTCATTTTTGCCTTTTCTTACTTTTTTATTTAATAATTTTTGAATA
>JAZLFJ010000006.1:0-2856 GCA_045615665.1 Bacilli bacterium
GGCGTTAGAGAGCAAATTAGAGGCTATGGTAAGGCACGATTTATATACTAAGTCTAAAATCGCAGAGACAGACGAGGAACGAGAAAAAGCAAGAAAAGAGTATTTAGACCGCATTGGTATGCGTGAGAGCTTTCGTTGGTAGTTTTTCTTTAAGTCCGAGTAACTAATCGGACTTAACCTCAAAAGGGGCTTAACGCCCCTTGCCGGCGCTACGCTTGGCTTACCCCGTTTGAGCGTGCGACGCTCAACCCGAAAGCAATAAGGGAGCTTCGCTCGGCTGGAAGATACCAGGCTGAATTGAAAGAGGGGGACGGCTTCGCCGTCCTTCCACAAAATAAAAATAGCAGCAGAACCATTCGGATCTGCTGCTATTTTAAAATCTAGCGTTTTCTAAAATTTTCGCATAACGGCTTGCAAGTCCGCTATTTTTCTCTGTTCGTTCTTGCATATTTTCTCTTGCTTGTTCTTTCTTTTCAGCTTCTTTATATTTGGTTTCATAAAGAGCTTTTATTCTTTGAGCTTCTACACGCTCTTTTCGAGCTTCTTCTCTATCTTTTTCAGCCTCTTCTCGTGCTTTTCTCTGCCGTTCTACATCCTCAATTATAAGATTTTCAGCATTTTCTTGAAATTCTTGTATTTCGTATGTTGCTTGGGCATAGCCTTGTTCTTTAAAAGTGTTAATATCAACACCTTTTTGACCTCTTATCATAGGCGTTCTTATAACCTCAAAACCATTTTTATCACAAGTATCTTGCCACATTGTTCTAACATCCGCAGTAAAGCCTTTTATAAGATTATGCTCTTTTTTATACTCCTTATAATCTCTTATATCATCTTTATGCTTTGTTTGCTCTGATACACGCTTTAAGCGTTCAATTTCGGCTTTTTCTTCATCTGTGATATCATAGCCTAACTCTTTACAAGCACCTGTTTTTCCTATCGTTCTACATCCGTATTCATCCTCATAATCATAAATATATCTAAGATGCATATGTGTCGATTTTTCATCCATATGAACCATAGCATCCAAAAAATGAAAATTAGGAAATTTTTCCGTAAAATCTCTTAAAAAATCAACGAGCATATGCCGTATTTCTTCCCTGTTTGGTTTTTCAGTATTTATATTACCAACTTGTAAAATGAATTCATCAGGATGCGTATTTTTATTTCTATAAACATCTTCCATTTTTTTTACGCGGTCTTTATGGCGTGATTTTATATGTCGTTCATTCTGACTTTCTAACGACTCAGAATACAATTGCTCATACATTGATATCTCATATTTTTCTGCATACTCCAAAGAAGGATTATGCATTACAGCAAGTCGTCCATTTTCTATGAAAATAAAATCTACATCCTTCTCATTTTCTTTCTTAAAATCGTGTACGTTATGCTCAATAGAGTTATGTCTAGAACTATTTAATGATGCCCTTAATTCCATTTTTTATCACCTCATTTCTACAAAGTATTATATCTTTTAAAAGTGGATGCGTCAAGGAACAACTCACTATTCCCTGTCGCACCGCTACGCTATGCGACAGGGTCGTTCGCCCTACGGGGTTGAGAGCCACCACTTTTTCCTTAACGATATACTGACGACTTGTGACACAAGTCGTTAATAAATCATTAAAGAGAAAGTAACCTTTTTGGATTGTTGAAGGCGGGGGGCGTTTAATCCAGCCCGTAGGGCTGGTAGCCCCCACGCAGAGCTTACTACGTTTTATTAGTGTTATTTTATACACTATATTAGTGCCCTAGAGGCACTAATAATCGACTTGACAATAGTTTTTATTAGTGCTACCATAGGCACTATATTAGTGCTTTTAATATTAAAAAAACACTAATAAAACGTAGTTAATTAGTGCCTACACGACACTAAATTAGTGCCCCACAGGCACTAAGTTAGTGCCCCACAGGCACTAATTAGAGCCTGTAAACCGCATAAAATAAGCATTCTTCTTTATTTTATTTTCTTTCTTATAGGCAAATTTTAAAAAAGTATTTTAGGAGGTTATATTATGAGTATTTTTACAAAACAAGAAGTTACTACTGAAATTGATGAAGAAGGAAACGAAAGGACTACAATAAAAGAAACATCAGCAAAAATAGAACGTTCATTAGAACCTGACTATATAAAAATCTATACTAATATGTGGTGTGAATTTAATCAGATACCACAACGTTGGAGAGAGTTATTCTTACAATTAGCTATTAGAATGTCATACGCTAACTCTAACGACCTTAAAAACTCTCAAACAGTTGTTGTTTATGGAATGATATCTGAAAGCATTACAGAGGCGTGTGGATGGAAAGATAAATCAACTTTAAGAAAAGGCTTAAAAGTCCTTTGTGATTGTGGAGCTATTAAGAACGTAGGACGAGCAACATATCAAATTAACCCTTCATACGCCAGCAGAGGTTCTTGGAAATATAATCCTAAAATTGCAAACGGTGGTGTAGAAGATTTAATAGCCGTTTTCAAATTCAAAGATAAATCCATTAAAACAGATATTATTTGGGCTGATGATGGACAGAATAACGAATTTAACGAGATTTACAGAGAAGGTTTAGGCGTAGAACGTAGTGATGAAACCATTTTAAAAACAGTAGAGGTTAAAGATGAACAGAGAGAAACAAGCACAGATACCCTCAGAGGCGTTATATAGCCTTTTTAGATATTTTCTCATAGAAAAGAATGAAGAAGATGAAAAACTCATTATAAAGGCGTTAGAGAGCAAATTAGAGGCTATGGTAAGGCACGATTTATATACTAAGTCTAAAATCGCAGAGACAGACGAGGAACGAGAAAAAGCAAGAAAAGAGTATTTAGACCGCATTGGTATGCGTGAGAGCTTT
>JAZLFJ010000007.1:0-1574 GCA_045615665.1 Bacilli bacterium
AATACAGCTTTGTTTCAGGATTCATTCCCAAAACTTGTAAGAGATTCCCGATTAACGAATTCAACCACTGAAGTCCAAGAACCTGCTTCTGAAAAAAATCCCACATCATATTACTCCTTTCTGTGATAGAAAATTTTCTATATGAAAAGTTTTTATATAGCCGATAGTCTCCTATCGGCTTAGTTATTGTTAATCTTTACACGTGTGACAAATACAATCACTTGATGGATGGAATATCACATTTAAATCTTCTGAAAATGCTTCAAGGTATTTTGTATTCAATGAATAATAAGTGTTTTTCCATTCCTTTCTCGACGAAACGATACCGGCGTCTAACAGCACCTTCATATCGTGAGACAAAGTAGGTTGTGTGATATTAAACTTCTCCTGAATAACACATGCACAGAGTTCACCGCATGATAGCATATCAACAATCTGAAGCCTTTTGGGATCAGATATGGCTTTAAGAATCTTTGCTAAATCAGTATACTTCTGCTCCATGCAAACCTCACATAGAATTATTTCTATGCCAAAAATAACATATACAAGTTGGTTCGTCAACAGAAATTTGTAATGATTAAAAAGTTTTCTTTAGCCAAGGTCTTAGGGTTACCCTAACAAGCATTCAACTTCAGTTGAAATGTGTTTTGATAGCACAAAACGTTGCTTGCTACCTTAGTCTACTACCTTAGACTAGAAACAAAAAATTTTTCACTCATCTTTTCAAGAGGAGTGCGCACTTACAGATGGGCGTAGCCCATCTTGTTGTAAGTGCTTCTTTTTGGTCATGATATCGCACAATATTTCAAACAATATTTCTCTCAATGCCTTTCATTATTAGCTTTGATAGCAATAATCAACTTTTACAATATTGCAAACAATATTATTCCCAAAAACAATATTGCTTTCATCATTGCTCAAAACCCTTATGCAATCGGCGCTGCCGAGTGCTGTTATCGCAATAATATTGGATAACAATATTGTTGCTTTATCCTGCTTCCAATTCCCAAGACCTATTCTGTTTCAACCAAACTGTACGATTATTGACCTTGAATACTACTAACCTGGTGTATATAATTCTAAAAGAACATTTGTTCTGTAGCGAATTTTATACTAGAAAGGAGGCGTTAATGACTCGAGATACAGACGAAATAGATGAAGAAACAAGAAATAGAATCGCATTTAACAGATGTGTTGATGTGATAACAAATTTAACAAATTTAATCAAAAAGTATGGTTCCAAAGTTTTGGAAAAAGAGAAAACGAGAGAGTTCTTCAAAAAGTATGTCTACTATATCTTCAATTTCGATCTTACAAAAGAGCGATTACAGTCTTATAGAGATAAACTTTCCAAATGACAAAATGAAATTGACAATCGTACTTGTCAGTTTTATGATTATGACAAAACCATTATGTCAGGAGAAAAATCTATGAAAAAGATTACTAACCTTGAAGATGCACTTAAAAGAATCTCTGAACTTGAAGAAGAGAATTCAAAACTTAAAGAGGAATTAGAGTATTACCACAATAGAAAAACAAGTGGCAGACAGAAACATAACGATAAATGGCAGGCT
>JAZLFJ010000008.1:0-75879 GCA_045615665.1 Bacilli bacterium
TTTGTAAATCAATTAATTTTCCGCAATTTTCAATAACTTTAGTAGTTGATTTTCCATTTATTCTAAAACTTTTAACTATGTAGAGATAAGTATTATCTCCCTTTCCAGAAACTAGCAATCTCATATTTAATAATTCCTTTATGGAATTATTATACTACATTTTTTAGTGTTTTACTACAAATAAAAAAATCGCATTTGACATGCGAATTGAAATTTTTAACAAAGTTAATTATTTTAAGATTTAAATTTTTCAAGGACTAATTCTGTAAAAGTTCCGATTGTTATCTTTAAAAAGTTGTAATATAATAGTCATGCAAGCATGATTATTGAACTTGTCCCATTTAAAAACCTATTAGCGTCACTCTAATATGTTTTAGATGGGTCTTTTCTTTTGTGCTTGATATCTAGAAAGGAAAAAACTATGAAGAAAAAACTCTTAGTATTAGCTCCGCTTATGGCGCTTGTCCTAACTGGTTGTTTTAGTAGAACTCCTACTAATAAGAAGAAAAAATCATCTTCCACAACAACGGCTCAAACAAGTACTGGCGGTGGAAGCACAACCTCTGGTGGTTCTTCTGGAACATCAGGAGGAACATCAGGAGGGACATCGGGTGGAACATCGGGTGGCTCATCTGGCGGAACATCTACTGGTACATCAACTACTAGTGAACCTCCAGGACCAACTTATAATTATGGCACAGCCGATAATCCATTAACAGTTGCCGAAGGACGCGCTCTTTTGGACAAGGAAAATCCAACCAAACAGAAGATGTACGTCACTGGTGTTGTTAAAAATAACCATGCTTGGAGCACCTCATATAACAACATTAACATTTGGATTACAGACCCAAATGGTACTGATGAATTCGAATTATATGGTTGTTCTTTACCACAAGGTTTTGAACCTGCTCAACCAGCCGCCGATGCCCTTAAAGGAAAAATCGTCGTTGCTACTGGTACTGGTAAAATTTTTAACACAACATATGAATTAGATAAAGGCTGTCAAGCACTATCGATAAGTGATGTTGCTCCAACCGGAATCACAATCACATCAGGAAGCAGCCTTGTTGTTGGTGGTCAATTAGAATTAACCGCCACAGTTACTCCATCTGGTGCTTCTCAAAGTGTTACTTGGTCAATCGATTCAGGTAGCTGTGCTACTTTAAATGATAATGTTTTAACTGGTACAGCTGCAGGTTCGGTTGTTGTTAGAGCAACTGCGACAGGCACAAATGTAACAACAACGAAGACCGTTACAATTACTGCACCATCTCAAAAATTAATTGAGTCAATTACTCCAAATCCTGCTTCTCTCGACTTAACTGTTGGCGACGAACCAGCCGAAATTGGCCTCACAATCTTACCAAGCGATTATCAAGAATCGGTCTCTTGGTCTGTCAAAGAAGGCACAGGTGTCGTGTCAATCGATAGCAACCACAAAGTTGTTGCTGAAACAGCTGGATCAGCCGTCGTTAGAATCGAAGGTGCTACATCACACAATGGCGTTGATGTTCCAGTGACAGTCCACGCTGCTCAAACATCCATAGCCGATGTTTATGCCGCGGCTGTTGCTGCCGGTGGTAACGAAACTGCAAAATTTGCATTTAGCGGTGTCGTTACTGCTATCCAAGGCAAATCATTCTACATTCAAGAAGATGGTCACGGCATGCTTATTTATAATAAGGAAGTTTCAGGAGTTGCCGTTGGTAAAATTGTCGACGTAGTTGCTACCGTTTATACGTATAGCGGACTTCCAGAGACTAAGACAATTGAATCTGCAACTCTTAACGGAGATGGCGTTGTTCCAACTCCAATTACCGTTTCATCGATGTCATCAATTGGTGACGCTAACGTTTTAGCTAGCGCAGCCAATGCCGTCTTTAAGAGTAAGGACGACAATTGGACGAGTAGCAAAGCCTCTCTTGCAGTATTTACAATTGGCACAGATGATATCACTGTAAAATTTGATAAATATGGATATGATGCAACAAAAGCGGGATTATTAAATGGTGCAACTGCTGGCAAAGTCTTTAATTTAACAAACATTGTTACATCAGTTAACAATGGTATAAAACAATTAGGTTTCTCGGGAACTTCTTCGATTGAAGAAGTTACTGCTGATCCAGAATCAGTCGAAATTACATCTGGTTCATCAGTCACTGTTGGTAGCACATTGAATCTTACTGCTACCGTTCAACCTGAAGGCGCTTCTCAAAGCGTTACATGGGCAATTAAATCTGGTAATGAATACGCCTCATTATCTGGCAATGTTTTAACAGGTACGGCTGCTGGTACAGTTGTTGTTACAGCAACAGCTACCGGTACCACAGTTTCTACTGAAAAGTCAATTACTGTTGAAGCAGCAAAACTCACTTCATTATCATTCAAAGAATCTTCATACAGCTTACAAGCTGGTGCAACAAAAGACATGAATGATGAAATCAATCTCGCTCCAGATTATGCTGATTATGATTTATCATTCGAAATTAAAGAATCTGTTGAATCAACTATCTCCAATGGTGTTTTAACCATTAGCGGAAACGATAATCAATTCCATGTCATCGTTACCGATAGTGTTTCTGGCTTAGATGACGAATGTACGATTGATGTCGTTACCGAAAAGACACTTTCTTCGATTTCTCTTGACACTACAAATGTTCAAAAAGAATTCGATCTTAATGCACAATTCACTTATTCGGGTTTAGTTGTTACCGCTAACTATAGTGATAGCACATCCAAAACAGTCACACCTACAAGCGTGTCTACTCCAGACATGACATCTGCTGGTGAAAAGACTGTTACAGTCACATACACTGAAGGTACTGTTACAAAGACTGCCACTTATTCCATTACAGTAAATGGCCCTGTCATCACCAAACAATTCGAAAGAATTAACTCTACAGCAGATTTAGAAAGCGGAAAATATCTAATTGTTTGCGAGAGTGAAAACGTAATCTTCAATGGATCTCTTGCAACGCTTGATGCAGTGAGCAATACGATTGCTATTACTCATTCAGCCGGTATTATTGCATATTCCGACACACTTGAGGGAGCATCATTTACTTATGATTCAACTGCTTCATCTCTAAAATCGTCAAGCGGATATTATATTGGCAAAACCGCAGATAGTAATGGACTCGATGCTAAAACGGTATGGGCTGCAAACATGGCCAATACAATTACTTTCACTGGTAATGATGCAAATGTAACAGGTTCAGGTGCTGCTGTTCTCCGATTCAATAAAGCAACTAACCAAACAAGATTTAGATATTACAAATCATCCTCTTATACTGGCCAGGTTGCAATTCAACTTTATAAATTGGTTGGTTGATTAATGCATTCGGAATTGTTAATCGTTCTAGAATCAATATCTATAAAGATACAAAATTAAATGTGGTTTACACAGCCAACTCGGGAAACCGGGTTGGTTTTGTCTTGAAAGAAAACAATACTACAATTATCATTTAGTTAAAGTAAGAAAATCTTACAAAAAATAAAAATGGATATGAATGTTCAAGTTATTACAGTAACTTCAAAGGGACAAGTAGCAATACCGGTTAAGATGAGGGAAGAATTAGAGATCAAAACTGGTGATAAGATTCTTGCTTATACTCACGGAGACACAATTATGCTAAAAGTCTTAAAAATGCCCGAATTATCCGAATTCGAAAAAGAAATGGATGAAGCTCAGAAATGGGCTAAATCCGTTGGCCTTACACAATCTGATGTAGACGAAGCAATCAAATACGTTAGGAAAAATAAACAATAATAAAAAGAACACATCAGATTGTGCTCTTTATCTTTTTAAGATAGTCATTGTTAATTTTTCTTTTGTGAATATTAAACCAACTACATATATAGCAGCAGATCCAATGAACACAATAACGATATCTAAAATATAAGCAACTTCAAGTGTCATATTACTACTTAAAGCATTCACTAAAGCTGGTGAAATAAAATAAGCAGCGACTCCAACAATGAGTCCTAAGACTAATATTTTTAAATTATTAATATTAAGAAGAATATGCTTGCTATTATTCCAAGATAAAGCGAATAAAGTGGTTACTAATAATAGATCTGTGATAGCGGTGCCCAATGCTACTCCGAAGGCAGGATTATCTTTAAATACAACCATACCAAAAAGAAGCGATAATATAGCGTTAAAAGCTGCAGCACCTGCAACAGCGATTAAATAAAGTTTTTCCTTTTTTAAAGGAAGCAATATTTGAGTATAGATAATATTTGAAATTGAGAAGGTTAACATTAAACTCGCTAAAGAGATAAGGACGATATTTGCGTAAGCATAACCCTCCTCACCGGCAATTACTTTTGTAATAGGGGTCGCCAAAGCAATCATCAATGCGATAGCAGGAATAACAATTAATAAGCAAACGTTTGTAGAATAACGATTAAGATTTTTAAATTGTCTTTCATCGCCACGTTGATGGTAGTAATTAGCTCTTGGCATAAAAACAGTTGATAAAGCGGTCATTATTCCAATGACAATTTCAACAGCCTTCATTGCAACTGAATAAGAACCAACGCTTGCTTTAGATGGATCAAGAAAACCGAGAATGAATGTATCGGTCTTATCATATATTGCAACCACAACCGAGATAAGGAATAAAATTCCTAAGGCTGGGAAATATTGTCTAAAGTTATATTTAACGCCCCTTTTAAATTTCACTAATCTTGGGAGATAAATTAAGTTTGAGATAACCACTAAGACAGTGGTGAGAATTGAAAAGAAAGCATATAAGACAACATCATCATCATATTTAACGAAAGCGAATATTAAAATGTCAACAATCGCGGCAACGATGATGGAACGGATTGCCATATAAGTATGTTTTTCTAAAGCGGTGTAGACCCATTCAAAGGAAAGAACACCGGTTAAGAAATTAAGCGAAAGAATAAAGATAAGCGATCTATTTAACTGGCTGGTGAAATCAGGAATCTGAATCGAGAAAACGATCGCACATAGTAAACCAAACGATAGAAGAGTGGTCACTGCTTGAATGATGAAAAATTCTTGAACCTTTGCGTTTAACTTATCAGGATCGTTTCTAACCTTGACACATTCTCTAACTGCGATATTTGGAATCGATATTCTAGCAAGGATTAAAAAGTAATAAACAAACGCTGTTGCCCAAGCATATAATCCCATCATCTTATCGCCTAAAAGACGGCAGACCACTGGGAAGGTGACAAATGATAAAATCATCATCGTCACAGTTCTAATGATGTTTATTAACGTATTGGAACGAACTTCATTCTTCATTTGCATATAATTATATGAATTTATTTCGACTTTTTAAAAGACGAAATCTTAAAAATATAAACGTTTAAAATATTTCCAAATGACAAGTTTTTTGAATACTATATAATAGTAAATATGCGAATTCTTGTTGTTTCACAGCATTATTATCCAGAACGTTTTTCAGTTAATGATATTGCTGAAGGCTTATTTAAACTTGGTCACGAAGTAACAGTTTTAACAGGTAGACCTAACTATGGACTTCATGAGATCATACCCGAATATAAACATGTAAAATTCGAAAAGATTAATGGTATCAATGTTCACCGTGTTAGAGTTTATCCTCGAAAACTTTCAAGAATGTCAGTTATCAGAAACTATCTTTCTTTTCATCGCACAGCGAAAAGAAAAGTAAATAAGCTTGGTGAATTCGATTTAGTTTTAACTATTTCATTATCGCCAGTTATTTCGATTGCTCCAGCGATTAAATACGCGAAGAAGCATAAAGTTCCATGTATTCTTTATTGCCAAGATTTGTGGCCAGAATCAACAGTTGTTACAGGAGCGGTCAAAAAGAATTCTTTATTATATAAACTTTTATACAAATGGAGTGTTTCTCTTTATAAAGAGTGTGATCGAATCATCATCTCTTCACCTTCGTTCAAAGATTATTTTGAAAATGAACTCCACATTAAAGACAAAGGCTTTAAAACGATTTATCAGCCAATTTTAAATTCAAACAAGAATCTGGAACCTGTTGTTTTTGAAAACAAACACAACATCGTTTACGCTGGAAATATCGGAAAGATTCAACTCACCACCCAATTAGTGGATGCGATGAGATATGTGAAAAGCGAAGATACAAAACTTTATTTAATGGGAATGGGAAGCGAACTCAACAATATCAAACACAAAATTGAATCCGAACATATAACAAATGTTGAATACGCTGGAGCGTTACCGATCGAAAAAGCTGAAACATATTATAAAAACGCTGATGCTTTGATTGTTTCCTTAAAAGAAGGTGGAACAGTCGGAAAAACGATTCCAAATAAAGCCATTCAATATCTAAAATATGGTCGCCCGCTTCTCGGTGTGATCAAGGGCGACGCCATAGAGTTGCTTAACAAAGCAAACGGAACAGTTTTCAGCGATGAAGATCCAAAAGAAATCGCCAAGAAAATTGATGAACTTTTAGCAAAATCAGATAAAGAAAAAGCCCAAATGGGCCTTAATAATAAGAAATTTTTCGAAGACAATTTATCTAGCGAAGTGTTAGTTAAAGAGTTAGATCAAGAATTGAAAACATTAGTTAAGAATTGAGTCATTCTTTCGCCTTGATTCTTGACCCCATAAATTTCGTAAACTTTAACTCGAGCTGTAGTGGCTTTTTTTCTTAATTCTGTTTTATTTTCTCTAGCGAATTCATTTAAAGCCTGTTTCATTCCTTCAGTAGAATCGTCTTTAATCCAAAACACTTCTTCTTGGAATATATCGAAAAGTCTTGAATGAATTGTCGATATCGTTGGCACTCCACTTGCTAAATATTCGAGAAGTTTCGAAGGAACAGATTCATCATCTAATTTACGATTGAAAGGTCGAGGATTGATATTGGCAATTGCATTTTGCTCTAAACCATAAATCTTATTTTTTGGAAGCTGTGATAAATAAAGTATTTTTGCATCTTTTTCTGTATTTTGGAAAATGTATTTTTTAAGTGGTCCGTTTCCTGCAATAACTAATTTCTCGGAAATATTAGAATTAATAAAGGCGTGAATCAAACGTTTAACGCCATATCTTTCATACAAAGATCCACCAAAGAAATAATAATTTCCGATCGGTAATTTTTTCATAGGTTCGACTTCATCGACGAGGCCTTCGAAAACATAATTCATCTTTTGCGAAACTTTAAAGGCTCTTAGTAGGCCATTTGATAAAGCGAAAAAAGCATCTAATCTGACTGTGTTTCGATAAACCGTTTTAACATAGGAACGCTTAATATTACTGAGATTTGCGGGGTTATCAGTTAAAACCCCAACAATTTTAGCATTATATTTTCGAGCAAATTTGATTGCGCCTTTAACAAGATTAACTCTAAGCACATCAACGACGATGATGAATTTATCACTATTCATATCTTGAAGTGCTCTTTCGCCACAAAAAGCAATCTCGTCAACTTCGTCAAACATTTTGTAAGAGCGCGTTAGTTCTAATTTTGTGTAATAGTATTTAACAAGACCATCACTTGTGTGTTTTCTTTCTAAAACATCATCATCAAACATCCCTTTTACAAATGGTCTATGTGAAACCACTGAAACATTATTCTTAAAAGACAACGCTTTAATAAGTTTTGAGTAAAAATTTTGGTTTGATGGATTTGGTTTAATATTTGCTACTTCTTGATATTTAGCAAATTCAGAATCAACCATCGCTGATGTGAAAACAATTATATTCATAATTAGAGAATCCTCTTTAAAATTTCTAAATGGGCTTCAACCATCTTTTCAATCGTGTTTTGGTAGGCTGTTTCGATCGCGTTTTTTGCAAGGTTAGACGCTAAAACATTATGAATTGATTGTTCTAAATCCTTGCTTTCTACCGACTTGATAATGTACCCATTATAACCATCTTTAATTAACTTTTTGGACGCATTGACATTTGGAGTTGAAATGACTGGAAGTCCTTGCGACATCGCTTCATTAATAACGTGACCGTAGATATCTTCGTCTGAAGGGAAAATAAAGCAATCCGACAAATGATAGAAATTGAACATGTCTTTTCGATTCATATAGCCGAGAAGATGAACATTTTTAATTTTATTATCATCGATATATTTTTGGAGTTCGATTTTCTGTTTCCCATCTCCAATGATATATAGGCCATATTTTGCATCAAAATCTTTCCATTTTTTAATCAATTCAAAATAGTTTTTTCTTTTAATCAGTTGGCCGCAGGAAACGAATACTTTTTCTTCTATAACGGAAGCATTAAGTCTCATCTCATTTTTAGCTTGTTGATCATATGGAATGGGTAAAATTTCGTTAGCATATATAGTTGAATATGGGTAACTATAAATCTTAGATTTATCTGCTCCATAAAACTCTAGATATTTATTTGAGTTTTCATCAGGCGAAAAATAATATTTAGCGTTCGAAATGTATTTCTTTTTAAGATTTCGTTTAATTGGATTTTCTTTTTCTTTAGCGATACCACCATTGATATAAAGAGTGTAAGGAATGCTGTGCTTTATTAAATAATTCAAAGCCTTCATTTCAGGAAACATTGAATAGCCGTTCATGATTATTAAATCGTAATGGTTATTTTTTATGTGATTAAGAACGCCATTTGACAAACGGTTTTCTCTTCCAATTTTTAGGCCACCAATCTTTGCGGTTTTAAATTTATATTCATTTTCGCTATAAAAAGTTTTGTTTCGATCACTTGCTGAATCGCGTTCAAAAATGACTGTTAAATCAATGTATTTAGAAAGCTCATTGAATAACTTAACCTTGTATGGAGCGGGGTGATTGAATACGATTAGAACTTTGCTCATAAAGTTTACAACAATTATACATTGTTATTCCTTTTAGTGAATAGTTATAATTGTAAATATGATATCTTGGAAACCATTCTTTGATGAGATAGCTAAAAAAGACTATTCTAAGTCGCTTCACGAGTTTTTGAATTACGAATATTCTCATCAAATAATTTATCCTCCAAGACAATTGATGTTCAATGCATTTGAGCTTACGGAAGTTGAAAACATTAAGGTTGTTATTATCGGACAAGATCCTTACCATCAACCTGGGCAAGCTATGGGATTATCATTTTCTGTTCCAAGCGGAACAAAACTCCCACCTTCTTTAGTGAATATTTTTAAGGAAATTGAATCAGATTTGGGAATAAAGATGCGAAATGATGGGGATTTAACTTATCTTGCTAAACAAGGGGTTTTATTAATCAACGCTTATCTTTCAGTTAGAGAAGGGCAGCCTCTTTCTCACCACCGAGAAGAATACGATTTATTTATGGTGGATTTAATGAAATATTTGGATAATTTGAACCAGCCAATTGTCTTTATGATGTGGGGGAATTTTGCTCAAAAATTTGCAAAATACGTTGCAAATCCCAAGCATATTATTTTAAAGAGCGTGCATCCTTCGCCTCTTGGAGCTAACCACGGAGGATGGTTTGGCTTGAAACAATTTTCGCGTTGTAATGACTACTTGGTTTCTAAGGGTGTGAAACCTATTGATTGGAAAAACTAAAGTAATATAATAATGAAGAGGGTGCTGGACGTAATCCGGCTGAGATTGCTCTTACTTGAGAGCTGACCTAACCTGATCTAGGTAATGCTAGCGGAGGTACGTTTTAGTCATTTCCGCTATGAAAGGCGGATTTTTTTATGGAAGAAGTAAGTAGATTTGACAAGGTTAAAGGCTTTTTAATTAAGTATTTGCCGTATATTTTGATTGGAATCGTTGTTTTATGTATCGGCTTAAGTATGATTGGTCCTTTCTTTGATTTAAGAGTAAAAATAGATGGCAAAAAGATTGACACAGTTTACCGTTTAACTGATCTTCTATTTTCAAACAATGCGGGCAAGAGCACACAAGTTTTCTTTATATTAACTTATCTGGTCCTTCCGCTTCTTGGTTGTGGTTTTATCTTTTTAGGAAAATTTAAAAATAGTTTCTATACCATTTCTGTTCTTTTGTTTTTAGTTGCTGCAATGTCAGCAATTTTAGCAAATGATGTCACCGCAACAGTTGTAAGTTTAATTACAGAAATGAGTTATAACGTTCATGATGTTTATTTCTGCTTCGTTCTTCCAATTATTATTTTCTTTATTGCGGCCTTCTTATCTTTAGCGATCGCTTCAAAAGAAATAAGTATTACTGTTTCAGATATCACAGAGATGGGTATTTTGATTGGTCTTGCTCTTGCTCTTAACTTTGTTAAGATCGTGCAAATGCCAACTGGAGGATCAATCAATTTCCAAATGTTGCCTTTATTTATATTGGCACTAAGAAAAGGGCCTATTAAAGGTTTCATTGGCGCAGGTATTGCCTATGGTTTAATCTCATGTATCACGGACGGTTATGGAATCGCAACTTATCCTTTTGATTACTTATTAGGATTCGGTTCAGTTTGCGTTCTTGGATTCTTCACCCCATATATCTTTGGAGAAAACCAAAACAATTATAATTTGAAAGGTGAAATTTTCATCTTTGTTGGTGCTTTAATTTCAACTCTTATTCGCTTCATCGGAGGAACCGTTTCTTCATTGATTATTTATGGATATGATTTAGTTCCTGCAATGGAATATAACTCGTTATATGTTTCAATCTCTGGATTAATAAGCATCGCCTTAATTATGGCGGTTTATGGCCCATTTATTCGCGTCAATAAGCGTTTCTCAACGTCGAATAAATAAAAGCACTATATATTATTTCATTTTTCATATACAATTTATTTACTTAATAAATAGGTGATCATATGGAAAACGAAAACGAATTAGAAGTATTAGAAGAGGCGCAAGAAACTGCTCCTACTGAAGAGAGCAAGGAAGAGACTCCAGTTGAGGAAGTTCAACCTGTACCAGAGCCAATTACTTATTCTTCCTCATATCTTGAAGCAATCGAAAAAGCACGCGCAGATTTTTTAAAGATTTATAGAACTCAAAATGTTTTTAAATGGGTTGTATCTTTTATTGCCATCGCTGCAGTCATTGTAGGAGCGGTTGTCATTCCTAATTTAGGAATTTCTAATTCGCTCTATATTATGATTGGAATGCTCGTTGGTGCCTTAGCACTTACAATTTTATTTACTGTTTTTGCACGTAAATATATTCGTCAAAAGATGAACGCATATTTCAATCTATATTACAAAAATATCAACGATTTTGTCTTTGGTGATATTGCATGCAATATCGAAGCTCAATTTCCTGGCAAGATTCAAAATGATGCATTTTTAGATAACAACCTTTTCAAAGATATTGTTGATGTTGGTAGTAGAGGTCTAACAGAATTTACTTATAACAATGTACCAATTGCAGTCGCAGATGCTGCCGCTCAAATTCGAAAAGATAAACGCTTATATCCAGCTTTCGTTGGTAAATATTTATATGCCGCTTCAAATTATAAAGATGATGATGGACTTTATATTTATTTCAAAGGTGATAAAAGAGCGCTTCCGCCAACCAATCTAGATGGTGTAAAAATGGTTCAAGAAGATAAGAAAATGATTATCTATTCCAACAATAAAGAATGGAAGAAAGTTATCTCTATAGATGTTAAGAAGATTCTTACTTCAATTGATATGAATAAAGAACTTGTCGATTTATCTATTTCATTACAAAAGGGTCGAATCTTTGTTTGCATGGGCTATGATGATCCTTTGATGGTCTTACCACTTCAACAACAATTTGATCCAAAGCCAACCGAAACATATAAGAAAGATGTTATTAAGGTTTTGAAGTTAATTGAGGAGTTCAATAAATAAATGTTTTCTTTAAAAAGAAAATGGATAATTATTCAAGCCTATAAGCATAACGAAGAACTTCATCGTGAATGGTCACATTCATACGTGCTTGAGGATAACGATGAATATTTTGTTGCCGCTTCAATAAGAGCGTCTGTTGTTGAATCCGACGGAAGAAAGTGGCACACCAAAGAACCTGCGATTTTTATTCTTCCAAAGAACAAATGGTTCAATGTTATTGCGATGCTAAAAGAAGATGGTGTTTCCTATTACGTTAACATCGCTTCTCCTTCTTTATATGACAAAGGTTTCATCAAATATATCGATTATGATCTTGATATTAAATTATATGGTGATGGAACAACCAGGTTACTGGATGTCAGCGAATATCGTAAACATGCTGAAGAACAAGGCTATCCCGATGAAATTAGAGAGATATTACAGAAATCGGTTGAGAATGTATATCGCCTAATTCAAGAGAAAAAATTTCCTTTCATCGACCAGGAAATTGAAAAATATTACAGCCAATTTCAAAAAGAAACTTCTAATTGATAATATTAAAGACAGCATCAGCTTCCTCGATCGAAGGTTGGATGCGTCTTTTTTTATTTTCATAACTTGCCACATCACCTATCGCAAAGATATTTTTTGTGATTGAATAGGTGGCTGGATTAACTTTTAAAAATGAACCATCTTTTTCAAAATTAAAGCTTGTTGCTTCGGCCACATTTCCGTAGTTAACAAGTATTAAATCTACGGGAATTGCAGTGAATTTTGGTGTTTTCCTTTCTTCAACAACCTCTCTAATTGTTATCGAAGTTGCCTTGTTATTTTCTACATCAATGTGATCAGGAACATATGGTAAATAAACTGCCAAATTATGACAATCTTTTATCGTATCTGCGTTGCCTCTAAATTCGAGGCGGCGGTGAATAAGTGATACATTATTTGAAATCTTGGAAAGATGCTTGGCCCAGTCAAGAGCTGAATCGCCTCCGCCAAAAATAGCAATTCGTTTATCTTTAAGCTGAGAATAATCATCTAATTTATAAACAATGTTTTTAACTTCGAATTCATGGTCGGCACCTAACGGTCGTGGAGTAGAGCTACCTAAACCGGTTGCTATTATTAGATAATCACAGCTAAAAAATAGTGTGCTAGTTTTAACTTCAATTTCATCACCAGGAATAATATCTACTACTTTAGTGTTCAGTAGCACCTTTTCCTTTTTAAGATTATTCGCTAATTTTGAAGCGTAATCTTTTGCTTTAATCACATCGATGCCTTTAATATCAACAATATCTTTTTCGGGGTAAAGTCTTGGAAGTTGCCCTCCAAGAGTATCGCTAGCTTCAAGTAAAAGATAATCAAGACCATTGTTTTGACATTTGTTTGCAAAATAAAGACCAGCAGGTCCTCCACCGATAATAATGATGTGATAATGCTTTTGCATAAATTTATTATATAATAAATATTCTAATTTGCTATAATGTATCGGGGTTAAAAATGTTGAAATATAAAATTATTTCAAAAAATACTGAAAAAACACGTCTTCTTGCATCTAAGATAATTAAGATGCTTAAGGTCGGAGACGTTGTTTTGCTGACGGGTGATTTAGGCGCTGGCAAGACCACCTTTGTGTCTGGCGCTCTTGAGTCGCTTGGTTACAAAGATCACGTCATTTCACCAACGTTCAATATTTTAAAATGCTATTTCGAAGTTAAGCCCATTATCTATCATATTGATGCTTATCGTTTAGAGGATCAAAATATCGATATCGGATTAGAAGAATATATCGAAGGAAATGGTATCTGCTTTATTGAATGGCCTGTTTTTATTAAACCTTTAATCCCTAACAAGCATTTAGAAATTTCTCTTAAGAGAATCTCAGATAATGAGCGAGAAATTGAGATTATTGACGAGAATGGTTTTTATAAAGATTTAATTGAATCTTTGGAAGTTAAATAAATGTATCAGTTGTTACTAGATAGTTCGAATATATATTTAGCGGTCGGTCTCTCTAAAGACGGAAAAGTTATTGATTCGATTTTTTATAATGCTTGGCAAAGACAAAGCGAACTAATGGTCAACGAAATCGAAAACATTTTCAAAAGAAATAATATCGATGAAAAGGACTTAGACGCTGTTGTTGTTGGCATCGGTCCAGGCTCATACACGGGCGTTAGAATTGGTGTCACGATTGCCAAAACAATTGCTTACGCATTAAAGATCAAGGTGTATGCTAAAAGCTCGCTTTCTCTGCTAAGATGTGGCGAAGATCCTACTATTTGCTTATTTAACGCTAGAAGCGGTCGCTCCTATTTTGCGGTTTATCAAGGTAAAAAAGTTTTGGAAAAGGAATGTGTGATTCCTAATGAAGAAGTTCTTTCTTATATTCAAAAGCATCCTGACTATAAAATTGCTGGCGATACCGCTCAAATCGAAAAAGAGTCTGAAGAATTAAATATCATCGCAAATCTCGCCGATTTTGATGAAAATGAGTTTGTTAAAAACATCTTTACTCTTAACCCAATCTATTTAAAGGATTTGCTTAAATGAAAATAGTGGAAGCGACGTTAAAAGATTTTGAGCAAATTTGCGAGATTGAACAGGCGTGTTTTGTTGAACCTTATACTCCTGAGCAACTTATGTATGAATTTAGTGAGAATCCTTTAAATCAAATTCTTGTTGCGTATGACGAAGATAAGATTGTTGGTTTTGTTGATTACATGATCACATTTAATTCGGCAACAATTTCTCAGATTGCAGTTCTACCTAACTATCGTAAAAAAGGGTTAGGAAGCAAGTTATTAGAAGAAATGGAAAAGTCATTTCCGAAAGAAATTGATGATGTTGTAGAAACGATCACATTAGAAGTAAGAGAATCAAATATTAATGCTATTTCTTTTTATAAAAAGAATGGGTATGAAAATGTCGTTATTAAAAAGCATTATTATAAAAATGGTGAAAATGCTGTTTATATGATTAAGAGGTTATTATGTCAATAATACTAGGTATTGAATCAAGCTGTGATGAGACTTCAATCGCAATCATTAAAGATGGCGAACTTTTAAGCAATGTTGTCGCTACGCAAATTGAGATGCATCAAAAATATGGTGGAGTTATGCCTGAACTTGCTTCTAGACTACACTGCGAAAATGCTCTATTTGTCTTAGACGAAGCTCTTCAGAAAGCCAATATTACTTTAGACCAAGTTGATGCATTTGCATTTACTAGAGGACCAGGTTTAATTGGTGCGCTTCACATTGGAATGCAAGTAGCTAAAACTCTTGCCATGTTATACAAAAAACCACTTATTCCAGTTCATCATTTAGCGGCACATATTTACGCTAATGAATTTGTAAAACCTCTGCAATTCCCTCTTCTTTCTATAGTTGTATCCGGTGGAAATACTGAATTTGTTTATATGAAAGAATCGATGGATTTTGAAATTATTGGCGAAACTAAAGATGATGCAATCGGCGAATGTTTTGATAAAGTTGCTAGAACGGTCGGGCTTCCATATCCAGGTGGTATACCAATCGACAGACTTTCTAAAGAAGGTAAACATACCTATGAGCTACCATTCCCACTGCATGACGACAGTTTGAATTTCTCTTATTCTGGACTTAAAACTGCTGTAATAAATTTAGTGAATAATGAAAAAGCTAGAGGAAACGAAATACGAATTCCTGATTTATGTAAATCTTTCCAAGACGTTGCTATTTCAATGATTATGGATAGATTAGAAAGAGCTTTGAAAAGATACGATATTAAACAAGTTGTTTTAGCAGGCGGAGTTTCCGCGAACTCTTATCTAAGAGAACAGATGCATAAACGTCTTGATAATACGAATATAGATTTAATCGTTCCACCAATTTGGTGTACGACAGATAACGCCGCGATGATTGTGCGACTTGCCGAGCATTTATGGAAACTTGGAGTGACTGCTCCAAGCACCATTTCATGCGATCCTAACTGGCGTATTGATAAATATAAAACATTTTAGATAACAGTAATTTACTGTTTTGGTATAATGTTAAAGATAAAATGAGGTAGCTTATGGAATATCAAGGTGTAACAATTGCCGACTTATATATGTTGGTGTATTCAGAAGATCCTGAATATAAGAAGATTTTATCTTCTTTAAAGGAAGTTTTTGTTGAAGGTTGGGTTAGAACAAACCGCGATAATGGTTCAATTGGATTCATTGCTTTAAATGACGGTACTTGTTTTAAAAACTGTCAACTTGTCTATGACGAAAAAGTTGTTAAAGATTATAAAGATTTAAGTCACATCAATACTGGTGCGGCTATTGCTGTAAAAGGAAAACTTGTCTTAACTCCTCAAGCAAAACAACCATTTGAAATTAATGTCGATGAATTTGAACTTGTTGGTGATGTTGCGGAAGACTATCCTCTTCAAAAGAAGGCTCACTCCTTAGAATTCCTACGTGAAATTGCTCATTTAAGACCAAGAGCCAATACTTTCAATGCTGTCTTTAGAATGAGAAACGCTATGTCTATGGCAATACACGAATTCTTCCAATCAGAAGGCTTCATGTATGTTCACACCCCAATAATTACCGGTAACGATGCTGAAGGTGCAGGAAATACTTTTGGCATTTATACCAATGACAAAAATCCTAAAACCGATTTCTTTGGTAAAGAAGTTGCGCTAACAGTTTCTGGACAACTTCATGTTGAACCATTCGCTTTAGCGTTTAGAGATGTATACACATTTGGCCCAACTTTTAGAGCGGAACATTCAAATACAACTCGTCACGCTTCTGAATTCTGGATGATTGAGCCTGAATTAGCATTTGCTGATTTAAATGATGATATGAACTGTATCGAGTCATGTATCAAACATTGCATCGACGTTGCTTTGCATGAATGTAGAGATGAGATGGATTTCTTTAATAATTTTATCGACAAGACTTTAAAAGACCGTCTTCATCATGTTCTCCATTCCGAATTTAAGCGCTTAACATACACCGAGGCAATCGAAGAACTCAAAAAAGCCCAACAAAACGGCCATAAATTTGAGAATAATAACATATTCTGGGGTATGGATTTGCAATCAGAACATGAACGTTATATTACTGAACAAGTCATTAAAGGCCCTGTTTTTGTGACTGATTATCCAAAAGAGATGAAAGCGTTCTATATGAGACAGAACGATGATGGAAAAACCGTCGCTGCCTGTGACTTATTGGTTCCTTATGTCGGTGAGCTTGTTGGTGGCTCTCAAAGAGAAGAACGCTATGACGTTTTAAAGAAACGTATGGAAGAAGTTGGCTGCCTTAAAGGCCTTGAATGGTATCTTGATACTAGAAAATATGGTGGCTGTCCACACGCTGGATTTGGTATCGGTTTTGATCGCTTACTAATGTATGTCACTGGTATCCAAAATATTAGGGACGTTCAACCATTCCCAAGAACGAGTGATAAAATCAAATATTAATTATGGAAGAAAAACAAACCTTAGAAGAAGTAACTCCTGAAGCTCTTAAAGCGGAAAAGGAACAAAAAAGCCGTAGAAGAATCCTCGGGCTTTTCGTCATCATTGATATCGCATTATTCGCTATTCTTATTTATGAAATTATCGCACTAGCGATGAGCGCACGCTAATATTATTCAGGTTTAATTGGCGAAGACGGTGGAGTTACATTCTCCATCGTTTTTCTAAATGCTTTTCTTGAAAGTTTATAAATTCTAAATGCCCTTGCAATGTAGCCTTGGACTTGGAACATAAACCAGCTTCCGCCAACAATCATTGATGGCACAAAGATATATGAAACCCATGCTTCACCTGAAAGGTGTGGTGAAGAAACAAGTTTTGGCCAAGTAATCGTAAATCCTTCTGAAGTCGAAGTGTAGAACGATGACCAATCGTGAACAAAGAATAAGGTATTGAACCCTTCTTTTTGTGAATCCCAAATATTATATGACCAGTTCTTGGAGAAGATGAAGTAGAACAAAAGTAGAGTTGAAGCAAACAACATAATTAAAAATGGAATCCATGCTCTTCTAAAGAATTCACGCCAATTCTTTCTAACGCCAAATAACAATAATTTCTTTTCAGAGGTAATCACGCCTGCCTCAACTACGTCGTGAAGCATGTCGTCCGCTTTTGCGGCTTGAGACTTCATAATCTTTTTAACTAATAAACCTACATAACCAGCGATGACAAAAAGGAGAATGACCACAAGAAGGATCACAATGATTAATCTTTTATCATTTTCGGTTAGTTTAATAAGAGACACCATCATCCATATCCTCTATTTTATTTTCTTCGCTATCCTGATTGTTTTCAGTTACAAAATTCTCTTGTGGCTGAACAGGTTCGCTTTGTTGTTGATTCTGTTGAGCATAAATTGTTTGAATAATTTGCATTTGGCTTTGCGTAATCGCATCTGCTAATGCTTGAGTTGAGTTCTCTGGTGTAGCGGTTGCTCTTTGCATTAAGATACGTTTTGCCTCGACATCTTCAGGAAGGTCTCCTAAAGGAGTTCCGCCCATAAAGAAAACAATTATTGATCTAATTGCGATATAGATAAAAACAAAAACACAATATACAGCGTAACCTCCTAGTATTAGCAAAATAATAGGTAGAGTTACCACATATAATAAGCCTTGAAGAAAGATTTTAATAAAACCAAGCATACTGCTTTCCTATTTTTATTGTATCTTTTCTTTTTTCTTATTCAAGTAAGAAAATACGATTGATATTAAACAAATACACGCACTAGTAAAACCGAGTAACAAAAAGCTTGATGCGACTTTCATATATTGATTTAGTGCAGCCACTAAAATGATATTAACTCCAATCGAAACACCAATTGGGATTAACCACAAATATTTACCTTCATAGATGAACATGAAAGTTTTATAAATTGCAAAATATAAGGCAATCATTAAAAACAAATAAGCAAAGTCCAACAAGATGAAATAAAAAGGGATAATAAGCAAAGAAATTCCTAAACCAATTCCGCTAGAAATGTTTTCGGAAATAGTCTTATCAATTTCCTTTATTCCAAACTTTTGTAATTCTTGCGAAACAATCAATTGAGAGAGTGAAACTTGAATAAGAGAAATGACAAAAATAAATGAAGGAATCATCGTATCAACATATGTCATTTCCTTTAATCCAAGAGCAGTTTTGAAGGTGAGAATAATATCGACTTGGAAGATGAAATTAACGAGCGGAATTAAAGCGTAACTCATAGCTGTTTGTGCGAGAGTTGCGGCGATAATTGACCAAACAACTGGAATTTTATTCTTTGCTAATAGCCCAAAAATATAGCCAGTTACAATCGAAGGAAGAACATAGAAAATAGTGGTCTCTAAATTCCAAAATGTTAAGGCTAAAGATAAACCAAATGTTGCAACTGCATAAATTGGAAAATACCTATCTTTACAGCACAGTTCAACGACCGCCGAAGTCAATGGAAGAACTAAAATTAAGAATAACGAAACAATTGGGGATAGACCCGCTAGCTCGGCAACAATGATGTTTATCGCCGCCATCAGTGCCATTAGCGGAATTGATTTAGTTAAGGTCTTTCTTTCGTAAATTAATTTCATACAATTTTCATTATTTTCGCACTTTTTTCATTTTTCTTCAGTATATATTTATTATGAGATGCCGTATTAAATTATTGTTATCAGCTTTGGCTATAGTTCTGACTTCTTGTGTCGATTCAAAAAGCGAACCTAGTGGAAAAGTAATAACTTATACTTCCTCTTATAAAGAACGTTCCTATGATGAAGTTAAAGATAAGCACGTTTTTTATTCGGATATCTTTTCAATTGAATACGACATTTTTTATGTCTATTTTTATTCAACAACCTGCTCTCATTGTAATAATTTAAAAGAATTCATTATTCCATTAGCTTTACAACGTGGTGACATTTATTTCGTTGAAGCCTCTCAGGAAATAGTGTTTCTTAAAAGTATCGAAGAAACAATTGGTCTAACATCAATCGAAGGTTTTGGGATTTTAGGCTATCCATCTTTAATAAAAATAGAGGAACATATCGTTAAAAAGAATCTAGCAGGAATATTACCGATAAGAAGTGAATTATTAAATTGAGTAAGCCACATTAATGTGCTAAGATATTACATAGTAATAAAATGTTTATTATTATGGATTACAGTTCTCTTCTAAATGAAAACCAATTAAAAGCAGTTTCGACCACTTCAAAATACACTAGAATTGTTGCTGGTGCAGGAAGTGGAAAGACTAGAGTTTTAACCTATCGTATTTCCTATTTAATCAGCGAATTTGGTGTCGATCCTTCTAGCATTGTTGCGATTGCTTTTACAAATAAAGTTGCTACCGAAATGAAGGAGAGAGCCTTAAAAATTTTGCATGGCCTTGGAAGTGGTTTGACCGTTTCAACATTCCATAGTTATTGCGCTAAATTTTTGAGAAAAGAAATTGATGTTTTAGGTTTTCCTAACAACTTCACTATTATCGATGAAGATGATCAAGTTAAAATGATCAAAGATCTAGCGGTCGATGCTGGCTATAAAAGAAATGACGATGTTGTTAAGCACACTTTAGGATTTATTAGTTATTACAAATGTAAAGGTCTTTATCCAGATGATATTGTCTTGGATAGATTTTCTAGTGAAAACGATAAGAAGGCTCTGCAGTTTTATCTCAAATACGAGGAAAGAAAAGATCAGATGTTATCTCTAGATTTCGATGATCTTCTCTTAAGAACAATTCAAATCTTGAAACAATTTCCTGAAATTAGGGAAAAATGGCAAAAAAGAATAACCAATATTTTGATTGATGAATTTCAAGACACTAACGATGTTCAATATGAACTTGTCAAACTCTTAATGAGAGACGAGACTTCTTTATATGTTGTTGGCGATCCTGATCAAACTATTTACACTTGGAGAGGCGCCAATCAAAGCATTATTTTGGAATTTAACCGTAATTTCCCGTTGGCAGAAACAATTATTCTCGACCGCAATTATCGTTCAACAAAATCCATTCTTAATGTTGCTAATAAACTTATCTCTCATAACAAAAAACGTGTTCCGAAAGACCTATACACCTTAAGTGATGAAGGCTCTCCTGTTGTGACAGAGTCATCCTATTCTCGTGATTTAGAAGCTAAATATGTTGCTGATCAAATCGAGAATATCAGATTGTCAAACCCTGATGTTTCCTATCGAGACATCGCTGTTTTATATCGTGCCGCTTATATAACCCTTCCTTTTGAAAATGAATTCATGCGTCGAAGAATCCCGTATCAAATTTATGGAGGAGTGAAATTCTTCCAAAGGAAAGAAGTTAAAGATGTGCTTGCCTATTTTAGACTTATTTATAACCAAAAAGACGATATAAGTTTTGAAAGAATCGTCAATGTTCCTCGCCGCGGAATCGGCGATTCTACAATGGATATTTTTAAAGCTGAAAAAGAAAATGCTGGTTTATCGTATTTTGAATATATTGATCAGATTGAAAACTTCGATACTCAAATAAAAGCCAAACATATCGCCGCTTTAGGCGTTCTTATAAACAAAATTAAAGAGACGAAAAAGAGACTCGATGACAACCTAGAAGCTTACCCAAAAATTCTTGAAGATTTTGTAAGGGAACTAGGTTATTTTGATTTTCTATCAAGCGATGATGAAACCGCTGTAGAAAAGGTTGGTAATGTTCGTACCCTATTAGACAATATCGTTGATTATCTGAAAAATAATCCAGAATCTAGTTTTGAAGAATATTTACAAAACGCAACGCTACAAACATCGCAAGATGAAATAAAAGGTGGAGACTATGTCTCACTAATGACTGTTCACGTCGCTAAAGGTCTCGAATTTGATTATGTTTTTGTCGTCTCAATGGTAGAAGGAATATTTCCAAGCGAAAGAACAATGATCGAAAGTGGACACGATGGCGAAGAAGAAGAAAGACGACTTTGCTATGTTGCATTTACAAGAGCAAGAAAGAAATTATATGTTACTTGTAACACATCCTACTCTTTTGTTCTTGAATCAAGATCAACCCAATCAAGATTTTTTGACGAAGCAGGCCTTAAATTCGTTAAGAAAGACACTTACACTCCTCAAAAAAGACAATCGTTCTTTTCATCAAACTTCCACGATGGATATTATCCAGATGAAACTTACGAAGAAAAACCAAAAGTTAGCTATCAAACATCTTCATCATGGCAAGTTGGCGATATCGCTATTCACGATGTATTTGGTCGAGGTGTTGTTGCTGGAATAATTGATGACACTATTTTGGAAATAGACTTTGAAGAACATGGAAGGAAATCAATCTTAGCCTCCCATCCAAAAATTCATAAAGAAGAAAGAGGTGGCCTAGCATGAGTCCAAAAGAAAGAGCCCAAGAAATAACAAGGTTATTAGAAAAATATAACTATGAATATTATGTTTTAGACAATCCTAGCGTTCCAGATAGCGAATATGATCGCTTAATGAACGAACTTATTGCGATTGAGAAAGAACATCCTGAATTAATTACTCCACTTTCACCTACTCAGAGAGTTGGTGGAAAGGTTCTTTCTGAATTTAAAAAGATCAAACACAAAAGAATGATGCTTTCTTTAGCGAATGCATTTGATGAAAACGATTTAAGAGATTTCGATAAAAAAATTCGTGATGTAATCCATGTCGACAAAGTCGAATACATGTGCGAAATGAAGATTGATGGACTTGCTATGTCGCTTGATTTCGTTGATGGAAAACTTAACTACGCCGCGACAAGAGGCGATGGAAACGAAGGCGAAGATGTCACGAATAACGTTTTGACAATTCATTCTATTCCAACCCAAGTTGAAGAAACTCGCCCATTTGAAGTTCGTGGTGAAGTCTACATGTCAAAAAAGGTATTGATAGATTTAAATAAAGTCCGTGAAGAAAATGGTGAACCTCTCTTTGCAAACGCGCGTAATGCTGCCGCGGGTAGTATTCGTCAACTCGATAGTTCAATTGCAGCATCAAGAAAATTAGAAGCTTTCTGGTATTATCTCGTAAATGCTGATGAACTTGGCTTTGAAAAGCATAGCGATGCTCTTAAATATATTCATAAACTTGGATTTAGAACCAATAAAGAAAGACGTATCTGTAATGGTATCGAAGAAGTTCTTGCCTACATTAACGAGTATACCGAGAAAAGACCGAATCTCGAATACGATATCGATGGTATAGTTATCAAAGTTAATGATATTAGTAAATACAATGTTTTGGGTTATACAGCTAAGACACCAAAGTGGGCTATTGCATATAAGTTTCCACCAGAAGAAGTTGTCACAAAATTAGAAAACATCATCTTTACCGTTGGTCGAACAGGTAAAATTACTCCTAACGCTGTTATTAGACCTACAAAGGTTGCAGGATCGACTGTCCAAAGAGCAACTCTTCACAATGAAGACTTTATAAAAGAAAAAGATTTACGAATTGGTGATTATATTGTTTTAAGAAAAGCTGGTGACGTTATTCCAGAAGTAGTTAGACCACTTCCAGAAAAACGTGACGGAACTGAGCAAGAATTCAAAATGATAGACAAATGTCCTGTTTGTGGTTCTCCACTTGTTCGCAAAGACGCGATGCATTTCTGCGTATCCCCAACATGTCCTGCTCGTAAGATTGAAAATATGATTCATTTCTCCTCACGTGACGCTATGGATATTGAAACGATGGGTGATAAAGCGGTCGAACTTTTCTTCAACGAAGGATTCTTAGATTCGATTCCATCAATTTACGAACTTAAAAATCATCGTGATGAAATAATTGCGATGGACGGCTGGTCAACGAAATCGATTGATAATCTCTTAGATGCGATTGAAAAATCTAAAGAAAACTCACTCGAGAAATTATTATTTGGTCTAGGAATTAAAGAAGTCGGCGAGAAAATGGCTAAGACGTTAGCAAAACGATATGTGGAATTAGACAATTTTTTTGATTTAAGTGTTGAAGATTTGCTCGAAATTCCAGATGTTGGTCCAGTTTTAGCAGAATCTGTCTATAACTACTTCCATGATGAAAATAACCGAGAAATGCTGGAAAAACTAAGATCGTTTGGCCTTAATTTTAAGTATTTAGGAGTCACTGAAGTAAAACAAGACTCACCATTCTCGGGCAAAATCATTGTTCTAACTGGAACGCTCTCTAAATATGGCCGCAAAGAAGCTACTGAGCTACTTGAAAACCTTGGTGCAAAAGTTTCTGGCTCGGTTTCTAGCAAGACCGACATCGTTATTTTTGGTGAAGAAGCTGGATCAAAATTAGATAAGGCCAACGCTTTGGGAATTCGCACGATGGATGAAGGGGAGTTTGAAGAATTACTTCAAAAAGAGTAATATCAATAATTGTTATGAAAGAATACAATATCGAAGTCTTAAAAGACGCTGCAAATAGACTACTACTAGACATGTCCGATTCTGAATATGAAACTCTTCTTTCGGAATTTGATATCGTCACAAAGCAAATGAAACCAATCGGAGATAACCGCGCTCTTGATAAATTTGAGCCGATGGTTTTTCCTTTTGAAATTTACACTACTGAATTAAGAGAAGACGTAGCCGAAGAACCTTTATCTAGAGAAGAAGCTTTAAGAAACTCTAGAAGAAAAGTCGGTGGACAAATCAAACTTCCAAAGGTGGTCCAATAATATGTATCGCGGATTATCTATTGAAGAACTTCACAATTTATTAGTGGCTAAGAAGGTCACTCCTTTGGATCTTGCTAAAGAAGCGATTGAACTCGCTAAGAAAGATACAAATAATGCCTTTGAATACATCATGGAAGAAGAAGCATTAAAAATCGCTTCCGAATTAAAAGAACCAGAAGTTAATAATCCTCTCTGGGGAATTCCGTTTGTTATCAAAGATAATATGTCTACAAAAGACGTTCCAACAACCGCAAGTTCAAACATCTTAAGAGGCTATGTTCCTGTTTTTGACGCAACTGTTGTTACCAAATTAAAAGAAGCACATGCTGTTCCAATCGGAAAAACAACCCTTGATGAACTCGCTATGGGCGGAACTGGTACGACTGGTCACCTTGGAATTACTTACAATCCCTACGACCGCAAACATACACGTCTTATTGGCGGTTCAAGCTGCGGATCAGCTGCCGTTACCGCTGATGGAATTGTTCCATTTGCATTGGGCAGCGACACAGGCGACTCCACAAGAAAACCTGCTAGCTATGGTGGACTTGTCGGGTTAAAACCAACATGGGGAAGAATTTCTCGTTATGGTTTGTTCCCATTTGCTCCATCTTTAGACACAGTTGGAATCTTTACTAGATCTGTTAAAGATTGCGCTTATGTCTTAAATGCAACTGCAGGAAAAGATGATAAAGATATGACCTCTTCTATTAATAAGATCGATGATTATGCGAGCAATATCGAAAGCTTTGATAAGAAACGCAAGATTGCTGTCATTCAAGAAATCTTTGATGCCGTTAAGGATCAAGGTTTGCGTAAAGCATTTTTGGATAGCATTGAAAAATTAAAAAAATCGGGTTTTACCGTTGATTTTGTTCATATGAGCAATGAAATGCTTTCAACAATTTTTGCGACATATTTCGTAATTTCTTGTGCAGAAGCCACATCAAATAATGCAAATCTCGATGGAATTAAATTTGGACCACTTTCAAAAGGTGATACTTATGAAGATGTTATGAAGGATGCTAGAACTAAAGGTTTTGGTGAACTCATCAAACGTCGCTTTATTATCGGTAGTTTCGCTCTTATGAAAGAAAATAAAGACGAATTATTTATTAGAGCCCAAAGAAATAGAAGAGCTATCGTTGAAAAACTTAATGAAATCTATAAAGACTATGACTTTATTTATTCTTTAGCCGCTCCTAATGTTGCACCTAAATTTGGTGAAGCTAGCGATCGTCTTTCTGATGAATATTTAATAGCAGATAATCATCTAGTGTTAGGTAATTTTGCAGGTTTGCCGTCTTTAACTTTACCACTTGGTTTAAAAGAAGGTCTTCCATTTGGAGTTAATGTAATGGGCAAAGCCTTCGATGAAGTTGGCGTTTTCCAATTGTCTTATCAAATTGAAAAGATGACCGGATTAAAGAATTTATGTGCGAAAGGAGAACAAGAATAATGGAATTTGAACCTATTATTGGTCTTGAGATCCACGTCGAACTTAAGACAAAGAGTAAAATGTTTTCTACCGCACCTGTTGTATATGGAAAAGAGCCAAATACGCAAGTGGCTCCTTTAGATATGGCGTTCCCTGGTACTTTGCCTGTTGTTAATAAACAAGCTGTTATCGACGCAATTAGAGTTTGCCATGCCCTTCATATGAGTATTGACCAAGAATTACATTTTGATCGTAAAAATTATTTCTATAGTGATCTTCCTAAAGGTTATCAGATCACTCAAGATAAAAGGCCTATTGGAAAAGAAGGTTATTTGGAAATCGAAATTAATGGCAAAACTAAACGTATAGGTATCGAAAGACTTCATATGGAAGAAGATACTTGTAAACAACTTCACTTCTCGACATTTACTTTGCTTAATTATAACCGTGCCGGAACGCCTTTAATTGAAATTGTTTCTAAACCAGAAATGAGATCAGGTGAAGAGGCAATGAAATATGTCGAAAGAATTCGTTCAATCGTCGTTTTCTCTGGCGTTAGTGATGGCAAAATGGAAGAAGGCTCATTAAGATGTGACGTCAATGTTTCAATTCGAGAAAAAGGTAGCGATAAATTTGGCACCAAAGTTGAAATTAAAAACATCAACTCAATTTCTTATATTCAAAAAGCAATCGATTTCGAAGTTGAAAGACAAAAGAAATTAATCGAAAGCGGTGAAGAAGTCGTTCAAGAAACACGCCGTTATGATGATGTGAAAAAAGAAACAATTAGAATGAGACTTAAAACCGATAGTGTCGATTACAAATATTTCCCAGAAGCAAATATTGTTCCAATTCGCTTATCAGATAAATTTGTCAAAGATGCTATTGCGTCTTGCCCAGAACTTGCTGAATCAAGAAAAGGAAGATATATCAAACAATTTGGTTTGAATGATTACGATGCTTCCTTGCTTGTTTCTGAAAAATCTATTTCGGATTATTACAACGAGTTATGCAAATACTCGAAAGCTTATAAACTATTGGCAAACTGGGTTAATGTTGATGTAGCAGGTTATTTAAATAAGAACAATCTTGCTATTGAAACGTTCCCATTATCCGCAGAAAAACTTGCCGGACTTGTAAATATGGTTGAGAAAAATGAGATAAGCTCCAATCAAGCTAGAGAAATTTTTGCCAAGATGTTAGAAGATAACGTCGATGCTCAAAAAGCCAAGCAAATACTTGGTATTTCTTCGCAAATCTCCGATGAATCTTATATTAGGCAAGTCGTTGATGAAGTCCTAAAAGAGAACCCACAAGCAATCATTGACTTTAAAGAAGGCAAAGGACGTGCAATGGGTTATTTAGTTGGACAAGTCATGAAGAAAACTCAGGGAAAGATTAACCCGAAAATTACAAGTGATGTTTTGCAAGAGGAGTTAAAGAAAAGATAACATGAAAAAAATTTTAGTTACTGGTGGTTTAGGTTTTATAGGATCTCACACAGTTATTCAGCTTATTGAAAATGGTTACGAACCAATAATTGTCGATAATCTCGTTAATTCAAAACTCGAAGTTCTTAATAGATTAGAGAAGATTACAGGTAAACGACCAACTTTTTATCAATATGATGTTAGAGACGAAAAGAACCTAGATAAGATTTTTTCCGAAAACAACATATTTGCTGTTATTCATTTTGCTGGTTTAAAAGCGGTTGGTGAATCAATTCAAAAACCACAACTCTATTATGATAATAATATTGGTTCTTCAGAAGTTCTTCTAAAAGTCATGGAAAAACATAATGTCAAGAAACTTGTTTTCTCGTCTTCTGCAACTGTTTATGGTAATCCGAAACGAGTTCCTATTTATGAAACAGATCCAATTGGCGAGACAACCAATCCTTATGCTGAAACCAAAGTAAGAATCGAATATATGCTCAAAGATTTGTTTGCCAAAGATAAGAGCTGGGATTTAGCTATTCTTAGGTATTTTAATCCTATTGGGGCACACAAATCTGGTTTAATCGGAGAAGATCCTCAAGGTATTCCGAATAACTTGATGCCATATGTCACTCAAGTAGCTGTTGGAAAGCTATCTCAATTATCGGTCTTTGGTGATGATTATGACACAAGGGACGGAACATGTATTCGTGACTATATCCATGTCATTGATTTGGCTAGAGGACACGTTCTAACTTTGAAGAAACTAGAAGAAAAACCTGGTTTAGTTATTTATAACTTAGGAACTGGAGTCGGAACCTCTGTTCTTGAATTAGTGCATGCCTTCGAAGAAGCGAATAATCTAAAAATTAATTATAAAATTGCACCACGTAGACCTGGAGATATTCCAGTTTGCTATGCAAATGTTGATAAAGCATTTAAAGAAATTGGTTTTAAGACCGAATTTAATATCGTGGATTGCTGCCGCGATTCATGGAATTGGCAGTCCCATAATCCAAAAGGCTTCGATAAATAAAGGAGAATTTTATGGCTAGAGAAAAACTTACTTTAAAAACCATCAATGACGAAACTCTTCATGGTTATTCATGGAAAGGTGAAAAACCAAAAGCTAACGTCGTTATTGTTACTGGTATGGAAGAGTATCTTTTAAGATATGATGATTTTGCAAATTATCTAAATTCTCAAGGTTTTAATTGCTATGGCTTCGACCATTATGGACAAGGCGAAACCGCTGGAGAAGAATCAAAATTAGGTATCGTTCCAAGATCATTCTTCTCTAAATCGGTTAGAAATATAAATGATCTTGTTAAGAAGGCTAAAAAAGAAAATGGACTTCCAACTTATGTCTTTGCGCATTCTATGGGTTCATTTATGGCTCAAGACTATGTCCAAAGATTTACTAATAGCGCTGACAAGGTTGTTATTTGTGGCACCAATGGTCCAAATGGTTCTGGCGCATATAAAGCTGGTTATCCATTAGCGAGATTCATTTGTAAATGCAAAGGCGAAAATAAGAAAGCAAAATTTTTAGCATCGCTTGCAATCGGTGCGTATGTTAAATCGGTCAAGGATCGTAAAACTCCTGTTGATTGGCTTAGTTATAACGAAGAAAACAATACTAAATACTTAGCTAATCCATATTGTGGCTACGGTTCAACAAACGGCTTCTACCGCGAATTATTAAAAGGTAATCGTCGTCTCTATCAAAAGAAATTTATGACGAAGATTAGAAAAGACCTTCCAATCTTTGTAATCGCCGGTGAAGAAGATGCTGTTGGTGCAAAAGGTAAAGGCCCAACAAAATTAGTTAGACTTTATAACAAATATGGTTTAACAAAAGTTGAGCTTAAATTATATCCACACATGAGACACGAAATTCTCAATGAAGTGGAACACGATAAGGTCTACAAAGACATCGTCGAATTCTTCAATAAATAAAGAAAAAACGGAGATTTGCTGGTGAATTCTCCGTTTTTCTTTTGTTTTTATTTCATGAAACTTGTGATAAGTTTTTTGAAGTGAGTTATTCTTTCATCGCCGTTTGCGAAGACGTATGCTTTTAGTTTTGGTTCTGTGCCAGATGGCCTAAAGATTACAGTTTCGTGATCATTAAGGAAGAATTTGATGACATCTGATTTTGGTAAGCCCGTATCTTCCTCGTGATCTGAATAAAAGATTTTTGCAAGTTTATAGTCACCAACTTTTTCAACTGTTCCAATTTCTTTCTTAAAAGATTCTTCACGGAAATGGTTCATCAATGACTGCATTTTATCTTTGCCATCGAGTCCTGGGAATTCAAACGACAAAGTGACAGTTTTATAATGGCCAAATTTGTCATAAAGTTGATTGAGCCTATCTAATAAAGTTAAGCCTTTATGCTTATAGTAGTTCGCCATTTCGGCGATTAATAACATGGCGTTGACGCCATCTTTGTCTCTAACATCGTGATTTGTTAAATAACCATATGATTCTTCAAAACCAAAGATGAATCTGTCCTCTTCGCCTTTCTGCTCCAAGAATAGGATTTGTTCACCAATGAATTTGAATCCGGTTAGGACATTGCGAATTTCAACGCCATATTCTTTGCCCATCAAATCAACGAGATCACTTGAAACAATTGATTTAACAACAACGGGCTTATTGGGAAGTTTTCCTTCTTCTTTTCTAGCGGTGTAGATAAAATCAAATAATAATATGCCAATTTCATTACCGGTTAAAATAATGGATTTGCCATTTTGATTAATCGCCACACCAGCTCGATCTGAATCAGGGTCGGTCGCGACTAAGATATCATTATTGTTTTTAAGCATTAGTTTCATACCTAAATCCATCGCTTCTAAAATCTCGGGATTTGGATATGGACAAGTTGTGAAATTGCCATCTGGCAGTCTTTGTTCTTCGACAATATCGATGTGTTTAAATCCATCGCGTTCTAGAACAGTTGTGACTGGGATATAACCCGCACCATGAAGAGGAGTATATGTGATGTTTAAGATGCGCGGAGAGACTTTTTCTGATTTGATGCTTTGTGACAAAACCGAAGCATAATATTCTTCAACTAATTCATCTGAGATATATTCAATTTCTCCAGCTTCAATGCCTTTTTCAAAATCGATATATTTAACATCGTCAAACATCTCTAGTTTATTAATGTTTGCTAATACTTTATTTGCAGCGTCAATTGTCATTTGGCAGCCATCGCTACCATACACTTTAAAACCGTTGTAGATTTTTGGGTTATGCGAGGCTGTAATAACAACACCGGCAGAGCAATGCAAATGACGAACAGCAAATGATAGAGTTGGAACCGGCATCAATGTTTTGAAAATATGAACTTTAATGCCGTTAGCGGCTAAAGTTGATGCCGCTTCTTTGGCGAATAATTCAGAATTATTTCTTGAGTCATATGCAATTGCAACACTTGGTTTAGTTTCTTCGCTAAGTAAATACTGAGCAAGTCCTTGTGAAGCGTGACGAATCACGTATTTATTCATGCGATTCGTGCCCATGGCCATAACGCCTCTAAGACCAGCGGTGCCGAATTCGAGATCTGCAATAAAACGTTCTGTGATTTCCTTTTCGTTATTAGCGACGCTAAGCAATTCTTCCTTTTCTTCACTTGAAAGGCGTTTTTCGTTTAGCCAGCGATTATATTTTTCTAAGACTAATTTTTCCATAAAAATCTATCCTTTTAATTTGCTATTTATATCATAACATTTTAATAATGTTTGGTTGAAATAACTTTTGCATTGCGCTCGCACATGTAATAAAATTTCTATCAATGCTCACGAAAAGAAGTGCGGTTTCAAACCTATTACTATATGCGATTATCATTGTCGCCATATATATCGTTCAGAGAATGATCGTTTTTGAACCAAATTCTGTAGGGGTTAATTTCGCTATATATCGCGAACTTCTATTCCCAGAATATTTAATAGCTTTTAGCGTCCTTCTTTTCTTAAGTGCTTGGTATATTTATGCCGAGTATAAAAGAGGCCAATTAAAACTTCATATTCCGCTTATTATATTGCTATCTTGCTTATTTTTAATAAGCACTATTATAATTTTAACATTTCCATCTAAACTTGAAATTTTGGTGCCGGTCTATGGCCCATTAAGAGGTGATGATGCAGAATTGCTTTATTATAAGAATGCTGTAATGAATTTAAATGCTGAACAAAGAGGATTGTTTATTCTCGTTAGTTTTGCTGCTTTATATTTAGCGTATTTACTTATATATGTATTACCACGAAAGATTAGATATACTCGCCAACTCGAATGGTTAATGTACCTCATTTTGATTTTTAATGTCGTGTTAATCGCCGTTTCACTTTCCACAGAGATTAATGAATATATTAAGTTTTTCCAAGTGGTTCCAAACAAAGACTTTTCATTGTCGGTTAAGATTCAAGGTTTCCTCGGAAACAAGAATAGCTTTGGCGCTGCGATGATGTTTGGTGTTTTTGCTTCGATTTATTTGCATCATTTAAACGGAAAGTGGTGGTTCTTACCATTTCCAGTTATATTTACCGCTTTTGCTTTAGTGGCCACTTCCAAGACCAAAACAATGATTTGTGTCATTGTAGTAATCGTTTATTTCATCACTTGCTTGTGCATGCGTTTCAAAAAGCACGTTTTATCGAGTCTTATCATCATAGGAGTGGTGCTTGCACTGATTGTAGCAGCCGTCTCGCTATATTTGGTTTACTATTTCAATAATGATTTCATGACTTTAACATTCGAATCTGCTGAGAACATTTTCGATTCATTCTTCATAAAAGCTTTTGGAAACGTTACGCACTTAAGCGGAAGACATCGTCAATATGACAAAGTCATCATTTTACTTAACAATGGTTATTGGGCCTTTGGATCAGGGTATGGCTTATTTAATTACCTCTTCAGAGGCATGGAAAACATTTCCATTAATAGCGGCTTAATTGCTTGGAGTGCAACATCAATTACGAAGCTTCCAATCGATAGCGCCCATATGACTGATTCTCCACACAGCTTCTATTATCAAATTATGGGTACAGGTGGAATCGCTACTCTTGTAATAGAGGCAATGCTGATATTGTATGTTGTTTTTGCCGCGACAAGAGTTTTCAAAAGACACAAAAAGACAGTCATCATTTGTCTTTCGTTCCTTTTAGGCGCAATTCTTGAAGGTCTTACAGAAGGAACATCCCTTTTCTTCCTTGGTCCTGTTTATATTGATTCGCTTCTATTTACAATTTTTGCGACAACCATTATTCTCAGTCTTTATCATCACGAAAAACATCCGAGTGAAAATCGCGTTTTCCTTGCAAATTACGGACAAAACACTACAAAATTCAAAGACGTCAATAAGTCAGCTTTGATTGCAAAAACTCTTTATTTCTTCTTAGCACCAGCTACTGTTATTATGTGTGTAATTACGCCATTACTATATGGAGAAGCCCTTAAAGACAATCTTCCATTTGTAGTTGCAATCATCGTTGTAGCTTCATTATTTGTTGTCGCCCCTATTGCTGCCCAACTAATTTCTGATCGAAAAACCAAATTCACAAAATTTTTATTAGATGTTGTCGCCCCTTATTATGGATTCGTTATTGTCTTTGGCGGTTTCATTTACATTTATTATTTGCTCGTGGGCGGTTTCGGTCATGGACTCGCTGGAATATTGCTAATTGCTACATGTCTAGCCGAATTCACTATCTTTTCTGTATTCAAATATTTTAAAGACAAAGCTGGTATCATAAGTTATTTGCTAGATAAACTTTGTGATTTAGTTCATAAACATCAAGCAAAATATATTGAAGTTTCAAATAAAAAAGATTCTCAGACGCTTCAAGAAAAATTCTTTGCTTTAATTACTCCAAAGAGGTTTAAACAAAATGAAACAACAAACAATTGATAGAATCAGACATTTCTCTAGCGATCGTGATTGGGATAAGTATCACACACCTGCAAACTTAGCGAAGACAATCGTCATAGAGGCTACCGAACTACTTGAATGTTTCCAGTGGGATGATGACAAATTTGACGTCGAACATATGAAGGAAGAATTAGCAGATGTTATCGTAAATTGCCAAAATTTGGTGGATAAGCTATGCTTAGACGTTGATGAAATCGTCAATAAAAAGATGGAACAAAACGAAAAAAAGTACCCAATAGATAAGTTTAAATCCCTCGATAAAAAGTATAATGAGTGAAAATATGAATGTCTTTAAAGACATTCAGTGATTTGAATTTTCTTTGTTTCATAATCCGAAATAAAAAATACGATTAAATCATTGAAAATTAGTGAAAAGTTGTACAGTGTATGACTTTTTATTTTTTTTCATTAAATTTCTAAACATGTTTATATATAATGTATTCACCAAACGGAAGCTGAAATAATTCCGGAATACTCTGTGCGCAGAGTATATTTTAAAAACGCTTAAAAGGAGAATTATATGATTAGAGTAATCAAAAGAGACGATTCCAGAGAAGAATTTAACATTGGTAAAATCAGCTCCGCTATCGAAAAAGCCTTTATGGCAGAACATAAGTTCTACACTAAAGATATTATTGAAATGCTCGCGTTACGCGTGACTGCGGATTTCAATAAAAAGATTAAAGACGAAGAAATTTCACTCGAAGACATTCAAGACTCAGTTGAAGTTGTCTTAATTCAAGCCGGTTACATTGATGTCGCCAAGAGCTATATGGTGTACCGTAAACAGCACGAAAACTTAAGACAAATTAAGGAAACTAGCATTGACTATAAGAACGTTATTAATAACTACTTAAAGATCAATGACTGGAGAGTTAAGGAAAACTCAACTGTTACATATTCTGTTGGTGGATTAATTCTTTCCAACTCAGGTGCTGTCACCGCAAACTATTGGTTAAGCGAAATCTATGATAAGGAAATCGCCGATGCACACCGCAACGCTGATATTCATATTCATGATTTATCGATGCTTACCGGTTATTGTGCAGGATGGTCCTTAAAACAACTTATTACTGAAGGTTTGGGTGGTGTTACTGGCAAGATTACATCTGCTCCAGCTGCTCACTTATCAACACTTTGTAACCAGATGGTTAACTTCTTAGGTATCATGCAAAATGAATGGGCAGGAGCACAAGCCTTCTCCTCGTTCGATACATATTTAGCACCATTTGTTAAAGCTGATAACCTAAACTACAAACAAGTCAAACAATGCATTCAATCCTTTATCTATGGTGTTAACACTCCATCTAGATGGGGTACTCAAGCACCATTCACCAACATCACTTTAGATTGGGTTGTTCCAAATGATATGGCCGAACTCAACTGTATTGTTGGTGGCAAAGAAATGCCATTTAAATACAAAGATTGTGTCGAAGAAATGGCGATGGTCAATAAAGCTTTTATTGAAATTATGATCGAAGGTGACGCTAATGGTCGTGGATTCCAATATCCAATTCCAACCTATTCAATTACCAAAACATTCGATTGGTCTGAAACTGAAAACAACAAGTTGTTGTTTACAATGACCGCTAAATACGGAACTCCATATTTCTCTAACTACATCAATTCCGATATGGAACCAAGCGATGTTAGAAGTATGTGCTGCCGTCTACGCCTTGATTTAAGAGAACTTCGTAAGAAATCAGGTGGTTTCTTCGGTAGTGGTGAATCAACCGGTTCCGTCGGTGTCGTCACCATCAACTTACCAAGACTTGCTTATTTAGCAACCGATGAAAAAGATTTCTATTCTAGATTAGATAAAATCATGGATATCTCTGCACGTTCACTAAAAGTTAAACGTAACACAATTACCACTTTGCTTGAAGCTGGTTTATATCCATACACCAAACGTTATTTAGGCACCTTTAACAACCACTTCTCCACAATCGGTTTAGTCGGTATGAACGAAGCTTGCTTAAATGCTAGATGGTTAAGAAAAGATTTAACCAATCCAGAAGCTGTTGAATTCGCTAAAGATGTTCTCAATCACATGAGAAATAGACTTTCTGATTATCAAGAACTCTATGGAGATCTTTATAACCTTGAAGCCACTCCAGCTGAATCAACTGCTTATCGTTTAGCTAAACACGATAAGAAGAAATATCCAGACATCATCACCGCAAGTGAAAATGGCAAGACTCCTTATTACACCAACTCTTCACACTTACCAGTTGGTTATACCGAAGATATCTTCAAAGCTCTTGATGTCCAAGACGAATTACAGACTCTTTACACATCAGGAACAGTCTTCCACGCTTTCTTAGGACAAAAACTCCCAT
Organism: Bacilli bacterium; assembly: GCA_045615665.1. GTDB lineage: Bacteria > Bacillota_I > Bacilli_A > RFN20 > CAG-826 > Fiminaster. The sequence continues at coordinate 35,553 of JAZLFJ010000008.1, forward strand.
CATACAAATCTTGTATGAATCTTGTTCGTAAGATCGCCGAAAATTACCACATTCCTTATTACACAATGTCTCCAACATATTCAATTTGTAAGGAACATGGTTATCTTGAAGGCGAACAATACATTTGTCCAAAATGCGGTCAAAGAACCGAAGTTTATTCTAGAATCACTGGTTATTATCGTCCTGTTCAAAACTGGAACGATGGTAAGACCGAAGAATTCAAGAATCGTAAAGTTTACGACATCAAGAATTCTCATTTAACTCATGACGCAAACGGCTGTGCAATTGAAAACGAACAACCAACCGCTGAAGAAAACACCAGTGAAAAACTTAATAAAATCTTGTTATTTGCTACCAAAACCTGTCCAAACTGCAAGATGGCCAAAATGCTTTTAGATAAAGCGAATATCAAATACGAAGTCATCGACGCTGAAGAAAATGTCGAATTAACTAGGAAATATAACGTTAAAAAGGCTCCAACATTACTTGTTCCAAACGGTAATGGAATTGATGTCTTTGAAAATGCTTCCAACATCAAAGGATTTATCGAAAGAGTAAATTAATATGGTTGATATAATCATCGTTGGTGGTGGACCATCAGGAATGAGCGCGGCGCTATATGCGCTTCGCTCAAATAAATCCGTTCTCGTTTTAGAGAAGGAAAACTTTGGTGGACAAATTGCAAACTCTCCTAGAGTCGAAAACTATCCTTCAATAAAAGAAATATCTGGTTTGGATTTATCAGATAGAATGTTTGAACAAATCACCGATCTTGGTGCTCAGTTCGAACTTGAAGATGTTTTAAAGATTGAAAAAGTTGAAGATATGTTTGTTGTAACCACTAACTATCGAACATATGAATCTAGAGTCGTAATTATCGCTAACGGAGTTAAACACCGCTTAATGAATCTTCCTAACGAAGAAAATCTCATTGGTAATGGTGTTAGCTTCTGCGCTGTGTGCGATGGACCAATGTACAAGGGCAAAGAAGTATATTTAATCGGCGATGCTAATACGGCGCTTCAATATGCGCTTCTATTAGCAAATTACTGCACTAAAGTTCATATGTTCACGTTATTTGATAAATTCTTTGGTGATAAGATTTTAATCGATAGATTATTAAGCAAAGAAAGCATTATTGTTAAACAAAACATGAATCTTGTTCAATATTTAGGCGAAGATAAACTCGAAGGACTTGTGTTTGAAAACACTAAGACCAAAGAGAAGAGCGAATATCGCACCGATAACGTCTTTGTGGCGATTGGACAAATTCCAAACAATGAAAAATTTGCCAATCTAGTCGATTTAGAAAATGGATATATTGTCACTGACGACGCCATGTGCACCAAAACCCCAGGCGTTTATGCGTGCGGTGACACTAGAAAAAAAGAAACACGCCAAGTTGTTACGGCGTGCAATGATGGAGCGATTGCTGCGCTAAGCGCAGTTAAATATTTGGGTTAATAACCTCTAAGTTCTACGTTTAATACGTAACTAGCTAAAATATCCTTATATGATAAAGCCCAAACCTGTTCAACCGGGTGGAGGCCTTTTTTAATTACGCCTTCGCGGTCTACGAATTTCTGTAAGAAAAGTTTTTTAGCGCCTTTAATAAGTTTACCCATTTCTTTAATTGATTCTTCAGAATGATATTCTGCCACCAATGTGGTTCTAAATTCATAATCTATTCCTGAATTCATAATGATGGAAATAGATTGTTTAATTTTATCCAATTGAGGGTTTTTAACACCAGTTGTTTCCGGATAGATTTTCTCACTGTTTTTAATATCCATTGCAACGTAATTTATCAGGTCTTTGCGGAGTAATTCGCCTAAAACATCAGGATTTGTACCATTCGTATCCAGTTTAATTTTAAAACCTAATTCTTTAATTTTTTCAATCTTTATAACGACATCATCCATAAGTGTTGGTTCTCCGCCTGAAACGACAACAGCATCGATTAAACCAACTCTAGTTTTTAAAAAAGATAGTATCTCATCGAAAGGAATTGAAAAATGGCTTCCTAATACTGAATCGCCGTTATGACAAAATGGACAACGATAATTACATGTGGGTGCGAATAAAACAACTGATACATTTTCATCGTAATCAAGTAATGAGAATTTATCTATTCCTACGAAATCCATGCTTTAATTATAAATTAAATTATCAAAAATTCTATATAATGACACGATTTGTTTGTTATAATGCTTTTATGACCATTAAAGAATACATAAAAACACGTAAAGAAGAACTTAAAAAGGAAATTGCTTCGATGGAAGTGGTTCCTAATTTTGTGATTGTCCAGCTAAATGAGGATGATGCGAGTAACGCTTATGTTCGCGGCAAACTTAAAGATGCTGCCGAACTAGGAATTAACGCAAAACTTATCAAATTAGATATTTCAACAAGCGAAGCAGAACTCTTAAAACTCATTGATAAACTGAATAACGATAAAGCTGTGGATGGTTTTATTGTCCAAATGCCTCTTCCAAAACAAATAAATGAAGAAACAATCAAACTTGCGATCTCCCCGGATAAAGACGTCGACGGTTTTCATCCATTAAGTAAGCTAAATCCCTGCACTCCTCATGGAATTATGAATTATTTAAAACACGAAGGAGTAGAATTTTTGGGAAAAAATGCTGTAGTGATTGGAAGAAGCAATATTGTAGGAAAACCTATGGCAAAACTCCTATTAAAAGAGAGTTGCAACGTAACTGTGCTTCACTCCAAAACATCTTTCGATGATATGTATCGCTACTTAGAAAATGCTGATATCGTCGTCGTAGCGGTTGGCCGCAAATTCTTGATTGATGATAAGTTTAAATTTAAACCATCTGCAATTCTCGTAGATGTTGGAATTAACCGCGATGAAAATGGGCTCCATGGAGATATTCTTCCAGATCGCTCAGTCAAATTTCAAACCCCTGTTCCTGGTGGAGTGGGGCTATTAACAAGACTTGCGTTAATGGAAAACGTTCTTAAAATAAAAAGACCTTAAGGTCTTTTTTAATACACCATTGGAAGTATGGCTTCAATCGCCATCATTTTCCACAGGTGATTGGATGTGTCGTAACTTCGTATCGAAAAGTAAACTGTCAACGGATTATTTACACCAACATAAGTGTAGAATGGACAATAGTCTAAATCATCATCGTCAAGACCAGTACAATTGACTAGATAAAATCCTTTAACAGTTGATGTTGATCCAGCATCAGATAGTGAATCGCCGAAATTATCAACCATTCCAAAGTTATAGGAAGTTGTGATATCTGAGTTATTTGTTACATAACCAGTTGCTTTATATAGTTTGTAATAATCATCATTTGTAGCAGGGTTATATTTACTCGAAGTTAGATTCCATTTTGCAAAATAAGAAGGAGAAACTTCGGTTGCATTACTGATATCAATAGTGGATTCTTCTTCAGCGGTGTGCGAAACATATTTACATTCAATTCCTAAAATTGCAGGAATAGATGTTTTGACTGAAATAATGCCGATCCAAGTGTAATATTTTCCAACATCTTCTTTGTTAACCATCTTTTTATCATCACCAATAACGGTAACGGTATTTCCATCGGCATCTAGAATCATTGTTTTCTTATTGGCGTCCGTATATTCGTTTTGAACAACTTGAGAGGTAAATTTAACCAAGTCACCTGAAGCGTGGCCCTTATTATTTAGATGAAGTTGTCCGGATTTTGCTTTGATTTCTGCAATTCCTGACACTTCAATAGGTGTTGTTTCAGAATTGTAAGAAAGTGGTGTTCCATCAGGGAAATTCACTACCGTTTGTTGAGGAGTAAGCGAACTATCATAAACCAATTCTATTCCGTCATCTGTTTCAGCGACTTTGGCAGTCACTGTGTATTCGCTCATATGATATCTATTTGCAAGGTAGCCTGTGTAACTTCCTGTAGGCACTCTTAAACGAATCATGTCGTCTGCGTCTGCAAAGAACATTAGATCTTCATTTGTCCAGGCAGAATCTCTAAGATATGTAGCTTTAAAACTAACCCTTTCACCAACTTTCTTTTCAGCTTTAATTTGGCTAATTGTTTGTAGGCTAACCGGTGGAGGAGTTTCTGTAGTAGAAGTACTAGAGGTACCACTAGTTCCAGATGTTCCGCTTGTTTTAGAAGTGCCGCCAGACGAACCACCCGAAGTTAGAGAAGTCCCGCCACTTGTTGTAGATCTAGAAGTTGATGATTCTTCGCTAGTTAAAGAGGACTCAATAATCGAGCTACTTTTAGATTTCTTCTTAGAAGGAGAAGTATTGCAACCAGCAATTAATAATGCGGGAATTAATAAAATTAATAACGACTTTTTCATAATTTATTCTAATTCAAACGCTCCTGTATAAAGTTGATAGTAATAACCTTTTTTAGCGATTAAATCATCATGATTTCCACGTTCAATAATCTTTCCATGGTCCATGACCATAATCGCCTCGGCGTTTTGAATTGTAGACAATCTATGAGCGATGACAAAGACCGTACGTCCTGCCATTAATTGATCCATACCTTTTTGAACAAGTCTTTCGGTTCTAGTATCGATTGATGATGTAGCTTCATCGAGAATCATAACAGGTGCGTCCGCTACAGCGGCACGAGCGATTGAAAGTAATTGTCTTTGTCCTTGAGATAAATTTGCGCCATCGCCAGCAAGCATTGTCTGATAACCTTCTGGTAGACGCATAATGAAGTCGTGTGCATTGGCAATTTTAGCAGCTTCAATGCATTCTTCGTCAGTTGCGTCTAATCTTCCATAACGAATGTTATCCATGACAGTACCAGTGAATAAATTAACATCTTGTAAAACAATGCCTAAAGAACGTCTTAAATCCTCTTTTTTAATTTTGTTAATATTGATTCCGTCATAGCGAACTTTTCCATCGTTAATTGGATAAAATCTATTGATTAAGTTTGTGATAGTTGTTTTTCCTGCACCAGTTGCACCAACAAGAGCAATCTTTTGGCCTGGATGAGCGTAAATAGAAACATCTTGTAAAACAAGCTTGGATCCATCATAGGAGAAATCAACGTGGTCTAACAAGATATCTCCTTTAAGTTCGGTATATGTTGTCGTGCCATCCTTATGAGGATGCTTCCAAGCGAAGTCTCTGGTTCTTTCGTCAGTTTCGATTAAGTTACCATCTTTATCTTTTTTGATATGCACTAAAGTGACATAACCTTCATCTTTTTCGGGTTTTTCATCAATTAAATCGAAGCAGCGAGAAGCACCAGCCATACCCATGACAATAAAGGTGATTTGTTGTGAAAAGTTATTGACGTTATTCGCAAACATCCTTGTCATCATTAAGAAAGAAATAACAATTCCCCAGAATGTCGATATTGAAATTGGTGATAATCCTTCTAATAAAGACAAGTTATAGAAACCTGGTACAACTAACATTAAGAAGGCAACAACAGCAGTTAAGACATACATGAAGTTACCAATATTCATGTTAATTGGACCAGTGATATTACCATGTATATTTGCAGTGGTGGAATAATCTTTTAATTGATCATTGATTTCATCAAATTGTTTGGTGGATTCTTCTTCGTGAGTGAAGACTTTAATAACCTTTAATCCATTAATGGATTCTTGAATGTTTCCTTCTACGACAGCGACTTGTTTTTGTTGCTTAATAAAGTATTTACCAGCGCGCCCACCGATAACTTTAATAACGTAGAACATAGCAGCGGCAAACACGATTGTAACTAAAGTTAACCAGACTGAATTCATGAGCATTGCGGCAAAACAGAAGATGACCGCCAAACCAGCTTGTAACATTGTTGGAAGAGCTTGTGAAATGAATTGACGAATCGTATCGATGTCATTTGTAAATAGTGACATGATCTCACCATACTTATGAGTGTCGAAATATTTAATTGGTAAATCTTGAAGGTGATTAAACATTTCCTTACGGAATCTATTCATATATTGTTGAGTGACAATCGCCATCGTGCGGTTCCACCACCAAGCAGCAAAGATACCAAAAGCATAAATGATTCCCATTGTTAGCAATAGGTAAGTAACATTTGTATTTAAAGAAATACCCATCGCTTTGATTTGGTATGTTCCGATAAATGGATTAGATGGACCTGCGCCCGGCATTTCCGGAGAAACAGCAGTTTTGATACAAACAGTCACAAAGTTAGCGAATATCGATGAAGATAAGTTTGCAAAGACATTGAAAACAATACAGAAAATAGCGAACGATAAACGAATTGGATAAAGTTTAAAAAGAGTTCTAAGCAAACGCTTAACTGTACCTTTTTTGGCTCTTGCTCTTTCTTTTATTCTCATCGGTGGCATTATTTATTACCTCCAATTCGATTTTGAGACATATAAACTTCTTTATAAATTTCACATGATTCAAGAAGTTCATTATGCGTTCCGATTGCGTTGATTTTTCCATCGTCTAAAACGACGATCAAATCAGCATCTTCAATAGAAGATATACGCTGAGCTATGACAATCTTAGTCATTTCGGGAAGATCATTTTTCAAACCTTTTCGAATTAATTTATCAGTTTTGGTATCAACCGCTGAGGTTGAATCATCAAGAATCATAATTTTTGGTTTCTTCAAAATCGCCCTAGCGATACAAAGTCTTTGTTTTTGCCCGCCAGAGAAATTCGCTCCACCTTGTTCGACAACTGAATCAAAGCCTTCTGGTTTTGTTTCAACGATTTCCATTGCTCGGCAAATCTTACAAGCATGTTTCATTTCTTCTTCGGTGGCGTCTTTATTTCCCCAGCGGAGATTAGAGGCGATTGTGCCAGAAAATAAAACGTTCTTTTGTAAAACAACTGCGACGTTATCTCTTAAAACTTTAAGGTCATAATTTCGAACATCTTCATCGCCGACTAGTATTGAACCTTCGCTGACATCATAAAGACGACTAATCAAGTTAACTAAGCTAGTCTTGCCTGAACCGGTCGAACCTAAAATACCGACAAATTGTCCAGATTTAATCTTAAGATTAATATTGGATAAGGCGCATCTTTCGGCAGTTTCTTTATATTTAAAGGAGACATTTTTAAATTCAATATCTCCATTTTTAACTTCGTAGATAGGATTTTCTGGATTCTTAATAGTGGGCTCTTCTTGTAGAACTTCCGCGATACGTCTAATTGCTTCTAAAGACATGACAAGCATGACCATGATCATCGAAATCATCATGACAGACATTAAAATTTGAATACCGTATGTGATTAATGATGACATTTGTCCAACGGTTAATTTTGCCCAGTAATTTGAATCGATTGTCGATTGATAGATGATATATGAGCCTAAACCGATAACAACGATATTTGAAACGTGAATAGTGGTGTTTAATAACGGGCTATTGAGAGCGACAATTTTTTCAGCTGTGACAAAGTCACCGGTCATATTATCTGAAGCAGTATTGAATTTTTGTTTTTCGTAATCTTCACGAACATATGATTTAACAACGCGAATGCCAGAAACGTTTTCTTCGACAGATTCATTGAGTTTGTCGTAACGTTTAAAGACTCTTAAGAAAATCTTCATTGCTTTGCGGATGATGAGGAATAAACCAAATGCAATAATTGGGACTAGCACCACAAAGATGGTTGCCATAATTCCTCCAGCAATAAATGCCATTACGGCAGAGAATATCATCATGAGTGGAGCACGAATAACGATTCGAATTAACATTTGGAATGCCATTTGCACATTCGAAACATCGGTAGTCATTCTTGTTACTAAAGATGCACTAGAGAATTTATCAATATTTGCAAATGAGAAGGATTGAATTTTCTTATATAAATCACTTCTTAAATTTGTAGCCATTCCAACGGAAGCTTTGGCGGCAGTTCTTCCCCCAAGAATACCGCATGTTAAAGATAAACCTGCTAAAACAATTAACGTAATCATTAGACCAAAAACAGTTACGTTCATGGTAAGGCCTAAAGTTTCGTTAATGTATGGAGTGGATCTAAAGATATCGCTTAAAGTATTGATAGTTCTTTCTTTTGGGAGGCCTTTATAGGTGGTAGAAATACCATAATCAACAGTGTCAATTAAAGCCGACATAAGGAATGGCATAACGCATTCAATAAGAGCTTCGAAAAGCATAAAAATAGGCGTTATGATAGCGTATTTTTTATATTGCCTTACACTTTTTAAAATTAACTTAATTTTCTGCCACATAAAAATCGATGCTAAATCATTATAAAACAATAAATAAATTTAACAATTCAAAATTTAAATTTTGTATCTGATTCTATATAATATTTAAAGGATGAATGGAAGAGTGTCCAAAAGAATAACCCAAATAATTTATGTTTTCTCGATTGTTTTTTATCTAACAATTGGAACGGTAGCTTTCGTGTTCGCTAAACCTGAAAATGGTGGAAATGTGAATTTTCTTGGAACTTTAATTTTATTAAGCAGTGTTCCTCATCTTTTAATTTATCTAATTCATAGAGATAGGCAATCCTATCTAATTATTGGTTTGGTTGGCATCGTTTTTGGGACAATTATCTTGTCAACAAATGTTTTTGACCCAGATATTGTCTGTATGGTTTGGGGCGCTATCGACATATGCCGAGGCGCAACCGAAATCATTGTTGTCGCGCCACAGATTAAGCATAATAAGTTTGAATTCATCGAAATTGCTGTTTCACTTGGCGATATTGGAATCGGTATTTTGCTTTGCGTCCATATGTCGGATGGCATCGTGCTTCACTTAGTTTATTTAGGAATTGAATTTATAATTAGCGCTGCTAAAAATATCGCTGATTATTTCATTGAGAAGAAAAGGTATGCTAAAAGGACTGATAATAACTAACGGTTACGCCATTGCAGATGGAATCAAACATCAAGTTTCTCGTCTAAGCGAGGAATTTTTAAAACTAGGCGTTGAAATTGATGTTAAAAAGAATAATGAATTACATTCTTATATCGATAGAGGAAATATAAAAGCAAATTTAGGTCATTATGACTTTATAATGTATTTAGACAAAGACAGATATATCGCCGATTTATTAGAAAGAAGCGGTTACCGTCTCTTCAATAAAGTTTCTTCGATTGTCCGCTGCGACGATAAGATGCTTACTCACATCAGCTTATCAGATCAAGGGATTAAAATGCCGACAACTATTTCCTCAACCCTTTGTTACCACGATGATGGGAATAGAGATTATTTAAATGATGTTGAAAAAGTATTAGGTTTTCCACTCATTGTAAAAGAGAATTATGGTTCACTTGGAAGACAGGTCTATTTTGTAGAAAACGCCGCAGAACTTAGACAAATTGAAGATAAACTTATTCATATTCCGCATATTTTTCAACAATTTATTTCCACCTCAAAAGGTGTTGATTATCGCGTTATTGTAATCGGGCATAAACCAATTGCTTATATGAAAAGAGAAAATAAATATTCTTATCTATCAAATCTTGCTACGGGTGGTCATGCAACAAAAGTAGAACTACCAAAGTCATATTTGGATGCCGCTATCAAAGCGAGCGAGATTCTCAATATGGATTATTGCGGAGTCGATTTGTTAATCGGGCCAAACAATGAACCAATCTTATCAGAAGTAAATTCCAATGCCTTCTTTGAAGGAATAGAAAAAACAACCGGCATCAATGTTGCGGGTTGCTATGCAAAATACGTAATAGAAACTATTTCTAAATAAGTTTACTAAAAACTTCTTTTATATCATCATGAATGACTATTTTTGCGTAGCCATCAAGAGGCGTTGGATCGCGGTTAATGATTACAATATTGTCGCCATGGAAATAATTTGGGATTCCTGCTGCAGGATAAACCACTAATGAGGAACCGATGACAATTAATAAATCAGCTATTTCAGTTGCTCTAACCGATTCGTGAATTGCTTCATAATCAATTCCTTCTTCAAATAAGACGACATCAGGTTTAATAATTCCTTCACATTTTTCACAATGGGGTACACCTTTTTGAGACAAAACATAATCTAATGTGTATTTTTCTCCACAATCTAAGCAGGTATTTCTTTGAGTAGAACCATGGAACTCAATGACATTTTTTGAACCCGCGACAGTGTGTAATCCGTCTATGTTCTGGGTGATGATTGTAACGTCTTTTCTTTGTTCAAGTTTCGCTAAATATTTATGTGTAACATTAGGTTTGGCATCCTTAAAAATCATCTGCTCTTTGTAATAAGCATAAAATTCTTCCGTTCGATTCATAAAAAAAGTGTGCGAAACAATTGTTTCATAACCGTATTTATATTTTTTAATCAAATCTTTATTGTTCGCTGCCCCGTTAACGGATCTAATATCCGGAATACCAGAAGCAGTTGATATGCCAGCACCTGTAATGACAACGATATGATTAGCGTTATCTATTAGTTTTTGTAGTTCAACAATCTTATCCATTATTTCGGTGTTTTGCCCATTAAACCAATATCGACCTTTTGAGCCGCTTCTTTTCCAAGCAATCGTTCAATAATTGTAAGAGCAAAAGGTATTGAATATTTCATACTTCTAGCAGTAATAAAATTGCCTGAAACTTCAACTTCGTTTCCGGTAAAATCACCAGCAAAACCCTCATTACATCCAGCAAAACACGTATATTTTTCATTTTGCAAATAACCATATTTTCCGAGTATCGACGGGGCAGCACAAATCGCGCAGACAAGTTTATGATTTTTAACGAATTTTTCGATATACATTTCGACCAATTTTGATTCAGAGAGATTTCTTGTTCCTCTTCCTCCGCCTGGAAGGACAAGAAAATCATAAGGAGTCGTATCGAAAATTAGTTTTAAAAGAGCGTCTGCTAAAACACGAACTCCAAAACTGGATTCAACTTCAAGTCGATCTGTTATTGAAGCGGTAGTAATTTCAATTCCTGCACGAATTAAAACATCTCTAGTTGTTAGAGCTTCAGTGTCTTCAAATCCGTCAGCAAGTAATAGTAATCCTCTCATATTTGTTCTTATATATTATAATAAATAATAGGTCTTATATGTTATGAATCGAAAAAATGCATTATTAGCAATTCTTAGTGTCACGCTTCTTTTATGTGGCTGTAATTCAGGCTCAAAAGGCGGTAGTAAGAAGAAAAGCAGTTCAATCTCATCCGATAGTTCTTCAAGCTCAACATTAACTACTACAGGTGAAACTTCATCTACTTCTCAAACTCTAACAAGTTCAAGTTCTCTGCCATCTGGAGAATATAAGGTTTATACAGCAGGCAACGCCTTGCCGTTCAGTGATTTCGGAATTCACATTGGCGATTTGGAGTCTGAAAAAACTAATAGAGATATCCTAATGAATTCTATTAATAGTCAGGCGGGAACAAATATTGTTTCTTCAATAAATGCGGTTAATTGTCAGATTTCAACTGATGATGGCAGTTCTGTAAAAGAGCATTTGCATTTAAGCATTGGTTCTGGAGCAAATTCTGGTTCGATTCAATTTAACCTATCTCAAGTTCTTAAGAAGGCTGTCATTGAGGCTAATGGATATTATAAAGATTATGGGAGTGGAGTAAGTACAGACCCAGATGCAAAAATCATAATCAATGGTATCGAATATAACTTTTCAACACTTGATAAAAGTCCTCATCCTGATGTCGAAACATTTACTGTGGAATATCCTGATGGTGTTAACTATTTGAAATTTGCAAATGACGCCGATCATCAGCGATTCTTCCTTAATTCAATTCATTTGTTCTTCTAGAAAAAATGACGCTTATCTTAGTTAGGTAAGCGTTTTTATTTTCCCCAGTCTTGACTTTTAGAGTATAGATAATTTATTATCTTATTCGCAAAGAAGGAAATATATATGTCAACAAAAATTAAATCCATTCACGGTCGTGAAATTCTTGACTCCCGTGGAAATCCTACCGTTGAAGTCGATGTCGTTTTAGAAAACGGCATGATGGCTCGTGCAGAAGTCCCAAGCGGTGCTTCTACCGGTATCTATGAAGCTCTTGAGCTTCGTGATGGCGACAAAACTCGTTACCTTGGTAAAGGCACATTAAAAGCTGTTGCTAATGTAAATGAAATTCTCGCTAAAGAATTGAAAGGTTTAGATGCTTCTAATCCTGATGCAATCGATGAAAAGATGCTCGCAATTGATGGTACTAAAGGTAAAACCAAATTAGGCGCCAACGCAATTCTTGCAGTTTCATTAGCAGTAAATAAATTAGCTGCTCAAATCAAAGGTGAACCACTTTATAAATATCTTGCTAACGACAAAGATGTTTGCTTACCAGTTCCAATGATGAACATCCTCAATGGTGGTTGCCACGCTAGCAACACTGTCGACTCTCAAGAGTTCATGATTATGCCAGTTGGCGCTCCAAACTTTAGAGAATGTCTTCGCTGGTGTTCAGAAGTCTATCACGTCTTAGCAAAGAACTTAAAAGCCAAAGGCTTGGCAGTTTCTGTTGGTGACGAAGGTGGCTTCGCTCCAAACCTTGCCTCTGATGAAGAAGTTTTAGCAGAAATCGTTAAAGCTATTAAAGATGCTGGATATGTTCCAGGCAAAGACTTTATGTTAGCGATGGACGCTGCCGCTTCCGAATGGAAAGACACTGAAAAAGGTGTTGGTTACTACTATTTGCCAAAACAAAAGAAACATATGACCAGCGACGAACTCATCGAACACTGGGCCAAACTTCTTGAAGAATTCCCAATCATCTCCTATGAAGATATCCTTGATGAAGAAGACTGGGAAGGTTGGAAGAAACTTACCGCTAAGATCGGTGGCAAAGTCCAACTCGTTGGCGACGACTTATTCGTTACAAATGTCGAAAGACTTGCCAATGGTATTAAGGTTGGTGCTGCAAACTCCATCCTCATCAAACTTAACCAAATCGGTTCTGTTAAAGAAACAAAAGCCGCTATTAAGATGGCTCACGATGCAGGTTATACCGCTGTTACCTCTCACCGTTCTGGTGAAACAGAAGACACCTTCATCGCTGACCTCTGCGTTGGCTTAGCAACTGGCCAAATTAAGACTGGTGCTCCATGCCGTGGTGAAAGAGTTAATAAATACAATCAACTTCTCCGTATCGAAGAAGAACTTGGTAGCAAAGCTAAATACGCTGGCTTAGGCGCCTTCAAATTCCGCAAATAAGAAAAGCGAATAACAATGAAGAGTCTCGATTTCGAGACTCTTTTTGTTTATAATTCTAGCTATGAACAAGAAGGTCTATCATATTCCGTTTAAAGGTTTCTATACATATTGTTATACATTTGGTGATCTTTCTAAAGGCATCCCTTTAATCATCCTTCATGGTGGTCCTGGAGGTTGTGTAGAACGTTATGAACCTTTAGAAGAATTAGCAGATAAAGGTATTCCATTAATCTTTTATGATCAACTTGGTTGCGGATATTCTAAAGTTCCGAAAGGTAATGAACATCTTTGGATTTTTGAGACATATTTGGACGAACTTGATAACCTAATCAAATATTTCAAACTCAAAAAGTTCAAAATTTTAGGACATTCCTGGGGTGGCATGCTTGCGTTGGAGTGGGTTACTACTCATGAACATAGCGGCCTCAATAAATTAATTTTATTTTCAACGTTACCGTCGACAAAGATTTGGAATGATGAACATTTTAAGATGATTGAATTCTATCCAAAGGATGAAAAAGCAGCAATTTTACATGACTATAATGGCGAAGAATGTGACCAAAAAGCTTTGAAGAAAGGCTTAAGAAGATTTTATCGAGAACACGTTTCAAGAAAGAAAGATAAAAAATATGTTTTTAAACGTAAGAGATTTAAACGCACAAATAAAGAGATTTACGAAAAAATGTGGGGCAAATCTGAACTTTTTGGTACTGGAACCTTAAAAGATTGGAATACGATTCCTAATCTTAAAAAAATCGATGTTGAAACGTTGGTTATTTCAGGAAGATTAGATGAATCAACGGTTGCTATTAATGATTTATTATCGAAAGAAATCCCTAATGCGAAATCCATTATATTAGAAAAATCCCATCATGTGGGATATGCTGAAGAACCAGAACTTACTTTAAAATTTATTCGCGAGTTTATAAAATAAACTTCTTTAAATATTCTTTAGTTTCTTGATCTGCAAAACTTGCCTCAATTGTATTAAGAGCAAATTCCTGCAGATTTTTTTCACTAAATCCAAGTTCAGAAAGTGTCTCATATTCTTTTTTAACTGTAGTATTGCAAACTGTCATATCATCAGAGTTAATGGAGACCTTAATTCCCATTTTTAAAAACTGCTTAATCGGTAGTTCGTCATATGATTTTATAGCTTTGGTATCCAAATTTGATTTAGGGCAAATTTCCAAGCAAATCCCCGATTTCTTTAACGTTTTGCAGACATTTTTATCAAAGATCGCATGGATGCCATGACCGATTCGATCTGCTCCATAAGAAAGGGCTGATGCGACCGAATCTGCGCCACCTGCTTCACCAGCATGTATTGTTAGGTTTAAGCCATATTTTTTAACGAGGGCAAATTCCATGATAAACATATCGTTAGGGAATATTGCTTCAGCACCGGCGATATCGACTGCGACAACTTTATCATCTTTATATTTTTTAGCCAGCTCGATAGTTTCTTTGTTTTTCTCGAAGTTATCTTTGCCACGCATCATACAGACAATTAAGTTAGATTTAATTCCATATAATTTTTCGGCTTCTTTTAAAGCTTCAATCATCGATAAAACAACCTCTTCTTGAGTTAATCCTTTCGATGTCGAGAGTTGAGGTGCCATTCTAATTTCAGCATATTTGACGCCGTCATCAGAAATACGCTTTAACAAATCTAATGTGCAATATTTCAAACCATATTTACTTTGCAAAACAAGATTTGGTAAATCAAAACGTTTTAGTAGTTCATTAAGCGATGGGCAATTTTCGGGAGCTTGCAAATAGTCCACAAGCTCTTTCTCATCGTAAGTTGGAAGTTTGATATTTTCTTTTTTAGCAACATCAATTATGGCTCGAGCAGAAAGTGAACCGTCTAAGTGAAGATGTATATCTGCTATAGCAAATTTTTCATAGTTCATACAACTTAAATTATAAATAAATTTATTCGTTTTGGTGGAAAATAATTTATTTTATATTAAAATACCTAATGCTAAAGGAGATTACTATGAAGGAAATTAAAAAAGAGCATTTGGATGAATTGCTCCAAGAATATGAGCAAGATAAAGCCTGTAAAATCGCTAGACATGCTTTATCTAACCAAGACATTGCTGTTGCGGCAGCAAGCAAAGATGGCGTCTCTCAAATGGACTTTAATTTTGATATTAATATCAAGACTATGTCCGTCAATAACCAAAAAGCTTCTGGTAGATGCTGGATTTTTGCGGCATGTAATGGTATTAGAGAACTCATTGGCAAGAAGATTGGCGTTGGTTCGTTCAAATTATCACAAAGCTACATTGCTTTTTATGACAAATTAGAAAAATTAAATTACACGCTTGAAGCATTGATTGAAACAATCGATTCTGACTACGATGATCGTACCGTTCAATTTTTAGTCCAAAACGGAATTGGCGATGGTGGTCAATGGGATATGCTTGTTAATGTTGTTAAGAAATACGGCATTTGCCCAAAGAATGCATTTGTGGAAACCTATACTTCTAATAACACAAGAATTTTAAATTCTTTGCTTAACGCTGAAGTAAGAAGATTCGCAAGCGAATCTCGCGTTGTTAAAGCAAATAAAGGAATGAAAGCGGTCGAAGAACTCAAAGAAAGCTACCTGAAGAGATTTTATCGTGCTTTAGTTTCTTGCTATGGTATTCCACCAAAAACATTCGATCTCAAATATACCGATGATAAAGGTGGCTTCCATATCGAAAGAGGATTTACTCCAAAATCATTCTTTGATAAATATGTTGGAAATAGACTTGATGATTTTGTAAGTTGCATCAACGCACCAACAAAATCAAAACCATTTTACAAATCATATACAGTCAAATACCTTGGTAATGTTGCAGGTGGAAAAATTGTTAAACACCTCAATCTTCCCATGGAAAGACTTAAAGAAGTCATTGTCGCCCAACTTAAAGATGGCAAAATCGTTTGGTTTGGTAGCGATGTTTCATCCTATGGAGACAGAATGAGAGGTGTTTGGGATGATAAAGAATTCGATTTTAAATCCTTATTAGATTTAGACATCAAAATGGAAAAAGGCGATTCTTTAGATTTCCGTTCATCTGCAATGAATCATGCTATGTGTATTACAGGCGTTGCATTCAATGAAAAAGGCGTTCCAACCAAATGGAAAATTGAAAACTCATGGGGCAACGACAGAGGTCGCGAAGGTTATTTCATGATGTCCGATACTTGGTTTGATCAATTTACATATCAAGCAGTTGTGGATAAGAAATATCTTACCAAAGAAGAACTCGAAGCATATAATGCTGATCCAGTTGAATTAAAACCATGGGACCCAATGGGCTCATTAGCAGACTAATAAAGGAGAAAATTATGCACAAATTAGTTTTAATTAGACACGGTGAATCAGAATGGAATAAATTAAATTTATTCACTGGTTGGACCGATGTTGAATTATCTGAAAAAGGTGTTTCCGAAGCTCATAGAGCAGGTAAGACCTTAAAAGAAGAAGGTTACGATTTCGATATCGTTTTTACCTCTTTGCTTAAAAGAGCAATTCACACGATGAATAATGTGTTGTTCGAACTTGATCGTGAATGGCTCCCAGTTTATAAATCCTGGAGACTTAATGAACGTCATTATGGTGCTCTTCAAGGTTTAAACAAAGCCGAAACCGCTGAAAAATATGGCGAAGAGCAAGTCAAAATCTGGAGAAGAAGCTATGATTGCCCACCTCCAGCATTAACCGAAGAAGATCCAAGAAACCCTGCAAATCAGGCTCAATTTAGAGATGTTCCAAGAAAAGATCTTCCACTTCATGAATCGCTTGAAATGACTGTCGCACGTGCTGTTCCATATTTTGAAGAGGTCATCAAACCAGAAATGGAAAAAGGCAAACGTTGCTTAGTTGTTGCTCACGGTAACTCTCTTCGTGCTTTAGTTAAATATTTTGATAATATGGCCGATGAAGAAATCGTTGGCGTTAATATTCCTACTGGTGTTCCACTAGTCTATGAATTTGACGACAATATGAAAGCTGTCAAACATTATTATTTAATGGATGAAGCCGCTTTAAAGGCTGAAATGGAAGCTGTTGCAAATCAAGGCAAAGCCAAGAAATAATGAAGCAAGAAACCTACGACCGTTTAATGAAATTCCGTGACGATAGAGATTGGTCACAATTTCATACTGGAGAAAATCTCGCTAAATCGCTTGTCATCGAAGCTGGCGAACTACTTGAAGTTTTTCAATATGGAAAGCAAGAGAAGTCAATTGACAAAGTCAAAGAAGAACTAGCAGATGTTTTTATGTACGCGATGCTTATGGCTGATCATTACCATTTAGACATCGATGAAATCATTAACGAGAAGATGGATTCTAACGAAAAGAAATATCCGGCCGATATGGTCAAAGGTTCCTCAAAAAAATATAACGAATACAAAAACAAATGAAAGACGCACTAATATTTTCATTAACCACAAGTAAAGAACTTGCGAAAAAGATTTCAACTAAGTCAAACATTCCGATGGGTGAATGTGAGGTTGTTCGTTTTGCTGATGGTGAAATTATGGCGAGATGCTTGAGCAATGTAAAAAGGAAAACTTGTTATGTTGTTCAATCCACAATCGCTCCTTCTAGTGACTCTTTATTTGAAATTTTTATTTTCGTTGATTCCTTAAAAAATGCTGGAGCAAAAGAGATTAATTTAATCACTCCTTATTACGGCTATTCTAGACAAGATAGAGTCGCTCAAAAAGGTGAACCAATCACTGCCAAAATCATCGCAAATCTGCTACAAAGTTGTGGAATCAATCAATTAATTTCGGTTGATTTACACACTCAACAAATACAGGGTTTTTTCTCTATTCCCGTTCTTAATTTAGAGGCATCAGAATTATTCGGTGAATATCTAGTGAAAAGATTTGCGCAATTAGGAATCAAACATGAAGACGTGGTGGTGGTTTCTCCAGATCATGGCTCTGCAAATAGAGGCCGTGACGTCTCCTCGATTTTTAATAATGCTTCTCTTGCCGTTATCGATAAAAGAAGACCTGCCCCAAATCAATCTGAGGTCACAAATGTTGTTGGTGATGCAAAAGGGAAAACCTGCGTAATCGTCGACGATATAATTGATACTGGCGGTACGATTAATAACGCTACTGAAGCCTTGTTTAACAAAGGCGCAAAAGAAGTTTATGTAGCTGTCACACATGCAATTTTATCTAATGATAAATTAGATCCCAGAATTAAAGAATTTATTACAACTGATACAGTTGAAAAACACATTAAAAACGCTACTGTTTTATCTGTAGCAGATTTAATCGCTAAGGCGATAATCTCAGAATGAGAAAACAAGTTGCCCGTTCAATAACTTTTAACGCTATTGTGGCGCGGACTCGTAGCATTTGGTGAATATATTTCTCTATCAATTATTGGTTATTTATTGATTATGTATCTAGGAAAACGGCCTGGATTCTTAAAACTCATAGGCGCGAAAAAGAATCATAATTTCGTTTTCTAATAGTGAAAAGATGCTAAGCATAGTAGAATTATTTAATAATGAAAGACTTTTATTTAGAAATTAAACATATCGATAAACAAACCGGTGCTAGATATGGAATACTTCATACTCCACATGGGGATGTTGAAGTTCCTATGTTCATGCCAGTTGGTACTTTAGCAACCGTTAAAACCTTATCGCCCGAAGAACTTAAAGCAATGGGATCTGGAGTTATTCTCTCGAATACTTACCACCTTCATTTAAGACCCGGAGAAGATATTGTTGCTAAGGCAGGCGGACTTCATAAGTTCATGAATTATGATGGTCCTATTCTCACCGATTCCGGAGGTTTCCAAGTATTCTCACTTCAAGACAATCGAAAGATTACTGAAGAAGGTGTCGAATTTAAGTCTCACCTAAATGGTGATAAATTATTTTTTACTCCTGAATCAGTTATTGGAATAGAAGAAAAACTTGGAGCCGATATAATTATGTCTTTTGACGAATGTATCCCATATCCAGCTGATGAAAAATACGCTAAAAAATCTGTCGAAAGAACGCTAAGATGGGCAAAGCGTGGTCTAGATGCTCATAAGAGAAAAGACCAAGCTTTGTTTGGTATCGTTCAAGGCGGTGAATTTCCAGAATTAAGAAAACATTGTGCTGAAGAATTGGCTAAGATGGATTTTCTTGGTTATTCAATTGGCGGAACTTCAATCGGCGAACCAAAAGAAGTGTTTTCAAAAATGGTTGATTATTCGGTCAAATATCTGCCTAGTGACAAGCCTCGTTATTTAATGGGTGTTGGCTCAATCGATTACCTTCTTGAAGGTATTGCTAAAGGAGTCGATATGTTCGACTGCGTTCTTCCAACTAGAATCGCTCGTCATGGCGCCTTAATGACTTCCAGAGGAAGAGTTAATATTAGAGGAGCTCAATATAAAGAAGATTTCACTCCTTTAGACGACGAATGTGATTGTTATACCTGCAAAAACTACACAAAAGCATATTTAAGACATCTTTATGTCGCTGATGAAGCTTTTGGAAAAAGATTACTTTCAATCCACAATGTTAGATTTTTAATTCATCTTATGGAGGAAGCTCGAAAAGCTATTAAAGAAGATAGATTTGGTGATTTCAAAGATGAAATGATAAAAAAATATGGAGATAAGCGAGGTTTCTAATGGATATTTCACTTTTCGATTTTGATCTTCCAGTGGAACTTATCGCTCAGAGCCCAGCCTCAAAAAGAGATGAGTCACGTCTTTTAGTGATTGATAAGAATAAGAAGACTTATGAAGATAAGATTTTTCATGACATTCTTGGTTATCTTAAACCAGGCGATGTATTAGTGCGAAATAACACTAAAGTGTTACCAGCAAGAATATTCGGTGAAAAAGAAGACACACATGCTCATGTAGAAATTTTACTTTTGCGCCAAATTCAAGGTGATATTTGGGAATGTTTAGCGGGCAATGCTAGACCAATAAAGGTTGGTTCTATAATCATTTTTAAAAATGGAATATTAAAAGCAAAATGTCTAGAAGTAAAAGATGAAGGAATCCGCATTATGGAATTCATCTATGATGGTATTTTCCTAGAAAATTTGAATGAAATCGGAAATATGCCACTTCCCCCTTATATTAAAAAACAATGTGAAGACAATTCGCGTTATCAGACCGTATACGCTAAGGTTTTAGGAAGCGCAGCGGCACCAACTGCGGGATTTCATTTTACTGAGGAATTGCTTGAAAAAATCAAAGAAAAGGGCATCGAAATACTAGATATCACTTTACATATAGGCTTAGGAACTTTTAAACCAGTTAAAGAAGAACGAGTCGAGGATCATGTGATGCACTCCGAATACTTTGAAATGTCGAAAGAGGTAGCGGAGAAATTGAACAAAGCAAAAGCCGAGCATCGACGCATCATCGCGGTCGGAACAACAGCTACAAGAACCCTGGAAGCAATTATGCAAAAATATGGGAGATTTATTGAAGCAAAAGAAGAAACAGCTATATTTATTAAGCCTGGTTACAAGTTCTTAGCGATTGATGCATTAATCACCAATTTTCATCTTCCTAAATCGACTTTAATCATGTTGGTTTCTGCTTTTATGGGTCGTGAATTTACTTTAGAAGTATATAAGCACGCCGTCGATGAAAAATACCGCTTTTTCTCATTTGGAGATTCAATGTTTATCCATGGTTAACAAGAATTACTATTTTGAAAAATCTATGCAAATCATCGACAAAATAAAGGATTTGCCACAAAAACCTAAACTTCTTTTGCATGTTTGCTGTGGCCCTTGCGCTTGTTATCCATTAACTTTTTTATATGAATATTTTGATGTGACAATCATGTATAACAATTCCAATATTTATCCAAAAGATGAATACGAGCATCGTCTAGAAGAACTAAAGAAACTTTTGAAGTTTTATAAACGCGACCACGATTATGACATTGGATTAATTGAATGTAATTACGATAATGAAACATACACCAAAGATTTAGAACCATTTAAGAACATGCCTGAAGGACAAACACGTTGCTTCATTTGTTATGAGAAAAGAATGGATGAAGCGTTTAAGTATGCTGATGAGAATGAATATGATTATTTTACAACCGTCATGTCTATTTCGCGTTATAAAAACGCTACAAAAATCAATGAAATTGGTGGTAAACTTCAATTGAAATATAAGCGTACAAAATTCTTTTATGCCGATTTTAAAAAGAAAAATGGCGAAATTATTGGCAAGCAAATTCGCACTAAATATGATTTGTACGACCAACAATATTGTGGCTGTAAATATTCATATGAGGATTATTTAAGAAGGGCGAAGGAAAATGAGACTAATTAAGAAATTGGCAAGAATTTTCTTTAAAGTCACGGGTTATATCCCTTTCATGATCTATTTTAGAATACGTTTTTATCATGCTTCCAAGAAGAATAAGACTCGCCCGCTTAAAGGACCTGCTATTGTCATTGCTAATCACACATCAATTCTTGATTATTTCGTTATAACTTTCACTTTTCCGTTTAGAAAGATAAGAACATTAGTCTCCGAAGCTTTATATGCGCATAAAATTCCTGGACTTATGTCTAAACTAATGGACGACATTGTTGTTCACCGCGAAAGAAGCGATCTTTCTTTTATGGCTGAAGCTGAAAAATCCCTTCAAAAAGGTAAAGTAATTTCTATCTTCCCAGAAGGACACCTTGTTAGAAACGGTAAAATCGACACCTTTAGACCTGCGGTTGTTTATCTAGCGCTACGTACAGGCGCGCCTATTGTTCCTTGTTATATTGATGCGCATTATAACTCAATTAAAAGAACGAGAGTAATAACTGGTTCGAAGATTTATCTTCGTGATTATTGCAAAGAAGAAAACCCTTCGATGGATAAAGTCAGGGAGCTCTGTGAAATGCTCCGCAAGAAAGTCGAAGAACTTAAGACTCAGATTTATCTGTACCGTAAGATGAAGACTTATAACAAGATTAATTTTAGAGCGTGGTTCTTAGATTTAGCAAAGCTAACACTCTGGTTTCCAAACTTCTTTATTTTCCCAACTAAATTCCATTATATTGGAAACGCTTCTAGAAAAGACCGCAAGATAAAAGACCGCGGAATGATTGTTTCTAAACATTATTCATTCCTTGATCCACCAATCTTGGATATGCATTATTTTACAAGACGTATACATATCGTTATTGCTCAAGAGCTTTATGTCTCCAATTCATGGCTGTTTAAGCATTTATTATGCATTGAGTATCGTCGAATTGCCTCTGCAAGCGATCCAAAATGTTTCATGCAAATAATTAATACACTTAAAGCAAATGGAGTAGTTGGCATTTATCCTGAAGGACATATCACAAAAGATGGCGTTGGAAACATCCATAATGGGGCGGCTTATTTTGCAATGATAGCAAATTCTCCGATCTATATTTATTGGATGTCTAATCCATATAAATTCTTTAGGCGCAATCATGTTATGATTGGTGAGACAATTTATCCTGATAAAATCTTGACTAGTGAAGAGATGAAAAATAAGGAAAATGTCGTTAAGATTCAAGAGGTCTTAAACCAGAGGATTCTAGAGCTAGAAAACGAGGCTCAAAAGTACGCTCGAAAATCAAAAAATTGAAAAAAAATTAATGAAAATTGGACCAAATTTCGGTCCTTTTTTCGTGCTTTTTATTATATATTTTTAAAGTTTTTGTTGCTTCATATATTATATAGGCGTATATTATTACACGTTATCGTTTGCGTTGACATGCGAGGTTGCTGATACACCAACAGGCGTTGTCATGATAGGGTGTCAGGGAATTCGTAAAAGAGCAAATCGGTAAAAGCCTGAAAATATTAAGGAGGACAATTCATGGCAAAATTAAAAACCATTCGGGTTCGTTTGCAAGCCTATGATCACAAAATTCTTGATCTAGCGGTTGAGAAGATCATCTTTGCGGCGAAGAAGACTGGGGCTGGTGTTGTGGGCCCTATTCCTCTACCAACCGAAAAGCAAGTTTATACAATCTTGCGCGCTGTGCATAAGTACAAAGATGCTCGTGAACAGTTCGAAATCAGAACACACAAAAGATTGATCGATATTACCAATCCACAAAAGGAAACAGTCGACGCTCTTAGAAAGCTTGACTTACCATCTGGAGTAGATATCGACATCAAGTTATAAGGAGGTAAGACAAAATGAAACAAATCATTGGTCGTAAAATGGGCATGACTGAAGTCTTCGCTCAAGATGGCACTATGTATGCTGTTACTGTCATCGAAGTCTTACCAAATGTCGTCACTCAAGTTAAGACTCTTGAAAAAGACGGCTATGTCGCTCTCCAAGTCGGATTCGAAGAAAAGAAAGAATCCAAAGCTAACAAAGCAGAAAAAGGACACTTTGCAAAAGCTGGTGTTCCAGTAATGAAGGTTCTTGGAGAAATCAAAGGTGACGAACTCGCTAACTACAAAGTTGGTGACAAAATCACTGCAGACATCTTCAAAGCTGGAGATGTCGTCGACGTAATCGGTACCTCTAAAGGCCGCGGTTATGCCGGTGTTATCAAACGTTGGGGACACACAATCGGTCCAAAAGGACACGGTTCTGGTTACCATAGAGGACAAGGTTCTTTCGCTAATAACGGACGTAACAACGCACGTGTGATCCCAGGCAAGAAGATGTCTGGTCATCACGGAAACTTATCCGCCACAATTCTCAACCAATTATTGGTCGAAGCAAATGCGGAAAAGAATTACATCTTAGTTAGAGGCTCAGTCCCAGGCGCAAAACGCTCACTCGTCTTAGTGAGATCCGCCATTAAGGCTCAATTAGGAAAACCTGAAAAAGTCCAAGCTCTCGTCGATTATGAAGCTGCTGCCAAAGCCGCTGAAGAAGCTCGCTTAGCAGAAGAAAAACGAATCGCTGAAGAGAAGGCTGCCGCTAAAGCTGCGGAAGAAGCAGCAAAGAAAGCCGCTGAAGAAGCTGCTAAAGCAGAAGCAGAAGCTAAGAAAGCTGAAGAAACCAAGGTTGAAGAAGCTAAACCAGCCGAAGCTCCAGCTGAAGAAGTGAAAGGAGAATAGTTATGGCCAAGAAAATTACATTAGACGTCTATTCTCAAGCAGGCGCAAAGGTCTCAACTGTCGAAGTCTCTTCTTATGTCTTCGGTCAAGAGGAAAATGTCCAAGTCATGCATGATGCCGTTGTGGTTTATCAAGCAAACATGAGACAAGATACCGCTAAGACCAAGAAAAGAGATGAAGTCAGCGGTGGTGGTAAAAAACCATGGAGACAAAAAGGCACAGGCCGTGCTAGAGCAGGTTCAAGCCGCTCCCCAATCTGGGTTGGTGGTGGAACAGTCTTCGGCCCAACAGGTGTCCAAAACCACAAAATCAAACAAAACCGTAAGGAATACAATCTTGCCTTAAGATGTGCATATTCCTCAAAGGTTAAAGATCTCATTGTCGTTGACGAATTCAAGTTTACTGAAAAGAAAACCAAAAATGTCGTCAAGATGCTCAAAGATCTCAAAGCGGAAGGCAAGGTTCTCATCGTCTTATCTGAAGAAAATGACAATCTCGTCTATAGCGCATCAAACATTGCAACCGCATGTGTTACACCAGTCAATAACGTTTCCGTTTATGACTTAATGTACTTCGATAAAGTTGTGATGGACAAGGCAACCTTAAAGGTTGTTGAAAATTCATTAGAGGAGGCAAAGTAGGATGGCTAAAGCAGCAAAGAAAGTTAGCAAAGCTACAATTCATGATTACGAAGTCATTCTTGAACCAGTAATCACTGAAAAAACTATGTCTCTCATGCAGGAACAAAACAAGGTGACTGTCAAAGTTAGCCCAAAAGCTAACCGCGCTGAAGTCAAGAAAGCCTTCGAAGCAGTCTTCGGAGTCAAAGTCCTTGGCGTCAATATCGTAAACGTTCCTAGCAAAGAAACCACAAGAGGCGGCCGCTATAAAGGCTCAATCTCCGGTTTCAAGAAAGCCGTAGTCACTATCGCCGAAGGCGAAGCACTCGACTTATTCAAAGAGTAACCTGAAATAGGGTTTACACAATATAGGAGGTAAAAAATGTCAATTAGAACATTCAGACCGACATCTGCATCTCGCAGAAACATGACGAATCTGACATATGAAGAAATCACCAAATCAACTCCTGAAAAAAGTTTAACAGTTAAACTTAGCAAAACTGGCGGTCGTAATAACCAAGGTGTTATCACAACTCGTCACATCGGTGGTGGTCATAAACGCAGATATCGTATCGTTGATTTCAAGAGAAACAAAGACGGAATCGTCGGTGTCGTCAAAGCGGTTGAATATGATCCAAACCGTAATGCAAACATTCTTCTCATCGTCTATAGCGATGGTGAAAAGAGATACATTCTCGCCCCACAAGGCTTGAAGGTCGGAGATAAAGTTGTCTCCGGTGAAAATGTCGATATTAAAGTCGGAAACGCTCTACCATTAAGCAATATACCTGAAGGTACATTCGTCCATAACGTAGAGTTAGCTCCAAAGAAAGGTGGCCAAATGTGTCGTGCTGCTGGAACAAGTGCTCAAATCCTTGGTTCAGAAGGCAAATACGTCATTCTCCGCCTTGCATCTGGAGAAGTTAGAAAAGTCTTAGGTACCTGCCGCGCTACAATCGGTGTGGTCGGTAACGAAGATTATGCCCTTGTTAACAAGGGTAAAGCTGGTAAGACCCGCTGGTTAGGCACTCGCCCAACCGTCCGCGGATCTGTTATGAACCCGAACGATCACCCACACGGTGGTGGTGAAGGTAAATCACCAGTCGGACGTGATGCACCACGTACCCCATGGGGCAAGCGTGCTCTTGGCGTCAAGACAAGACGCAACAAAAAAGCTTCTACAGCCTTAATCATCCGTAGAAGAAACGGCAAATAATGAAAGGAGAAATTGAAAATGGCAAGATCAATTAAAAAAGGACCATTCTGTGATGCATATCTTTTGAAAAAAGTGGATGCTTTAAATGCCGCTAACAAAAAAGAAGTCATTAAGACTTGGTCACGTCGTTCTACAATTTTCCCATCATTTGTTGAACACACATTCGCTGTCTATAACGGCCGCGAACACATCACTGTCTATGTCACTGAAGATATGGTTGGTCATAAATTAGGTGAATTCGCCCCAACAAGAACCTTCAAAGGACATCACGGTAACAATGCAGAAGATAAGGCTGCAGCCGCTAAATAGGAGGTAGGTTATGGCAGAAACAAAGAAACCAGCTGCTAAGAAAGCTCCAGCAAAGAAAGCTCCAACCAAAAAGGTTGAAGAAGTCAAAGAAGCTGAAGTGAAAGAAGAAGTAGCTAAAGTTGAAGAAAAACCTACTAAAGAAGCTAAGAAAGCCGCTAAGAAGGCCAAAGAAGCTCCTGCTAAACCAGTAGTGACCTCCGCTCGCGCTACCGCGTATGACGTCCGCGTCACCCCACGTAAAGCGCGCCTCGTTATTGATTTAATTAGAGGTTTAGGTGTTAACGAAGCATTAGGCATTCTCGCCAATGTCAATAAAGCCGCCTCACCAATCGTCGCTAAAGTTGTTAAATCAGCTGCTAGCAACGCCATCAATAACTTCGGTATGGACGAAGAAAGACTCTACGTCGCCGAAATATACGCTAATGATGGATTAAGAATGAAAAGATTCCTTCCAAGAGCAAAAGGATCTGCATCAGGCTTAGTCAAAAGAACCAGCCACATCACTGTGGTGGTCAAACAAAGATAGGAGGAAATACTCATGGGTCAAAAAGTTAGTCCTGTAGGCATGCGTGTTGGCATCAATCGCGATTGGCATTCTCGCTGGTTCGCATCTGATAACGAATACGCTAAATTCCTTCACGAAGATATTAAAGTCCGTAAATATCTCACCAAAGAATTAAAAGATGCTCTTCTCTCTCATGTTGAAATTGAGAGACGTAAAGGCGATAAAGGACATGATGTAACAATTATGTTATTCGTCGCTCGTCCAGGTGTCGTCATCGGACAAGAAGGCGCTAACATCAATCGCATTAAGAAAGAAGTTAGCAAGATGCTCAAACCATCCAATGTCAAAATTGATGTCGTCGAAGTAAAACAACCTGACTTAGATGCTCAACTCGTTGCACAATGGATCGCTACTGAGCTTGAAAATCGTGCGTCCTTCCGTACTGCTCAAAAGAAAGCCATTCAACGCGTTCGTAAAGCAGGCGCTAAAGGATGTAGAACACTCATCTCTGGTCGTTTAGGCGGAGCGGATATCGCTAGAAGCGAAGGTTATAAAGAAGGTATCATCCCTCTAACCACTCTTCGCACCAATATCGATTTCGCTATCGCAGAAGCTGTCACTCCTTATGGCCGTTTAGGTGTTAAGGTCTGGATTTGCTTAGGCGACAAGAAAGAAGAAAAAGAAGAAGCCAAAGGAGGAGAAAGATAATGTTACAACCAAAGCGTGTTAAATATCGTCGTCCTCATGGCATTAAATACGAAGGCTTATCCAAAGGCGGAAACAAAGTTTCCTTCGGTGAATTTGGTCTTCAAGCTGTAACCGGCGCATGGATCACAGATCGTCAAATTGAATCTGCTCGTATCGTTCTCAGCCGTTACACCAAAAAGGAAGGTAAGGTTTATATTCGTATATTCCCACACCTCGCCAAAACTAAAAAACCAGCTGAAGTCCGTATGGGTTCTGGTAAAGGTAATCCAGAAAACTGGGTTGCAGTTGTTAAGAAAAATCGCGTCATGTTTGAAATGGGCGGTGTCCCAGAAGAAGTCGCTCGTGAAGCCCTTCGTCTCGCCGCTTACAAACTTCCAAACAAATGCCGCGTCATCGCTAAGGAGGGTAAGTAAATGAAAGTAAATGAATTTCGTGAAATGAGTAACGAAGAACTTAATGAAAAAGTTTACTTACTCAAAGAAGAATTGTTCAATCTCCGTCGTAAGAAAGCGGTTGGACAACTCGAACACGGTGAAGAAGTTAGAAGAGTTCGTAAAGATATCGCTCGCGCTAAGCTCGTGCAACGCGAAAGAGAACTCGGTGTTAAATAAGGAGGATTAGACCATGGAAAGAAATAGAAGAACATCACTTCAAGGTGTCGTCGTTTCAAATAAGATGGACAAGACAATTGTCGTCGAAGTCGAAACTCATAAGAAACACCCGAAATATCTCAAACGTGTCAAATATTCTAATAAATATTACGCACACGATGAGAAAAATGAGGCCAAGGTTGGCGATACAGTTACCATCATGGGCTGCCGTCCACTCTCTGCCTTAAAGAGATTCCGTTTAGTCTCAGTCGATAAGAAAGCGGTGGAACCAATCAAGGTTGCCGAAGCTGAATTAATCGCTGAAGAAAAGCTCGAAGAAGTTAAAGCGGAAGCAAAAGTTGAAGAAGTCAAAGTTGAAGAAGTAAAGGTCGAAGAAGTTAAAGCGGAAGAAAAACCTGCCGCTAAAAAAGCTCCAGCCAAGAAAGCTTCCACTAAGAAAGAATCAACCGAAGTAAAACCTGCTGCTAAAAAAGCTCCTGCCAAAAAGGCACCAGCTAAAAAAGCAGAAGAAAAGTAGGAGGTTAAGTTATGATTCAAACAGAAACAAACTTAGTCGTCGCTGATAACTCGGGTGCACGTTCAGTTCGTGTCTTCCGTCTTAAAGGTGGATCTACTAGAAAATCTTGTAGCATCGGTGATATCGTCACCTGTGCAGTTAAAGAAGCCATTCCAAACGGCCGTGTCAAAAAATCCGATATCGTCAAAGGCATCATCGTTCGCACCAAACACGCGATCAATCGTCCAGACGGTAGTCAAATTGCTTTCGATGATAACGCTGTTGTCTTGATAGACAATGAAGGCGCTCCAATCGGAACACGTGTCTTTGGTCCAGTGGCCAGAGAACTTCGTGATAAGGGTGAAGGTTATATGAAGATCGTCTCCCTTGCGACCGAAGTCTTATAAGGAGGATGTTAAGATGAAAATCATTAAAGGTGATAAAGTCGTCGTCATCGCTGGAAAAGACAAAGGCAAAACTGGTATAGTCCAAGCTGTCTATCCAAAGAAGAACAAAGTCGTTGTCGAAGGCGTTAACGTTCACAAAAGACATAAAAAACCATCTCAACAATCTCCAGAAGGATCAGTTGTTGAAATGTATGTTCCAATCGATGCAAGTAACGTTGCAATCGTTGATCCAAAAACTAAAAAAGCTACCCGCGTAGGCTACGCAGTTGAAAAGGGCAAAAAAGTCCGTGTCACCAAAGCCAGCGGTAGCAAACTTAACTAGGAGGAAAAGTCATGGCAGAAACCAAGAAACCTGCAGCAAAATCTGCAGCAGTCAAGAAAACAACTGCTACCAAGACTGCTACTAAATCCGCTCCTAAAGCCGAAGAAGTAAAGAAGGCTGCTCCAAAAGCTGAAGTTAAAGAAGCTCCAAAAGCTGCTCCAGCTAAGAAAGCATCTAAAGGTGCTCCAAAAAGAACAGCCACAACTCGTTTACTTGAAAAATACAATAACGAAATTAAGAAAGCTTTAATTGCTAAATATAACTACAAATCAGTTATGCAAGCACCAAAGCTTGAAAAAATCGTTATCAACGTCGGTGTTGGAGAAGCTCTCACTAACAACAAAGCAATCGACGAAGTCGTTAATGAGATCGGACTTATTACTGGTCAACATCCAGTAACCACCAAAGCTAAAAAATCTATCGCGACATTCAAACTTCGTGAAGGCCAAGTCATTGGTGTCAAAGTCACATTACGTGATGTTAGAATGTATGAATTCTTCGATAGACTCGTCTCCATCGCACTTCCACGCGTTAGAGACTTCCGTGGAGTAAGCAAGAACTCCTTCGATGGTCATGGTAACTATACCTTAGGCGTCAAGGAACAACTTATCTTCCCAGAAATTGACTACGATAAAGTCAGCAAAATTAGAGGCATGGATATCGTTATCGTTACTACAGCAGAAAGTGATGACGAAGCATATAGCTTATTAGAAGCTCTAGGCATGCCGTTCCATAGATAAGGAGGACGAAAATAATGGCAAAAACCAGTATGAAGGTCAAATGTGCAAGACCTCAAAAATTCAAAACTCGTGAATATACTCGTTGTGAACGTTGCGGACGTCCTCACTCAGTCTATTCAAAATTCAAATTATGCCGTGTCTGTTTACGTGAGCTCGCTTATAAAGGCGAAATCCCAGGCATGAAGAAATCAAGTTGGTAAGAAGGAGGAAATATCGATATGATGACAGATCCAATTGCAGATATGCTCACTCGTATTCGTAATGCAAACGCGTTACGTTATGCCTCCGTCAGCATGCCATCTAGCAAAATGAAAGTTGAAATCGCTAAAATTCTTCTTGAAGAAGGATTCATTTCCGATTTCAAAGTTGAAGGTGATGTTAAGAAACAATTAACCATCTCTCTCAAATATGGTGCAAATGGTCAAAGAGTTATCTCTGGCCTTAAGAAGATCTCTAAACCAGGCTTACGCGTTAACGCTGGTGCAAACAAGCTTCCACGCGTGTTAAATGGCTTAGGAATCGCAATTATCTCTACTAGCAAAGGAGTCGTAAGCGACAAAACCGCTCGTACACTTGGTGTCGGTGGTGAAGTTTTAGCCTACGTTTGGTAATTATTATGTCAAGAATAGGTTTAAAAGAAATTACGCTCCCAGCTGGAGTTAGCCTTGA
Organism: Bacilli bacterium; assembly: GCA_045615665.1. GTDB lineage: Bacteria > Bacillota_I > Bacilli_A > RFN20 > CAG-826 > Fiminaster. Next base: position 66,332 of record JAZLFJ010000008.1, read on the forward strand.
AGTCGCTAATGGAGTCGCTACTGCCAAAGGTCCAAAAGGTAGCCTTGAAGTCAAAATTCCAGAAGTGATCAAAGTTAATGTTGAAGGTACCAGCGTTAAATGCACCCGTACTAATGAAGAAAAACATACCAAACAACTTCATGGTACAACTCGCGCTAACCTTCAAGATGCCGTTACAGGTGTCGCCACAGGTTTCAAAAAGGAACTTGTAATTGTTGGTATTGGTTATAGATGCCAAATGAGAGGAGAAAACATCGTCATGAACGTTGGCTATTCTCACGAAATTGTCATCAAACCAGGACGCACAGTCAAAATCTCTTGTCCATCCGCTACTGAAGTAGTAGTCGAAGGACTCGATAAACAAGCAGTTGGTCAAACTGCAGCCTTAATTCGTGGTACACGCGAACCAGAACCATATAACGGAAAAGGTGTCATGTACAAAGGTGAACACATCATCCGTAAGGAAGGTAAACGTGCTGCCTCTGGCGGTAAGTAAAATGGAGGTTTCCTAAATGAAAAAAGAATCTAAAAATGCAGTTCGTGTTCGTAAACACGCTCGTGTTAGAGCCAAAATCAGTGGTACCTCTTCTTGCCCAAGACTCGTGGTATTCCGCTCCAATAAACATATTGAGGCTCAAATCATCGATGATGTTAAAGGTGTTACATTAGTTAGTGCCTCTAGCGTCCAATTAAAACTTAGCAATGGTGGTAATGTCGAAGGCGCCAAAGTTGTTGGAGCTAAGATTGCCGAAGTTGCTAAAGCAAAGAAAATTTCAAAAGTCGTCTTCGATAGAGGTGGTTATCTCTATCATGGTCGCGTCGCTGCTCTAGCGGACGCTGCTAGAGAAGGCGGGCTCAAGTTCTAAGGAGAAAAACAATGGAAGAAGAAAAGAAAGTTGAAGCTCCAGCAACTGCTGAAGCAAAAGTCGAAAAAGCTCCTGAAGTTGCTCCTAATGAACAACCAAGAGCTAACCGTCCACAAGGTGAACGTCCACATGGTGATCGTCCACATGGAAAACGTGGTGATCGTCCACAAAGACGTCCAAGAAGCGAAGAACCAAAAGAATACGAAGAAGTCGTCGTCGAAATCAATCGTATCGCTAAAACCGTTAAAGGTGGTCGCAAAATGCGTTTCTCCGCTTTAGTGGTCATTGGTAATAAGAAGGGCAAATATGGTTTTGGTACTGGTAAGGCAGCCGAAGTCCCAGATGCAATTAAGAAAGCCCTTGAAGCTGCTAAGAGAAACACTTACGAAATTCATGTCGTTAAGGGTGATACCCTCTCCCATGAAGTCATCGGTAAATTCGGTGCTTGTAGTGTCTTCTTAAAACCAGCTCCTGAAGGTACCGGAATCATCGCTGGTGGTCCAGTCCGTGCTATTCTTGAACTCGCAGGTGTCCGTAACGTCACCTCCAAAGTCTATGGCAGCCGTGCTCCTATCAACATCATCCGTGCCGCTCATAATGGTTTATCAAACCTCAAATCCTATAAACAAGTGCAAGCACTTCGTGCTAAAGCCGAATAAGGAGGATCTGGACTATGGAATTACATAATTTAGAAAATGTTAAAGGTGCGAAGACCAAAGCATACCGTAAAGGTAGAGGCTTAGGTTCAGGTAACGGTAAGAACGCCGGCACCGGTAACAAAGGTCAAAAATCACGTTCTGGTGGTTTGAAAGCTCCTGGATTTGAAGGTGGACAAACCCCACTTTATCGTCGTTTACCAAAATTTGGTTTTACAAATAACAGCCATAAAGAATATGCTATTGTTAACATTTCCTCATTAAATGGTTTTAAAGAAGGCACAGTGGTTACACCAGCCCTCTTAATCGAAGCCGGTTTAGTGAAGAAAGAATATGATGGAGTGAAAATCCTTGGTAATGGCGAACTCAAAGTTAAACTTACAGTTCAAGCCAGCAAGTTCTCTAAGTCCGCTATTGCTGCTATTGAAAAATTAGGTGGCAAAGCCGAGGTAATCTAAGCATGAAGAAAATCGCCTCAATCTTTAAAAACAAAGAAATTGTTAATCGTATCTTCTTTACGATCGCGATTTTGTTTGTTATCAGAATTGGTGCGGCGATTACGGTGCCAGGTGTTACCGTTAGTGGTGATTTGGCTGATGCTATGAAGAGTGCGAATGCGGTTTCACTCATGGACCTTCTAGGTGGTGGAGCATTGCAGAACTTCTCAATCTTCGCCCTAGGCGTCTCCCCATATATTACAGCTCAAATCATCATTCAATTATTACAAAAGGATGTTCTTCCAGCCTTGACCGAATTATCTAAACAAGGTCAATACGGTAGGAAGAAAACTGAGATGGCAACACGTTATCTCACCCTTATGCTTGGCGCTGTACAAGCTTATGGCATCATAAGAACCATGGAAAATAGTGAATATATCACTGTTAACATGGAACTCAATTTCTGGTCCTATGCCTACATTATCGTCATCCTCCTCGCTGGTGCGATGACCGTCATGTGGCTCGGTGACCAAATTACAGAGAAAGGTTTAGGAAATGGTATTTCCGTCGTCATCTTCGCTGGTATCGTAAGATCGCTTCCAATTCAAATTGGTTCCGCAGCGAATATGTGGATCGGCACTAACTATAAGGAGTCGAGCGAACTTATCAAAGGTTCAGTTCAATTTGCCCTTTATATCCTAGCGTTCATCCTCATCCTAGCCTTCGTTGTATTCATTGAACTTGCGAAGAGAAAAATTCCAGTTCAACACTCTGGCAAAAGTGGTGGTCAAACCGCTTCTATGGCCAAAGCAAGCTTCCTTCCAATCAAGGTCAACTCAGCTGGAGTTATTCCTGTCATCTTCGCTTCTTCAATCTTGATGGCACCATCCATCATCGCATCGTTTATTACAACCGATGCTCCTGAATGGTTAAAGATCTTCTCTTATTCAGAGATGGTCGACATGGGAAATGGCTTTAAGTTCCCTTGGGGATTAATTATCTATGTTGTCCTCATCATCTTATTCGCCTTCTTCTATGCCTCCATTCAAATTGATCCAGAGAACCTTGCGACTAACTTCCGTAAAAATGGTTCCTATATTCCAGGTATTCGTCCAGGAAATGAAACCGAAAGATACGTTAAGAAGGTTGTCAATAGAGTTACCTGTATCGGTGCGATCGCGCTTGCGTTTATCGCTGCCCTTCCAGTCATCTTGACTCTCTCAGGCATCTTTGGAAATAACAGTTCTCTCGCTATCGGCGGAACTGGTCTTATCATCGCGGTCGGTGTTTCTCTTGAAATATCATCGCAAATCGATGGCTTATTAGCTGGAAAGAGTTTCGACGAAGTCCAAGCTACAGCCGGAAGGGAATAATTCATTATGCTTAACATCATCTTGATGGGTCCTCCAGGTGCTGGCAAAGGTACCCAAGCTAAAATTCTCATCGCGAAATTTAATATTCCTCATATTTCAACAGGCGATATGTTCCGCGAAGCAATTAAAGAAGGCACTCCTCTTGGTAAACTTGCGGCCTCATACATCAATGATGGTCACTTAGTTCCAGATGATGTTACGATCGGCTTAGTTAAAGAAAGACTTTCTAAAGACGATTGCGCAAATGGATATCTCTTAGATGGCTTTCCACGAACAATTCCTCAAGCTGAGGCTCTTGAAGTCTTAACTAAAGAAATTGGCCGTGAAGTCAAATATGTGATTAATATCGACACTCCAAAAGAGGAGTTAGTTAGTAGAATATGCGGACGTCGCGTCTGTAAAAAATGCGGCGCCCCATATCACATCGTAAACGTTAAACCTAAAGTCGATGGCGTTTGCGATATCTGTGGTGGTGAACTAGTTCAACGCCCAGACGATAATGAGGAAGCTCTTAGCATTCGTTTAGAAGCTTACACTAAGCAAACTAAACCATTATTAGACTTCTATGCTAAGAAAGGACTATTAAAAACTTTCTCTGGTAAGTCTCGCGAAGAACTCACTCCTCAATTATTAGAATTATTGGAAGGTAAATAATGATAATTATTAAATCGCCTCGAGAAGTTGAGTTAATGAAGAAAGCTGGCGAAGTAGTGGGGAAAGTATTCCTCGCTCTTGAAGGAAACATCAAACCTGGAATGTCCACTCAAGATGTCGCCGATATTGCCGAAAAAGTTATTCGTGCAAATAAAGCTTATCCAACCTTCCTTAATTATTCCGGTTTTCCAGGAGCGGTCTGCGTTTCAGTAAATGAAGAGATCGTTCATGGTATTCCATCTAAAAAACGTATCTTAAGAGATGGAGACATTGTCTCTGTCGATGTCGGAGCAACTTTAGATGGTTATATCGGGGATGCTTGCAGGACCTATCCTATCGGCATCTGCAAAGAAAGTGCCTTACGACTAATCGAAGTAACTAAACAAAGTTTCTTTGAAGGTTGTAAGCTCGTTCGTCCAGGTGTTCACTTAGGTGATGTATCACATGCGATACAAACCTATGTTGAAAGCAACGGTTATTCTGTTATTAGAGAATATACCGGTCATGGAGTCGGATCCCATCTTCACGAAGACCCATATATTCCAAATTACGGCTCTAAGGGAAGTGGTCCAATTCTAAAAGAAGGCATGACTTTAGCGATCGAACCCATGGTCGCTGAAGGGCACTTCGCTATCCGAATTATGAAAGATAATTGGACAGCAAAAACAAGAGATGGCAAATTATCTTGTCATTATGAAAATTCCATCGTAGTTACTAAGGATGGATATGAAATCCTAACTCAAGCTAAGGAGGAAAATTAATATGGCAAAAGATGGCGTCATCGAGGTGGAAGCGACAGTCATCGAGACTCTTCCTAACACAATGTTTAGAGTCAAACTCGAAAATGGCATCGTAATTCTAGCCCACGTTTCTGGTAAAATCCGCATGCATTACATCCGCATCTTACCAGGCGATAGAGTTACCGTCGAAATGTCACCGTATGATTTAACACGTGGGCGTATCACATATCGATACAAAAATTAGTAGCATAGGGCTACAGGAGGAAAAACAAATGAAAGTAAGACCTTCAGTCAAACCTATGTGCGACAAGTGCAGGGTTATCAAACGCCATGGCAAAGTCATGGTTATTTGTGAAAATCCAAAGCACAAACCACGCCAAGGTTAATCATAGGAGGAAACAAATTCTATGGCACGTATTGTCGGGGTAGATATCCCAAATGATAAGCGCGTAGTTGTCTCAATCACCTATATTTATGGTATTGGACATTCAACCGCTCACAAAATCTGTCAAGCAGCAAAAGTTAACGAAGATATTCGCGTCAAAGACCTCAGCGAGGAACAATTAGGCGCAATTCGTAACGAAATTGCTAAGTATCACGTTGAAGGTGATCTTCGTAGAGAAGTCGCTCTCAACATCAAACGTTTAGGCGAAATCGGTTGCTACCGTGGAATGAGACACCGTAAAGGTTTACCAGTCCGTGGTCAAAGAACCAGAACTAACGCCCGAACCCGTAAAGGTAAACGTAAAACAATTGCGAACAAGAAAGTCGCATCACAAGGTTAATGAAAGGAGCTTAAAAGCATGGCAACAAAAACAACTGCTCGTAAGAAAAAAATCAAACGATCGATTACCAAAGGTGTTGCACACGTTCACAGCACCTTCAATAACACCATCGTTACCATTTCCGATGAACAAGGTAACGTCATCAGCTGGAGTAGCGCTGGTGCCTTAGGCTTCAAAGGAGCCAAGAAGAGCACCCCATTCGCTGCTCAACTCGCAGGCGAAGCTGCTGCAAAAGTCGCTTTTGACCAAGGACTTAGAAGCGTCGATGTCGATGTCAAAGGTCCAGGTCCAGGTCGTGAAGGCGCCATCCGTGCACTTGCACAAGCTGGATTAACAGTCACATCAATTACTGATTCGACTCCAATCCCACATAACGGCTGCCGTCCACCAAAGAGACCACGTGGTTAAAAGGAGGAAACATCAATGGCAAATTTAGCAAAACCATTTGAACAAACAAGTTTCAAAGTCGCCCAAATCGATGAGGCCGAAAATTATGGTAAATTCGTAATTGAACCTCTCGAAAGAGGCTATGGCACTACAATTGGTAACTCTTTACGCCGTGTCCTTCTATCGTCTTTACCAGGCGCTAGCGTCTGTGGAGTTGAAATCGAAGGCGCACAACACGAATTCAGCGCCCTTCCAGGCGTCGAAGAAGATGTTACCGCCATTATCCTTAACCTCAAGGATTTAGTCCTTAAAATTGATGATGAATCCACCGAGGATAAAAAATTAGTCGTTAACGTCAAAGGCGAAAAGGTTGTAAAAGCTTCAGATATTGAACTTCCAGCCTTCGTCAGCGTCGTTAATCCAGACTTAGAAATTGCTCACGTCACCAAAGACGGAAGCTTAAAGATGACCATCTATGCTAGAAGGGGTCGTGGCTATGTCACTGCCGATGGTAATAAGGAAGCTAAAGGTAAAATCAGTGTCGCTAACCTTGGTTATATCGTCACCGATTCTAACTATTCTCCAGTTACTAGATCATCTTACACCGTTGAACCAACCCGTGTTGGTCACGATTCCCACTTCGACAAATTGACCCTTGAAGTTTATACCAATGGTTCAATTCTTCCACAAATTGCTGTCGCTTTAGCGGCTCAAATGTTAATCACTAACTTGACTCCATTCGTCGATCTTGAAAAGACCGTCAGTGAACTCAACATGATTAAAGAAGAAGTTGAAGTCGAAGAAAACAAATTTGAAGTTATGCCAATCGAAGAACTCGATCTCTCTGTCCGTAGCTATAACTGCTTAAAGAGAGCTGCGATTTCTACCGTTGCAGAATTAACTCAAAAAACTGAAGAAGAAATGATGAAAGTTCGTAACTTAGGTAAGAAATCTCTTAAAGAAGTTAAGGAAAAACTTGCCGAGAACGGTTTATCATTCCGTGAATATACACCAGGAGAATAATTATGGCAGCACAAGGACGTAAAAATGTTCATGGTAAAGCTGGCGTTAGATTCAAAGCCGCTTATACCAAATCAAAACATGAAAACAAACTTCGCACTCTCGTCACCGATTTAGTGAAATATGAGAGAGTTACCGTAACTTCTGGTATGGTTAAAGAACTCAAATCTTTAGCCGATCACATGGTTACTTTAGGTAAACGTGGCGATTTGCACGCTCGTAGACAAGCTGCAGCCGTCTTGAGAAACGATGAAGCACTCATTAAAGTGTTTGGTGAACTCGCCTCCCGTTACGCATCCCGTAATGGTGGCTACACCCGCGCTATCAAAGCTGGCGTTAGACTTGGCGACAACGCTCAAAAAGTCATGGTCGAATTTGTTAAATAAGCAAATTTAAATCAATATTTAGGAGAGTTTTGTGAACTAAATGGGGTTCAGTTCACTTGGCTCTCCTTTTTATTTTTTAGTAATAAACACTTTTAGGAAATGTGTTTTCGTTAAATAATAATTGTATGAAATTAAAAAACTTATTATTGTTTTCTTTAGTTTTTTTATGCGGTTGCCACAATTCTTCGCCGAATCGTTCAAAGTCGAGTTCTACCGGAATAGATGAAGATAATGTTTCAATTACTTTTGAACAACACCCCTATTTAATGAAATCAGATGATCCTGAAGGATATTATTTTGGTAAAGAAATAGTGGCGAAAACGGTTTTTACTTTTCATCAAGGGCACGATTTATCTCAAGGAGAAATAAATAGTTTTGATTCGAGAGCATTAAATTATGTTGTTCCATCATTGATCGGTGATGGTTTCTGGTCGTTTACTTTTTTTATGACAAATTATGATGAAGAAACAAATCTTGCTACGGTATATCTTTGCCCACAAAAACTAAATCATTCAATTAGCGTTTATTTTGGTATTTATGGATAATTTTATGAAAAAATTGCCTATCTTATCTGCGTTAATCGTTAAATTAATATCGTTAAGTTCATCGGACTTTTTTCAAACCATATCAATTAAAAAACTAGACTAAAGAGCATTTGGTTCTCCTTTTTATATGCAAAAATATGATCAAACAATCTTGTAAAAGCAAATATTTTTGCTACAATAAATCTAACAAACCTAACAAACCTAACAAAAAAGGGGGACGCAAAATGACAAACCAATTCTCTGTGACCTTTGGTCAATTACCATCGAGTTATATCGATAGAAAGCAAATCTCTGAAAAAATCTGCAATGAATTTTGCCTTGATTTTCCTTTAACTCACACCTATATCATTACTGGGGTTAGAGGTTCTGGAAAAACGGTATTGTTAACAAGCGTATCCAAAACTATACAAACCAAAAGTGATTGGTTGGTTGTGGATGTGAATCCCAATCGAGAAATACTCGAGCAGATTGCTTCTGGCATTTATGAAAACGCTCATGTAAAGCACTTATTTTTAAAAAAATCATTTTCATTTTCATTCCATGGATTTGGTTTTTCTATCGAAGGTGACACTCCGGTTTCAAACATAAAAACTATCCTTGAGAAGATGTTAGAAGTATTAAAAGAACATAACCAAAAACTATTAATAACAATCGATGAAGCATCCAATTCATCACATATGCGTTCTTTTGTGCACGATATTCAAAGTTTGCTTCGCAACGACTATTCAATTTTTGTTTTGATGACTGGGTTATATGAAAATGTTAATTCGTTACAAAATAATAAGAATTTAACTTTCCTATATAGAGCCCCGAAAATTGATTTGGGTCCTTTAGATATGAATTTGATCAAAAAGGAATACGCTTCAGTTTTCAGAAATGAAAATGAAAAGACAATTCAAAACCTTGCCGAACTTACAAATGGTTATGCGTTTGCATATCAAGTGGTTGGCTATCTTTTTTCAAAATATGGGAAAATCTCTGATATTTATAATGAGTTGGATCAATATCTTTCGAGTTATGTATACGAAAAGATATGGTCAACTCTACCAAAAAACGAAAAAGCTTATTTGAGTTGCTTTAGCAATGAGACAATGCCGGTGGGTGAAATAATTGCAAAAGTTCCCTATAACGAAAAATCGTGTTCTGTTTACAGAGATAGACTAATTAAGCGCGGGCTTATTAATGGAGACGAACACGGTAAAGTATCCCTTGTATTGCCAAGATTCGATATGTTTATAAACAGATTTAATCAATAATTAGGAGAGTTCGGCTCTCCTTTTTATTACGTAAACATAGCACTCTAGCGCCCTAAGTGCCTGCTTTTTCTTTGTATCATTAACTTAATGATAGTTAGTAAAACAATTAACCTCTAATTCATAAGAATTGTTTTTTGTTTTACTTATAATTCATCTTGAAAGGAGAAAAAAGATGAAGAAAAACTTATTAACCATGATGTTTGCTTTTCTTCTAGCTTTAACAATTAAACGCAGGGTGGCATTCCTAAAGGGATATCACCTTTTTCTATATCTAACTTAGAATATTTATTCTATAATTAAACCATCTGTTTAACAAATAATGTAATCTAGCCATGTACTTGGTTAGATTTTATTTTTATCTAGCAAGTATAATCAATATATGCCGTTATCCTGCTTAATTTATGTACAGCTTTGACTGTCAAACTTCATGCTCAGGCATACGG
>JAZLFJ010000009.1:0-6529 GCA_045615665.1 Bacilli bacterium
TTTCAATGACTTAACGGCTGAAATAAGCTTTAATAACCCTTGTTTTAACAAGAAATTGCCCATTTTTTAGAGAATTTATTGATTAAAATCAATTTTCATGGGTTGGGGTTACCAGAAGCTAATTTCATGCGTTTCGCGTAACAATTTATTGTTTTAGATATGATATAAAAATTTATTATGATAAAATAACCTCGGAGATTTTCTTATGGTAAAAATTGTTGTCGATATGATGGGCGGAGATAATGGTGCTAAACCAACTATCGCTGCCGTAACAAAATTTATTAAAGATCATGATGATGTTTCAATCATTGCTGTTGGTGATGAAAAGGTTTTAGAACCTCTTAAGGATAAAGTAAAAATTATTCCATCTACAACTGTCGCTCCAATGGAATGTTCAGTCATGCAAGCGATGAGAGATAAAGAATCATCTGTTTATAAAGCCGTTAACGCTTGTTTAAGCGAAGATGCTGATGCTGTTTTAAGCGCAGGTTCAACTGGCGCTTTCTTGTCATTGTGTACACTAATTATTAAAAAGATTGATGGTGTTGATAGACCAGCATTAATTACACAATTTCCAACTAAGGTTAAAGGCAAATACTGTGTCCTTCTCGATGTTGGCGCAAGCAGTGAAAATAGTCCATCTGAATTAGCTCAATTTGCTAAAATAGGCGGAGCCTACTACCAAGCTTTCTATGAGAAGAAAGATCCAAATGTTTATTTAATTTGTAACGGAACCGAGGAAGGTAAAGGCAACACTCTTTCTAAAGAAACTTATGCCCTTTTAAAAAATGAAAAGAACTTTAAAGGATATATGGAAGCTAGAGATGTTTTATCAGGCAGTGCTGATGTCGTTGTTTTTGATGGTTTCACCGGAAATGTTTTCCTTAAAGGTAGTGAAGGCATGGCGAAGATGATGGGCGGATTAATGAAAGAAGCTTTCACATCATCATTTAGATCAAAATTAGGTTATTTGTTTGCTCGTAAAGGCATGAAAGGTATGCTTGAGACAATGAATTATAAACGTGTTGGAGGAGCTCTTCTTGTCGGTGTTAATAAAGTCGCTGTTAAAGCGCACGGAAACGCTGATGAAGAATCTTTCTATGGTTCACTCAATGTCGCATATACTTCCGCTAAAAAGCAAACAGTCCAAAAAATTAAAGAGAATTTGAAATTATGAGACCTGTAAGTGAACTTTTAGAAAAACTAAACATCAAACCAAAACACATTTCATTGTATGAAACTGCTTTTACACATTCTTCGTATAACGCGGATGCGAACACTAAACATCACGATTATGAAAGAATGGAATTTTTAGGTGATTCAGTTATAGGTTTAGTTGTTTCTGAAGTTTCTTTTGGTGCGCGTCCTGAAATGACACAAGGCCCACTTACAAAGATGAAATCAAATTTGGTGTCTACAAATTCGCTTGCTGATCTTGCAAGAAAATATGGTTTCCCTAATTATATTAGAGTCGGCAACTCATTCTCGGGAGACATTTCAAAAGCAAACCATCTTTTGGAAGATGTTTTTGAAGCGTTCTTTGGAGCGCTTTATCTCGATCAAGGATTTGAAGTTGCTCGTAAACTACTTATTGATATTTTCATTAATATCATCAAAAACTATAACATCGAAGATTCAACTGATTATAAATCGAAACTTCAAGAAGAAATGCAAGCTGAACATCGTGAATCGGTAAGCTATGAAGTTATTTCTGAAACTGGTCCATCTCACGATAGACATTTCATCGTCCGTGTTGTATTCGATGGAATGGAACTTGGAGTTGGTGAAGGTTCAACTAAAAAACAGGCTGAACAAATGGCGGCTAAAGCTGCCTTAGAAAAGGAAGCAGGTAAATAATGGGTTTATTTAAGTTTCTTAAAGAAAAGATCGCAAAGAAAAACGTTAAGGAAACTGAAACTTATGTTTCAGGCATGACAAAATCTCGTGAAAACTTTGCTAATAAACTCGATGAACTTTCTAGACGTTACAAAGAAGTTAACCAAGAATATTTTGAGCAACTTGAAGAAATTCTTATCGAAGCAGATGTTGGTGTTTCATTGACTTTAAGAATCATTGAAGAAGTGATTGAAGAAAGTAAAAATGAATGTATTAAAGATCCAACCTCTATAAACGAACTTGTCGTTGATAAAATGTTTATTGGTTATGCTACAAAAGGCGGAGATATTACTAACGAAATTTCCTTTGTTAACGATGGCCCAACTGTTTTACTTGTTGCTGGTGTTAATGGAGTTGGTAAAACTACTTCAATCGCTAAATTGGCCTATCGCTATATTAACAAAGGTAAAAAAGTTATGCTTTGTGCCGCTGATACTTTTAGAGCAGGAGCGGTGGAACAATTATCAATTTGGGCAAAGCGCCTAAATTGTCCAATCGTCGTTGGAAAACCGGAATCTGATCCTGCCAGCGTCGCATTTGAAGGTGCGAGACGCGCTAAAGAAGAAGGCATCGATTTATTGATTGTTGATACTGCGGGTAGATTACAAAACAAAACTAATTTAATGAATGAACTCGCCAAGATTTCGCGTGTTATTTCAAAAGAGATTCCAGACGCTCCACACGAAGCGTTCCTAGTTATCGATGCGACCACAGGACAAAATGGTGTTTTGCAAGCAAAACAATTCCTTGATTGTATCAAGCTTACCGGTATTGTTATTACTAAAATGGATGGCACGTCTAAAGGCGGAATCATTTTAGCGATTAGAGATGAACTTGGTATACCTGTTCGTTTTATCGGTCTTGGAGAAAAAATGGAAGATTTAGAAGAGTTTGATTTAGATAAATATCTATATGGACTCTGTTTAGCAAAATAGATATGAGTGATGTTAAGAAAGTTGAAAAGATAAATCGTTTACTCGACATTTATGGTCGACTTTTGACAAATTCGCAATTCGATATTATGTCCGATTATTACTATTGTGATTTGTCGCTAAGTGAAATTTCTGAACTAAGAAAAATTAGTCGAACCGCTGTATCTGATGCAATAAAACAATCAACAAAAAAACTAGAGCAATTTGAAGAAAAATTAGGGATTTGCAAAGCTTTTGATGAGTTTAAAACCCCTGAAAACAAGAAGATTATCGAAGAGTTAGAGGAGAGAATAAAAGATGGCATTTGAGTCCTTAAGCGAAAAATTTCAACGAATTCTAAAAAAGGTTAGAGGTCAATCTAGATTAACTGAAGCCAATATGGACGATATGCTTAAAGAAGTCCGAATCGCTCTTCTAGAAGCTGACGTTAATTTTAAAGTTGTCAAAGAATTTGTTGAACAAGTAAAACAAAAAGCCATTGGTGCGGAGGTTTACACAAAACTTAATCCATCCCAAATGGTTGTTAAAATTGTTCATGATGAATTAACTGAACTTTTGGGTTCAGGTGATAGCGAACTTACTTATGAAAAAAACAAACCAACAATTATTATGCTTGTTGGTCTACAAGGTACTGGTAAAACTACCTCCGCTGGTAAACTTGCTAATTTAATGAAACGCAAGCTTGCCAAAAAAGTTTTGCTTGCCGCCGCTGACGTTTATCGTCCAGCCGCTATTGATCAATTGGAACAAATCGGTAAACAAATCGACGTTCCTGTTTTTACAATGGGAACCGATGTTTCGCCAGTCGAAATCGCTAAGAGAGCAAAAGAAAAGGCCTATAACGATCATTTTGATGTACTTATCATCGATACCGCTGGTCGATTACAAATCGATGAGCCTTTGATGAAAGAGTTAAATGACATTTCAGATAATGTTAATCCAAATGAAATTTTGCTTCTTGTTGATGCCATGTCTGGCCAAGATGCGATTAATGTAGCAAAAGCATTTAATAAATCGCTTCAACTCACCGGTATCATCATGTCAAAACTTGATGGTGATGCTCGTGGTGGTTCCGCTTTATCAATCAAACATCTAACTGGTGTTCCAATTAAGTTTGCAGGTACAGGTGAAAAATTAACTGATTTAGATGTTTTCCATCCTGACCGTATGGCAGACCGAATTCTTGGAATGGGTGACGTAGTCACCTTGGTTGAAAAAGTCCAAGAAGAAATCGATGAAAAAGAAGCGAGAAAAGATGCTGAAGCAATGATGTCGGGTAAATTTACTCTCGATGATTTGCTTAAACAAATGAAAAGAATTCAAAAAATGGGTTCGCTTGGTGGTTTATTAAAACTTATTCCTGGTATGCCTAAGATTACGGAAGAACAAAAAGAAGCCGGTGAAAAAGAAATGAAAAACTTTGAAGCTATCATTAATTCCATGACTCCTTATGAAAGAGAAAATCCGGAAGTTCTTAAAAATTCTCGTAAGGTTAGAATTGCTAAAGGCTGTGGAAAGACTAATGCAGATATCAATCGTTTATTAAAACGCTACGAATCAATGCTCGAAATGATGAAGAAAATGCAACAATATAAAAAGACAGGAAGAATGCCACCTGGCATGGGCTTCCCTCCTGGAGGAATGATGTAAAAAAGGTGCTCGATTGAGCGCCTTTTACTTCGTAAATTTTTTACCTTTTTCAAGTGCGTCGATATACCATTTTGGCTCATCTACGCCTTCATCAATTTCTTTTAGAAGTTTTAAATCTTGCTTTGTTTTTATGTGTTTATCGAACAGATCAGATCGATTTTCTCTTGTAATTTTAAGACTTTCTTTTCGACGATATTTATTAATTGCCTCGTGATTACCGGTGTAAAGAATATCTGGAACTTTTTTACCTTCAAATTCTTTTGGTTCAGTATATTGAGGATATTCTAGCAAATCATCTGAAAAAGTTTCTTCTTCTAATGAAGCATCAGTAATCGCTCCATCGAGTAATCTTATTACCGAATCAACAATGACCATAGCTCCAAGTTCTCCACCAGTCAAAACATAGTCGCCTATTGAGATGAGCTCATCAACATAATTGTTAACTCTTTCATCGACTCCTTCATAGTGTCCGCATACTAAGACAATATCGTTTAGTTTTGCTAATTTAACCGCGTTTTGCTGGCGATATTGCTTTCCTTTCGGGGATAAAAGAATTTTGAAAGAGTCTGGTTTTGCGTTGTTTTTTAAAGCGTCGACAATTGGTTGACATTTCATTATTAAGCCTGCTCCGCCGCCTATTGGGGGAGTGTCGACTCGACCATATTTATCAAGGGTATAATCGCGAATATTGACAATCTTAACTTCAACAACTTTCTTTCCGATTGCACGTTTAATAATTGAGTTTGTTAAAAACCCATCAAACATTTCAGGAAACAAAGTTAAGATCGTTATTCTCATAATAAACCTTCAATATAATTTACAACAATTTTCTTTTCTTCGAGAGAAACGGATTTGATAAAAGCTTTCACAAATGGAATTAAAACATCTTTTGGGGAATGCTTAATTCTTAAAGTCGAATAACTTGTATATTCTTCTATTTTTTCTACTTTTCCGATTAACGAACCGTTATCGAAATAAACTTCCATTCCAACGAGATCGGAATAAAAGAATTCGCCTTTTTTTAGAAAGGAAATATCTTTTTTAACAAATAGATCTTGGTGAACGAATTTTTCGACTTTTTCAATCGTGTCGAAACCTTCGAAAACGAGGTTATCACAGTCACCATTTTTAGCATGCTTTACTATAAGTAAGTCTTCAATGATATTCTTGTTTTCATCGAGTAAAAAAACGTGGCTCCCTTTTGAAAATCGAGAGTCACGAAAATGGGTTGATGGATAGACTTTAACTTCGCCTTTTAAACCAACTGTTCTAACAATAGTTCCGACTGTTAAAAAATCCATTCTTATTTTTCTTCATCAAAGGATTCGAAACTTAGATGAATATGTTTGTTTTCGTTTTTGCCAGCAACTGAGATGAGTTCACGTATTGCAGAAGCAACCATCCCTTTTTTGCCGATGAGTCTAGCGGTGTCTTCGTTTTCGGTGCAGATTAATAATCTAACATCTTTTTCGTTATCGCTAGGAAGTTCACGAACCATCAAAGCTTCAGGATTGATTAAGAAAGGATCGACAATTATATGAATGATCTTTTCGTAATCCATTATTTAGAAACCTTCTTTGATTCAGCGTATTTTTGCATGATGCCCTTTTTGGTGAACAATGTACGAATTGAATCACTTGGTTGAGCACCTTTTTGAAGCCACTTTAATGCTGCTTCGACATTAATATCGGCATTTTCTTCACCTTTTGCTGGATCGAAGTAACCGATTTGTTCGACATAGCGACCGTCTCTAGTGAATCTAGAATCCGCGACAACAACACGGTAGATAGCTTCTTTATGACGACCAATTCTGGTAAGTCTAATTTTAACTGACATATTTGTAATCTCCTTTTTATCGCCAACTATTATAACTTGTTATATAGATGTGTCAAGTACTTTTACTTAACACCTACGCGAAACGCATGAAATTAGCTTCTGGTAACCCCAACCCATGAAAATTGATTTTAATCAATAAATTCTCTAAAAAATGGGCAATTTCTTGTTAAAACAAGGGTTATTAAAGCTTATTTCAGCCGTTAAGTCATTGAAAT
>JAZLFJ010000010.1:0-4049 GCA_045615665.1 Bacilli bacterium
ACGCTGTTCCCAAGCATCAGTAAATCCAGCGAATCTTATGGCTGGTTTTCTTTCATTTTCAACCATATTATTCACCGCCTAACAATTTTTTAAGTTCTTGAAGCCCTTGCATATCAAATTCGTCACCAACAAGTTCATCGATAAGGGCATTTAAATCTGATGTCGACTTTTCAATTTGATCTTCAATATCTAACATTGTGTCATTATATTTTTTCTTCAAATTATTAACTTTGGAAACCAAATCCTTAATAATCAAATTTGGTAAATTAGCAATTGAATCAACGATAGGCTTGTTCCATTTTAAGTCCACAATTTTCAAACCATCCTCAATAGATAGCCCTTCAATAGTCTCCTTAGTCAACATATGTAACTCTTCAGTCTTTGTTTTGATACTCTTTTTTAAAACCTTCTCTTCTTCGATCAATTTATTAACTTTGATAATCTTTGATTCAAGACTATCATTCTCGATTTTCATTCCTTTATAAGACTTTACGAGTTTGGCAATCTCTTTAGGCACAAACGCTGTTCCATCGTCGTTGATAAATTCACCCTTTTCTTCTTCGTCGATAGACTCGAGTATTTCTTCATAATTTGACGAGATAGCAGCTAGTTTATTCTCCAAATCATTAATTTCATTTGTTTTATCTAACAATAGCGTTTCTTGAATTAATTCAAACGGAATGATAACCCCTTTAAAACCATCGGCGACTTCGATTTCTTTGTCGTCCTTTTTCTTGACGATCATATTTGGAACAACTTTTGTCACATTTTCGATACCTTCTGTCTGAATCACTTCGATATCTTGAGTGATTGCTAGCCAATTATCACTAAATAATTGATAGGCCTTATACTTATCAACTAAAGGAATATTATTTAATCTATCAAAAACGTTTAAAGTAATATCGTTTTCCTCTTTAGCGACGATAACGGAAAGGACGTTTTTGATTAATTCCCCATTAAGATATTCATTAAAATCAGCGAATGATTCGTTGAAAGAATTGATAAAGGCCTTAACATCATCATTTTCTTTAATAATCGTTTGAATGTCCTCTTCTTCGCAAATTGAGTAAGCATTATCTTTTGCGACGAATAGTTGATTTCTTAAAGAAGGAAAAGCGTCCCAATATTGTTTTAATTCATCAATTTCTTTGTTAGGAATACCTCCGAACATAGTAGCGTATATGTCGAATGACTCCGCTTTTTCTGATGAGTCTACGTATCTAGGGATATTTAGGTTGTATTCATTACTTCTGATTTCATCTTTTGATACAATCTTTGAGAATTTTGGAATAGAAACTCTGTTTTTGACAACATCGACAATTCTTCTAATGTCACTCTCTTGCAATTTATTATTCTTGCCAACCTTGATGAAGCCCTTTGAAGCATCCACGATCAAAACATCAGTATTGGCTCTCTTTTGTTTTAGCACCATGATGATAGTTGGGATACCTGTACCAAAGAAAATGTTGGCAGGCAATCCAATAATGGCGTCTATGTTGTTTCTTTCGATTAGATTCTTTCTGATTTGCTCCTCTGATCCGCCTCTAAACAAAACACCATGTGGCAAAACAATTGTCATTATTCCATCAGGCTTCACGTGATAAAGGTCATGAAGAAGGAACGCGTAATCAGCTTTCGATTTAGGCGCAATTCCGTAATCCTTATATCTAGGCTCCGCGTCTTTATCCTTAGGGTCCCAGCTTTGAGAGTATGGAGGATTTGACACCACGGCGTCGACATACAACGGATGATAAGTCCCAACCTTATCGTTTTCATCGAAGAAAGGCCAATCCTCTTCCAAAGTGTCGCCGTTTCTAACCAAAATATTATCAGGTAATATTCCGCGCATAACCAAATTCATACGTGTCAAGTTATATGTGTTTTCTTTTAATTCTTGCGCATAATATTTGATATTGTTCTTGTCTTTAATATGCTTTGCGACTGAGCGACCTATATTAATTAACAAGGAGCCAGATCCTGATGTAGGGTCATAAATTTCAATTTTTTCCTTATCCTTTAAATGCTCAGCCACGATTTCTGACATCAAGAAAGATACTTCATGTGGTGTATAGAATTCGCCGGCTTTCTTACCTGCGTTCGCCGCAAAATTCGAAATTAGGTATTCGTAGACAAAGCCCAAAACATCATAGTCTTGTTTTCCATCCATTGGAATGTCGTTAATCAAGAATAACAAATCTGAGATAGCCTTCGTTCTAGCTTGGTCAGTCGAGCCCAAATTAGAAATTCCAGTGTCTAAGGTTTTAAAGATATCCTTAAACACCTTTTCATGGCCTTTATTTATTAGTCTTGAAAAGGCGGACAAAGCGTCTTTGACAATAGCAACAGAAAACTCTAATTCATCATCCTCAATCCAAGTTGAAAACAAATGATCATACGCAATAAAGTATCCAAGGTTCTTTTGAGCATGCTTAACCGTTTCCTCATCCGTTTCTACAAGATATTGCTTCATATCTTCTTTTGTCATTCCGTCTTTGCCAAAGAAAGACTCTTCTTTATCTGACAAAAATTTATAGAAAATAAAACCTAAAATATAATCTTTGTATTCATTTGCCTCTATTTTAGAGCGCATTTTATTTGCTGCCGCCCAGATTTTACTAGCTAACTGTTGTTTATTCATTGTCAATTGCCCCTTTTGTAAATACTATTTTTTTCTCTTCGCAATACGATAAAAACTTTCCCATTGATTTTGGCTGAGGTTCAGAATTGGTTGTTTCCCATCTTGCTATGGTAACAACGGGAATTCCGGTTGCCTTAGACAATTCTGCCTGAGTCATTTGTAGTTTGACCCTAACGTACTTAACCTTTTCACTCCAAGTCATAATACTCTCCTTAACAAATTAAATAATGTCAAAAAATATCATTTAATATTATATCATTTTATTGAGAAAAACACAAACGATGTGCGGGATTATTCTGACAAAATTATAGGAATTTTATAAAATAAAAGCTAATCGCTGATGAAGGGTGATAAGGTTATCAATCTTTAGTAATGTAAGTCCAATTTTCTGTTGTTCTAAAATATCAACAGGAATTGAAGCCGCTATCTCCATTACTTTTGTTTTTGATATGTTGTATCTGGATATGCCTTGTGCTAATAATTCTAAAGATTTTCTCGGTTCAGAGGATCTTAAATAATATCCGATATAGTAAGGGTCTATTTTGATATTTTCATTTAATCTATAACCGAAACAAAAGCTGTTTAAATACGTGTTTTGGCTATAATATAGCCAGATAGATGACATTCCAACTTCCTCTGGAGTTTCTGAGGATGTTGTGAAAAATATATCCCCATACTTTACCATCCTTTGAGAATTATCAATTTCTATTGGTTCAGTAATTGCCTCATCCGCTATTGGATTTTTGAAAACGTTCATGTATGTAACAAATTTTCCATCGCCATGTCCAAAATCATCTTTACTTTTGCCTGATAATCCTGTGTATGTTGTACCAATACTTCCTAACTTATGCTGTTCCCAAACGTAATGGTTAAAGATATTTTTATGACTTTTTATGAATTTTACAAATACTTGGGAACAGCATAAGTTAGGTGATATATCGTCGTCATTTTCTGGAGGCACACCTTTAGTATCTATAAAAGAATATTATGAAGGTAATATTCCATTTATTAGATCTGGCGAAATTCACAGCGATACGACAGAACTTTTTATAAGTGAAAAGGCATTAAATGAATCATCAGCTAAGTTAGTTAATAAGGGCGATATTCTTTATGCTTTGTATGGTGCCACAAGTGGCGAAGTTTCGATTTCAAAGCTTAATGGGGCTATAAATCAGGCGATTTTAGCTATTAAACCTAACAACGGCTATAATTCAAAATTTATCGAACAATGGCTGTCAATGAATAAAAAAACAATATGTGATACTTATCTTCAAGGTGGTCAAGGAAATTTATCAGGGGAGATAGTAAAAGGTTTATCTATAATGTTGCCTCTTGAATTTGAGCAATTGAAATACGATAAGTTTTTCACCGATTTGGACAATCTTATCACCCTTCATCAGCGTAAGTGCGA
>JAZLFJ010000011.1:0-53799 GCA_045615665.1 Bacilli bacterium
AGATGATGACTACTAATCAAGTTTTTGAAAACATTAAAAAAGATTAATTGAAGCTAAAATCTCTATTTTTAAAAAAAGCAAAGCTTTTGCTTCTTTTTGTCGTATCTTTTTATAAAAATTTATAAGATAATAGTTGTATGATTATTTTAGTTGGTGCATCTGCTAGCGGAAAGACGGTTACCGCTCTTGAACTACAGAAAAAGTACGGATTAAAGAAAGCTATCACCACCACAACTAGAGAAATGCGAGTCGGGGAAAGAGATGGCGTCGAATACTTTTTTATTAGCAAAGAAGAATTTAAGAAAAGATTAGCTGAGAATAGATTTGTAGAATCAAGTTTATATAACGGAAATTATTATGGTTGTGGAATAGACCAGGTCGCAGACGATAAAGTTGTCGTCTTAGATCCAAATGGCTTACATAGCTTTAAAAAATTATCCAACAAAAACATCGTTACTTTCTTATTGATTGCAGATGAAAAGATAAGACGCGAAAGAATGGTCTCTCGCGGCGATAAAAAAGAAAATATCGATCAAAGAATTTCAAACGATGTCGTCGATTTCTCTTTGGACAAAATTGGTGATGTTGATTTCATCATCAAAACAAACAATAAATCTATTGAAGAAACCACTGATTTAATTTACGAAAATTATAAAAAGAAAATCTCCTAGTTGGAGATGATCTTCTTTGAGATGAGCGCGAGTTGCTCATCTTTTATTTTATCAACTTTGCGAGATGATATTTTTGGTAGACCAATATAATGAAAAATACCTCGAGGATAGACGACTGGAAGAGGTTTGCTAAAAGGCAGTGTTGCTGCAAAAAGCGTGCAAATTGCGGATTTTTTTGCCGAATTAGCAAATGTTTTTAAAAAGCTATCACCAGCGACTTTAAACCACCACTTGAATGAACAATTATCTGATTTAATGATGTTGGTTCTTGCGATACCAGGATGAGTTAAAACAACTTCTAATGAAGGATATTCGCTCTTTAAATTTGCAGCGAGATGATAGTTCATTCTCTTTGAAATATTATATGTTTTGTTCGGTTTTCTTTTGACGTAAAGAAGATATTTTTCGTAGTGTTTAGTTTTCCCGAAAACATTCACCAAAGAATAAGTGACCACAACACGTTTGATATCTCCTTTTTTTAGGCTATTCCTAAGTTTTTCTAATAGATAATAGGCTCCTAAATAATTAGTTCCAATTGTTAAAGGATAGCCGTCTTGCGTCACCAAATCATTTGTCGAATGATAGATGCCGGCATTTAAAATAAGACAATCTATTTTTCTATTCTCAAGTGTTTTAGCGAATTCTTCGATGCTAGAAAAAGATGCTTGGTCGTAAGGAAGTATCTCGATATGTGATTTTGGGTATTCTTTAAGAAATTCATCCTTAACTATATTTGCTTTTTCTAAATTACGGCACGCCATAACTAGATTTGCGCCCTTAAATAAAAGCTGACGGGTAACTTCTAAGCCGATTCCGCTATTCGCGCCCGTAACTACAAAAGTTTTGCCTTCTAAAGAAGGAACTCTTTTATCAATATAATTAAATATCTTCATCGACTTTTTTCCGACCAATGCGAACGATTATCTTTTCAACAGTGAATTCGGTAACATCTTTAACTTCCACCGTTAGATTTCTATATTTAAAGTGATCGCCGACTTTAGCAAATCTATGTAGTTCATCTAAAACCCAACCACCTACTGTCGTATAGTCGACTTCAAGAGGTGAAGGAACATCAACTAAATCGAAGAAGTCTTCAATATTCATTGATCCATCGACGAGATATTGATTGCGTTTTATTTTACGATAAGATTCTTGAATCTTATCAGTTTCATCCCACATCTCACCGACAAGTTCTTCTAAGATGTCTTCCATCGTTAGCATTCCATCTGTTCCGCCGAATTCATCTTTAACAATGACGACGTGGTTTTTATTCTTTTTCATTAATTTAAGAATTTCAGAAATACCCATGGAGCGTGGGACGAATTGAACATCATACATTAAGGAAGAAAAATTGACTGGTTTGGAGGCTAGCATATTTCTTAAAACAGCTTTAGTGGGCAGCATACCAATAATGTTATCGATACTTCCTTTATATATTGGAATACGAGAATGTTTGAAAATTTCATCAGATGACAAAATCTTGCGTTGATCTTCGTCAATATTAATCGCGAAGATATCGACGCGAGGAGTCATTATTTCATAAGCTTCAGTTTCTTTAAAAGCAATTGCTGATTTAAGAAGTTCACTTTGATCTTCATCGATAACGCCTTCTTCTTCGATTGATTCCACCATTTCTTCAAGTTCTTCGTCGCTAACGATATTGTCTTTTTTCTTATGAATAAAAAATGAAGCGAAGAATTTACCAATATTTGAAGTGACAAAAATAAAGGGGAAGAAAATGTATTGTAAAATCTTCACTGGATAGGCAAATAATTTTGCTAAACGATACGAATAGGCTCTTCCTATTACTTTAGGTAATATTTCACCGAAGACGAGGATGATAATAACTAAAGCAATCGGGGCAAGTGTAGCGGCTAAATCTTCATTTGGGAAAAGAATTCTCACTAAAACAGCAAGCAAAGATGTTGCGGCGATATTAACTAAGTTATTTGAGAAGAGGATTGTAGTTATTGTCGTATTATAGTTTTCGGCGTGTTTTAAGGCTAATTTAGAGGCTTTAGACTTTCTAGCGTCCTTCTTTAAACGAAGCTGATTTACCGAAGCGTAAACCATATCAGAACAAGAGAATAGTCCTGAAAGGACGATTAAGACGGCGATTGCAATTATTAAGGCGGTAACCATTATTTATTTACCCCCTTAAGTGGAGCTTCAGCGATTTTGCCAACGAGCTCTTCTAAAACGTCTTCCATCGTAATTAAGCCAACGACTTTATCATCATTTTTAACAATGGCGATATGGGTGTGATGTTTTTTAAATCCTTCAAGCATATCGTCCATCTTAATCTTCGTGGAGACGTAATATGGTTTTTGAAGGGTATTTAAAACTGGGAAGTTAGGATTTTCTAAATATTTTTGAATATAACTTTTAACGTGCAATATACCGATTATCTTATCGAGTGAACCATAGCAGACTGGGATACGAGTGAACTGAGTCGATAAAATTAAATCGTTTAATTTATCTTTAGATAAACCTTTGATGTCAATATAGAAGATTTTATTTCTTTTAGTTAAAACTTCTTTAACGGATGTGTCGGTGAAATCTAAAGAAGCATAAATGATATCGGATTCATTATCTTCGATTAAATCTTTCTTTTCTAAGTCTTCTACGACATTAGTGAAATCTTCTTCGGTCATCGTGTGGTCTTGTTTTGTTTTGAATAATTTCGTTACTCCATTGGTGAGCAAAGAAAAGATATATATTAAAGGATATAAAATATAATAAAGTCCGTTAGCGATATAGGCGTTATTTGAAGCAACCTTTTCTGGCATCGCTCGAGCAATCATCTTTGGCACCATATCGCAGAAAATATAAACAATGAGCGTCATAATCGCGGTCGATATCAAAGATATGAGGGTTTCATTTTGAATCGCCTCAAAGATTTTAAAGAAAAGAATTGCTGATAAAGTTGAAACGACGACACTTGAAATGTTATAGCCTAGTAGCGACATGATCAAAGTGCGATCAAAACGCTCATAGGTTTTGAGGATTAATTTAGCTTTTTTATTTCCAGCGTCCGCTTGGACACGGATTTTAAATTTATTTAAGCATGCATACGCAGTTTCGGTTGATGAACAAAATGCGCTGAAGATTATTAATATAACGATTATGACTATATAAAGTATATACAGCCACGATAGAGGGTCATCCATTAATTAGTATTCTCCTAGTAAGTTATGATTTTATCATATCTTAGACAATATTCAAAAAAGAAAAGGAGAACCATTTTGATTCTCCTTAATCAAATCATTATATGATTTACTTAATTTCTTTGACCCAGTTGTGAGCGACGACTTCGCCTTGGACTAAATTGTCTTTGGCCATCGCATCGGCAACGAGTTGTTTTGCTCTACGAAGTGAGAGTTCGCTCTTAACTTTGAAGACGAGTGGGATTTCGTTATAGATTCCCTTACGGGAAACGTCTGCAAGTGGCATCTTGCTATCTCTATAATCTTTTGGATCGAGGGCAAAATATAATTTAAGAGCTTTACCAGCAATGGTAATTTTGACATAGGTCTTAGTGTGTAATCTGAAGGTATCACCGCTATTGGAGATACGGGATTTAACGCCATAAGCAAGGATGTCACTCTTTAATTCGTTGAAGTGTTCCTTTAAGGTTGCTTCAGCTGAATGGATTCTAACTTGGAATGGAATTCGAATGATTTTTTTGTGTTCAACTTCTTTTTTATCTGGAGCTACTCTTTTTTCTTCTTCGACTGGGCGACGTTTATTAAACATGCCGAGTTCGCTGATTTTCTTCTCATAGTAGCTATCATCATATTTGTATTTGTACATAATTTATCTCCTTTTATTCGTCATCTTCATCTTTAGATGAATGTTTATTTAGAAGGCCTAATTGTTTGACCATTCTTTCATAATAAGCTTTATCTTCTTTATTTTTACGTTTTAAGTTTTCAACAGCTTCTTCAACGTCTTGCTCTTCGGCAATGCGACGTTTGAGCGCTTTGATAGCTTCATCAAAGTCTGGATCCTTTTTGCTTCTGGAATCCAACTCTGAAATAACGTTACGATAATATTTGCTTAATTCAACTTCTCTAGAAGCATCGATGAGACGGAATAATTGTAATTCCTTCATGAGTCTTGCACGATATTCCTCTTCGCTCTCTTTCTTTTCGACAGGAACTTCAACTTCTGGTTTAGTGAGAACAGGAAGTTCTTTAGAAAGTCTAGCGACATAATGTTCGTAAGATTCTTTTTGTTCGCCGATCTTTTGGACCTTAAGAACTGGTAATTCTTTTGTTAATCTAGCGCGATATTCTTCTTCGGTCTCAACTGGTTCGTCTTGAACTTGTAAGACTGGAAGTGCTCTAGAAAGGGCACGATAATATGCATCATCTTCACTAAGTGAACCGTTTAAGATACCAAGTTCTTTAACAACTTCTTTATAATAAGCATCTTCCTCGGATGAACCGTTTAAGATACCAAGTTGTTTTGCAAGTTGTTTATAGTAGAGATCTTCATCTCCAACTTCGCCTGAGAAGACAGCGAGTTCTTTGGTGAGGTTTGAATAGTATTTGTCTTTTTCTAAAGCAATACCATTGGCTCTACAAAGTTCTTCGTATTCTTTATCACGAGCTTCTTTACCAGCTTCATATTCGACATATGAAACAAGATTTTCTCTATTTGCTCTTCTTCTAGCTTCTTCTTCAGATTCGGCTTGCTCAACAACAGCATCTTCTTCAATAGAAACAACTCTTGGTTTCTTGAATAAGCCGATTGCTCCAACAAGTGGAGTAACGATACCGAATACGCCAACGAAGGCAATTGCGATAAAGACAACATAGGTTAAGAAGAATACATTTTGAATAACATTCGCGTATATTTCATCACCTGTGTAACCCTTAACGTATTTTGCGACATCGACAACATATGGGGTGTATTTGTTTAATAAATCACTCCAAAGATCTTGAGTAATAACAGTTTTTTCAGCAATAAAATTGCCATCGCCATCGTAATAGCCGATGACTGCTAAACCTTCAAGCGCTAGGTCTGCTCTACAGTTAGCTAAAGCTAAACCAGAAACCATGATGGCAGAAACTGCAACCATGACAAGGGTAATAGCCCATAAAATGAGTTTCTTTGGAGCTTTCTTCACAATGATCGCTATTAACCAGAAAATCAATAACAGAACCAAAATAACGCCAACTAAGAAAATAATTAAATATTTCTTACTAGCGAATTCAAAGGTTCCGAATGCTTTTAGTCCTTCCAAAAACAGCTTAGCTGGATTGTAAGGACCAATTCCAATTGGACTTGCTGCGATTGCTTGATCAAGAGTAGGAATCAAGTAGAACAATGCGGCGGCAAGAACAAAGAAAACTGCGGTTACAATGACCATTGCGAGATCACCACGTCTTTTTCTTATTTGCATTGGAAATCCTCCTAAGTTGTCTTTATTGTATAACAATAGGAAAAAGAATACAAAGACAATTTTACAAAAATCTTTGCAAATCACTGATATTTTTATTTATTGGAGAGCAATAATATGTATTTTATGATTTTATATATTAAATCTAGATTTAATAGAGTTGTTTCGTCCTTCTATATTAAGAAAACTATAATGCGTTTTGTAATGTTTCAATAAGTAGATAATATGTCAAAGCATCATCTTTTAATCTTTCAAAACCGTAATGCTCATAGAAAGACGCTGAAGTTTCTTTTGCATCTACGATTACTAGTCTTACACCTACTTTTTGTGAGATGCATAAAACTCTTATTAGAGCTTGCTTTAATAGTTCTCTTCCATAGCCTTGACCCCGCTTATCTTTTCTAATTGCTAAACGAGCAATTCTAACAGCTGGTATTGGGTATTTTGGAAGGTTTTTCCTTCTAGGAAAGTCCTCATATTTTATTGAAGCACTACAAATGGTAAAAAAACCAATCAATTCATCATTATCATAAAGAAGAAATGTCTTTCCATAACCATTCCTATCATTTATTAGGGCATACTCGCGCAAGTATTTATCTAAATCATCGTTTCCAGATGTAAACGATAAAAGTTCGTCATCTTTAGCGCAACCAATGGTTTTTAAGTTCATCTAAACAAACCTTTTAAGGCACCGTTAGGAGCAGGCGGATTAGCAAATGCATCCATCAAACGATCTCTTTCTAGATTGCTCAATGTAACAATTTCGTTTTGTTCTAAATCAAGTCTTGCTTGTTTTAACACGACACTCAAAATATATGAAGATACGGAAATATTAGATAATCTAGCCGCTTCTTCGATTGTTTTCTTTGCTTCGTCTGGGACACGGAATTCAATTCTTTTTTCTTTAACTATGACTGCCATTTATATCTCCTTTGCATAATTATTTTATCGTATTGTACGGTATTTGTACACACATTATTGAAATAGATTATAACTTGTTATAACGAGAAATAAAACTATTAACTTGTCGAATAAAAATAAAAAGGACTGATATTTGTATCAGCAATAACACTTAATTACATATTTTCTTCGTCACGTCTATCGATGTGTGTATAGATATCTATCAATTGATTTAAATCCAGATTGTATATTTCTTCTAATAAACGTTCTCTTTCTTCGAAGAGTTTCTCTAATAAGTCAGTAATTTCACCATTATTGATTAGATGAATCTTTCTATGACATTCAGGACATAAGCAGAATAAATTCACAGTGTGGTCAAGTTTTTTAGCAAAGTGTCTTTGAACGTTTATATTGCATGGTATAAGATGATGCGCCTCAAAATACATCTTGTCGCTATTTGTAATAAAAGTATGCTCTTTACCACATAATGCACACGTGTAATGAGCATTCATGAAAGCAACTTCTCTTAAAGCAGAATTCTTCTTGATTTTAGCTTTGCCATCTAATGTGACAACAGCATCTCTGGAAGGAACATAGTCATCAACGAAAATAATATCATCATCACTTTCACTTCCGTTATCTTCGAGAATATGAATATCACCTTCATTTCTAATGATAGATGAATAATCATCATGCTCTAGAGCATCTAAAACGATGCTTTTGTAATTGATTTTGAATGAAAAGTATTTATTTGCATTTCTTTTATTTATACCGAAATAGTATCCGTTGATAGCAGTAGCTTTAATAGCTTCAAAATCAATCCATAATGACGAATAACTATTTTGAGGATTCAACGAATAGCCATCGTTGTCTAAAAGAACATAAACAACATTCCCTTCACTATCAATAGGATACAATCCTAAAAAGAAATATGACTTATTCTCTTGCCTTTGTTGTCCGTTATGAATTAAACCAAAATAATCACAAAAAATTTGAATTCTTTTTCTGGGTGTATCTTGACCGGAATTCTTAATTAAATGTGCACAAATATAAATATACTTATCGAGGGGTCCGTTATATATTTCATATACATCTTTTGACGATGTTCCATCGGCATTCACT
Organism: Bacilli bacterium; assembly: GCA_045615665.1. Lineage (GTDB taxonomy): Bacteria > Bacillota_I > Bacilli_A > RFN20 > CAG-826 > Fiminaster. The sequence goes on from JAZLFJ010000011.1 coordinate 8,101, forward strand.
CTTCTGATTCTTAAATTTGAATCGCGAAACAGTTCTCTAACTTTAGAATCGACGTTGATTCTTACTAATTTGATAGAGTTTCAGTTGTCTACATTTTGTATACAACTGAATCAAGAAAAATAAAAAGGACCGACAACATGTTGTATCAATCCTATTTAATTCGACTTGGTGAACCGAACGATTTAAGTCACGCACACCAAAAATTTACAAGCCAATCAAATCAATTGGGCAATAGTAAACTTCATGATTAATTGGGAATACTTTGTCAGTTGAATCAATAACCAAACCAACATTTACTTTTTTCTTATATTTTTTTAAAACTGTAAATTTTTTATTTGAACTTACAGGATTGATTCCTTTCTTAATTTCAATTGGATAAATAGAATCGAAATTATCTATAATTAGATCAACCTCATATTGATCACGATCTCGATAATAGTATAAACAATCGATTGATTTATAACTATTATAAAAAGATTTTATTATTTCTGACACAACATAGGTTTCATAAAAAGCACCAGCAAAAGCGCTTTGCTCTAAGATTAAAGATGAGGGGATTCCACACAAATATGCACACAAACCTGTATCCAAAAAATATAATTTGCTGGTTTTAACAATTCTATCGGACAAATTTGAAGCATAAGGTTGAAGTAACTTAATTATGCCTGATGCTGACAATATAGAAATCCAATTTTTTACTGTTCTAACATCAATTCCCACACTTCGGGATATTTCGGTGTAATCAATTTGGCAAGCTGTACGCAAAGCAATGTATTTCATAAAATTTACAAAGGCTGTTTCTTTGCCAACAGAAATTATCTGTCTAACGTCCTTTTCAATATATGTTGAAATATATGAATTAAAAAACATATCACGATTTAATTGATTAATAACATATTCAGGCATCCCACCTTTAAATATATCGTCAAATATTTCTCTCCTTGATCTTACTTTATTATTTAAATAAATTTCTTTTTCTCTCAATAACTCTAAATCTGGATTAAATTCTGAAGATTTATTGCTTTTTCTTAATTCATTAAATGATAACGAAAGTAAATCAAATTCACATGTTCTTCCAGCCAAGGATTCTGCTACTGCATTTTTTAGTTCAAATCTATTGGAACCAGTTAATATGTATAACAAGGAATTTCCTCTATCGTTGAATACTTTGTTTTTCTTATATTCATCTACCTTAATTTTAATAAAATCCAATAATTCAGGAGCTTTTTGAATTTCATCAATTACTAGAGGAACTTTATAATACTCAAGAAATCCTTTTGGATCTCTTTTCGCATAATCCCTTAGAGTAAGATCGTCCATTGTCACTTTTTGAATATTTGAAAACAAATTCTCCACTAGCGTCGATTTGCCTACCTGTCTTGGTCCATACAAAGTTAAACACAAGAATTTTTTTGAAGCTTCTAAAATTATTTTTTCAATATTTCTACTTAAGTACATACACAAAACCTCACAAAAATAATAACACAAAAATAAATGTAATCAACGAAAATGACAATCTAATGTTATTTTTGCCGAAACAAATAATAATTAATTACTGAAAATCGCCTCTTAAAAATCATAGGTTCTCATGCTTTAATTTCATTTCAAACAACTATTGTGATATCTTACATCACTATTCACAGTAATAACGTGAATTAGTTCGAACTTTAAAAAAGAGCCAGCTCACTGACTCTTGTTTCTCGCAGCATCTCTTTCTTGAGACTCTCTTATTAAACGTCGCTGTTTCGCTCTGTCTAAATAAGGCTGCATATCTTCATAAATGCCGTACCCCCATTTATCGATATAGATACAGGTGTGCGTCTTTTGATCTGATTGGTGACCCATAAGGGATTCGAACCCTTGAATGTATCCTTGAGAGGGATATGAGTTAAGCCGCTTCTCCAATGGGCCGTAGAGATATTTAAACAAGTTTAATTTAAATATTCAATAGCGAGTTTGATGCGTCGATCAACTTCCTCTTTTCCTAAAATTTGAAGGACAGAATGAAGATTTGGTGAATTCTTCGCTCCAACGATAGCGACACGGATGATTTCAGCGACATCTCCAACGTGACCAAGATATTGTTCTGGGTTTTGTTTATAGAACTTATTTGATTCAGCAAAGTTGTGTCTAACACCCAATTCTTTAACGCTATTAAACCAAACATCATTTGCTAAAGTGTAATCATTTGATTGAGAAAAGTCATTGAGCAAGTTAATAATAACTTGTTTATCAAATTTTTCATTGAATGGATAACCATCTTTAACGATTTCAGCGTAGCGGTCATTATAGAAGAATCCGATGATTGGATAGACGTCTTTATAATTAGTGAAGTCTTTACGAGCTTTTTCTCCACCACGTTCAATGTTTAAAGCTTTGATGGATAATTCTTTGTTTTCAATTAAATGTTTATAAAGAACTTCATCATATTGTTTAGACCATTTTTCTAAACGAGCATATAAATCTTCCGCGCTAAAAAGGGCGATGACTTCTTTAGAGAAGAAATTTAATTTATCTTGGTCGAATAAGACTCCATCAAGAGACATCTTATCGAATGAGAAAATAAATTTATCTAAGTCGTAACATTTATTCTTGGCAGTCCATTCTTCAAAATTAGAATTAGCGATGCTCATTAAATAAGCTTTAAGCGATTCGCTTGGATAGCCACCTTCAATGAAGTGGGAGACGCTGGCTTCAGGATCTTTTCTTTTAGAAAGTTTACGTTTATTACCATTATCAAGCTTCATGATGACTGGTAAATGAGCGTATTTTGGTAATTTAAAACCTAATGTTTCAAATAATTCTAAATGTATAGGAGCACTAGAAATCCATTCTTCACCTCTAATGACGGTTGTTGTTCTCATAAAATGATCATCGACTGCGTGAGCAAAATGATAGGTAGGAAGTCCATCTGATTTTAAGATGACGATATCCATGTCATTTTCGGCAATTGAGATATCTCCACGGATTTCATCATGAAAAACAACTTTGTTGTTATGATTCCCCATTGAACGGAATCTAATAACATAAGGATCACCGCTTTTGATTCTAATTAAAGCTTCTTCTGGCTCGATTGTACGGCAAATTGCATAATCACCATAATAGCCAGGAATTTCTTTGTTTGCTTCTTGAATTTCACGAGTTTCTTCAAGTTCTTGAGCAGAACAAAAACATGGATAAGCGCGACCTTTTAGCATTAATTCTTTAATGCAGACGCGGTAAATATAGGCTCTTTCGCTTTGACGATACGGTCCATAATTTCCAACATCGTGGTTACCGAGATAACCTTCCTTAGGTGCGACATCGAAGTATTCTAATTGTCTTACTAGTTCTTCACCGCTTCCTTCAATTTCACGTTTGGTATCGGTATCTTCAAGTCTAAGATAGAAAACACCACCACTATCTTTAGCAACTTTATGGGCGACTAAAGAAGTGAAAAGTGAACCTAGATGCAGAAATCCGGTTGGCGATGGCGCAAATCTAGTAACTTCGGCGCCTTCTTCTAAATTTCTTTGGGGATATTTTTTCTCCAAATCGGCGATTGTTTCGTCCACATCTGGGAAAATGTAATTAGCTAATTCTTCGTACTTATTCATAATTAATTTTTATCTTGAAGTATTATACTACTTTTTATATAATAATCACGCTGAAATGCAGATGTAGTTCAGTGGTAGAACACTACCTTGCCAAGGTAGTTATGCGGGTTCGATTCCCGTCATCTGCTCCATTCGTTAGATTAACCTCGATTATATCGAGGTTTTTTATTATTTTTTCTTCTTTGATTTCTTTTCTAACTTCTTTTGAGTTTTTTTGTCTTTTTCTTCCTTTTTAAATTGTTCAATCATATCTTCGGCTTTTTTAATGCCTTCTTTCATTGCTTCAAGTTCTTTTTGTGATATCGTTCCACCAGTCGGATTGATACTAGCATCGCTTAAATTAACGATGGCTTTGTAGTAATAATGTGAATCAACAGTAAAAATGATTGAAAGCATGTCATAGATAAAGGGGAGAAAATATATCGTTAAAATTAACGAAGTAAATAAACCCACTATCGCTGATTTTGGTCCATTTAGATGAAGGATATTAAGTCCGAAGATTGACCCTCCAACATATCCAGCGATAAATAAAAGGGCGATATACCAAAATGTTGAATAATAATCGCGGTAAAAATCTAGACGAAAATATCGTATCGCGTGGCGATGAATTAAATTAAGTCCAACTCCAGGGATGAAGCGATGATGTAAAAAGTTTAAAAAGATCTTAAATGAACTAACAATGATGTGATGAACATAGAAATAAGAAGCGAGTCCAATCGCGGTGATTGAGGCGATATTTTCAATTGATATAAATGTTGAATTTTGCTGCAATTCGCTAAGTAAATACTGCAGTTCCTGGGTATTTTTAGCGTTCACAGCTTGATTGATTAAGTTCATATAACTAGCATCATTAGCGCCAATCGTGAAATGTAAAATCATGAGCATTATAGAAGAAGTTAGAAAATAAACTCCAAGCGATATCAGCGTGCCAAATAAAATCCGAAAAACACCGAAGAAGGGTTTATCGTAAAACATTTTAAAACCAAAGAAGATTCGACTTGGAGATTCTTTAATAATATCGAGTGATAAATTAACAAAAATAAAGCCAAGTAGAAGCGGTAAAGCAATTAAAGGAATGGAAATATATAAACTTATTGGAAGAAAAAATCCACCGATTAAACAGATGATAATCGACAAGGCTAAAATAGAGGCAAGCGAAGTTTTATCGACGAAGTGCTTGCCATATTTTTTATATATCTCTAAATCAATACTTTTTTGCTTTTCTTCGTTCATTTAAGCGATTGATATCCTTAACTGTGTATTTCAGTTGGTCATTATTTAATGGAGCGACATTTCGAGATTCGATTTTATCGATGAATTTATTAAATGAAGAAAGGTGTACGATAAAATTATCCGAAGATGTGGATTTAAAATTATCGAAATCTGAGGCGTCGTTAACTAACGCAACAGAGATGAATAAACTAGGATTTAAACCTAAATTAAAGGCTACTTTGTTAACGAGTTCTTTTCCTTTGATTAGTAAATTATCGATGTAAACGTTTTGTGAATCTTTTTCGCTTGATTTGTAGATAAAACTATGATCATTTTCTTTTGCTAAAACTAAACCAGGAAGATAATAATCGCTTATAACATAAATGAATTTATTAGCGAAAAGAAGATGATCGATTTTAATGATTTGATCATCGTTACCTTTTAGTTCAAGTTGATTGATTAAATATAAATCGTTATGCAGAGCATATCGATAGATTTTTTTTCCATAAATCGAAACGAAATCTTTTTTTAATTTTGCTTTGTAAAACTTTGGGTAAAAGATTAAAAATAAGATAACAAGAACTAATAAAATTGCTAAAGAGATAAATAGTGCAATCATTATTAGGCGTATTTTTCAGCAGTTTCAATTGCGGTTTCGATCATGTTGCGAAGACCAACTTGTCTTTCTTCGGAAGATAATCTTTCGTTTTTAACGAAATGATCGGTAACTGTTAACATAGTTAAAGCGCGTTTCTTTAAATAGGCAGCATTAACGTAAAGGGCATATGATTCCATCTCGACACCCATGACTCCTAATGCAGCCCACTTTTTCCAAGTGTCTTTATCAAAATCATAGAAGATATCGGCAGAGAGGATATTGCCCATATGATATGGGAATTTCTTATGTTCTAAAATGTCTCTTGCGCTTAAAAGGGCGCTGGAGTCTGCTAGAGCAGAGAAGGTACCGACAAGATTGAATTGAGCAGCGTAATTAGAATCGGTGCAGCTTCCTGTGCAAAGTAAGACATCGCGTAAATTTATATAGTCTTGATATGCACCACAAGTGCCAACACGAATGATTAAATCAACGTCATATTCGCTAAATAATTCATAAGAATAAATACCAATGGATGGATGACCCATTCCAGAGGCCATAACTGAAATTCGTTTTCCGTTTTTAGTTAATCCAGTAAAGCAAAAATTACCTCGAACTTGGTTAACACATTTAACGTCATGTAGGAAAGTATCGGCAATCCATTTTGCACGATTTGGATCTCCTGGCATGAGGACGACTTTGGCGATTTCGCCTTTTTTGGCTTCGTTGTGTGGTGTTGGCATAGTGTTTTTCTCCTTTAATCAAAGATTACTTTGTTGTTTTTATATGCATCGATTACTCTTTCAAGTTCATTCATCGAGAGTTTTCGAGACATTTCAGGTAAATGGTCGAGACTATAGAATTTAACATCGTTAGTCTCGTGACAATGTTCGTGGAATTTTTTGCCGTCAATGCTTCCGAGGAAAATGATGACATATTCAGGAACATTTTGATTAGATTTAAATGGAGTGCGGTCAAGGATTCCAATTAGTCTAACCATCTTTGGTTCTACTCCTGCTTCTTGCGATACTTCCATAAAGGCGGCTTCAGATGGGGTCTTATACAAATCACACCATCCACCTGGAAGCGACCAAGTGTTCGTGTTTGCTTCTTTTACAAGAAGGGCTTCGTTTTTAGAGTTGACAATGAGCGTTCTACAAGAGACGTTAGGAGTAGGATAGACGTCTTTAGTAAACATATTTGGACGATCGAATTTTACATTCATGAAATTTTCAAGCATTTGCTTAGAAAGTTCATTGAGTTCTTTATAATTATCAATCGCATATGGATCTTTTGAGTAGGTTAGACCAATCTTAGCGATTGAATGAACTTTCACTACAAAATCGTAAAATTCGTTATAGGTCATATTAAGCGTTTTGAGTTGGTTCTGCTAAGACATAGTCTTCAAGTGTTCTTAAGAAGACATCGCTAGCGACATGGATAAGTTCGCCTCCAACAGCGATAGATATGCGGCCAGTTTCTTCAGAAACAACAACGGTAACTGAATCAGAAACTTCAGAAATACCAATTGAGGCTCTATGTCTTGAACCATATTTACCAGTTAATGGTTTGGTAGTTGGAGTGTAATAAACCGAAGCAGCGAGAATTAAATCTCTTCTAATGACGACCGCTCCATCATGTAAACGAGTACCTGGATAGAAAATTGTCATTAATAGTTCGGGAGTAACTGGGGCGTTTAAAATTGTTCCAGTTTTGATGAAATCATCAAGTTTGGTATCTTTTTCAAAAGTGATGATCGCACCAATTTTATTTTTCGATAAGTTTTGAACAGCGATATCGACTTTTTGAAGTAAAGCGTTACGATCGAAAATCTTATCAACATTTTTGCCTTTGGTAGTAGTTAAAGAATTGAGTATCAAATCACGGATGGATGCTTGGTTGATAACTAAAGCAACCGAAATGATTGCAACACTTAAAACAAGCGAGATGGACCATAAAAGTTGCAATTTAAAAAACCACGAGACGAACACTAAGCAAAGTGAAGTAATCAAAGTGCTAACAACAATTTTTCTCTTTAAAGCTTTTAAAAGTAAAATCAATGCTAGAACAGCGATGAATAAGGAGATTGCTAAATCAACCCACGCTGCAACATTTTTGTAATCAAATATTTGTGTGTTTATATCAAACATAATCGACCCTCAATTCTAATGATTTTTGACCGCTCAAAATTATAACAAAAGTATTTTAAAAAATAAATTGCTATATAATATCTGGAGCTTTAAAAGAAAAGGTTCCCTTAGGGAAACCTTAACTATTTTTCTTAGAATTTGGATTCGTCGAATGTAGCGAGAATCTTCTTTAATGGCTTGATGACCTTACGGACATTGCCTTCTTCAAATGGGCAACGTAAATGGACTTTATTTAGCAAGCTAACATAAGGATATTTGCCACCACATTTACAAAGTTTAATGTATTTTTTCCAAGCTTTTTCTTGATTTTTGCTCATTTCAACGAGGAATTGGAAAGCACATACTTGGGCTAACGTGTAATCGATGTAATAGAAAGGTGCACCAAAGATATGTGATTGTCTCATCCACCAAGCACCGTGAGCGGCAGCTTTCATCTCGCTAGGATAGACCTTATGAGGAGTGTATCTTCTTTCAATTTCTTGATAAGCAGCACATCTTTCTTCATGAGTGGCATTTGGATGAGCGTAAACCCAGTGTTGGAATTCATCAATTGTGATTCCATATGGAAGGAATTCAATCGCGTCACATAAGTGTGAATAACGATATTTATCCGCAGCATCGCCAAAGAAAAGATTCATCCATGGCCAAGCAAAGAATTCCATCGACATCGAGTGAATTTCACTAGTTTCCATCGTCGCGGATCTAAAGTCAGCTGGTTTAATGTTTCTAGCAAGATAGCCTTGGAAAGCATGACCAACTTCATGAGTTAAAACGTTGACGTCACCTTCTGTACCATTGAAGTTAGAGAAGATGAATGGGAATTTGTATTCATCAAGGAAAGTCATATAACCACCAGGTTGTTTTCCTGGACGAGCTTCTAAATCGAGGAGATGGTGTTCTTTCATGAAAACAAAGAATTCTCCAGACTCCTTGCTCATTTCGTGATACATCTTGGTCGCGGATTCAACGAGATAGGCGGTATCGCCAATTGGTTCTGGGTTACCGCTTAAGAAGGCTAAATTGTAATCGTAGGAATACATTTTCTTAAATGGAATACCAATACGTTTGGCTTGAGCTTTGTAAAGTTTTTGAGCTAAAGGTACGACTTCTGCAGCGATTTGTTCGCGATATTTGGCGACCATTTTAGCGTCATAATCAACTCTTCCTAGGGAAAGATAACCGAGTTCGGTGAAATCTTTGAAGCCAAGTTTCTTAGCGGCTTTATCTCTAAGTTGGACTAATTTTCCATATATATCACCGATTTCTTGTTCGTGAGCTTGGAAGAATTCGTCAACTTTAATTGAAGCTTCTCTTCTTTCTTCACGAAGTTTTGATTTGGTGAATTTACCCATTTGCGAAATATTGTAGATTTGACCTTTGTATTCGATTTGGGCAGATCCTAAAATCTTGTCATATTGTGAAGATAATTTATTAATTTCAATCAATTCTGGAATTATTTTCTCATCGAATGATTTGAGAGAATTTTCAATCATTTGGAAATAATATGGAGAATATTTCTTTTCAAGTTCCGCTCTAAAAGGAACTTTGATAAGAACTTTGTTCCACATATTGATTAGATTGCTCACTAAAGGCATCATTTCATCGACTTGATCTTGATATTTAGCAATCTTTTCATCAGTGGTATTAAGAGAATAACGAATCGAAATTACGGTGATATTTGTTGAGAATTTGGACATGTAGCGTTCAAAAGCATTGATGACTTTTAAGCCTTCTTTAAATTCTTTCGCACCTTTAAGTGCTTCAACGAAGCCTGTTAATTTCTTTTCGATACTTTTATAAGAAGGTTTCTTTATAGGAATTTCTTCAAATTTAACATCTAAATTTTTCATTTGTTTACCTCCAAAATGCTCATATATTTTATCGTAGTTTTAAAGGAAAGTAAAATAAGTAATGAAGTTACTTATTTAATTAATGAATTTTGATAAAAATTATTCAATTTCTTGATGTGCTACTTTTGCAATTGAATGTTTCATCGCCATATATAATGCCATCAATGTAGCGGCTAAAATAGCACCACCAATAATATCGCTTAACCAATGAATACCAGAAATAGCTCTTCCAATAACAAAAAACGCTGTTAATATAACGCAGATAGTAATTAAAGAAATTCTTAATCCATTGTTTTTCTTAATATAAATATTAATTTGATCAATACATGAAATTAATAAAGTAATGGCAAGTAATGTCGTAGATGATGGATAAGAAGGTTCTAAATACATTTGACCATTATTTTCAATTAAACATGGTCGATAGTTAATAACAATAAAATAAAACATTAAAAACACAATTAAATCAGCAATATAAAATAAACCAAGAGCTAAAATATTAGCGTCTACTTTTAATAGGCTTTTGCGTTTAACTAATTCAATAATACCAACTATTAGGAATGTAGCACCAATTGGAATAGTAATTATACTTCCCCAATCAGTAATATCGTATAAAGTAAAATTTTGACCAACCAAATCACGGAATGCTAAATTCGTTGTGGCAAAGCCAACATATGATTCTTCCCCTGTTTTTGGGCTAAAAACACCAGTGGGCTTAACGTCTACAAATTTAACTAACAAAGTGTAAACTAGAAAAAATGCTAAAAACCCCGCAAAAATAAACCATAATTTATGTTTATTAACAAATTCTTTCATTTTTTTCTCCTTGTTTGGCTTTTCTATTATATATAGATAATATATTTTTTCATATAAAATTTGAAAGTTTTAATGATTTAAATAAATATAAAAAAGGGCGATTTGATCACCCTTTTAGAAAACTAGGTTTAGAACCAGTCGCCCCAACCGCCACCGCCACTATAGAAGGTACCGTTTTCGATGACGAAGTTTCTCCAATTGGTGAGTTTGGTATCGCTAGAGCCATAATCATCTTCTGAGATTTGTGGACTGCCATCATCATCGGCTGGAACAAAGATATCTAAACCACAAGGTTTAGTACTAGAATAAAATCCGCCATAAGAAGAATGAACAAGAACACTAGATAAAGCGCTACTTGCTGCACTGGTATCAAAGCCTTTGCTAGCAGCTTTAGCTAAGAAATCTTTCATATCGGCTAAGCCATAACCGTATTCAACGCCGCCATATTCATCAAGATTTCCAAATCTCAAAGAGTTTGTGTATGAGCTCTTAATCTTCGACCAGTTCGTAGAGGTTAAGCCGCTTGCAAAACTTTCAAATGCAGTTTGGAATACTCCAAAATTTTGAAGATTAAGAACGCTTAAACATTGGTCATTGCTTGATGAACTACCGCCATTTTCACTAACAAAGGTAGTGCAAATCTTAGTTAAAACAGTTTCAGTTGAGATTGAGGTGTTGCTAAAAAGTGTTGGTAACCAAGCATCGTAATCCCAACCGAATCCACTCTCTAATTCTTGAGAAGAAACCATATATTTAAAATATTGAGAATTGATACTGGCTAAATCAGCATATGACATGATGCAACAATCGTAACCAATCCAGTCTAATTTTTGACCAGATTTTCCGGCACTTAAAAGAGCGTTTTTAACTGCGCCATCCATTTCTGATGGCAAAATACCATCATCTGAATAGTTTTCATCAAAGCAGCAACCCATAGCAGCACCGCCGTGATTCCACATGATGACGCCAGTATGATCAGCTGGATAGGTTTTTAGGCCCCAGCTTAAGAAGCTTTGAAGGGTGCTTTGTAAACCCATGCTAGCTTTGGTTTCGTTGGAAATTACTTCCCAAGTTCCACTGCTATTAAGTTTTCTACGTTGTAAATATTTCGCATTGATTCCTGGATTTGAGGCCCATTTTTTAGCGCCGCCAGTTTCAACGACTATGTTGACGTTGTTTGGAAGACTTGAAGCCACTGAAGCAATTTCTCTTAGGTCGCTTGAAGCAAAGCCTTGGTATTCATCGCTCGTGTGACTTGATTCAAGGTCGGCACCGCACATATAAATTAAAATAGTGTAAGATTCATCTGCAGCCGAACTTAAAATTGTGATTGTGCAAGAATCAGTAACAGAGGTCGTGACTGTTGATCTAGCAGTGATTGTAACAGTTTGTCCTACGGTTGCAGTTGATTTGACTGAAACGACACCGTTAGAAACGGTCGCATAATTTGAATTACTTGTTTCCCAGGTAAGAGTTTTTGCAGGATTATTTTTACCAGTAACAGTCGCGCTTAAAGTGATCGAAGCGCCTTGCTTGACACTTTCTGAGTGCGTGTTTAATGTGACTTTAGTAACAACAGGAAGTTCTGGGTCAACTGATGTCGATGAACTAGAAGAACTTGATTCACCTGAGGAAGACGAGACACTTGAACCACTGGTAACGAGGGTGCTTGATATAGAAGGATCCTCACTACTTGTTTTCTTCTTTTTACCACCATTTGGGGCGGCAATAGTACAACTAGCTAAGAACACGGATAAGAGTATTGGCAATATTAACTTCTTTTTCATAACGACCCTCCTTTACTCTTAAGGGATATTTAATTGTCACCAAAGTTTTTACATAAGTAAAGAAAAAAACGAGCGAAGCCCCCTCGGAAGCGACGTCCGTTTTTAATTACTCTAAAGAGTAACTGAAGACATTTATTTTTAGAAATCAACTTTTTTCAAGCGCTTTGAAGATATTTTGTAGACGAGAATATGGATTAAGACATAAAACACTGATGCGCCTGCTAAATTTTTACTAAAAAACATATCCATGTCTAGTAGATGAGGAATCTTTTCTTGAGTGTAGCCCTTAATTTCTTTTGTTGAATCACAATCGAAATCATCAATTGTTAGTTGATTAGTTAGAGCTTTTTCGAAGAAAATAGATGGTTTGATTTTAGTTTTTACTCCGGTCAAATGCAAGAAGTTGCCTTCATAAAATCTCAAAATATATCTTTCCCTATTCTTGAAATCTTTTGATTCAATTATGAAATTCTTACCGAGCAATTTCTTATATTTTTCGGCAGCTTTATGCAAAAGAAAGCGACAAGATTCTTTATAATTTTCCATGGTACAAAAAAGGCGTTTTAAGGTGCGCCACCACTAAGCGAATGGGTTTAAGGTCTCCATTCCGACTAAGCGGAGGGTATATTATCCATATCCCCATCCACCAATATAATACAAAATAAAACCCTATTTATTAATAGGGAATTAAGTTATTGGAGCACACGACGGGAATCGAACCCGCATAGCCAGCTTGGGAAGCTAGTGTTCTACCACTGAACTACGTGTGCATTTTTTCTTTCTTATAAATGTTTTTCTAAATAAATATCGTATTGAATATCAAGTGAGAGTATAGCAGTTTTATATCTTTGTGACAAAAGTTGAATGATATCCACTGGAAATAGATTTCATCATCTATGTGATAATATTTCGCTTCTTGTGAACCGCTCGGCAATTGAATTACCAAGTAGTTCACGTTTCATATTTTTCCCATTATTTGTCGTTACACAAATCCCACTTGATTTATCGGTAATGTTAGTTCGTGATGTTAAGTGGCAAAAGATTCCGCGTGGGATGAATAAATAATAGAAAATTTCACTAAATAGTTTTTTAAATTTAAAATAATAAAGAAAGGAAAACACAAATAGATATGAAAAATAAATTTGTATTTTTTTCTGGTTTATTAGCGGTATTACTCACTTCTTGTGGTAACAAAGCTTATAAACCGAAAGACTATGTATTGCAATTAGATTATTCAAAACAATATCGTATCTTACAGCTCACCGACACGCACATCGGTGATAAAGATAACACCAAATTGCATTACGATTTCATGGATTTGACAATTAAAGAAGCTCATCCAAATTTCATCGTTGTCACTGGTGACGTCTTCACCTTTGCCTCTAAAGGAACAGCGATTGAATTTTTTAATTGGCTCGAATCTTACAAAACCCCATGGACAATTACCTTCGGTAACCATGACGAACAATGTTGGTATTCAATCGATTGGATAACAGGTTATTTGAACGAGTTAAATGAGAAGAGAATTAAAGACGGTAGTTCCTACTGCGTCTTCAAAGACCTTCAAGATGACAAAGTTCAAGGTAACGCGAACTTTGCGATCAATCTTATGAAAGACGAGAAAGTCTTTGAACAATTGATCATTATGGATAGCAATCGCTACAACTATAATGGTTACTTTGGTTATGACTATTTTCACCAAGATCAAATCGATTGGTATTCTGCTTTGGTGAAAGAAACTAAGAAAGAAAACGAAGACGTTACAGTGCCGTCTCTAATGTTCTATCACATCCCACTTCCAGAAGTTAGGGATGCTTGGGCGGCCGCAAAGAAGGATGAATCTTTGATTCTTAACCCAACTGGTTCCAAGGCGCAAGAAAATGAAGAACCATGCAATCCAGATTACAATTCCGGATTCTATAAAGTGATTAAAGAACTCGGTTCAACACATGGCATGTACTTTGGTCATGATCATATTAATAATTTTATTATTAACTATGAAGGTGTTCACTTCGGTTATGGTATCAAAGCCACCGATAGAGTCTACGCGGATGATAGCTTATTAGGCGGAAGAGTTATTACTCTTAATGAAGATCATTCACTTTCTTATGAAGACTATTATCACGAATACAAGGAGGTAATGTAAGATGAATAAAAAATATATTACCCTTATTTCGTTAATTGTTCTTAGCCTTGCTGGAGCGATGTTTACTTTACTTGCATCCAATATGCTCATGGATGACTTATTCAACAAAGGTGTTTCATTCTCCAATATGACTATTTTTATATCTCTTCCTGCTGTTAGCATCGCCGTGATGTTTATCTTAGGAATCTTCTATTTTATTAGAACCTATAGACATCCAGAATGTAAGAAGAGAATCGCTAGCACATATTTAGTTATCGCAATGGCATTTGCGCTTCTAGGTGTAGTCGGATCTATCTTAGGTGGAGTTATTACTTACAAAACCTTTGTCGGTCCTAAACCATTCCCAGGATATTTAATCCTCTTTATGATTCTTAATATCCTCGTTTTATGTGCATCTTGCTATGCAAGATTCTTCCTTGTGAAGAAAATGGAAGAGGACAAAGAAAGAATTAAAGTTAACTTCGTCTATGTTCTTAAAACAATTGGTTGGACTCTCTTTATTGGAATGGCTTTAAGTAGATTAGGTTTATTCTTAGCCTTACCAGGTTATGTTTACGTTAGAAATCTCTATCAAACATTCCCAACCTTCTTATATCTATTACTACCAGTATTCTTAGGTGTAATACTTGTATTAATGAACTTAGGTATTCTTAACAAAAAGAAAACCTTCGTGATGGCTCTCATCGCTTTAGCCTTAAATGTTGGCTTCTTTGTCTATACGGTCATTAATGGCTTAAACGATACTTCTTATATTTCTTCGATCTCTCAAATCTATCCAATCGATAGGATGACTTCACTTCCAGTTGAGATCATCATTCACTTCTTAGCTTACACTGGCGTAGGAATCGCTATTCTACTTGTAAATAAGAAGAAGGAAGAAAAAGAAGAAAAAGAATAAGGAAACAAAAAGGGATTCAAGTTAACGAATCCCTTTTCTAATAGAAAATTTTATTTAAAATTTTTCTAGCAGCACACCAAATTGGTGATAAATACACCCTATAAACAATTATGGTATAATAAAAGATGCGAACAAGACCTTTGATACGGTCGTTATTACATCTTGTTCGCAACACCCTGGAGTAACGATCGTACCAAAGGCAGAAAGGGTGTTTTCTTATGCCTAAAATCTTTTTAACATCTCAACATGATTATGTATTTAATCTTGATGATGCTGAATTTAATAATTTATGTCTAGAAGTTGATAACAAAAAATGCACTAAAACGTTTGGCTCTTATGATTTTGAAAAACTAGCCAGACATTATGGGAGAATTCCAATTTGTCCTCAATGTGGTAATGATAAACCATACAAAGATGGAAAAGATAAAAACGGTTATCAAAGATTTCGTTGTAAATGTGGTTGTCGATTCAATTTATTAACAAATTCTATTCTTTCTTCTGTTAAGACCTCATTACCTCAATGGTTCTCGATGATTAAGCTTATGTCTTATAATGTTCCTTTGGATTTAATTGCTGAACAAATAGGTGTTCATCATAATACGGCCTTATTAATGAGAAGAAAACTATTTGAAACTGTTAATAGTTGGCAAAGTAAAATACAGCTTCAAGGTGTTGTATTTATTGATGAAATATATACCTTTGACTCTGAAAGACCGAAGAATCACTTTGGAAAGAACATAAGAGGACTAAACAAGAATAAATGCTGTATATTCCTCGCAATTGATCAATATAAGCATATGATTATGTTTCTAGTAGGAAGAGGAATGCCAACAAGCAAAAGAATCAAAGATGCTTTACTACCACATTTAACTTCTGGGGCTGTGTTAAGGATTGTTCATGACGGTTTACACGCTCATAGTAAAGCAATAATTAAATCAGGAGTAGAAGATGAGATACATAAATCAGTTGTTAAAGATAAAGAAACATTACAAGCAATGTTATTAATCAATTCCTTTTGTTCGTGGGTACATAGGTATTTATCTCGCTTTACAGGAATGGATACAGATTATCTTCAAGACTATCTCAACTGGTTTGTTTATCTATTTAGGTGTAAGCAACAAAACGAAATATGGCCTCGAGACGAAAGAATATTACGCCATATATTGCTCGCTACGACGACATTAAAAAGGAAGGACGTTCCTATAAAACGAGAAAAAGGAAGAAAGTAAAAAAGGCTGGAAACCAAAGAAAAAGAAGACTGTTTAGACGAAATATAATCGTTAACAGCCCTCCTTATATTAGATGTATCTAATCAAACATTATCACCAATTTGGTGTACTGCTAGAAAAATTTTATTTAAATGATTCCACAAGGAATGAGCACCACTAGGAGAATGGCGACTAAGCCCCAAGCCGATGCAAGAAGAATAGTTCTTAGTTTTGGCTTTGCCATGTTGATGTAATTACTAGCGATAAAGAATGGAATATAAGTGGTAATAAAGACAGGAAGAACACCCCACCATGGATAAACCCAGATGAATGAGCCGTTGGATGTTCCTGCTAGGAAAGCTTCGAATAACGCAAAGAGTAACGCCATTGCGATAGTTGTGACTAGTCTAGTGGAGACACCTTTATATTTACCACCAAAGGTGAAATAACGTTTATTCTTGTCTCCCATCATCTTATAAGAGATGATACCAGCAAGAGCAAACATCATTGACAATTCCCAAGATACACCTTCAAGAAGAATGAATGTACTTGAAGCGTTTGAGACCGCCCAAAGAGGATAGCCGCTTGCTTTGCCGATGATGGCGTTAGCAATTTCGTATAGCCAGTGAACCGCGTATAACGCAAGTCCGGCGAAAACTGCTTCATAGTTTTTCTTGCGGATCTCTGACCAATAAACATAGAAGACAACAGCGAGAATAAAGATGAAAGTCCAGTTGAAATTAGCAGTGCTTCTAACGATGATATCGTCGACTGCTTGTTTGGCACTTTCAGAACCGTCGCCCCACCACTGGAAAGAGAATGGCAAAAGTTGTGTTAATGTCATAAATAAGACTCCTTTGTTATTTACATTATAACTCATTCAAGGCTTCTACTAAAAATAGGCAAATAAAAATCCAACATCTTACGACATTGGAATTTTTGCATTTAAACTAAAGTTTAAGAATAGAATTATCTTTTCTCGAATCCAAAATATCATAGATTGTCACGATATCTTTTTCGATCTTATAAAGAACGAAGTATCTTCCGTTATGCACTAGCATTCTCCTGATTTTGATATTAGCAATAGTTAGCCCTTCAATAAAAGGATGCGCTTCTGGGAATGTTTCTAAAGAACGGATCGATTCCATTATTTCTAAATGAAGCTTTTTAGCGGCCTCATTAGAAACGGCATTAACAAAAAGCACGCAGTCTAAAAGGTCCGAAAATGCTCTTTGGGTTATAACGATTTTGTATTTATCCATTATTTACAATTTTTCTTAAAGCGGAATCTAGTTCATCAAGACTATAACTTTTCGCCCCACTTCGTTGCTCTAATTCAATATCAAGAAGTCTTTCTTTTAATTTTAAAAGAGCCTGTTGTTTTTCATAGGCTTCTACAGACATCACCACCAAATCACCTTCACCATTTTTAGTAAGGTAAATTGGCTCTCCACTTTTCTTACATTTTTCCGATATTTCGTTATATTGGTTTCTTAAACTTGTCGATGGTAAGATAGTCATAATATTTCCTCTGATATAATTCTATCATTATAGTGATATATTAACAACTCTACTGAGAAAATAAAATTTACCACCTTGCTACATCAGATTCTTAATCAATCATTCATTATCTTTAACTATTTGCTCACAGTATTCTTTTAGTGGTTTTATATCGCTTGTTGCGGTTCTCCAAATCTCTTCAAGTTTTATCGTTCCATAGCCATGAGCAAGGTGATCTCTCATTCCTTTTATGTCTTTCCAAGGCATTTGAGGATATTGTTTTAAAAAATCAGGAGATAAATTCTTAGCGAGTTCGCCAATTTGAAGAACATTGAAACCAACGATTTCTTTAATATCTTCATCGGAAATAAACTTATCAAAGGATAGATTATTAATCTTTTTTTCAACTCTGTTACAATGCTTGATAATGTAAAACATTATTCCTTTTTCTTTTGTGCTTAATATATTTTAATCATGTCTTTTTCTAATTGCTGTCTAAAAAAGTCATGCATTTGAGATCCAATTGTGACTACATCAACTTCTTTTCCTAGAGCTTCTTTTAGTTCATCTTCCAGTGAAGAATGTTCCCAAAGCGTTTTAACATCACCACCATCACAATAAATATCAACATCACTATTTCTATTTGCTTCGCCCCTAGCGTAACTGCCGAATAAATAAACATCTTTGATACCATGATTCTCTATAACTGGTCTTATTTTTTCTTTAATCTCTTTGATTGTTAAAACGTTTGGATCAATATCTTCCAAAATTAGATTGGTCAAATAGTTGTTTCTATTTGAGACACTATCTAATTTATTGATCAATTTGGTGTCACTCTTTTTGATTCGAAATTGATACATCTTGTAATTATCTTTGTTGAAGTTGCTTATATATTTAGCACGTTTAGCATTCATAACTATTACCTCAACAGTATGATATCATACACGTTATATGTTATAAACAATTCTAAAAAGACTATTTTAAAGTTTGTGGTCGGCATTATCAAAAAGGTTTCTTATTTGTATTATTTTGTTTTCCAACATCTTTTTATCAAGCGTTTTGGTGATATATTCTGAAATATAAACTGGGTAAGGATTTTTACTCATTGCGTATTCTACAACCGCTTGATCTTTCTCGGAGCAGAGAATTATCCCAATCGAGGGATTCTCTCTGCCTCTTCTTTCTTGCCTATCTAGAGCTTCTAAATAAAAATTCATCTTTGAAAGATATTCTGGCCTAAATTTATCAATCTTTAATTCGAATGCCACCAGACTATTTGTGTAACGATTAAAGAAGAGAAGATCAATATAATAATCGGTGTTGCCAACTGTAATGCGATATTCCTTGCCAATAAAAGAAAAGTCTTTGCCTATTTCTAAAATAAAATCTCTTATGTTATTGACCAAACCGTCTCTAACGTCTTTCTCACCATAACAAGATGGAAGATCTAAAAAAGACAGATCATTTATTTCAAGAATTCTAGTGTTTGGATAATCGTTTTCATCAATTAGCGTTTTCTCACTAGGAAGTTCGTTTCCATCAGACAATAAGTATCGCTCATAATAATGAGAAGCAATTTGCCTTTCTAACTCTCTTTTTGAATAATTATTTTTAATGCAAAGTCTAATGTAAAACTCTTTTTCTTCAATTGATGATTTGTGATGAAGAATTACTAGATTATTGGTCCAACTAATTTTTCTCACCAGTGGTGAGACAATTACATTGTCTCTATATGTTTCATAAAACTGGACCATCCTATAAAGATTTGGCCTTTCAAATCCTTTAATTGTAGGTATATGTTGTTTGATTTGTTTTGAAATGGTTTCTATGTTTTTGTGCCCCCATTTTTCTTTATTAATCATATTTGAAAGCAGTTCGCCAATCTCGTAATATAACGACACTAGTTCTTCATTAATTTTGAGATAAACGGTATTTCGATGTTTATTAACCATCTCAAGAATATTGACAGTGGTTTGTTTTTCTTTATCATTCATAAAGATGCCTCCAAATAATAGATACGGAGAATTCTTAAAAATTTGTCGAAAAAAATATGAACACTGTACAAAACAAAGTATTAATTAATGAATTAATTATTTTCAAACAAAAAATCCAACATCTTGCGACGTTGGAAATCAAACTACTAACGAACCATTTGATAATGTATTATGAAATAATTCTTACATCTTTGCCTTCAAAAGACACAGAGAACTTTATGCCATCAGAAAGTTCGAGATAAACAAGAGCTTCTTTGCCCTCGTAAACTAAATCGCCATCTACAACAACTCTATTCTTGGTTAATCCGCTAACGGCGACAGTTTTATGCCCTTGTAGAGATTTAACAACGACTTTTTCTAAAGCAAAAAGAATGAATAATGTTAAAAATATTCCACCACCGATTAATAAGGCAATTCCAGCAATCGGACTCGTCTCCGTCACGGTTACTCCGCTCGAATCCGTCGTTTGATGAGGAATAAATGCATAAATTCCTACAAAAAAGCAAATGAGCGAAGCGATTCCGAACCCAATCATTCTTCCCTTTTTAACTTTTTCTGGAGATTTCTTTTTAGCTTGAAGAACTCGCTCTTCTTCAATTTTTTTGAGATTTGCTTCGATTTCTTCTCTTTTCTTTCTTTCTTCTATAAGCTGTTGATCTTTTTCATCTAACTCATTTTTTTGTTTTTCAATTAAAGATAAGGCTTCTTCGATTGCTTGCTTAGCCTTTTCAGCATCCTCTTCACTATTGTTGGATTTTTTAATAGCACTGTTAGCTTTTTTAATAGCGGTGATCAATTCTGGCGAATCATCATATTCATCACTCAAAATCTCGCTACTTAATTCTTTGAATTTCGGAACCAAAAAATCTAGTTTTCCGCTATCACCAGCATTTTTTACAGCAATGATGGCTTTTCCAGCTTTAACTGCTACACTTGCAATTCCAATACCTTTTGTAAATAACATATAACTAGCTCGACTTTATTCTTACACAAAATAAATAAAAATCCAATATCTTCACAAAGATCTAGTTTGTGCCCACTGATTCCTTCCTTTACCTAAATGTATTATGACGCGATATTTCAGTAATGCTAATAGTTATTTTAGTAAGAAAAAACCAACCGGAAGACAATATTCCCCAAACCGTATCATAAACAAATTTTGTGGTCTTTCTATCATTATTTACTAAAATATTACCTAAAAGGGGCTTTTTTGAAAGAAAAATCAAACTTTTTTAAATTTTTACTTTGTAAAATCTCGGGTTGTTGTCAAAAATCGTGAAACTCAATTTTAAATAAACTTAATGATACAATCGCAAAGTTAATTTGATATTATAATAAGATGAACTTTTTTCTATTATTGTTCCATTGCTTATATTAAAAAATATATGAAAACTAGAAAACTAAAAATTCCATGGAGTAAAACTTCATTAATGCACGCTTGGAAACTCGTGTTTAGAAGCGCCTTCTTTTTGGTGGCGGATTTGCAGGCTCTATTGTTTGTTTTGTTGATGAAGAGGTTGCTGATTCTTTTAAAACCCAATTATCTCAAAAATATGGTGGAAATAACGTTGTGGAAATAAGTATTAATGATGAAAAACCATGGGCTAAACCTATTAGTAAAAAGACGAATTAAATTTTTTTATAATTATGAGCAAGTTATTTATCACAAATAAAGAATGGGAATCTACTGAACGTATAAATGTTTGTGATTTTCGTTCCCATTACATCCCTTTTTTAATAAATAAAGAACCAAAGTATGTTCATAACATTATTGATAAAAATTCTAGTAATGAATTTGTGTCATTAAATGGTGAGTGGGATTTTGAAGAACATAAAAATATTGGTGAAATACATTTTGTTGATGAAAAAATGACTAAAAAAATTGATGTCCCTTCCTGTGTGCAGTGTAGGGGATATGATTACCATCAATATGTCAACTACACATATCCTTTTCCCTTTAATCCTCCATTTGTTCCAAAAGAAAATCCTGTTTTCCATTATCGTAGAACATTTGATATTAAAGAATTAAAAAATTTGTTTATTGTTTTTGAAGGCGTGGACAGTGCTTTTTATTTATATGTTAATAATGAATACATTGGATATTCACAGATAACTCATTCAAAAAGTGAATTTAACATCACAAAATTTGCAAAAATTGGCACAAATATTATCGATGTTTTTGTCTTAAAGTGGTGTGCCTCTTCTTATCTTGAAGATCAAGACAAATTTAGGTTTACCGGAATTATTAGAGATGTCTACTTGTTAAATCGACCAAACAAATATATTTGGGATTACAAAATAGATTCAGTTTTTGACAAGAATCGTTGGAGTATAAAAATCAGTAATCTATCAGATGTAGATTTCTTTGTTAATTTTGAAGAAAACAAATATTTCATACAAAAAGGTACAACAACAATTGTTGAAATAGCCAATCCTAAATTATGGTCAAACGAATCGCCATACCTATATGATGTTTTAATTTACAATGATGTTGAAGAAATACATGAAAGAATAGGGCTTAGAGATATTAAAATTAAAAACAAAGTTTTTACTCTTAATAATAAAAAAATTAAATTAAAAGGCATAAATAGGCATGAATCAAATCCTTATAATGGCTCAACTGTTAGTATTGAGGATACCTATAAAGATTTAAGAATCATTAAAAAATTGAATGCTAACGCGATTCGTACAGCTCATTATCCTGATATACCTGAATTTTATGAATTATGTGATGTTCTTGGAATATATGTTGTTAATGAAGCCGATGTTGAGTCTCATGGTGCCGTTCAAGAAGGGTATAATTTACAAAAATGGCAAGATTTTG
This sequence comes from Bacilli bacterium, assembly GCA_045615665.1. Taxonomy (GTDB): domain Bacteria; phylum Bacillota_I; class Bacilli_A; order RFN20; family CAG-826; genus Fiminaster. The sequence continues at coordinate 30,674 of JAZLFJ010000011.1, forward strand.
CAAACAACGGTATTTACGATAATGCGATTTATGATAGAGAACGATCACTATATGAAAGAGACAAAAATCGTACTTGCGTTTTAATTTGGTCTTTAGGTAATGAATCAAATTGGGGGAAAATGTTTTATCAAGGCGCAGATTATATTCACGCTCATGATAATAGACCTATTCACTATGAAGGAATTTTTAACTTAGTTGATAGGAGCGATTATTATACAAAGCGAATTGACATCAATTCGATGATGTACCCTTCAATTGAAACAATTAAGGAAAAATATTTTGATGATAAAAATGAAACTCGTCCATTATTACTTTGTGAGTATACACATGCAATGGGTAATAGTTGTGGCGATGTAAAAACTTATTGGGATTTTATAAATTCACATGATGAAATAATTGGCGCGTTTGTATGGGAATTTTGCGATCATGCCGTAATAGTTGATGGAAAACTAAAATACGGAAATGATTTTAATGAGAGATTCAATGATAAAAATTTTTGTGTAGATGGAATGGTTACTTCCTTTAGAGATTTAAAGAGTTCTGCCCTTGAAGTTCAATCAGTTTACGTAAATGTAAAAACACCGCAAATTGTGGCTAAAAAATTAAATTTAAAGCCAAATTTGCAAAGAAAAATTAATTTTAATATTGATGAAAACGGATGCGTTAATAAACTCAATGGTATATTAGTAGAAGGTTTGGATATTTCTTTAACAAGGGCGAATATTGATAACGAAATGTTTGATCTAAGGGATATTGATAACATTAGAAATTCTATTAAACATGTTGAAAAGGTGGACTCATCAACATATAAAATTCAATTCATTTCATATGGCAAAATTCTTGTTGAATGCATAGAAAAATTTGAAATCAATAATGATATTTTAAAACTCACACTTTCATATACTAGAGATCCAAAAATTTATATTCAAAGAGTTGGTTTTAAACTCGCATTAGATAATAGCAACGACAAATGTTCGTATTATGGTTTTGGTCCTTATGAGTCTTATTGCGACAAGCACAATCATTCCAAAGTAGGCAAGTATTCATTCAAAGTGTCAAAATGCAAAAATCCATATTTAAAATCTCAAGATTATGGATCACATTTCTATACTAGTTATGTAGAATTTAAGGATTTATTAATAACTGCTGATCACCCATTTAGTTTCTCTGCTTTACCAAATAGTGAAGATGATTTATTAAAATTTACTCATAATTATGATTTACCAATTCGTAACATTGTATTTGTCAATTTCGATGTCGCAACAGCTGGTGTAGGATCACATTCATGCGGGCCAATGTTAAACGAAAAATATCTTGTTCCAGTTTCAAGTTCTAATACATTTTATTTGAAAATAAAAAATTAAATATTTAAATCTTTAATGATATATTTCTTTGGTGTAACTTTGTGTTGTTTTTTAAAACACGAAATAAAATGAGAAGTTGATGAAAATCCAGATTTTTTTGCGATATCAGAAATACTCAACTTTGTTGTTCTAAGTAATTTTGTAGCATAATTTACTTGTTCATTTACAATCATGTCACTAATTGAAATACTAAAATTTTTTTTAAATTCTTTTCGTAAATAATCGTAATTATAATTAAATTTTTCTGAGATTCGAATTGCGTTTATATTTTCGGTACAATGATCCTTTATGTAATCTCTTATTTTCAATAAATCTTCATATCTTTGAGATTGTTGAGATATTGCCCTTTTTATTTGATTAATTAGGATTTGTAAAAGTAAATCAAGCTGGGTTCGGTAATAAAACCCTTTGTTTTGCAATTCGAACGTTATTTCTCTCATTGTGTTAAGAATATAGTTGTTTTTTCCACATGAAAACAATCCATTTTGTAGCACATTGGAATCAACGCTGCTATCAATAGAAAATCCAACATAAACTAGATTTACTGGTCCTATTGATGATTCACAATGAACATTTTCCGGAGCAGTTAATGAAAATGTATTAGGACTATATCTATATCGTTTATTGGTTATATTAATATAGCCATTTCCGGTAATGTAATATACTATTTCATAGTATTTGTGAGAATGATTTCCGATAGAATATGGTTTTTTATGTGAGTTAAATTCAGCTGTGTTTACTACCATTTTCATTTCAATAAAATATCAAATTTCGGACTTCTATATCATTTATTATATTATATTTGTTATTTTTGTATTACACTAAAAATAGATTTTTAAGGAGAAAATATGAAAAAAGCATTTCTAATTGCGCCTATCTTGGCTTGCTCGCTTGCTTTAGCAGTTTCTATTAACACTCGTGTTGAGGTTGTAAATGCTGATGATTCAGGTTCTACTACAATGACTCTTCAAGCCGTTTTGAAGAGTGTATGGAATGGAAATGGAGAAGCAGATTTTGGTTCATTTAAAGCTTACGTTGGTCACGGAACGCTTTCCACAAGCGATGCACCAGGTTATGCTGCAATGACAAAAAGTGATTCATCCGAAGGTGATTTCAATGGTTCTGGAGCTAGTGTTGATTGGGGCGGTCAACGTCTTATTACAGATGATGATGATCGTGTCCAAATTAAATTCAGACTTTCTAAAGGAATGACAATTAACGTTTCGGGATTAGAAAATCCTGAGGGATGGATGGGTGAAGACGGTTGTCAAATTAATTATTTTGCAGTATATGGTGGTGATATTAAAAACGGCAATTGGTATACGGCTTTAAAAACCGTTTCTATGTTTGTTGGTACAACCGTTTCTACAGACATAGATTATCAAACTACATTAAATGGTGGCGATACATTTGTACTTGAATGGGGCTATCAATATAAAAGCAGCCGAAATTGGTCAAATGCTGGAACCGGTGTCCAATTTTCATTCACTCCGGCAGCTTCAATTAAAACTTTATATTACAGTGATATGGTAAGCGCTGTTTCTTCGGCAGGTGATGATGTTATAACAGATGCTCCATTTGCTAGTTATGGTTTCTACCATGGTAATCTTAGAAACCATTCTATTGAAAAAATGACTTCAGATGCCGAAAACCATTTGGTTGGAGACTATGTTCAAACATATCATTATGGTGCAACATTCAATAATAACGATAGTTTAATTATTAAAATTGTTGCAAGCGAACATATGGTACTCAACATTCAACGTCTTGAAAAAGGTACTGAGTGGTTAGCTGGCTGCTACCTTCGTTATTGGGTTAATACAACAGAGGTAATGACCCAAGAATTTGATTCTGAGCCAGATGCAAGTGTTTTCAACACTTATATTGTATTAAATACAAACGATGTATTCTATATGGAAGTCGGATTCCAATGGGATGAAAAGCCTCGTAGCATGAATATGTTAAATGGTGGCGACATTAAAACGTCACTCCCACAATTCAATGGATATGGCACTGCAAATTCAGAGTTCTTAACAAATGCAAAAGATGCCTCTACAACAGTGGCAAGTGCAATTGTGTGCTATGGCGGCACTCAAAATCCAACATTAGATGGTTATACTTGGGATCAACTCGGTGACTTATATAATGGTTTGGATGAAAAAGCTAAAGCATTAATGTCTCAAGGTACATACACAATTGAAAATGGAAGTGCATTTGCAACAAATGGTACAAGCCAAGAAGTTGCTAATGCTGTTGCTAAATATGATCAACTCGTTGTTAAATATTCATATAGCGATTTTATGGGTCGTAATCCTCAAATCGATACTGGTTTAAATTTAGTATCTATGAAAGGCGATTCATCATCAACAACAACTATTTCAATTATTGTTGTAGTTTGTGTAACATCAATTACATTGGTTGGAATTTGCTTAATACGCAAAAGAAAATTAGTTAAATAATTATTAAATTAAAGCGAGACATAGTCTCGCTTTTCTCTTTTAAGGAGTCAAATATGAGAACTACTAAAGTTATTGGAATTTCTACGCTTTTATTAGGTCTATTATCTTTTCCTGTCTTTTCTAAAGAAAATGTGAAAAAGGTAAATGCTGACGAATATGAAAGTATAACTTTGACGAACTTGCTCGGGAATATTTATGACAATCCCAATGGGATTTCAAGTGAAATAGAAACAGAAAATTTTAGTTATTCTATTCGTCACGGAACAATACAAACCAATAACTTTAATATTAAATCGTTTGAGATTAAAGAAGACTCATCAGGAAATAAAATAATTAAATCTGCTGGTGGTCATGCTCGCATTGAATGGAAGGGTATAAATATATATTCTTCCGAAGATGATCGTATAATTGTTAAATTTAAAGCTAAAAAAACATTAGAATTCAAAACGTATGTTAATACGAACACTTTATATTTAGCTGGTACCGATGATTCGGAAATTAAATATTATATTCCGGATGCATCATATGATGAAAAAAAACAATTGCAACCGGATATTTTGATAAAAATGAATGATGTTCATAATATCTTCGACCTCGAAAAAGTTATTACAGTTAATGCTGGACAGACATTTTATTGGGAATATGGTTTTCAATATAGCGGCTGGGATCGTAACTTCTTAGTTGGCGAAGCCAATCATGGAAAAACAAATTATTCATTTGCTTGGAAACAAACAACTGCTCATCAAGATTATGCACTATCTACAATGGTGAGTGATGTTGCTCATAATGGCGGTAATTTTGTTTCAAAACAATTCGTTAATTATAGTGTGAAACACGGTAATGTTGGTGAAGATTATATAAAAGATTTTGAGATTATAACTACATCACCTGATATGTTAAAAGATAATAACGATAATGCCATTGCTGAAAATTGGCAGATACGTTCAAAATATAACGAAGGAATTATTTTCTTATTTGATGTTAAAACATACTCCAATTTAGTGATTGAAAGAGAAAAAAACGGAAATGATTTTCTTGACGGTGCATATATAAAAATATACGTAAATGGAGAATTAAAATCATCGAAGCTATTCAATAATCAAACTCCTGAATTGTCAGATTTCTATTTTGAAAGTATATGTAAAATCGGTGACAGGGTAGCGTGGGAATTCTCTTTTGCTGGAAAAAATGATTACCGAGTTTTACAAATGTCGAGTGTTCAAAGTGAAATATTAACGTCATTACCAATGTTTAAATTTACAGAAATTCTGCACGAACATTCTTGGAGTGAATTAGACGATGGGCAAGAGCCACATTGTGATGTTAATGGTTGGAAAGATTATTCATCTTGCGAATGTGGTCTTTATTCTGAAGATGAAGCCGGTACCAAATTGATTGGTGATATAAATGCCTTAGCTACATGGAAAATAACTGCTGGAAAAGGATTAATTGAAGCACCGGGTCATAGCTACGGTACAACTACTTATGATTGGAGTGATGATAATTTATCGTGTACAGCTGGCCGTAAATGTAATAATTGTGAACACGAAGAAACGGAAACCGCTAATGCCGTAATTACTCACACAAAGGAGCCAAGTTGCGGAGAAGAAGGTGTTTATACTTACACAGTTTCATTCATAAATGAAGCATTTAATACACAAATAAAAACAATTAATATTCCAAAAACGGACCATGTCTTACTGAAAATTTTGGGTGTGCCTGCAAAATGTACAAAATCTGGATACAAGGATTATTATTCTTGTATTTCTTGCGGAACATATTTTGAAGATGAAGAAGGACATAATCAAATTAACGATCTTTCAAGTTGGAAACAGAGTGATGGATATTTGGCCCCATTAGGGCACGAATATGGTAAACCAACATATATTTGGGGCGAAGAAGACAAGACATGTATTGCATCAAGAAGTTGCATTCATGAAGGTTGTAAAGAGATTGAGATAGAAACAGTTGAAACTCAAGAAATTGAAGGTCAACGAGTTGCGATATTCACTAATCCCGCTTTTGCTACTCAATATAAGAAAATTGGATCCTATGTTGGTTTGATTGTTGGCTTATCAGTTGGTGGCGGAGTAGTTTTGGTTGGCGGTGGCCTAGCAACTTTCTTTATAATTAGAAAACGTAGAAAAAATGTTAAAATTTAACTTTGTTAAATAGTAGTTTTTAAACTTTCTATAATTGCGAAAATATCAAAAATCGGACAAATAATATTTGTAATACTGAAAATAAATTTTTTTGTATTACAATATATTTATGAAGTTTAAGAAACTATTTTTGCCATTAATTGCGCTTGTAACATCGATTGTTTTTTTTGGCAATGTTTCTACTAAACAGGTTAACGCATCAGTTGAATCATTTTCGTTTTATTTAGAAGATATCATTCAAAATGTGCATGATAATACTTTGGATGATATTTCATCGAATCCATTATTTACATATGGTCTCAGACATGGATCGATTTCTACATCGAGTAGCACCGGTGTTGTTCCAATTAACCCAGGGTGTATTAAATATGATGCTGTTGATGGCGGTGGAAAATTTATCTATTCTTCTTCATATGCCTCATTTGTAGCAGATTGCAAAACAACAATTCGTTCATTTAACGATGATAGATTTATAGTTAAGTTTGTTGCGAACGATAATATAATTATCAAAACATCTGTTGATTCAAATGATATATCAGCGACAACAAACGATACACAAATTGATCACTATATTCTTACAAATTACAATGAAACAGCTTTAATAGAATATCCGAAAGCATATTCAACAATTAACAATCTAGCATCCTCTGATGTTAAGACATTTTCACATACCTTCTTTATCAATAAGGGGCAAACATTTTATTGGCAATGGGGTTTCCAATTTGGAAGTGCAGGTGATTATCGAGAATTCGACATAGGTAAATCAACATGCGGTTATAAATTCGAAATTCTTAAAGATGATTATGTTCAAAAGGAAGTTAAAAATGAAGAATATAAATATCTCGATTTAATCGAAAAATCTGCGCAAATATCAGGAAACAATTTAATTCCTGGTGAAACTGTTTTTGACCAAAATCAAACTCTTGTAGAAATTGGTTTTAGACACGGAAGTATTGCTGAAGGTAGAGTTGATAAGTTCTCCTCACACACTCCTACATGTTTGGGTACACCAAACGATAACGAACCAAAGACTACATTCATGCAAAACTGGCGATTAACATCTGTTAATGGCGATGGTGCTATTGTGCAAATTAAAGCATTAAAGAAAATTAGACTTAGTGTATCTCGCCAATTCTTTGGCAATGATTCTCTTGCAGGTTTGACAATAAACATTTATAAAAATAACACATTAGAAAAGTCTAATGAGTTTAATGGTTCTACCGATAAATTATCGGACTTTAGTTTCTCAATAGTTTTAGAGGCAAATGATGTATTTTCTTGGGAAATGATTCATTATGGCACTGGGTTCGGTATTTTATCGATGGGCGATGATGGTACCCAATATACATCTCTTCCCTTATTTAAAGCTATTGAATACGGTGAAGTTATTGAACACACGGTCGAATTGAATTCTTTATCAAATAAAATCATTTCAACTGGTCATATCGAACAAGAAATTGATGATTCACTTGGAATGATTAAGGTAGTTAATGGTCAAGTTGAATTAAATAATATAATTGATGCTTCAATTGGTGGAGATTATGTTGGATCAACAACTGCGAAAGTTAAAACAAATGGTGAAATAGTTTTAAATCCATCATCTGCTTTAACTTTTGTTATTTCAACTCAAAAGGATTTGGCTGTTTATTTAAATTTCACTCTGTCAAATGCGAACTTTAATTTAAACATTTATGCATATCAATATGTTGAAAAAGTAGGACTTACCCATCGTTTATTTGATCTTAATAACATCGATGATGAGAAAGTTGCATCTATATCTTCACCATTAATTCTTGGAAGAAACGATGTTGTTTATATTGAATTTGTTTCAAATTCTACAAATGTTATATATAACGAATTTAAAGGATTTACTTTTGCAGAGAAAGCTAAAGGAGATGGGGTTTCTAACACATATCCTTTCTATGATTCCAATGATTTTACATCGAGAAATTTTATAACTCATTCTGAAATTGCTTATGAGACAGCCCGTACTAGAAGTAATACTATTCTCGCGAGAGATTTAAACATTAACCTATTAACGGGTCAAGTAAGCGAAGAAAAGAAGGATGGAAGTTACCCATTTAGTTATGTTGAATATGAATCTGGAGAATATATTGAGAAAACTATTGACTGTTCGATGAGATTAACTGGATCCGAAAGTGATTTTGATGGTGATAACTTTGCTGCTGTTGAGCCAAATAGAATAAAGACTTCAAAAGCTAATTCTGTTATATACAAACTAACCGCAACAGTTAATACTTCATTACAAATACACCATTCTGCCACTAATGGTGGATGGATTAAGGATAGTCCAACTGAACAACCAGAAATTTCTTTTGAATACATTCAAACAAATGGCACACAATATAAGCTTTTAGATAAAAAAGATGTAAATTCAACAATTAATCCTATTGATGCTTTTGCATATACTTTCGAGCTAAAAGCAGGCGATACTGGATATCTTATTTTTAAAAGCGATGCTGCATATCAAAGAAATTTAAATATTGAGTTTAATTTTACCTCTTTACCTGAATCATATAATCCTGCTATTCGAGACCAAATCTTCTCCGATGTAGGAATTACATTCTTTAGCTATGATGTTATTTCTGACATGATTCGTAACGATAATATGCCAGTCAATTATGAAGATAGCATTGAAGTTAATTTTGCACATGGCGATGCAAAGAATCCTGAAAAGTTTAATTTCCACACTGGTGATGGCAATGGTTCTGCAAACGATGCACTTTATACGGACGGTTTAACAGCGAATAAAGCCGGATTCCAACGTTGGCAAATAAAAGCGGGACGTTTATCTGATAATGCCATAATGATATTCAAAGCAACCAAGAATATCCATTTAACATTAAAGAATGAGGCTACTAAAGAATCGTGGGCATCATTCTCTTCATTTAAGTATTATGTGGTCGATACTGACGGATTCTATGATTATAAGGAAGAAAGATATGTTTCGAGTGACTTAGAAGCCGATTATTTTGGTTATGATATTCATCTTTTATCAGGCCAATCTCTTCTTATTTCCTATCAATCAAACGACGAATCATCACATGCTGTTGTTGATCTTGTTTATAAAATAATTGTTGATACAACAACGTTTGATGTCACAAAAGTGAATGATTTTACTGCTGCGAGAAATTTACAAGCAATTAAAAATACATATCAATATATGCTTCATATCTATATGAATGAACTCAATCCTGATGATTATTCATTGTCAAACTGGAGCAAAATTGAAACATTAGTTGATACTTATGACACTGGTATTGATGTATTAACGGATAGAGAATCAGTAACAGACTTATACTATTACGTTACAACACAAATTAATAACATATTGACGCTTGATGAAGAAGCTGTTTTATTAGAACAGACAAAGACAAACGCTTTATATCAAGCTAGAAAAACTATCGAGGATAATAGACAATATTTCCTTGATAAGACCATTTCTGCAATTGAACAAAGGTATTCATCTTTAGAGTGGAAAATTAAATCATCAAAGTCTATAACTTCGATAAATGTTGCTTTATCCAATTTCCAATCATATATTCTTTCTCTTTCTCATGATAAAGTGAATTTACAAAATGGTTTAATAATCGGATTTTCTATTTTAGGAATGCTCGTTATTGGCACAGTTGCTATTGCTTATGTTATACATAAAAATTCAACTAAGAAGTTACTTGTTGTTAATCGTTCAATTTCGACACTCAAACTTGAAAATAACGTTGAATATTTAGTTCCTCAAAAACGAGCAAAGTGGAAAGTATTTTTAGCCTACATGAAGAAATATTGGCCACTATATTTGATGCTTGTACCAATGGTTGTATATATCTTTATTTTCTCATACATACCTATGGGCGGGTTAACTTTGGCGTTTAAGGATTTTGATTTTAGACAAGGTATTTGGAGCTCGCCTTGGGCCTCTACAAATGGTGTTGCTGATCCATTTAAATACTTTAGACAGCTTTTCGAAAATCCCGAATTTTTGAATTCTGTTTTAATAACATTAAAAATTAGTGGTTTAAGATTACTTTGTGGTTTCTTTGTACCAATTGTTATGACAATATTGCTCACCGAAATAAAGTCAAAAAGATTTTCTAAAGGATTCCAAATCATTTCTTATCTCCCTCACTTTGTATCATGGATTGTTATTTACGGTATTTTGGTAGGATTAACAACATCTGGGTCGCCTGTTCAATCATTCTTTGCATCTATCTTTGGTAAGGAAGTAGGCTTCTTTTCTGATCCAAATATCTTCTTGTGGTTAATAATTTTCTCTCAAATTTGGAAGGAGGCAGGATGGAGCACAATCATTTACTTTGCTGCTGCAGCAAGTATTAATCCTGAACTATATGAAGCGTGTAATGTTGATGGAGCGTCTAGATGGAAGAGAATTTTAAAAGTAACATTACCTGGTTTAGTTCCTGCAATATCAATTAATTTAATCTTACAAGCATCAGGTTTTGTTTTCGGTGGATTTGAACAAATCTTTGCTATGACTGGTAATGGTGTTAACCAATCAATCTTACCTTACGTAAATATTACTGAAATATTCTTGTATAAAGCTGGTATTACAAGCTTTGAATATTCATTAGCAACTGTTGTTGGACTTCTAAATTCAATTATATCCTTTGTGCTTGTTTTAATTTCCAACTTTGTTATTAAGAAAATTGGAGGGGATGGCTTATGGTAAATAAGGAAATGCCTTTATATCGCGAAAAGAAGCGAAATTCATTTAAACAATATCTAATTAGTGTTTTCGGAAAAACAAAAGGTGATATCGCATTTAATATAGTTGTTTATTTAATTTTCCTTGCATTCTTATTCCTCTGCATTTTCCCATTTATTTATGTTTTAATCGATTCATTATTCCTTGTTGATACAACAGGAGAAGTTAATCGTACATATTTCTCATTTGACGCATACCTACTGGTATTTAAAAATGATTCATTATTCTCTAGTTTAATGGTTACTGTTTTGGTAACAATTGTTGCAACCTTCCTAAGCCTTGTTATAACGGTCTTAGCAGCATATCCATTAACGAGAAAGAATCTTAAGGGTAGAAAAATAGTTTTATTATTTGTTATATTCGCAATGTTGTTTTCTGGAGGACTAATTCCTTATTATTTATTAATTGACCAACTTGGACTAGTAGGAAATCCTTTAGTCTACATAGTAGTAGGTCTCGTTTCACCTTATAATATTATTATTGTCAAAAACTTTATTTCTTCATTACCAGATGAATTAATGGAATCGGCGCGTGTTGATGGATCAGGTGAACTTAGAACGCTATTTAGAATCGTTTTACCTTTATCAGGTCCAATTATTGCTACTGTAGGCTTATGGGTCGCTGTTGCAAAGTGGAATGACTGGACAACGACTCTTTATTATATGGGTGACCAGGATAAATCACTTTGGATTTTCCAATATTATTTACAAGAAATTTTAAAGACTGCAACAAATGACTCACCTACATTTGATCCTTCTGTTGTAGCTTTGGCTAAAAACGTTAAAAACTCCGCTGTTATTATTTCTATTATTCCTATTGTTTTAGTATATCCATTTATACAAAAATACTTTGTTAAAGGTGTTTTGCTCGGATCGGTGAAAGGATAATTTTATGTTAGATAATCGTAAGAAAATTATTATTGATACTGATAATGGTGATGATATAGATGATTTAATCACATTATATTTTGCCTTTGCCATGCTTGATAAATTTGAAATTATCGGCATTGTTTGTTCATTCTTAAATGCACCTTTACGCGTTAAACAAGTTGAATATGTTTTGAAATTACACGGAATTACGAATGTTCCTGTCTTCGCAGGTGAAAGACATCCAATAAAGGGTATTCACGGTCATGATATTAATACTATTTATTGTCAATATTTTGATTTTTTAGGTAAAGCTAGAGACGATGATTCTAGTGAAGCTATCAATTTTATTATTGAAAGCGCCAAAAAATATCAAGATGACTTGTATTTTGTTGAAATTGCTCCTCAAACAACTTTGGCGAGAGCAATTAGAAAAGATAAAAATGCGCTTAAGAAGATTCACATTGTGACAATGGCGGGTTGTTTTGAACCAGATTATGCTGAATGGAATATTGAATGCGATTACGAAGCAAGTAAAACCGTTTTAGAAAGTGGACTCGATTTAACTTATATTGGCCACGATATAACGATTAATACAACATTAAATGATCCAATAATTGAGCAATATTTCCTTAATGAATATGAAGATGAAAGAAGAAATTTCCTATCAATGTGTGCAAATTCATGGAGGAATTGTTCAAAACGTCCAATAGTGCTTCATGATATATTGGCATTGTTATCTATAGTTGATAAAAATCTTGTAAAATTTGAACAAAAATCTATTTCTTTTAAAGAAAAAGACGGACATTATTACACATTAATAGATTCAAATTCCAATCATGTTGCCAATATAGCAACGAGTGTTAATCTTCCTCTTTTATACGAATACGTTAAATGGTTAATGAGAGGAGAACAATAATGAAAAAATCTTCAATTTTGATTGTTCCAATTTTTCTAACTATTTTGTTATCTAGTTGTTCTTCATATTCAAGCAGTGATGCAAGAACGGTAAAGGTATTTATTAATGAAGGAAACCTCTTTGATGGATTATCTAAAGATTCAATTTGGAAAAAAATTGAACGTGATACTGGCACAACACTTACTGTTACCGGAGCAACACATGGTAGTGATTATTATTTAACATTAAACCCAAAATTAATATCACCAAGAAATGATATTGATATAGTTTTCTCTGTTCCAAGTAACGCTAACTGTAACTATGAGAATGCTATTGATAATGAAATGTATTGGAATATTGATGAATTAGTAGGAATGAAACCCGGTCAATATCCATGTATTGAAAAGATTATAAATTCTGATGTTTATAAAAACATCATGTATGGTGATAACGAGCATACTATAATTCCGTATGTTACTTCAAGAAGTGGTTGGGCAATCTATTATCGTAGTGATTGGCTAATCAATATTGGATACTATACGCTTGATGAAAATGGCAATAAAATAGTCAAAACGCCTGTTACTATTGATGAATTTGAAGATGTCATGCGCAAATTTAGATTTAATGATCCGGATGGTAATGGAGTTATGGATACATATGCTATTTCGCCTGCAGGAAGTTACTTCTATTGGTCTCCTTTATATCATGCATTTGGAGTTACTCCAGATTATGATCTTGATGAAACAAATACACCTACATATATGTATAACCAAGAAGAGTTTAAAACATACCTCACATGGATTAATGGATTATTTCAAGAAGGATTAATTGATCCTAACTTTAACTCCAATACACCAAATCAAGAGGACCGTAATAAGTTTTATAACGGTAATGTCGGCATTTTAATCACTAATGGCGAAGCACATGTTGACTGGATTATTCCAGGCGTAGAAAAAGTTCAAGGTAAAAATAAGGTTTGTATTGGAACAGCCCCTATTGGTACGAGTAAAACCGGTAAAGAAGGTGTTGGCGGATTTTCTGATTGGGGCGGCTGGTGGGGCGGTTATTCAATATTTAAACATATGAATAACAATTATGATTTTGATTATGAATCCGCATATGCTTCATTAGATGTTCTTGAATACCTATATTCGCAAGAAGGTGGATTATTACGTAATTACGGTATCATGAACAATCACTGGGAATTTGATAGCGACGGAAACGTTGTTCCACTTGTTTATAATCGTTATATAGAAGAATCTGGTACCTTTGTTAATACCGAAAATAGTGAAGGAAAACTTGAACCAAAAGGCTTATATAAGATGGGTGCTACATGGGGAAATAGACTTAATTGGAATGAAGACGGTACATTTTCTCCTGTAATTGATAATTCAAATATGCCTGATAGTTTAAAGGCTGTATTTAAGGAAACCGTTGATAAAAATGCCATCGTGTCTTCTAGACTTGTTAACTTTACATGCTATGCCACGGGTTTTGCATCTAAGATGAACTTATTTGAATCTGAGATGGATAGATACGCTACTGCAGCGACTAAAAACATCTCTGATTTAAACGCGTGGAATGAAGAAATGGAAAAATTAGTTACAGATTATAAGTGGAATAAAATCAAGTTAATGATTAAGGAACAAGCAAGGAATGCGGGGATTATTTAAATGAGAAAACTTTTATTTTTACTAGCATTATCAGTTATTGGTCCAACTATGTTAGGGGGGTGTTCTCAAGTGGAAGAAAAACCTATTTCAGATAAACAATATATTTATGGTATGACCGATTTATCTGGTCAAGAAGATGTTGATTATCATTACACCCATAAGTTATATAAAAACATGGGAGTTAAATCGGTGAGATTATGGTTACATTGTAACTGGGTAATGAAAAGTCCTACTGAATATTCGCCATCCGGATTAACAAAAATGCGTGCAATTTATGATGATTTAAAGCAAGGCGGTTTTCAAATCATCGCAATGAATCACTCAAACTTTCATAAAACCGGAGAAATAAATTCATCAAAAACAACCGCCAAACCACATCGTGACCTATCCGAAGGCTCTTATTATTTAGAGTGGTTAAATGATTTAGAAACTACTTACTATAATTTAGTCAACGCTTTCCCTGATATTGAATATTGGGAAATCGACAATGAATGTAATAACGATGACTTTATGCCTGCATTAGGGGGCGTCAACTTTGACTTTGAAGAAAAAGCAGAAGTTTACTATGACATGATGTATTTTGCTTCTAGAGGTATTCATCGCGCTAATCCTAACGCTAAAACTGTAATGGGCGGACTTATTGTTTCTAATGCTTCTTCATTCTTAGAGACAATTTACGATTGCATTGAAGGAAAAGATAGTTGGTCTACTAATCCTGATGATTATTTTCAAGTTGGTTGTTGGCATCCTTATTTAGTGAACTATAATCATGAGCAATTTGTAACCATAAACAACAAAATATATAACGTTATAAAAAAACGTGAAGGTAAAGACAAGAAAGTATTTTTAACCGAAATTGGTTGGTCTGAAAATACAGGTGTCAAAATTGAAGATCAATGTTCATATATATGTGATATGTATAAAACATGTAAAGATGACTTACCATATGTTGAAAGCGCACATTATTTCAGAATGTATGACGAATATGCTTCTACATGGGGAAGTGATGCTGAAAAAACATTTGGTTTATTTTATGACCCAATAACAGAGAAGGTTACTGAAACTGGAGAAAAAATATATCTTGCTCAGCCGAAATCAACTGCATATATATATCAACAATGTTCTGGCGGTAGCGGAGATCTTAATATTTATAAAGATTTCCTTAGTGGAAATTATACAACTAAGCTTGTCATGCACCGTGGTTATAACACCTTAGCTAGAGAAAATACTATTAAAGCATTTACTTTGGCTGGTGAGCAAAAGGATGTATATGGTATTGAAACAGATGTTTGGTTAACCAAAGACAACAAACCTATTGTTATTCATGATCAAACTACAAGTAGAGTCTCACTTGGCAAATATAATTTAGACGTTAAGCAATCAACATTTGATGAACTTCGCAATATCCGCTTGCCAGACATAAACGGTAAACAAGATGTCGAACAAATACCATCTTTAAGTGAATATGTGAATGTATTAAAACAATATAATAAAGTAGGTTTTATTGAACTCAAAGAAGATTTTGATTCCAATCAATTAGATATCATTTTAAATGAGATAAATACTCAAGGATTTGATAAATCTAATTTGGTGTTTATATCTTTTTATAAACAAACATTGTTAAATTTGATCGATAAAAATCCAAATTTCAAAGTAATGTTACTATTAAATTCGGTTAAATCGTTGACCGAATCCGATTATCAAGCATTTAAAAATATTAATATGGGTCTCGATGTTGAATATTCACAATTAAGTGATGATGATATTAAAAAAATTCAAAATCATCAGATTGAACTCAACATATGGACAATTGATAGCAAAGACCTTGCTCACAAATATGGGCGACTATCGGTTGACTATATTACAACAGATTGCATAGCCAGTTTTAAGGATTAAACTGTTCAAGCCCTTTATGATAAATTTCGGGAATTTGTTCTCGGGTAAATAACTTCTCAAAAGCAATTATGGAAATCATGAAATTAGAGTGGGCAGAAAAAGAAAGATAACATGTCGCTAAAATTCCAACTGGAATAAAAACAAAATTTATTGGAATAAAAGCGATTGTTATAAAAGGAACTAATATTAAAAGTAGTTCAATCAAAGACATAGGGAGGTTCTTATAGAAGAGATAGACACTATTGCGGATATAAAATGAAGTTTTGTTTTTAAAAACAACTATTTCAAAATTAATATAGCCTTTGCCAATTATAAATAGGAAGCAAATAGAGATGTTAATAATTAAAATTATAAGTTTAAATATAACATTCATTTCTATATATAGGAAAAATCCTACATTTATAAAAAGTAATGAATAAACAATGCTATAAATAAGAATTAAAAAAAATGCATCCTTAAAGTTAGACTTAATTCCTTTAAAAAAAGAAATTAATTTACTGGATGAATTAAAAATTAATTCCTTGATAACACTATATTGTCCAAGTAGACCAATATTCATCATAAAGATAGATAAAAGCGAAAAACCTCCCGAAATCAAAAATATCGAGAAAAATTGACTAGATGATGCATTAGCATTTAAAGTTAGTTGATGAAAGTTGATTGAAAAGAAAATAAAGGTCATTATAAGTGGAAGAGTAAATAAAAACATCATTACATTTGTAATAAATAATGTTGAAATATTGTTTCTTAAAACATAACCGAATTGCTCTTTGCGAGTCTTAGCGAGATGTCCGTTATCCTTCTTATAAAATTGAAAAGCCATGTAGATATCCTAGCATAAAAGAGGTAAAAAAATGAAGAAAAGTAAGAAAGAGAAAATAATCTTAGAAAACAAGAAGCGAAATGAAAATAAAGTTAACGCAATTTTATTTCCAAGTTTTATTGATAAAAGCGAACAAGAAGGTTATATCAAATTAGCAAACATTAATAAGATCTACGATAATAATGTCCAAGCTGTTTTCGATTTCAATATTAACATTAAAGAAAAAGAATTTATTGTTTTTGTTGGACCTTCTGGTTGTGGTAAATCGACCACTTTACGAATGATTTGTGGTCTTGAAGACATTACATCCGGCGGTTTATTTATTGGCGGCAAACACGCAAATGAACTTGCTCCAAAAAATCGCGATGTTGCTATGGTTTTCCAAAGCTATGCTCTTTATCCTCATATGACTGTTTACGATAACATGTCCTTTTCTTTAAAAATTAGAAAAAATCCATATCCTGTAAAGGACAAAAATGGAAATCCTGTTTTAGCTATCGATAAACGCGCAATAAAGCATGAAACATCACGAATTCGTGAATTAAATCAAATCATAAAAGAAGATAATACGGCTTTAATGCTTTTAGAAAAAAACAAAGAATCATATGATTCTCATATATATAATGAATTATATTCCTACTATAACGAACGAAATAATTTATGTAAAAATGAGATTGAAAAGAAGAAAGAAAAAATTTCCAAACTTGAATCAACCCCAACTCAAAAATATGTTTACAAACATATGTCTAAGAAGGAAATTGACGATAGAATTCAAGATGCTAGTAAAATTCTTCAGATCGAGCCATTCTTACTAAGAAAACCAAAAGCATTATCTGGTGGTCAACGTCAACGTGTAGCGCTTGGAAGAAGTATTGTTCGCGATGCTAAGGTATTCTTAATGGATGAACCGTTAAGTAATCTTGATGCAAAATTACGTGTTGCAATGAGAAGCGAAATCATTTCATTGCATCGTAAAATTAACGCTACAACTATATATGTTACTCATGACCAAAGCGAAGCTATGACGATGGCGGATAGAATTGTTGTTATGAAAGATGGTGTTGTTCAACAAATTGGTTCACCAAAAGATATTTATTTTAAGCCTGTTAATTTGTTTGTCGCAACATTCATCGGTTCACCTGCAATGAATATTCTTAAAGGATATTATACAAATAAGGGAATTAAACTTTCTGAAAAAATTACAATAAAACAAAATGAGAATTTACACACCAAAACATTCCTCAAAAATGAAATAAATAGACTTATCAAAATTGTTAATGATTTACATAATGCATTATTAAATCCTAAGGATATTAATAAAGTTGTATATGAAAACGCAGTTACTAAAGCTCAGGACATTATTGCTAAATTTAATAATAAGATTGAATCAAAAGAATTTCCTATTTATCTTGGCATTCGTCCAGAACACATTGCAGTTTTAAATGATGATGCTGAGGATTATGATGCTATTATTGAAGTCGAAATCATTGAATTATTGGGAAGCGAATTACATATCCACACCCATATAGGTGAATCGGAAGTTGTTATAAAATCTACTAATAATCGCGAAATTAATTTATATAATAAATTAAAAATTAAATTCATTATTGAAAATTGTCATTATTTTGATGTTGATACAGAAGAATCGGTTATAAAATAGAAATGAAAACAGTATTAATTGTTGGTAGTGTAAATATGGATTACACTGTATATATGAAATCTTTTCCAAAGGAAGGAGAAACTATTTTAGGATTGTCTAGACTAGTTCAACCTGGCGGAAAAGGAGAAAACCAAGCGGTCGCTATCGCACGTTCAAACCGTGTTAAAACAAATTTTATTTGTTCTTTTGGTAATGATAATGACGGTAATACAATTAAGAGCGTTTTGAAGGAAAATAACGTAAATGTTTTTTGCAAAACATCAGAATGTGAGACGGGGAATGCTACTATTTTTGTTGATGGAAATAGTGAAAATAAAATTGTTGTTATTCCTGGAGCCAATACCCAACTCTTAAAAGAAGATATAGATATCGATTTAATAAAACAATGTGATTATGTTGTTTTACAAAATGAAATATTACAAGAAACGAATGATTTCATTATTAAAGAAGCTCATAAACTAGGAAAAATAGTTGTCTATAATCCTGCTCCATATCGTAAGTTTGATAAGGATTTATTCTCATTTATAGATTATTTTATTCCTAACGAAACTGAATTAGAAAATTATACAAATATATCCGATCCTATTGAAGGCGCAAAACAATTACTAATTTTGGGTGTTAAAAATGTTATTGTTACATTAGGAAAAAACGGATCATTATTTGTTAACAAAGATTGCGTTCAAAAATTTCCTATCGTTAAAGTTAAAGCTGTTGATACTGTGGCGGCAGGTGACACTTTTGTTGGTTATTTTGTAGCTTCTATTGCTTCTGATTTATCTATCAAAGAATCTATTAAAAAAGCAACATTTGCTAGCTCTATTACCGTTTCTCGAAAGGGGGGCGTAATTTCAATACCTAATGGCAAGGATGTTTACTAATATTACATCTCAAATTTATTCAATAAAAGATTACGATTTTATAAAAGTTTCAATTAATGATTTTGAAGTTACCTTGTATTCGCTTGTTGCTTCTATTTTTTCTATTAGCTTTCTAATCAATATATGACATGAAATCCTAGCGAGAATGAAAATTAGTTAGAGGTTTGCGGAGTAATTTTTCTAAATCATCATCATTAACCATTTTTAGTTTGCTCTCTTGACACCTTTGAAGAGGCACCTTAAATTCATCAATGTATTGTTTTATCATACACCAGTATCGATATAAATATCACCCTCTTTTCTCCAAAAATAAACTCATCAAACATTTCTTGGAGACATTTAACCCTCTTTTTAACCATATTTAGTCCCACTGATTAGGCACATAATAAATAAAAAATCCAACATCTTACGACATTGGAATTCTTATCAAATGGTGGGTGCTACAGGGCTCGAACCTGTGACCTTCTGTACGTCAAACAGATGCTCTCCCAGCTGAGCTAAACACCCATTGCTTGTTTCTGGGAAATGGTGCCGTCGAAGAGAATCGAACTCCCGACCTACTGATTACGAGACAGTTGCTCTACCGACTGAGCTACGACGGCAAAGGGCGAGAATTATGATATTTTATATTATTCCAAATTTCAACTATATTTTAAAATAAAATCAGTTTCGTTATTGCATGTGCGCATAAAACGGTAGAATAAATTCAGAAGAGTAGAGCCCTCACAACACTTAGGAATTTGCTAGTTGATGGAGATTACTCTTTTTTTGCTTGATGTTAAATTGTTCTTGATTAATTGCCATATTACGAAAAAAAAGCGTTTTAAGGTGCGCCACCACGTCTATGTCAGTATTTTAGATCGCTGACCCGATGTATAGGGTGGTCTTTTAACGTCTCCCATCCCTCTTGACACCCTTATTATCATTTGTGGAAACCTTTCTGTCAAGAAAAACCATCCTATTTCTTTATGAAGAAAACGAGACCACCTCTTGCTGAACTTTAATTTTGAACACCTTATTTATAGTTGTTCCGGTCCACCAACCACCGCTATAGAAATTGTTCTAAAAGATGTTTTATCAAGGAAAAAAGACATCAAAAATTAATAAAGTCTCGCCACGATGAAGGCAATTGTTAGAAGAGTGATTTTGCACAACCAAAAGGGCTTATAGGACATCAAATTAAGTCCAAAAAGAAAAATCCCCACTCTTTAAGCGTATAAGTAAAAGATATCCACTCTTACTTATATGCAGGCAAAGAAATATCATCTCCATATAGGAGGTGATTTTTTATGGGATATGGTCACAGATATTACACTGATGCCGAAAGACTTAAAGCCGTTAAAGGCTATATGAATGCAGGCATGACTGCCGAAGAGTACGGCAAGCAAATCGGGGTCAATCCAAGAACTCTAAGAGATTGGATTCGCGCTTTTAGGAGTTTTGATGGAGGATTCATCAATATCACTGAAGCCGCAAATGATCCAAGCAAACTAGTTAGTAATTATGGGATGGAAATGGAAGTTCTTGAACCAGACCAAGTAAAAAAGAAATCAAGCAACTTTGCTAGATTTGATCGAGGCATTGTTGTAATTGAAATTGGCAAAATGAAATTAACAACTTCTTTAGGATGCGCTAGAGAGCTATTAAGTAAGGAAATTTATGATTTGCTTCGACAAGATCAATAATATCTATTTATATGCTTCTTCTACCGATATGAGAATGGGTTTACATAGAATCCAAGCCGTGGTTGCTTTTCACTATAAACCAGAAGAAATATTACATTCGATGTTTATCTTTTGTTCAGGAACAAGAAAAACAATCAAAATTTATTATGAAGATGAATGGGGATGTTGGTTATTACAAAACAATATTGCTGAAGGTAAATTTAAATGGCCAGAAATCGGAGAAAGTGTTTCTATTGATAAACGCCAACTAGATTGGTTACTTAAAGGGCTTGATGTAATTGCTAAACTTCCAAAACCAAGAAAAGAAGTAGATTACTACTAATAAAAATTACTTTGTAATTTTTAAGTAATTCGGTTATACTACTTATATGGATTTAGAAGCTGCTTTAAAACGCATAAAAGAACTAGAAGATAAAACCGCTGATTTAGAAGAAAAGCTCTATAAAGCCAATGCTTTTATTAACGAACTTCTTTTAAAACTTCAAAATCAAAAAGAGAAAACAAATATTGCTATTATCAAACAATTTGAATCTAAGACTGAAAAGATAGATAAGATTGTTATTGATGAAATTGAAGAGAATATTAAAGAAAAGAAATCTAAAAAGGGAGAAACTCACTCTAAGAAGTTTGAAGGATTTGATTTTGAATCTTTGGTTTCTGAAACAAGGGTAATCGAGCCAGATGAATTAATATGCCCTAAATGTGGTGAAAAATTAATTAAAGTCACAGAAGATATATCTTATTTAGTTGAATCAATTCCAGGTTCATTAAAAGTTGTCAAGGTTATCACTAATGGATATAAATGTCCTAACTGTAATAAGGAAGATAATAAACTATATTACAAAGTAAAAGATGATATTTTCCCTCATTCAATATTAACTCCAAGTTTTGCTAGTTATATTGCTTATCATAAATATGAATTAGGTATCCCCTTCCATCATTTATCAAAACATATTAGTAACACTCTTAAGATAGATGTTTCTAAACAAGATCTCGCCAATTATATGATGAGAAGCGCTGAAGCGCTAGAGCCAGTGTTTGAAAGAATGAAACTAGACTTAGTTAATAATGTTCCTAAGGTGATACATTCTGATGAAACGACACTAGTAGTAAATAGGCAAGATGAAGATAACAAAGATAGAAAGAAAAACTATGTTTATGTCTACTCAAGTAGTTTCTATGATAAGAATCAAATCAATATTTATGAATTTAATAAAACGCGAAATATTGATCAAACTGCTGAATATCTAAAAGATTATAAGGGCTATGTGATATGCGATGATTTTTCTGGATATAATCGCTTAAGAAAAGAACATCCTAATATCAAATTAGCTAGGTGCTGGGCTCACGCAAGAAGAAGATTCGCTGATATTGTTAAGGATATGCCAAAAGAAAATAAGCAAAAAAGCATTGCTTACAAAATACTTTTAGCTATCGAGAAGTTATTTGAAAATGAGTCTAAATATCGTAAAAACCATTTAAATCCACTTCAAATTAAAGAAAAACGTAATGAAGATGATATTAAAGTCATTAACCAAATACATGATTTAGTATTTACCGCTAATCCGAAAAAGGAAAGTTATTTAGAAGGCGCGATAAATTATGTGAAGAAAATTTGGGATGATTTATTAACATTCCTAGAAGACGGTCATATCGAACTAACAAACAACGTTGCTGAACGCGCAGTTAAGCCATTTGTTATCCAAAGAAAAGTGTTCCAAACTTCTGGTAGTTATGATGGAGCTAGATATACCACAATGCTCTTCTCAATTATTAGAACTGCGATTATTAACTGTTTGAATGTTGAAACTTATCTTTCTTGGTTGTTAAGCAATATCAACGTCCTTCCAATTGATGATCTGTTGCCTTATTCAGACAAGGCTAAAAGATTCAAAATCGAGATTGAGGGTTGAAATTCACCGCCATCCACCGCAATGAAGAATTGAACCATAAAAGTAAAAATCCAGGCACGAACGCTTGGGTTTTTAACTGGTCTGGTGTGAAACTTTGACTTTTAC
>JAZLFJ010000012.1:0-1677 GCA_045615665.1 Bacilli bacterium
TGTGTTGACCTTGTTGTTACTTCACCGCCCTATAACTTAAAAAACTCAACCGGCAACGGAATGAAAGATGGTCGTGGGGGAAAATGGTCTAATGCCGCTTTGATCAATGGCTATGCAAACTACGACGACAATATGCCATACGATGAATATTGTGCTTGGCAAAAGGCTTGTCTAAAAGAAATGTATCGTCTAATTAAGGATGATGGCGCCATCTTCTATAATCATAAATGGCGTGTTCAAGATGGGTTAATTCAAGATAGACGAGAGATTGTAGGTGATTTCCCTGTTAGACAAATCATTATTTGGAAACGCAAAGGGGGCATCAATTTTAATAGAGGATATTTTTTGCCAACTTATGAGGTAATTTATCTTATAGCCAAACCAAAATTCCAATTAACGCCACATAGCAGTGGCTATGGTGATGTTTGGGAATTTATGCAAGAGCAGAAAAATGAGCATCCAGCTCCGTTCCCTGTCGCTTTAATAGATAGGATAATTGGTTCGACGAACGCACAAGTTGTTTTAGATCCATTTATGGGAAGTGGGACAACAGCAGTATCTGCTAAAAAATTAGGACGGCAGTATATTGGTTTTGAAATTAGCCAACAATACTGTGATTTAGCAAATAGTCGTTTAGGAATCACCACCCCAAAGAAAAATCAAACAGTTATGCAAGCTTCTTTATTCTAATATACTATGGCTACTACACTACGACTTATCACAAAAGAAGAACTAATTCACAGTTTAAAAGAGATTGAATCACGAGGATGGATAAAAGTTCCTGCTTCTCGCAAAAACAACGATGGTTCGGTTGGTAATTTATTAGAAGATTTACTCCATATTCCAGAGAACAATCTTCCCATCCCAAATGCAGCTGAATGGGAACTCAAGTCTCAGCGGGAAAACACCACGTCTTTACTTACTTTGTGCCATGTAGAGCCTTCTCCTCGTGCAGCAAAGTTAGTTCCAGACATGTTACTTCCTAATTACGGATGGGCACATAAAGAAGCAGGCAAGAAATATCCCGAAAATGAAAAGTCTTTTCGAGCTACTTTAAATGCAAGAACTTTCTCCGATAGAGGTTTTAAGGTTAATGTAAACCATCAAGAGCAGAGGGTTGAAATAATCTTTGATGCATCACATTGCGATAAGACCAAACATGGAGATTGGCTTAAAGAGGTAGAGCAAAAAGTTGGGTTAGGTCCTTTCCCGACGATACCTTATTGGGGTTTTAATGATTTATACACTAAAAGCGGTACCAAACTTATAAATTGCTTCTATGTCCGTGCAGAAGAAAAGCGTGAAGGTCGCCAATTGTATTATCATTACAATAGTGTACTAATGCTAAAGCAAGTAGATAAGCAAAAATTTATTCAAGCTATTGAAGATGGCAAAATATACATAGATTTTGATGCTCGTACTGGACATAATCATGGTACTAAGTTCCGTATACCTAACAACTATGTCCCAGACTTGTATGCGGAAGCAATAAAAATTATTTAACATCTCAATACTCAAATCGTTTTTCTCCACTACCCATCCGTGAGGACCGGTAGTGTTTTTTTCAAAAAGTCACACTAAAATTTGGTAGTTTCAAAAAAAAAGTCGTATCTTGGGCAAGCTGCCTGCCGCTGTGCGGCATTCCCCCCAATGTACGGTCGCGTATTTATTAAAATG
>JAZLFJ010000013.1:0-1492 GCA_045615665.1 Bacilli bacterium
TGCTTTCATTTGTGTAGATACCATCTTTCTTAAAATCAATCACATGAATCGTATGTGTTCCAAACGGCAGAATGCAGAACATTTTGAATTTGAATAAATATGTTCGTCCTTCCTTCCAAATTATATTATTAGTGTCCTCCCTTGCGGGGATAAAACTTGCATATGGAGATGCAACATACTGTAAAGTTTTTAGATCTGTCAAAAGATCAAACACCGTATCAATATCCGCGGGAAACATACTTTTTTTATAGACTGTTTTTGTTTTCATGCTACACTCACCTTGTCTTACTCCACCACCACTTCAATACTTCCCGGCATGAGAGTTTCTTTCTCTTTCTTCCTTCTTTTTTCTTCTCTGCTCAAGATTATCTTTCTCGCATTCGAGCACCTCTACCACAGCGTCCGTCATCTCAGTCGGCCAGGTTTCCCCGACCGGTTCAGGCTTTATCCATGGACAAAGCTTCTCATAATCTTCATCGAACACTATAGTATAGGGCGGACCACATCGGTCAATAACCTCCATATAGAGTTTTCTTCCCTCTGTTATCAGCATTTGTGCATGCTTGTTATCATCGATACGATCCTTTAGCGCGTCAAAAATCTCTTTGTTGATTTCATACAGTTTTAAACCATCTGCTGAAAACGAAGCCGTATAGATATTTTTTTCCTCATTGTAGCAGGCTTTCCAGCCACTTCCCTCTTTAAATTGCATAACCGCACCTCCACAAATTCCGATTGAACTAAATCGCTCCAAAATGTCTATTCTTCTGCGTATTCGTTAAACTTCATCAATATCGTTTCCAGCTTGAAAGGATCTCCGACACCGTAAAATACATTATTTTCAACCCAACACCGAATCCAATCATCGTCACCATTGTCGATTTCGTATACTTCAAATGCTCTGTTCTCAAGTGGAGTCTCCATCAAATCAATCTTTACATTCCATCCCGGGTTATCTAAAGTATCAATTTTAACGCCATAAGAATGTTCCCAACTTTCATCGCAATTGGAACTGTACCATTCTGCCAACCAACTCAACACATTCATCGTCACTTTCCTCTATTACAAATTCCACTTTGAAGCTATCAGAAAAACTATAATGCATTCCATATTACAAAAAATATCAATATATTTCCCCATGCGTTGTTTGTTTTATCATAAACAATAATTGAGCCATGGATTAGATAATTCACGTCCATAATCCATTATTATTCCTTCCAAAGCTATATATAAATTTGCCGAAATCAAACTAACGAACATAATTATGGTTATATCTATTTTTACTGTTTTTTTCATCTACATTTTCTCCGTTAACTTCAAATTGTTTAATCCCGAAAATTAGAATTATCTCAATGATTAACTTTTGAAAATGGACATTTTTTACCAAGGCACTGATTATTCCTTGCAGAATAATCACAAATAATTTCAGGCTTTTCCATTTCAACTCCAAAATGCTCTTTTACAAAATCAATAGCAACTAAGATAGAAAGAA
>JAZLFJ010000014.1:0-4409 GCA_045615665.1 Bacilli bacterium
GATGAGGACTTGGAGTAGGAGTGCTGAAGGGCGACTATCATAGTAATAATGAAGACGCACGCGTGGGCATAAGGCGCATAGGGGTGAAAGACTGGCAACGAAAGCGGGCAGTTTGCGCGACTTAGGTGCATTAGTTACTATATCACGAATGATAGGGGGCAATTCGGAGTCTTTAGGAAGACTGAGTTTGCTAAGAGCAGAGGGCGTTGCGCCCTCTTGCTCCAATGCTAATTCTAACTGGGTCATAGTTCTAATAATTTCTTTGCGAGTTTGAGCTCGGCTGTGATTTGTCGGCCTATCTTTTGGATAGGGGTGTCAGAGGTCAGTTCGAGTTGACGGAGGAACACCAGATGGCGACCCTGAACGTTACGGATAACATTGATACGTTGTCCTCGAAAGACCTTTGGGTTCCGCCGATGGGCATCTTCGACTGCTTCGTCAAATTCGAAATGGTCATCATTGACCTTACTTAAGTAACCCACGCGTGTCTCGTGGTCTTGAATCATTTCCTTCTGTGCGCGAACTTTGAGATCGACGCAAAGGAATGTGTTGGTTTTAAATTCTGTCATTTTCTTAGAATTTAATAATTAAACATTTTTTATGACAGAGGCCCCCATCACCTGATTTGGGATAAGTGCATCATCTGAATGTTGCCACCTACTAAACCAGACTTAAATTTCCAACGTTAGCTAAGCGCTTTTCATCTAAGCGGCTGCAAAATTAATACATTTTTTTAGGGTAAGCAAGATTATAAGAAGTAAAATATAGATTGGTCAAATAGGTGTCAAAAAAAGACCCACACAGTCAAGTGTGAGTCAATTTTTAGTCAATTTTGTGTCAAGCCTTTCTTATCTCCTTACTTCTGGGAATGATTGATAAAACGGAGTTACAAAGTTCTTGTAGTCATATGTTATTTCATCTTTATAATAACGTTTAAAAGTGGTAAAAATTTCTTTAGCGTTATCGTCTTCGAAATCTAAATAATCTTTAAATTTTACGAGTTCACTTATAAATTGTCCTACAGTCTTAGAGGATTTTTCTCGTAAGTGGTCATCAATATATTTTTTATCTAGCCCATCAGAATTGAGTATATCGACCTTGATATATGGGCAAATTTTTGTAGTTGAATGCTTTAACACATCGCCATCTAAATAATCTTGAGGAAGGACTTCTTGTCCAATCATTTCTTCTAAATTCTTTTCGTCTACAATTGCCTGCTGGTTCATCACTTCAAAAAGCACACTATCTTCAAGACAATTCAGAATGGCCTGTATATAATTAAAATATGGATGCTGATGACAATCTATGACCTTTTCCTTCAGAACTAGCATTATTAAAACATCAAACAATACGAGTGTAGCTGTCCGTTCTCGCTCTTCTTGTGAGCGATTAATGCGAGTATTATCTTCTTCTATAAAACAATTATATTTGGTTTGCAATTGTCTATATACTTGAGAAACTTTCCATTGGCGATACTTATCAGCACCAATTTCCTTCATTAGTTGTAATGCTTCATCCCAAACTTCCTCTGGACATAAATCGGCATACTGATTACCAACAATGGTTACGGCATTATAGGTAATCAAATACTCTTGTATGTCTTCGTATTGAGCGCGTAATTCTTTCTTACGATTTTCTGTTAATCGGTGATACATGGTTTAAGGTTTGTGTTTATTTGATCAAGAAAGGTAGCAAAAGAGCTATAAGACTCATCAAACAATTCTGGTGCAGCTGTTAACATTTTACGGAACAACTCGTCAGACATGGATTGAAAAACAAATTTGTTCTTTACATTTATAACATGTAACCGAGCACGAATGCCTTTCACTTTTATCACGATGTCTTCTCCCTCTAATGCGCAAAGTTTAACATAACTACTCAATTCTTCATTATTTTTCTCAAGAATTAAAGGATGTTCGTTATCTTGAGAGCAGAAGGTGGCAGATGGACGAGCATTCATCTCTCTTGCTGCAGAGCGCATAGTTGATAACAATTCGGAAGCCCAGGGGTGATTTGGTGCGGTAAATTTAAAGGCAACTTCATTAACTCCAGCGAATTTATGTTTTTCAACAATCTCCCAAAAGGCATCTGGAGTATATTGATTTTTAATAGTAATATTGATAAAATGGGGTGTTAAGCGAGAACGCAAAGATTCTTCCAAAATTGTAGCTACTTTATCAATATCCTTAAACGCAGTCGTTTTTTCAATAGCAATAAATTCACGACCAAAACGATTATCAATTAACACATGGCACCAAGGTTCATCCTTCGTTTTATCCTTTTTAAAATTTTTATGAGTTGTAATTGTACAATAGGGATTGGACACCAATAGCAATATAATTCCATCATGCTCCCACACGACCTTGCTACCATATTTGGTCTTATTCCGAACTTTTTTCCCCTGAGGATCTGTTGCAAATTCTGTTACAAAACATTCAAAGGGTCTACCTCCATGCAAATCATCATGAAAGATTTTTTGGACAAAATCCTGACGATCTTTTAATGTAGGTAAGGGTTCATGTTCATCTTCTTGACCAAGGTAAAGACCAACATTCTCAACATGTTGGAAGGAATAAGTGTAAATTGCAAATGCAGCCATATTCTTTAAGTTTTTTAATTAGCAAAAAACGGGTGCTTCGGCTATTTCCAGTTGGGAGGTCTAGTCAACCTACATATACGAAAATAGCCATCCACACCCGGATTGGGGTGAACAGCTAATAACCATCGTATACGCTTTGAATTGACTAGATTCCCAACTGCTGATGATTAGTTGTCACAATAGACATTTTCAAATTTGCTGCAAAGGTACAACAAATTTTTGATATATGCAAATATTAAGCCTAATTTTTTTAAAAAGTTACCAGTTACCAGTTACCAGTTAGAAAATTAAGCTCAATATATTCCAACATACCATATAATATTTTATGCATGTGCGCGATGTATAGATATATAAAATTAACTAGTAACTAGTAACTAGTAACCTTTTATACTATCATTTAATCCTTGCTTATCCCTTGCTTATCCCTTGCTGATTAGACCACGATGGACTCGGTGGAGAAACGGCAATGATATTGCCGACTAAGGAACGAAACTTCGCGCAAAGATGCGCGGCACGGGAAGCTAAAAAAAAACGGTCGCAAGAAGGCGTAATGGTCATTTTGTAGGCTAAAATCTTTGTAAATAGTTATAAACTAATTTGTTGCACGGTTCAAGCACCTTGAAAGCAAAATCGATGAATGTAAGTGCTCTAATGGTCAAAAAGTAGGCTAAAAATTGTATATATCAATAAATATTAGTAATTTAGCG
Organism: Bacilli bacterium; assembly: GCA_045615665.1. Classification (GTDB taxonomy): domain Bacteria; phylum Bacillota_I; class Bacilli_A; order RFN20; family CAG-826; genus Fiminaster. The sequence goes on from JAZLFJ010000014.1 coordinate 3,307, forward strand.
GCATCAAGTTAATTCAAAATGCCCTATGTTTACTATTAAATGTCCATTCTGTAGTTCTTCAGAAGTAAAGAAAAATGGAGTCCGTAACGGATCTCAGTTTTACAAGTGTAAAAGTTGTCATAAACAATTTATCTATGCACAACATAGATTGTCTTCCGGAGAGATATGGAAAGAGTATTTAGATGGTAAACAAACCCTCGCAGAGTTAGCAATAAGCCACCAAATAAGTATATCAACTATACAGCGGAAGTTACATCAACAATGCTTTTCATGGGAGCAACCTGAGTTGTGGGGATATAGTGGTTTTGTGCATATAGATGCCACCTATTGGGGACACAATTGGGGAGTCCTCTTAGCCATTGATGAGGCAACAGGAAAAGTGTTGTACATGTCGTTTATTAAGCATGAGACAACGATGGATTATCGGGTCGCTATAGAAGAAATCATGTTAGCCGGTTATCACATCAGGGGTATCATAATAGATGGTAAGCAAGAGCTATTTGGAATACTGACGATGTTTCCAGTACAAATGTGCCAATTCCATATGTTACAGATAGTTAGACGTTATCTGACCAAACATCCAAAGATGATTGCTTCTCGCGAATTATTAAGTTTATGTGAGGCGATGATATATCTTGATAAAGAAGATTGGATTAACGAATATAGTAAGTGGAAAGATTGTTGGAAAGATTTCTTAAACAAAAGAACTGTGCATAAAAATGGGAAGACATATTATCTCCATCGCCGTCTTAGAACGCTCGTAAGTAGTATTAACTTTTATTTGCCGTATTTATTTACCTATCAGCTTCCAGAATGTGATGGAATGCCGAATACAAATAACAAAATAGAGGGGACTTTCACTGACCTCAAAAAGAATCTAAACAACCATAGCGGATTAAGTTTAGAACATCGACGGCAATTTATAATTGCTTACTTGCAAACAAGAAATAATGAATCCTAAAAAATTACCTTTGGGGATTGCGTAGTATGCGGCTTGGGGAGCCGCGTAAACAAACCATTAAAACATTACGTTTCAACAGCCTACTTTTTGACCATTAGAAAGGTAGTACATACAAAACAGCCTACTTTTTGACCATTAGACC
>JAZLFJ010000015.1:0-36814 GCA_045615665.1 Bacilli bacterium
TTTTGCGTTGTTTGGCTGTCCCTGGATGCTTAATATACTCGCCATTTTTATACTTGTTGACGCATTCAAGTTTGAATTCCCATGAATATTTCATAGAAAAAGTACCCCTTTCCTAATGTCTAGGATTTGGGGTACCTTTCAGATTTTAATTTCTTAACAGCCCCTTTTAATATTTATTGAGTAATACTTTTAGTTTAAACAAATAGTTTTGTTTCCACTTTTTGATTTTATGAGTGAACAATAATTTACGTTTATTTTTATGACTGTCTTTATAAAAGGCGGCCATTTTAATTATCTTTAAATCTTCTTTGCTTATATCTTTTTCATAACCAGCGAGCAACTCTTTTAATAAAGTAGTGGTGGAATGTTTTGGATGCATGAAGTTATTCCATTTAAATTTGGTGAAGAACTTCTTGTTGCTGCCAATCTGATTGTTCGTGTGTTGCCTATATAAAATATAGCTATTAAAGTCATAGACGTAGTTTGCGGTGAACAAGGCGATTAAGAATAGATAGTAATCATGTAAGTGAATGTTCTTTGGATAGTATTTAACCGATTGTTTATAGAATTTGTTATCAATCACAACAGTGCAACCCGTCGCGATATTTGCAGCGATAAATGAATACTTATTTGCTTTTAAGGCTTTTTTACTTTCTTGGATTCCGTATTCTTCAAGTTTTTCATTCGCTAGTTTTAAATTTGAGCAATAAAAGCAACCATTTTTAGATTGGTTTTTATCAATTAATTCGATGGCTTTGCTTAATTTATTCTCAAGCCAAAAATCGTCTTGATCAGCGAATGCACAATAATCAAATTCCTCATCTTTAACTGAAAAGTATAAATCTAAGAAATTATAGGCAAAACCCTTATTTTTTTCGTTAATTTGATAATCAAAATTAGGAAGTTTTTCTTTGTATTCTTGAAGGATTTTTTGAGTAGAATCGGTCGATCTATCATCGCTAACTTTGATCAAAATATTGACATCTTTTTGAGCGAGAATAGAGTCAATTTGTTCTCGTAGATATTTCTCGCCATTGTAGGTCGCGAGTAGAACTAATACTTTTGGTTTATTCATACTATTTGCACAACGCTTTCAATTCTCTTATAAACACTTGCAGTCTTTCCATACTTGTCGCATAAGAAATACGAATATAGCCTTCTCCAGATTCACCGAATGCAGTTCCTGGAACGACCAAGACATTATGTTCGTTTAAGAGTTTTAGACAAATTTCTCGACTTGTCATATTAAACTTTTTGATTGATGGGAATAGGTAAAACGCTCCACGAGCATCGAAACAATCAACTCCAAGTTCTTTGAACGAAGAGAGGAGATATTGTCTTCGACGGTCATATTCCTTAACCATATTTTCCATATAAGGAATGCATTCATCTAAAGCTGATTTAGCGCCATATTGAGCGGTTGTTGGAGCACTTAGCATTATATATTGCTGAATCTTTAAGATTTGATCCAAAATCTCCTTTGGAGCACACACATATCCGAGTCTCCAACCAGTCATCGCAAACGCTTTTGAAAAACCGGAGACAAGAATCGTTCTTTCTTTGAAACCAGGGAATGATGCAATTGAACAATGTCTGCTTCCATATGTTAATTCGGCATATATTTCATCTGAAATAACAAATAAATCATTTTTTAAAATGATAGGAGCGATAGCTTCAAGCTCTTCTCTAGTCATAATTGCCCCAGTCGGGTTATTTGGGTAGCTAAGGAAAATAGCCTTGGTCTTCGGAGTGATATATTTTTTAAGAACTTCAGGGGTGAGTTTATATTCGTTATCACTACTTAACTGAATAACAACAGCCTTACCTCCACACATTTCGATGTCTGGAACATAGCAAATATAGGTTGGTTCAGTAACGATGATTTCATCACCTGGATTAATGATCGCCATTAAAGCAGCAAAGATGCCTTGACTACTTCCTGCAGTTAAAATCATCTCGTCAGCATCATAATGAATATCAAAACGAGTTGATAGATAAGAAGATATTTTCTTCCTTAAGGAAGGTAAACCTTGATTTGAAGTATAAAAAGTCTTTCCTTCGTCGAGTGATTTTTTTGCGGCTTCAATGATTGGCTTTGGAGTGACAAAGTCTGGCTCTCCTACACCTAATGAAACAACTTCTGGTCTTTCAGAAGCATAGTTAAAGAACTCTCTAATTCCAGAGGGTTTCATCTTTTTAATTCTTCCCGCTACAAAATCTCCCATATCTTTCACCTATTTAAATAGTTTCTTTATATTTCTCAACAGATTATAACACAAGTATCTAATGGGAAATATCTTAATGAAACATGGATGTTTATAGCCAGATATTAATTCCCAAAACAGCTTCTTGTGATTGTGTCTTTCTAAATATTCTTCCCTAAACTTAACCGTGTCTAAATGCTCATAGTTATGTTCATAATCGGTTTTGTGATTAACTAAAGTATTCTTTAGGTTGTTTACAAATCTTTCTTCTGTAATTACAGAACCTTTTAATTTTGCTTCTCTTTCCTTAAGATAGCTTTCGTCTGATAAAAGATGATCAACATCATTAATCAAGTCATCATAGTTATCGTATTCGATACCAAGATTCTTTTGATTGAGCAGCAAGCCATCTGAATCGTTATCGTGTCTTAAGGTGATTGGAAGTTTACCTGCTAATGCAGAATACTTCATCATCATTCCTCCAAACATTGGATATGTGTTCAAATAAAGCACGCAATTCTCAATCAAATAGTAGTAATCTTTTCTTTCAGAAATATAAAAGGCTTGGTTCGGATATTTGCTAAGGATTATTTTCATCTCAACATCATCACCATATCCAGCGTAGATAAATGAAATATCTTTATGTTTCGCAAGGATGTGATCGACTATCTTGTAATAGTAGTTATTTGGATCGCCTAAAGTTTTATATAGCGCTCCGCCACTGAAAATATATTTGGTGGTGGTGACATCAAAAGGTAAACCACTATGATCTTTAACATCTTCAACAAGCAAATTAACGCCGAGTTTAATTAACTGTTCTTTTGGAATTTTTCTCTCAAAATATTGGATATATGCAGACATTTCGCGGCTTCCACAGAAGAAGTCGTTGCAGTATTTACCAATCCAGAAAGCGTGATCGGTTAAATCGATAAGAAATCTCTCGGTTAAACCTTTAAATGAGGCAAAAGCAACATAACCAGAAACATCATAAGGATAAGTGTAGAACAAAGCTTTCGCAGGCTTTTCATTTATAAATACTTGAGCGATTTCTTTCGCAGCAGCAACGAATGATGCTTGCTCATTATAGGTAATGATTTTGATATTGTTATTTTTGCAATACTCTAATATTCCAGAAATTTCGTTTGTTCTATTCTTATCGTATAAATAAACAATATCAAAACCGCCTTTGACTAAGGCATTTAGATACATTTTTATCACGCCACGATTTTCAAAAGCGAAGCCATCGAAAACGAGAACCTTATTTTCTATTGCTTTATATTCGTTACGAAGTTTTAAGGCTTCGGTAACTTTTACAAGAAAACTTTCAATATACTCATCAACGTAATATTGATTGTATTCGTATAAGTAAAACGAAATCGCGTGCAGCACTTGTAAACACTCATCATATTTGCCACTTTCAAAAAACTTCTGAGCAGCTTTTTTAAGCTTCAAAATATAATTTTCAGATACTTTTGACTTTCTATTTAAATTCATTGAACCACGAACCACGCTATCTTTTGTTTTTTGTCTTCTTAAATAAGCCCTTAATTTTAAGCAAATCTCTATTAACGGCTAAATTGACGCCTAAAACTACAACAACATAGATGCCCACAAACATAAAGCCGTATGCAACGAACATCAAATATGAATCGATATTTAAATTAATAAAGTGCGCTAATAAAACTGTTAATCCGAATATTGTGTAGTTTGCACCAAAAATGGCAATCGTTTTCCAAGGCTTTCTCTTTAGAATAACTTTTTCCGATAAGAAATGCGTAAATATTACTTTGATTGGAAGAGAAGCCACGGTAGCAATTAAAACACCATATATTCCGAGGAATTGGACAAGCACTAACGATAAGATGATATTTAAAGCGGCTTCAATTAAAGAAACGATACTGGTTATCTTGGCTTTGCCACCAACACTAGTTAAGTTTCCAGAGACATATCTTGACCACGATAATAACTGCACTAAGCAGAATAACAATGGTAAATATTCATAGATGTAATTAACATCTTCAATACCCGCAGTGTATAGGCTGATAAATGGTAGAGTTAGCCAATACGTAACAGATATCAATATCGTCGTTATCGAAATAATGAACGAGTTAAACAAGTTATGTAGTCGCTTATATTTTTCAATATCTTCATTGTAGGTTAAGCCTAACTTATAGGATATTGCCTCGTATATCGCGGTCAAAAGGGCGTTAATCGCCACAAAGATCATGTTGTAAACTGCGTATACGCTAGACATAGATGTTGAAACAAAGATTGATAAAACAATCGCGTCTGTTGAAGAAAAGACAAGCCACGCTACTTCGGTAAGTAAATAAGCCTTACGGTTTGGAAGCTTAAAGCCTTTTTCAAATTCGTTCGTGGATACCCAACCATATTTCTTTTTGATGTAAAGACGCACCAATAGAACTCTTACAATTGAGACTACAAAGAATCCTAATTGAATGAAAATAATATTGATTCCTAGCAAAGCTAGAACAATCTTAATTCCGTAGCAAAGCACACGGTAGATGAGAGTGGTTATATTAACAACAGATGTCTTACCGCATGTATTTAAGAAACAGATTTCAGTGTCGATGAAATAGAAGAATAAGGCTGAACCCATACCTTCTAAAAGAATGACTAAGAAAACAGTCCAATAATTCACCGACGTCTTAAGGGCAAGCGGTAATAGGAACGCTAAGGTTAACACGATCGCAACATAGATGATTGATGCTTTTCGATAATAGTTTTTAGATGCAGATAATATTTTATTGATGTCTGTTTCATTTTTTTCGTTAAGAGGCTTATATAAAGCGTTTCTTGTCGCCATCGACATACCGGTTTCAAGTAAGGCTACATAAGCGAACACTTGTCCAATAGTAGAAAGTAATCCGTTAACGTCAGAACCATAAGCAGAAATAAAAATCTTTGGAACAATAAAACCAAGCACCATAACGATGACTTGGGAGAATATTCCAATTAATAGGTTAATTAACTCCTGCTTATTCTTTTTCATAGTTATTCTCTAATAATGTAGCAACCCGCTCGATTTGAACTATCGGTAGTGGAGCCAATTTTCTCAGGATGATAATCAACGATTTGTAAAATTTTCTCAGGATGATTCTTTTTAAAATCTTCGAAAGTCTTTAAATCTTCTTTGGTCAAAATGAAATGGACTGAAACTGGGAATGGCTCGTGCTTACGAACAAATTTTGGTTCGTTGCCACAAGCAACATCGATGACCATTTCCACAAAATCATAGCCAGTGGAATAATAGACCAAATCGCTTCCGATGCAGTCTCCACCCATGCGCGCACCAACTTCGATAATCATGATGTTTTCGTTCTCGTCGATTTTGATTTCACTATGTGAAGCGCCGTCGGTAACTTCCAAGGAATCAAGAGCGTGTTCAACAACGCCTTGAATCTTTTTCTTTAAGGATTCACTTATTGGAGCAGGTTCTAGATGACTAGTTTCAATAAAGTGAGGAGCACCAGTCGTGTATTTTAAAGTAACTGCAAGAAAATGATGTTTTCCGTGATATGAAATAAATTCCACACTGTATTCTTTTCCAGTCGCAAATTCTTCAATTAAAACCGATTTAATAAATCCTTCTTGAGCGGATTTTTTACAAGCGGGAATCAATTCTTCAGGTCTTTCGATTTTGTAGATGCCGCGACTTCCGCTTCTATCTAACGGTTTTACAATAACTGGATAGGAATATTTATTAGGATCGATTTTTTCAAAATCACTCACGAGTTCACTCTTAGGTGATGGATCGCCGTTTTCTTCAAAGCATTTTCTCATTAGATGCTTATTCGTCGATTTATTTGTACATTCAAGCGAATTGCTGTTTAACCCTAAATTTTGAGCAACATAATTGACGGTGATAATTGCTAAATCTGAAGCGATTGAACAAATGCCACAAATATCAATTTCGCGGCACTTCTCCAATATTTTATCTTTTTCAACGATTGAGATAGGGTAAAAATAATCAGCCTCTTTTTCGCCAACATCGTTAGCGGCCCAAGCAAAAACATGAGTTATATAACCCAACTCTTTAGCTTTACGAATCAAAGGAAGTTGAAGATAACTTGCTCCAATGATTGCTAGGTTCTTATTTAGTTTCCCAGAGTTCATCAAAACGCTTTAACTCCATCTCTTTCTTATAATCTTCAAGGTAGTCTTTATAGAAATATTTTGGTTCAAAACCAAGTTCTTTCTTAGCTTTTTCAATATCCATTACAAAGGATGTAAATGAGGATTTTTCAGGTTTATAAAACAATTTAGATTGTTTATCTTTTGGCGAGAAGACTTCAACCATCGTCTTGATTTGTTCATCAAGTGTGGTCTTAACACCTGTGCCTGCGTTATAGATACCCGTCTTTGCATTTAACTTTGTTAAAGCAAGATACATCATTTGGCAAAGATCTTTAACGTAAATGATATCCTTGAAGGCTTTCGGGTCTCCCCAGACTTCAATATCTTCTCCCTCTGATGCACGGTCAATCATATAGCGATAGCCAATATATTTTTTGACTCCATCAACATAATAATAACGTTGGGGATTATATAAATAGATATTTGGTAAACGGAAAACATAATTTTTGATGCCATATTCTTGATTATAAAATTCAAGCGTATCGACAATCATTGATTTGGTAATGGAATAGAAAGCGTGATCGCCTTTAAATAAAAGCTTACGTGGCATATCGCTTGATAAGACTTCTTCTTTACCCCAATAGCCACCTAAGTCGGACCAAGTTTGGGTATAAAGAACGCGATCTGCTTTGACTTTACGAGCATATTCCATAACGTTTATCGCCCCAATAACATTGACATTTAAATACTTTGAAGGTTCAAAATCTTGGAGATATGCCGGTAAAATACCCGCTAAATTAACGATAGCGAACACATCTTTCTCTGGAAGCTTTAGAAAATCTTCTTTGTTTGTGACATCGACATTAACATATTCGATTCCTAATTTTTCAAATAATTTAGTTTTCTTAGTTCCGATAGCGATAATGTGGAACTCTTTTGGATCAAGTCTTTCCTTGCAATAATCAGTAAGATAGACCCCAATATTTCCTGTCGCACCAAAAATCAAAATGTTTTTCATAGTTTTTATCTCTCAAAATAGTAGTGAATGTATTTAGAAACGATTTCACAGTCTTTGTCTGTGATTCCATAATACATTGGAAGGCGGAATAATCTTTCGCTTTCTTTGGTCGTATATTCATCTTTTCCAACGAACACTCCAAATTTAAGTCCTGCTGGAGCACTATGAAGTGGAATGTAGTGGAATGTGGTATAAATCTTATTTTCTCTTAAGAAGGTTTGAATATCCGTTCTTTGTTCTAAGTCTTTGACTTTAACGAAGAACATATGTCCGTTATGTTCACAGCCTTCAGGAACAACTGGAAGCTCAATTAAGCCTTTATCTTGAAGGTCTTTTAAAAGTCCATAATATTTATTCCAAGCGTGAAGTCGATTGTTATTAATTTCATCAGCTTTTTCTAATTGAGCATATAAATATGCAGCGTTGATATCGCTTGGAAGATAGCTGCTTCCATAATCTTTCCAAGTATATTTATCGACTTGCCCTCTTAAGAATTTGGATCTATCAGTTCCTTTCTCTCTTAAGATTTCAGCAGCTTCATTATATTTAGGATCTTTGATGATCAAAGCGCCACCTTCACCCATGGAATAGTTTTTTGTTTCATGAAATGAATAACAACCAAAATCGCCGATTGTTCCAAGATATTGGCCTTTGTATTTTGACATAACGCCTTGGGCAGCATCTTCGACGACGAGTAGATTATGACGTTTTGCGATATCCATAATCTTATCCATCTCGCACGCTACGCCCGCATAATGCATAGCACAAATAACTTTGGTTTTTGGGGTAATGGCAGCTTCAATCTTTGTTTCATCAATGTTCATCGTGTCTGGACGAATATCGACGAAAACTAATTTAGCACCTGCCAGAACAAACGCAGTCGCAGTTGAAGAAAATGTAAAACTTGGAAGTATTACTTCGTCACCTCTTTTGAAATTGCAAAGTAAAGCCGCCATTTCTAAAGCTGTTGTTCCGCTTGTGGTAAGTAAAACCTTTTGAGCGTGGAATTTTTCTTCCATCCAAGCGTGACATTTTTTGGTGAAAGGGCCATCGCCACAAATTTTGTGGTTCTTAATAGCCTGTTCAACATAGTTCATTTCGGTTCCGATATAAGGCGGAACATTGAAATCAACCATTGTTTCGTTTTTTACGTAATCCTTTTTCATAGCTTTACCCCTTATCCATTTATGGATTTATTAATTGCTTCTAAATATTCGTAGTTATGATTTGTGTCAGGTTCAAGATATGTTCCTTCACACCATTCATTCCATGCATTGATGAAGATGATTGGAAGAGAATATTCTCTTTCGGTCTTTTTGACTAACTTATCAAAATATTTTGCGAATTTTTCGGTGGTAACTCCATCATAAACGATGCCGTTTTTGTTTCTTGGGGTGTTGTCCCAATCAACGAACGCACCAGCGATTAACTTTTTATCGTTTATTTTGGAGGCTAAATTATTTTGCCACTGACGATCATAATCTAAATGAGTGAGCAGTGGCTTTTTGGTCTTTTTAGCAGCATCATAAAGATGCAACTTAATTAAAATTCTTTTAACAATTTGTTTGAGTGAGTGAGATTCTTTAATAACCCTATGCTCAGTGTAGAAAGGTTCAAACTGGATGTAATAATCAAACAGTTCTAAATGCTTTTTGTTTAGATAGAAAGTTGGGAATTGAGCAGCGATAAAGATATGCTCAAAGCCTTTTTTAGCAAAGCACTCTCTAATTTTTGAAATGTATTGTTCAAGGTTTGGAATTAAATCTGGTTTGTAGATAATAAGTAATGGTTTACCATCTATGGTAATATATCGTTCGTCAGACACGAATTTTGCTAAGTAATCAACATGTTTTTCAATGCCGTCTAAATCGTCGTAATCTTGAGCAACGATAACTTCGTTGTTACCGCCATCCCATCTTTTTGACCAGTTTTCATTTGCCCAGCACATGCAGAAAGGGATGTTAATCTTCTTGTTAAGAAGCATTTCTTCTAAAGGTTTTTCAAGTAACAACTTACCGTTTTTGAAGTAGTAATGATAATAGCAAAAACCAAACACTCCATATTCTTTAGCAAGCTTGGCTTGTGCTTCCATGGTCTTGCCGCCATCGAGCAAACAATAATAATTGTCATTTAAAGGCACTCTTGGTTGACGATGTCCTTCAAAAAGGGCTTGGGATTTTTTAATATTTACCCATTCCGTAAAACCTTTTCCATAAGCCTCATCATTCTCGGGAATTGTATGGAACTGAGGCAAATAGAAAGCTATGACATTAACTTTATCTAGAGAAATCTCCATTAGTTATATCTTTCCATCCATTTCATGTACTCACCGGATTCAACATTCTTTAACCATTTTTGGTTATCTAAGTTCCACTTAATGGTCGCGAGAATGCCGGTGTCAAAATTATGTTCCGGTTTCCAACCTAATTCGGTTTCAATCTTTGTTGGATCCATCGCGTATCTTAAATCGTGTCCTGGTCTATCTTTTACATATGTAATGAGAGATTCAGGTTTGCCTAATGCTTTCAAGATTGTCTTAACAACTTCAAGGTTTGTTCTTTCGTTATGACCACCGATATTGTAGACTTCGCCATCACGGCCATTTCTAACAACTAAATCGATTGCATTACAGTGATCTCCAACGTAAAGCCAATCACGAACATTTTCACCTTTTCCATAAACTGGTAGTTGTTCATTTCTAAGCGCTCTTTGAATTATTAATGGGATTAGCTTCTCAGGGAAGTGATATGGTCCATAGTTATTCGAACAACGAGAAATGGTACATGGTAAGCCAAAGGTTCTATGATATGCGAGCACTAATAAGTCGGCACTTGCTTTTGAAGCAGAATATGGACTTGAAGTGTGAATTGGAGTGTCTTCATGGAAGAATAAGTCGGGTCTATCAAGTGGAAGATCTCCGTAGACTTCGTCTGTCGAGACTTGATGATATCTTTTGATGCCGTATTTACGGCACGCATCCATGAGCACTTGCGTTCCTAAAATATTTGTCTTCAAGAAAATTTCAGGATTTTCAATGCTTCTATCAACATGTGATTCTGCTGCAAAGTTGATAACGTAATCAAAATGTTCTTTTTCAAACAAATCAAAAATCACTTTGCGATCACAGATGTTCGCGTGAACGAATTTAAAATTCGGTTTATTCATGATCGGTTCAAGAGTTTCCAAGTTACCCGCATATGTAAGTGCGTCGACGCAGACATATTGGTCATTTGGATACCTATTTGTCATGATGTGGAGGAAATTGCCTCCGATGAATCCGGCTCCGCCGGTAACTAAAAATTTTGCCATTCACTATTCTCCTTTTTTGGCTATTTTTATAATTTTATCGATATTATCTTCGTTAATATCCATGTATAAATTATCAATATTTTTTTGAATTTGATCCCTGTCTAATTTCGAGAAATCGAGAGTCAAGAGTTTGCTAATAATTTTATCCGAGAAACGGTATTTGATAACTTTAGCGGGATTACCTCCAACAATCGCATAAGGTGGGACTTCTTTTGTAACGACCGCTCCGGCTGCGATAACTGCGCCTTGTCCGATCGTGACTCCAGAAAGAATGATTGAGCCCACTCCAATCCAAACATCATCTTTGATGACGATATCACCTTTAGATATTGCTTCGTTTCTACCATCGATGCATTTTGAAAAAAATGCGAATGTTGATAGATGATTTAAATGATGATCTCCTGACACCACAAACTTAACGTCTGGGGCAATTGAACAGAAGTTTCCAATATGAAGATGATAATCGTGATTAAAAATGAATGGTCTAATCTCTCCGTATGTAGCGTTTCCAACATGGATGTTTTCTAATGATTTTGGATTATTATCATATAAAACAACGGTGGTGGAATTATGTGGGTTTGTTTTTCTCCAAAGCTTGTTTATTTTCCTTTTTACTAAGTAGCCTTTAATCATATTAATAACCTATCTCTTTAAGATATCTTTCCAAAGCATCCTTCCAATCAGGTAATCTAGAGAAACCAGCTTTATCAAGAGATTTTTTACTCATTCTTGAATTGAGTGGTCGATCAGTTTGATTTGGAACAAGCTTTTTATACTCTTCAGTTGTTACAGGATGAACCTCGACATTTTTCTTTGCACATTTAAAAATTTCTTTAGCGAATTCTGCCCAAGAGCAGAAACCTTCATTGGTCGCATGATAGACACCATATTTATTTGTTTCAACCATATCGCAGAGGAGTTTCGCCAAATCATATGTATAAGTTGGTGAACCAACTTGATCACTAACGATATTGAGTTCTGTCTTTCCAGAGTCCTCTAATTTAAGCATGGTCTTAATAAAATTATTTCCGTTAACTCCAAACACCCAGGAAATGCGGACGACGAAATATTCATCTAGTGCGTTACGAACATAATCTTCGCCTTGTGATTTAGTTTTGCCGTACGTAGAAAGCCCGTTTTTTGGAGAATCAACTTCAAATGGTCTTTCACCTTTTCCATCAAAGACATAGTCGGTCGAAATATAAACCATCTTCGCTCCGACTTCTTTACAGGCTTCAGCGATATATTTTGGTCCTAAAGCGTTAACTTTATAGACGAGATCTTTCATCTCTTCGGCTTTATCAACAGCGGTCCACGCGGCATTATGCATGACGACTTCTGGTTTATATTCATTAATCAGTTTATGAACAGCTTTTTCATCAGTGATATCTAGTTCTGCCAAGTCTATACCCCAAACATTTTTATAACCACGCGCTAAAAGTTCACGAACACAGTCGTAACCTAATTGGCCTTTAAAACCAGTAACTAAAATTTTGGATTCTTTTGAGATTTTACTCATTTACTAACTCCACCTTAGATTCTTTAAATGATGGGTGATGTTTATCTTTTTCAGAGAGGTTCAAGTTGTTAGTGAATGGCCACTTAACATTTAGATCAGGATCATCGAATGGCAAGCCACCTTCATCCTCAGGGTGATAGATTTCATCAACTTTGTAACAAAATGTCGCAGTTTCGCTGAGCACTAAAAAGCCGTGAGCAAAACCTCTAGGAATCATAAATTGATTACCTTTTTCAGCGGACAAAATTGTGCTTTCCCATTTTCCGTAAGTAGGGGAGCCTTTTCTTAAATCAACACAGACATCAAAAACTTCGCCTTCAATACATCTAACAAGCTTAGCCTGTTGAAATGTCTTTTGGAAATGAAGTCCACGTAGGACGCCTTTTTTAGATTTAGATTGGTTGTCTTGAACAAAATCATAGATCAAACCAGCTTGATCAAAATCAACCTTCTTATATGTCTCCATGAAATAGCCTCTATCATCTCCAAATTTTTTCACTTGGATACGATAAACACCCTTGATGGAGGTTTCTTCAAAAGTAAAATTACCAAACGACTTTGACATATTTGTAAACCCTTCTTATTTAATTCACTTTTTAATAATTGTTAATGAAGTTAATCAAGTTAACCATGAATACGATACCACATTACGATAATAAAGAAAAGGTGTTAACACCTATTCCCCATTAAGAAAAAATGACATCTATTTGTATCGACAAGTGCTATTGTGTTTTGAAAAAAACATATAAATGTGCTAATTTATTTTAAGTTATTACGAAAGGAGAAATTGTTTGAAATCAATTTCAGACAATAACCAATTTATGAAAGGTATTATTCTTGCTGGAGGTTCTGGTTCACGTTTATATCCACTTACCCTGGTCACATCTAAACAATTACTTCCTATATATGATAAGCCAATGATTTATTATCCTTTATCCACGCTTATGCTCGCCGGAATCAAGGATATTCTAATTATTTCTACGCCCGAAGACACTCCGAGATTTAAATCACTTTTAGGTGATGGTAGCCAAATCGGAATCAAATTATCGTATGCTGTTCAACTCGCTCCAAACGGTTTAGCAGAAGCGTTTATTATCGGCGAACAATTCATTGGTGATGATTCTTGTTGCTTAGTCCTTGGAGACAACATTTTCTATGGCAACGGATTTAAGAAAGCTCTAAGCGATGCTGTTGCTAATACCGAGAAAGGAAAAGCAACTGTATTTGGCTATTTTGTTCCAGATCCTGAACGCTTTGGTGTCGTCGATTTTGACAAGGATAAAAAAGTCCTCTCAATTGAAGAAAAACCCGCAAATCCTAAATCAAATTATGCAGTTGTCGGTTTATACTTCTATCCAAAAGGTGTTTCCAAAAACGCCAAATCTATCAAACCTTCTGCTCGTGGTGAACTTGAAATTACCACCCTTAACAATGTCTACCTAGATCAAGGAAATCTTAACCTTGTTTTATTCGGTCGTGGTTTCACTTGGTTGGATACAGGCACTCACGAATCACTTGCCGATGCGACCGCATTCGTTCAAAGTATCGAAAACCATCAAGGTCTTAAAGTTTCTTGTATTGAAGAAATAGCCTATCTCAACGGTTGGATCAGCAAAGAACAACTATTAGAAATTGGTTCAAAAATGAAAAATAACAAATATGGTGAACATTTAATTAATGTCGCCAACGGAAAAGTTGCTTATTGACCAATGTCATACCTAAAAAAGTATTCGCTACATATTCTAACTATAAGCACTGCGCTAAGCATCTTCTGCGCTATTGTTTTAGCTTGTGGGGCAAATCTTTTTGGTGTTAATCCAACGGGCAAACAACCTATTTGGTTATCTTTTACATTATTTGGTTTAGTGATACTTTTCGCAGCAATTCCTATATATTTTGGAAATAGACAAGGGAAATACAGGCCATCACTTTCTTTGGCTACAACGCTATTATTTTTACTTTTATTTAACGTTATTGCTTTACTTATTTATAACAATCCGACTACTTACAACTTTGTTGATCCACTTAATAATTCATATGTTATTAACTATTCTGTTCTAGGAATAAATTTAGCTGTTTATGAATTGCGTTTATTTGGTCTATTATTAAATGTTTTTATTATTTTGGATTTCCTCCCTAAGTTTTACAAAACAAATCACGTTTTTAAATTGGTTTGTTATTGCGTTTTGATATTCGGTGCTGTCGCTATTATAAGTTCATTTTTTCTCGATAGTATGAAGTATTATTATCTAATAAAATTCGATAATTTCTTCATTAGATTCCATACTTTGGCGATTTATTCTTTCTTTGCTAGTAAAAATGCGTTTGGAACGACTATGCTCTTGTGCCTAGTTGCGTCTATATTTTTATTTAAAGAAAAGAAGAATCCCTGGTGGCTCATAGCCTTATTCACTTCAACTATTTGGCTTTTATTATCGCAATGTAAAATGGGGATATTAACAGGTCTTTTAATTGAGGTTGGATATTTTGTCACTTTATACGCATTATCGTTCAAGAATAATAAGAAGAGAAGCGCTATTATCGGTGTTACGATTCTTGGGGGTTTGATCTTTGTTGTTGGTTTTATGTTTGTCATTTCTCCAACTAGAGAATTTATTGTTAAATTATTCTCAAATCTTTTTAGAGAAGAAAATGGAATGAATACGCTTGAGACGAGACAAACAATGTGGTCGTACACCTTTAATATTTTGTCTAATTCTAATTATTTCACGGGCGTTGGTTATGGATTGTTTAATGATATTCTCTATGCGTTTACAAGCGTCGATATTGAAAATATAGCAATGTATCAAACAACAACCTCGCACAACGTTATTCTTCAACTCTTGGGTGATGGCGGAATTGTTCTCTTACTGGTGTGGCTCACTTTAATGTTTTACATTGTTTATTTATCAGTTAAGCTTTTGAAGTTTAACAAAGAAGCCGCCATTACAGCCTTAATTATGATCGGTTCAATGCTCATTTACGGCATTTTCGAATCTTCATGTTTGATTATTGTAAGTACTGGTGAATTCCTTGTTTTAACTATTTTGATAACATGGCCAATTATACAATTAAAACAGCAAATTCCAGAATTATACAAAGATAAAATTCTGAAACTTATCTAAAAGAATTGTAAATAAAATTTACGTTGCTATAATACTAACAGAGATTCTTATCAAGAACTGTGTGAGAAGGAATGAAACAACATAGTAGCAACTCTCAGAAGTGAGTAAGTGCTCTTCCTTAGCAGTGGCCCACCCACTGAGCGATAAGAAATGGAATTCACAATTAGAAAGTGACTTTCCTTGGTGGGAAGTCATTTTTTATTAGTGAGGAGTCGTTATGAAACATCTAAATTTAGTTACCTCGGAATCTGTATCAGAAGGTCATCCCGATAAGGTTGCCGATCAAATTGCGGATAGCATTCTTGATGAATGTTTAAAAGTTGATCCAAATAGCAGAGTGGCTTGTGAAGTTTTCGTTACTAAGAACTTTGTTCTTATAGGTGGAGAAATCACTTCTAAAGCTAAACCTGATTATAAACAAATCGTTAAAAACGTATTAACTGATATTGGCTACACCAAAAAAGAATTTGGATTTTCTGCTGATGAAGTTGAAGTTGAAGTTAGAGTTCAACAACAATCCAGTGACATCGCAATGGGTGTCAACGCTAAAAAACCTGAAGATGTTGGAGCGGGTGATCAAGGCATTATGTTTGGTTACGCGACAAACGAAAACGAAGGCTATATGCCGCTTCCAATCGCTATTGCTCATAAGTTAGTTAGAGTTGCTACAAATCTTAGAAAAAGCGGTGAATTTAAACACGCTAGACCTGATATGAAATCGCAAGTTTCTGTTGACTACACAAATCCAAAAAAACCGCGAATTGCAACGATATTGATGTCAATTCAACATGATCCTGATATCGATATGAATGCATTTAAAGCCTATATTAAAGAAAGCATCATGATTCCGGTTGCCAAGTCATTCGGTCTAAATAGCGACTTTGAAGTTATTATCAATCCTACAGGGCAATTTGTTATCGGTGGCCCAGCAGGTGATACAGGAGTTACTGGACGAAAAATCATTGTTGATACTTATGGTGGAGCAGGCCATCATGGTGGTGGAGCTTTCTCAGGAAAAGATTCAACCAAGGTCGATCGAAGTGCCGCGTATTTTGCTAGATACATTGTCAAAAATCTCGTTGCTGCAGGAGTTGCAGACAAATTAGAGATTCAACTAGGCTATGCTATCGGCAAGAATGAGCCTGTTTCAATCTATGTTGATACCTTCGGAACCTCTAATTTTTCTTCTGATGAAATCGTAAATTTAATCCAAAAAGTGTTTGACTTAAGACCTGGAATGATTATTAAAAATTTCTCTTTAACTAAACCTACTTTTGAATATCATAAACTAACAAACTACGGTCACTTCGGACGACCGGACTTAAATCTTCCTTGGGAGAAACTAGACAAAGTTGATGAGATTAAAAAAATAATCGCTTAACCTATATTTTTAAATATAAATTTGCAATAATATAAGTGTAATTAGCTACATAGCATAATTTGGAAAGGAGATTAACGAAATGAAATACCAAATTATTGGTAAGAACATTGAAGTTACCGAAGGTATTAAGAATGCAGTCGAAACCAAACTCGCTCGCATGGAAAAATACTTTGTTATCAATGAAGATGTTACTTGCCGCGTTGTCGTAAGATCCTACAAAGTTGGAACTAAGGTTGAAATTACCATTTTCACTCCACACATGGATTTAAGAGCAGAAGTCGCAAATGCTGATTTATATGCTGCGGTGGACTTAGCAATCGATAAGCTCGAAGGTCAAATGAGAAAACTTAAAACGAGAATGGATCGTTCTAAAGGCGGTCGTGTCTCGCTTGGAAAAGCAATTGCGTTTGAAAATTTTGAAGCTATTGAAGAAGAAGTTGCTGAGGATGATCAAGTTGTTAGAACAAAATCTAAATATCTTGATCCAATGACAGTTGACGAAGCTATCATGAGAATGGAAGCCATTGGTCACCCATTCTTCCTATACTTAGACGAAGAAGATGACCGTATCAGCGTTGCCTATGAACGTGAAGATGGAGGATATGGTATCTTCCAAGCGGAGAACCCACTTAAATAAGTAATCTAAAGGCTTGTTAGAATTATCTACCAAGTCTTTTTATTTGCTTATAAATATAAAAACAATTGCTATTATTTTTTAAATAATTACAATAAACGTTATGGCGAAACTCTTAGCGACAGATTTAGACGGCACTCTCTTTTATCCAAAAAAGAGAATAAAACTAATATCTAAACGCACGAAACATTTCATTCAAAAGTTCATCGATGATGGAAATCATTTTGTAGTTGTTTCTGGAAGAAACATTGGTCCTTGCAATCGCATTTTTTCTAAGATCGATAGAGAAGGAATTGCTGTCGGTTGCAATGGCTCGTTCATCACCGAAAATGGAAAGATTATTTCTTGTAAAACTTTCGAACCAGAAATTATTCATAAAGTTATCGATTATATCGACGAACATTATCGAGTTCTTAGCTATTATGTAATGTCCAAAGATAATGAATTCGTTCAACGCAACAAATTCAAATCGCTATTTTATCGTTTTGTGAATTTGATTTGGTATTTCTTTGAAGGTGCGTTACGCAATCCTTATGAAATAAATGAAGAAAAATTTTACAAAATAATTGATGAAGGACGCGCCTTTAAAGTAATGGTGATGTTTGGGGTTTCTAAGAAATCCATTAAAAGATGTTCTGAAGCCAACAAAGAATTATTCAAGATTTTCGAAAACGAAATCGAATCCAGTTGGTCGAACGAAATGATTGAAATTTCTCCATATGGTTGTTCTAAATCAAATGGATTGAAATTCGTTGAAAATTATCTTAAGATAAATCACGATGATGTCTTCGTGGTAGGGGATTCAGGAAACGACATCTCAATGTTCAAAGAGTATCAAGCAAACTCATTTTGTATGAAACACGCACCGCTATCGGTCTCGAAGTATGCGTCTCATACGATCAAACACTTTGAGAACATTGAAGATTATCTTTACGAAGATAAAGAAAGGAAGTAATTATGAATAATTACACAGCTGCTATCGGTAGTTTCATTCGCTACGACATGTTTCTTATCAATACTCTTGAGTATACGATGAAGAAAGATAAATATGATGTTGAAGCCTATAAAGCTAGAAAAGAAATTCTCCGTTCTGAAATCGAGAACAATACTCCACTTCATGCTTGCTTAGAAAACTCAGGCGAAGCTGGTGAAAAGCTTACAAAAGCTATTAACGAACTTCTCGATACTGTTTATGGAGATGAATCCACAATCTGTAAACTCTCCCAAGATGGAAGCGAATTACATGTCGACTATTCCCAATGTTTGGCTGTATTTGAACACGTTCTTCCGGTTCACGAAGAACTTCGCAAAATCATTGAAGCTCACATGGTTGGAGCAAACAAAGATCAAAAGATGGATGAACCAACCTATCCAGATTTAATCGCAAAAGGCGAATATTTCTATAGAGGTTTAGTTAATATGCTTCTTTTAGATCAATTTGATCATTTATTTGCCGATTACAACAAAGCTAGAAATGAAGCTAAAGGAGCGATTACTCCTCAATCCAATTTCATTCAAAATGATATTGAAAGAGCGGTTAAAATGTTCCATTTCTTAAGACAAAATGCTGTCGCAAGAAGTGCTGATTATTACGAAGTGATTGACCCACTATTCGCCTTAATTGAAATGACTGGTGGTCGTCGTGATCTCCCACAAGGTAAGAATTTCGGTAATGTTTTTACTGAAGTCAAGACCATCGCTAGAGAACACGCTGGAAAATGGGAAACTGCTTGGAGACCAGTTTACACTCAATTCGAAAACCATTTCCGTGAAGAGATTGTCAAACTCCAACAACAAGCAAAGCAAGCCTAAAATTGAATTAATTTTAAGTAAGTGATATTGTATATAAGGTTTATTTATGAAAGCAAAAGTTAGTGGAAAAGAATTCGCCTGGTATCTCGTTGGTGCAACCATCGCGGTTTTTGGTGTAATTCTTATGATATTTGGTATCGTTGGACATCACTTAAATGTCGCATCAGAATCCAACTTCATTAAGAATGCTGAGAAGGCTGTCATTGAAGGCATAAAAATCCCATTCGATTTTAGAATCTGGGGTATTTTAATCTTTATTCTTGGAATCGCTATTGTCGTTATCGCTTTAGCATTTAATGGTAAGAAAGCAGATCGTGAAGTTGAGAAACAACTTCGTAGACAACAAAGACAAGCTGCTCTTAAAGATAATACAATTGAAGTTAAGAGTGCTGTTGAAATTGTCGAAGAGCCAGCTCCTCAACAAGAAGCTCCAGCAACAGAAGCGAAATAAATTTTTTGCAATATTGATAAAGGTGTCAATTGACACCTTTTTATTAACAAAAATTTTGTTGTTGTTATTATTTAAACATCTGTATGACTAATAAATATGATGTCTTTCTCTTTGATTTCGATGGCACTCTTTTTGATACTCTCGAATCATCTATCTATGTTTTTGAAGAGGCCTATTCTCATATTGGAATAAAAATCAAAAAAGAAGATATTTTGGGCTATACCCGCGAGCCTATTCCAGTTTCCTATAAACGAGTGATGGGAACGATGGATGGCTATGATAATTTTATAGCTGATATCGACCGTTTAGTCTTATCTCAAAAAGTAACCGATATGGCAGAGATTTATCCGGATACTGCAGAGATTTTGAAGTATTTAAAAGATAACAAAAAGACGGTTGGAATCGTTACTTCTAATGCTGAAAGTCATGTTTTAGATGTTTTAAATCGATTTGGTTTAGCGAAATATTTTGATGTTATTGTTGGTAATAGACAAGCGCCCATTCCGAAGCCATCACCTGAACCTATCTTAAAAACCTTAGAAGTCCTTAAATATAAAGGCGATAAGAAAAAGGTCGTCTATATTGGCGACTCCTTTAATGATGTTATTTCTGCTATCGAGGCAGGAGTAGAACCTATTTTGCTCGACCGTCTTTATGAATGTGAAAAGCATAAAGATTGGAAAATAATTAAAACCTTAAATGAAATAAAAGGATAGAACTATCCAAATTGCTAACGCTACAAGTATGGCACCGCCAATTAAGTTGGCAATCTCGTGTCGTCCTTTTAATAATTTGTGGATTTGTCTTGCAAGAACAATACCAATTAAACAAATCACTAATGTAATTAATAGAATTAAAGAGACGTGTAGCCAAACGGTTAGATTATTTGATATTCCAGCATGTAAAGCAAATCCTGTTGCGAATGCATCGATTGATGTTACTATTCCCATTATGAACACTTCTTTATATGAAAATAGTTTGACGGATTCTTCCTTTTCTTCTTTTCTTATTGAGATAATCGATTCGATAATCATTTTTCCACCAATTAAAAGCAGCAAACCAAAAGCTGTCCAGGTTAAAGTGAGCGAAATGATATTTGCAATATTTGCTCCACGTTGTTCTCCAATCAAAAAGATGACTAGCTCGATAATCCAATATCCAATCAAAGGCATCAATGCTTGCATTAACGCAAAAGTACCAGCGATTGTAGCGGCTTTTCTTTTATTTAAATTAGTATAAATTAAACCATCGCTCACACTCACCGCAAAAGCATCCATGCTTAAGGCGATCCCTATTAAGATAACTTTAATGATGATTCGAAAATCCATACATGTATCGTATTCTTTTTCAGTTTTGAAAACAATCAAACCTTAATATTTCGGTAAAACTCAAACATATTTTAACATAGTTAATTTTTTGTTAGTCAACTTGCTTCAACTATGTTGACTTAATTATGGTGCTGGTTTATAATCGCAGTTAGTAAATTGAGCACCTAGGATATGAAAAATAAGAAGGTACCTACTTTTGAAATCACTATCAAGGTTAATAACAACATTATCTATAGAATCATAAAACGTTTCTTCGATATTTTTGTTTCGACATTAGGTATTATCCTTTTATCGCCTGTTTTCCTATTTGTTGCAATTATGGTAAAGGCAACATCTAAAGGCCCTGTTTTTTATGTCTCTGATCGCATTGGTCGATATGGGTACACTTTTAAGTTTTATAAATTTAGATCAATGGTGGTTGATGCGGACGAACAACTAATTAAATTATTAAAGAAAAACGAAGTTGAAGGTGGAGTTACTTTTAAAATGGAAGACGACCCGCGTGTTACTAAATTCGGCAAATTTATTCGTAGGACATCCTTAGATGAACTTCCTCAATTATTCAATATTTTCTTAGGTCAAATGTCGTTAATTGGTCCAAGACCATGCACTGTTAGAGAATTTCATCTTTATGATGAAATAGATCAGCAACGCTTAGCTGTTAAACAAGGTTTAACTGGTGAGTGGCAAGTAAATGGTAGATCAAAAACCACTTTTAAAGAAATGATTGAAATGGATATCCACTATTGCGAAAAGCGTTCGCTTTGGTACGATACAAAAATATTCTTTAAAACTTTTATTGCTGTTTTTAAAAAGGATGGTGCTGAATAATGCGCATTCTTCATGTTTTAAAATCTGGAAATATTGGCGGTGTTGAAAAGTTGTGTCTTGATATGGCGCTCAAATGTCCTGATTATGAATTTTTATTTATAAAGGATGCCGGAACTATTCCCGATGAGATCAAGAAAGTCGGAAATAAGGTATATACATTTTTTTCTGGCGAAAAATTATCTTTTCGTAAACTAAAACAAGCGAAAAAGCGCATGGATAAAATGATTTATTATAACAACTATGATGCGGTTGTTTTTCATCATGGTTCTTTCTTCCTTTGGGCGCTTGCCAGATACATTAAAAAATATTTCTCTTGGTTAAAAGTTTTTATTTATATTCATTCGGATACACTTTCATTACTAATTAATGAGCAGACTGGGTTCAGACGTAGACGTCGTAAACTTATTAAGGCAGTTGAAAACTGCGATGGCATCATCGCTATATCACAATACGTAAAGCAAGAAATCATTAAAATCAAACCAAAACTTGAAGATAAGATTTACGTCATTCATAACGGAGTCGATTTAGAAGAATTCTCTTGTAAAGGTCTCAAGAAATTTCATGAACCAATTAGATGCATCTATATTGGTCGAGTAACTCAAGATAAAGGAATATTAAATCTTGTTGTAGCCTTTAATAAATTCCAAAATGCAACTTTAACAGTTGTTGGAATGGGCGATGTTATTGATGAATGCCAAAAGCTCGCTAATGAAAAAATCAGTTTCGTTGGCCAAAGAGCAAATGCATCTAGATTATTATCTACGCATGACGTCTTTGTTCATTTCCCTCTCGCTAATGAAGGATTCGGTATATCTATAATCGAGGCTATGGCGAAAGGACTTCTTTGTATAACAAACAACAAAGGTGGCTTACCTGAAATCTTAGAAAACGGCGTTGGTGGAATCGTTCTTAATTCGTTGAGCGAACTAGAAACAACATTAAATAACCTCGATGAAGAAAAGACCCTTAAATTAAGAGAAAATGCTCTTGAGATTGCTAAGAAATATTCAATCGAAAATACAATCGAAAATCTCGAAAAAGTCTGTTCAGGCAAATAAAATTCAATAAATTGAGAAAAGTGCAATAATTGCATTTTTTTCTTTATCTTTTTCTCGTATTTATATATTATATATTCAAGCGAGGTGCAAATATGACACTAAAAGAAACGCGCAAAAATTGCAAATTAACTCAAAAAGAAGCTGCTCAGGTTGTCGGAATGTCTTTAAGAACTTATGTTTCTTATGAACAGGATGAAATTAAAGCAGACCAACTTAAACTTGAACGCATTAAAGAAAAACTCAATGAATACGCCTCAAAAGATACGAGCATTTTAAAAGATAAAGTTCTTCTTATTACTGGAGGAACTGGATCATTCGGTCACGCTGTTGTTGATAGATTCTTAGATACTGATATTAAGGAAATAAGAATATTATCGCGTGATGAGAAGAAACAAGATGATATGAGAAAGCTATACGCTAATAGCAAATTAAAATTTTATATTGGCGACGTACGTAATCTTGATTCAATCATCGATGCTTTTAAAGGTGTCGATTATGTCTTCTCTGCGGCGGCCTTAAAACAAGTTCCATCTTGCGAGTTCTATCCTATGGAAGCGGTGAGGACAAATGTTATCGGTTCAGATAATGTTATTACTGCTTGTGTTCGTAATCATGTTAAGAAAGCGATCTTTTTATCTACTGATAAAGCAGCTTATCCAATTAATGCAATGGGCATTTCAAAAGCTTTAATGGAAAAGAACGTTATCGCAAGAAGTAGACAACTTCTACCTGGTGATACAGTGCTTTGTTTAACTCGTTATGGAAACGTTATGGCTTCTAGAGGCAGTGTTATTCCTCTATTCTTAAATCAAATTCGTGAAGGCAAACCTATAACAATCACCAACCCTGAAATGACTAGATTTATGATGACTCTCGATGATGCGGTTGATTTAGTTCTCTATGCTTTTGAGCATGGTGAACAAGGCGATCTCTTCGTTCAAAAAGCTCCAGCCGCTACAATTGAGACACTTGCAAAAGCAATCATTGAACTAACTGGAAGCAAGACCGGAATCTCATATATTGGTACCCGTCATGGTGAAAAATTATATGAAACTTTAGTCACTCAAGAAGAAATGATTAAATCTGAGGATTGCGGTAATTTCTTCAGGGTTTGCGCGGATAATCGTGATTTAAACTATGAAAAATATTTCTCAAAAGGTAATAAAAAACTTAACCTTGGAGAATCATATACTTCTCATAACACCGGTCGTCTTGACGTTGAAGGCATGAAGAAGTTACTCAAGAAACTTGAACTCTTTGGCGGACCAGTTCGCCAACATGATTAGGAGGACAAAACAATGCCTTTTAAAAATAATGGAAAATTAAAATTGATGATCGTTGTCGGCACAAGACCTGAAATCATACGTCTTGCAGCAGTCATTAATAAGACTAGAGAATACTTTGATACTCTTTTAGTGCACACTGGACAAAATTATGATTACACCTTAAACGGTATCTTCTTCAAAGATCTTGGAATCAAAGATCCAGATATTTTTTTAGATGCAGTTGGAAAAGATTTGGGTGAAACAATGGGTAACATCATCGCTAAATCATATGATGTCTTTGTGAAAGAACAACCAGATGCTGTCTTGGTTCTTGGTGACACAAATAGTTGCCTATCCGTCATAGGTGCAAAACGTCTTCACATTCCGGTGTTTCATATGGAAGCTGGAAATAGATGTAAAGACGAATGTCTCCCAGAAGAGACCAATAGAAGAATTGTCGATATCATTTCTGACGTCAATTTAGCTTATAGCGAACACGCGAGAAGATATCTTGCTGATTGTGGCCTTCCAAAAGAAAGAACCTACGTCACCGGTTCACCAATGGCAGAAGTATTAAACGAACACCTTAAAAAAATTGGAAAATCTGATATTTTAACAAAGTTAAATCTTCAAAAAGGCAAATACATTTTGTTAAGTGCACATCGCGAAGAAAATATTGATACTGACAAGAACTTCAATTCATTATTTAACGCAATTAATAAACTCGCTCAAAAATATGATATGCCTATCGTTTATTCTTGCCATCCAAGAAGCAAAAAGAAACTTGAACAAACCGGTTTCAAATTAGATAAGAGAGTTATCATGCACGAACCATTAGGATTCATCGACTATAACAGGCTTCAAATGGATGCATATTGTGTTGTTTCTGATTCAGGAACTCTTCCAGAAGAATCTAGCTTCTATGCAAGCATAAATGAACCAATTGCAGCTGTTTCTATTAGAACATCTACCGAACGTCCAGAAGCCCTTGACGCCGCTTGCTTTGTTTTGGCTGGCATTGATGAAAAGAGCCTTCTTCAAGCAGTTGAGGTAGCGGTTTTAAATAAGCAAGGTTGTAAACCGGTTGATGTCTATACGGACACCAATGTTTCTGATAAAGTTGTAAAGATAATTCAATCTTATACCGGAATAGTTAATAAAATGGTTTGGAGAAAAGAATGAAGATTCTCGTTACAGGATCAAATGGATTTATTGGAAAACACGTCTGCCTTCGTTTAGAAAAAGAAGGCTATGAGGTTTTAAAATTTGACATTAATAACAACGATGAAGATTTAAAAAAATCCGTAAATTGCGCTGATTTTATCATCCATCTTGCTGGAGTTAATCGTCCTTTAAGCGTCCAAGAATTTTATGACGGAAACGCGAATTTGACTAAGAAAGTTGTAGATTTAGTTAAGAATAGTGGAAAATCTATTCCCATCATTTTATCAAGTTCGATTCAAGCTGAACTCGATAATGATTATGGTAAATCCAAAAGAATGGCTGAGGATTATCTATTTTCTTCTGGTTTACCTGTTTATGTTTATCGGCTCGCTAATGCCTTTGGGAAGTGGTGTAAACCAAATTACAATTCAGCATGCGCAACTTTCTGTTATAACATCGCTCACGATTTAGAAATTATCATTCGTGATCCAAAATATGTTGTTCATTATAACTATGTTGACGATATTGTTGATGAATTTGTTCGCGTTATCAAAGATAGTAATCACCGCGGTTCGAAAGAAATATTAAAAATCGAGCCAGTGCATGATTGTTCATTAGGCAAGCTTGCCGAACTACTTCGTTATTTCAAAAGGGAGATTGAATCTGACAGGCATTTGCCGCTTCTTCATAGTGAATTCGAACTAAAACTATTCAAAACATTTTGTAATTATCTAAGTGATGAAGGTTCTAAATTTAATTTTGCTTCAGACAATAGGGGTTCCTTTGAAGAATTATACAAATCAAAGAAATATGGTCAAATAAGTGACAACGTTTCTTATCCTGGCATTACAAAAGGTGGCCACTATCACACTTATAAAAAAGAAATCTTCTATACAGTGATAGGCGAATGCGAGATTGTTCAACGCGATATTAAATCTAATAGAATAATAAGGAACAAAGTAAGTGGGAATAAACCTGAACCAATTGAAATAAATGTTGGTTATACTCACCAAATCACCAATATTGGGAAAAATAATTCACATACGATAATGTGGATTAGCGAGGTTTATAATGAAAACACCCCAGATACATATCGCGAAGAAGTTATAAAATAATTTAGGAAAGAATATAGCTTTATGTATTTCTTAACAGCGTTAGGTTGCACAATTATTGTCGGAGTACTCTGGTTCATTTTTAAAGATAGAAAAGCACTTCATTTAGATATTTTAGCCATCACTTATGGTGCAGCTACATTAATGTGGCTAATCGATTGCATCTTTTCGGCGATTAACGGAGAACCGTTCTTATCCTTTGATGATCCAATGGATGGTTGGATTGCTTTGGCAACCGTTTTAGTAGGCGTCTTCTTTTGGTTAGTTGTGAGCTTCGTAATCAACAACTGCAAAAAGGAAGCAAAGTAGATTTTTCTTGGGCAAATTAATTGTTTATATAAATATAAACTTATTTAGCATCCTTTAATGGATGCTTTTTAAATAAAAAGTCCCAACATCGTGGGAACAGTTAGTAATGTCCTTAAATGTCAAAACACACTAGGTACTTTTCGACCAAATGTCAAAACACACTAGGGTAGATTATTTTGATGTTTCTAAGTACTACCTTAAGTCAAATAACGATCCATTTAAAGTAGTTATTAAAAATGGATTATGAAACGCAAAACTAATTCATCCTGTGCATCAAAGATACATTTCTGAAATTATTAAAGAACTAAAGAAGTATAAAAACGTTAAAAAGATAATTGTGTTTGGTTCTTCCGTTACGAAAAGATGCACATACGAATCTGATATAGATTTATATGTCGAATTATCTAAAGAAGAACGCGTGAATACGTATAATGTTGATTGTCCTGTTGATTTTTGGACAAATTATACTGCTCCTAAAGTTTTCTTAAAGGAAATACTTAAAACAGGAGTTGTAATATACAAAAGAAGAATTTAAAAGCGGGTTTTCTTATAATACGGTCTATTCGTCCTTCATCAGAAAACAGATAAGTAATTTGTTATTTTAAAATAATAAATTTCTTTTTTAATTAATACCTATTTATTATTTATAATATAAGTTAGGAGGAAATCCTTATGAAAAAGATAAAGATACTTACACCTATTGCACTTCTTAGTGCCGTTTCCTTACTTGCGGGATGTGGTAACATCAAAGACAAACTCCACAAGTTAGCAGATTATTTTTATGAAGTAGATACATACACCAAACTTGATTATGATTACGCAGACAAGTTCTGGGCTGATAATAATGATAACTGGGGTGGCGGCTGTAGCGCAGTTACTAAACTCTTATATGATGAAGATGGCAATCCACATCGTGTTGTTGGTCGCAATATGGACCTTAACATTTCAAATAAGTGCGCATACGTTGTCCGCACCAATGTCGAAGGTGGACACAAAACTGTCGGACTAGCCTACACATTCAGAGATTATTCTCCAGATTACGTTGATGTTGAGAAAAAAGGTATTTCAGAACACTTCTACAAAATACTCCCGTTCATGTGTGACGATGTATTAAATGATACTGGTCTTCATATTGAAATTAATATGAGACATGGTGAACATTATCCAAATGGTGATGATATGTTTTCAATGGAACACTCTGACCCTAATAACTTTAAAGGCAAAAGACGTGTTCATATGCTTGAACTTCCACGTTATATTGGTGAAAACTGTACAACTGTAGAAGAAGCAAAAGAATACGTTAAAACACTTGATATCTATTCTAAATATGGATACTGGAACTATTGTTTCCTCATTTCAGATGCTACAGGTGCTGCCTCATTAGTGGAATTTAACGAAATCGGTTTAAGCGAAGCATTTAATATCACAACTGCACAACGTGTTAATTGGTTTGATGATAATAAAGAAGATTTAGGTAAAATTGATGAATACTTAACTTGGGGTCCTGCAGGTGCAACTGAAGATATTCCTATCAACGGTTTAGCACAAACAAACTTCTACTTAAACAAATATGCTTGGACACTTGAAGACACCAAATCTGGTGAAGGCAGATTCATAACCCTCCAACAAAATATTGGTAATGTTGAAAATAAAGTTGATATGTTTAACCTTATGGACAAAATTTCATATCACTGGTTCTATGAGTCATATGACCTCTGTATGAACGAACATTTTGATCCACGTACTGAAAACGTTGGAGAAGGTCCCGGTATGACTTATGGTATCTTATTTGATCCAGATCCAGTTCTTCAACAGTACATTAAGTTTTATTTCAATTACTATGCATTATCTGTTTATCAACAATACCCAACTAGAGAAGATAAACAAAACGCTAATCGGTTCTGGGAAACAACATTCTGTGAAGTTGTTGATTGCATGAGCAAGACAATCCAAGTCAGAATCTTTGAAGAAAATAGCATCTATTGTAATGTCGGATTAGATTCCACAACTATGTTAGATAATGAAGCAGCATTCAGAGCTTCACTTGCTTGGTAATTTTAAAATAAAAGTAAATTGTAATCTTAAGTGCAACAATCCGAGATAGCTTCAGACTTCAATTTTGATGGAGATAATCAGTTAATTTGCATCTCAAACAAGTAGCTTTTATGAATCTTTCTTCACCGTATATTGTGATTGGAACTATTTTTTCCCTTAACAGTTTTGGCTTTATCAAATGTCTTAACTTTATTTTTTCCGAATATTAACCAGCGATTATTCTTCATCCTTATTAGAAAGTATTGGTTTAATTCATGAATCATCCTCATGAACTTAATATCATCATATCCTCTATCTCCAACAAACATCCCTTCACATGGATTAAGGTGTTCAGATATTCTTCTTACACCTATATTAGTGATGTTATTAACTGATAAATAAACATGGTCATAAAATGGTATTGGCGACCTGTTGATTTTCCTACAATTTTTGAAGAAAATTCCCCATTTTTTCAATGAGATGAGAGCAAAGCAAAATACTATCTTTCATGTTTCGTACCTCTAATTTTTTCTAACTCTAATTTCTCAATAAAGAAATAATCGAAAATACGTAAAAAACAAAGAAAATGGGGATTCAGAAGAGATATTTTATCTAAAAATAAGAATGTTGCGAAAAAAGAGGGAACCCGAATATTATTTGGTATTGATAGAAATTTTTATAAAGTGATACAATATTAATGAACCTAGAGGAAGTTAACATGAAAAATAAAAATAAATTTTTAACTTGGAGGCTACTTAAATGAAAAAAAGAAAAACGGTTTTGATGGCACTTTTCTGCCCTTTAATGTTAACAGACATGATTTCTACTGCATTCATCTCGATGCTTGACAGCAATGTCGTAAATGTTGAAGCGTCAGAAATTACAGAGACAACAATTGCTAAAATAGGAACGGAAGGATATGAATCTTTAGAAGATGCAATCAATGCAGTTCAAAACAATGAAACGATTGTGGTTATAAAAGATTTCACTTATGACACTCCTATTACAATTAATAACGGTAAAACATTTTCTATTGATTTCAATGATGGTTCAACACAACACACTTTTAGATGGTATGACATGATGGGCTCTCAAACTGATAAGAATATTTTCACTATAGACGATAATAGCAATGTAACAGTTAAAAATATGAGATATTTGGTTGGCGTGGGAGAAAAAGCAAATAGAGTATTTAATGTAAATAGCACGGCAGCATTAACTCTCACTAACATGATTTGCTCTAGTGATGATGATATTAAAGATATTCCCGTAAGAAATAATGGAGGAACTGTAGTTATAGATGGTGGCAATATTACTACCAATGTCCCTGGTGGTGCTAATTTGCTTAGTCCTGTAGTTCAAAATTTAAATAATGGAACTACAACTATCACAGGAAATGGCACGTTTACAATGAAAAATACTAATACAGGGGTGGCTTGGCTCGGAAATATAGTTACAACGGCAAGTTCCAGTACAGATGCAGACCAAGAAAATCCATGTGGCACAGTTATTATTGAAAATGGCACATTTAACAATGGACATATTGTAGATGTAAATGGTAAAGGCGCCATCGTTATTAATGATGCAACTTATGGAACCGGAAATGGGCCTGTTATTAAAACCTTTCATGGCGGAGTAAAATCAACGATAACAATTAATAATATAACTTCTTCAGCGATGGTATTTGCTCAGGTACTTGAAAAATTAGATACAAAAATAGATTTTCAAAATGGAAATGTGAAGTATTATCCTACTAGATTTGATTTACAAAAAACTGATTCGATATCTATCAAGGCTGGAAAATTTGGACCAACAAGTGGAACTACTGACATTCATGATGAAATAGAAGGTTTTTTAGCTGAAGGAGCTGTTATTAGTGCTCTTACAGACGATCCTAATGGCTATACTTATAAAGTTGAAACACATGCTCATACATATGGTACTCCAACTCCTTCTTGGAACGGAAATGAACTAACATTAACAACCTCATGTTCTTGTGGCGATGAACAAACTCAAACATTCACTGGAACATATACAAAAGTTAGTGATGCAACATGCACAGCTAAAGAAACTGGTAAATATGTTGTAACTATAGCTGAAGGAATTTTTGCTGGAACTTATGAATCTCAGGTATTTGAAAAAGGTGAACTTTTAAACCATCATACAACTAAAGTTAATGGGCAATCTCCAACATTCACAGAAGATGGCTTTAAAGATGCTTACCACTGTGAAGAGTGTGGCCAATACTTTGAAGACGCTCAAGGAACTACCTTAATTGGTGATGAAACAGCTTATAACACCTGGAAGCTAAATGATGGAAAAGTACCTGCTATAGTTGCCGAAGTTAAAACCGTTAGCGAAGCTTACGAAATTGCTGCCACATTACCTTCTGGAGCAACAACTGATTATTTCATTAAAGTTACTGGTGCTATTTCAAGTTTAGATGCCGATGGAAAAGCGAGAGCTATCAACATTACCGATGGTACTCAAGTTATCGAAGTTTTCTTTGGCGGCGGAAACGCTGATTACACAATAGTTAGCACTACTGGATTCATCGGAAGCAAAGTAACAGTCTTTGCTAAAGTCCAAAACAATAGCGGCACATACGAGTTAAAGGATATTACCCTTGTTGGTGTTGCTACTGCTGATGCAGACAGCTTTGCTGCTGGTGCATATAAATCATTAGATGGTTCCTGTGAAACAGGTCCTGAAGCAGTTACTGAAGCTCAATGGACTGCCGCATCTAATGGTTACGCCAAATTAAGTTCTGCTGATCAAGCAAAATTCAGGGAAAGTGACTTAACACCATATGGTGAAAACGTTGTCAATTGGGTTGATCGATATGAAAGAATTGTTAGTGGCTCTGAATTAACAAACTTCATGGGCTTAACCTCAATTGCTGGACGTGTACCATATGAATTCTCAGAAATTACTGATGTTAATAACTCTGTCACAATTATCATTATTGTTGCTATCACAAGCATGACCCTTTTAGGTATCGCACTTGTCTTACGCAAGAGAAAACATCAATAATTGATTGATTAATTAAAAGACTCTGTGAAATAAAGTGTGGTTTTGTGTGGTTTTGCCCCAAAATCAGTGTACACAGAGATGTGAAATTAAATGTGGTTTACTACAGCCAACTCGGACTATTCCGGGTTGGTTTTCTTATTGCGGTTAATATATAAAACTCGATTACGTAATCTATCAAAATTTCCATAACCATAGCCAACATCTATTAAGGTTTGGATTGTATTATTGTTTGCTTCAGCAACTGCGTTTGATAAACAAAAACCAATATATGTTTTCGCATAAGAATTAACAATTTCATCAAACCAGTTCTCTAAAGTTGAAGCAATTTCATTTAGTTCTTTAAGCAACGAGCCCTTAAATTTCTTTATAATGAGTGAAGATATAAAAAGAGAAGTTGAAGAGGAGGAAATTGAGGAACAAAATTAACCTCGACGGGTTCCAAGTTGTTAGAAAAGAATTCTTTTCACACAGTTATGATTATTCAATTTCTATTAGACCAGATCACATACGTTTTAGTGCTTCTATTGGCATTCCTCCGTATATAAGGCATCTTTGATGACGATTGATAGACACGCATAAGCATGTTTTATTGACTTTTCTTTATTTTTATTGCGTTTTTATATATTTCTAATACTTTTTCGTTTATTGTCCAATCTACAGGATCTTTTTCAAATAGATTAGGTCTATGTTTGGCCCCATATTCTTGACTCATATAAATAAATAGTGGGCCTTTAATTTTCACTAAATCTAAAACTATATCTTTTAGTTTATCTTCGTTAATGTATGACGCTATTCTTTCGGTGTCGTGATTTTCAAAACAAATGATTCTTAATCCTTTATCACCGATATATTCATAGTCTTCATTAACAACACTTTTTAATTCTTCATAACTGATTTCATTTTTAAGATATCTTTCAAATGGTCTAAACCATGAATAATTATATAAAAGATCAAAGGTTGGATACATATCTATATCAGGAGTGGAACTATATCCCATTGATTTCAAATAATTAACAAAATCATAATCAATGGATTCTGCGAAAAAGATAACATCTTTTCCAAGTTCTTTTCTTGCCTTTTTAAAGAAATCTAAACTAATCATACTAGCCACATCAAAACGGAAACCATCCACACCTAAAGATACCCAATATTTGAGAACGTCTAATAAATAAGTTTGTGTGTCTTCTCTATTAGTGTCTAAGTCAATAATATCTGACCAATCTCCTACGCGGTTGCCCAACTTACCATTTCTATAGAAGTAGTATTCTGGATGATTCTCTAAAATGACAGAATCAGGTGAAGTATGGTTAAAAACCATATCCATGATTATTTTCATTCCCATTTTGTGTGTAGCATTAATTAAAGATATAAAGTCTTCCTTAGTTCCTAAATCTTTACTAATGGAATAATAATCTTTAATTGCGTAAGGAGAACCCCAAGTACCTTTTCTGTTTTTAATACCGATTTCGTGAATTGGCATTAAATAGATAGTATCTACACCCAAATCTTTTAATCTATCTAAGTCTTGTTGAACTGCTTGAAAATTACCTTGCTTAGAATAATTTCTCACAAAGATTTGGTATATTATTTCGTTTCCTTTAATCATATAAAATGCTCAATTCTATATTATCAAATTAGAAATACATAAAATATAAAAAAACACGCTTTTCGCGTGTCTAATCTAAGTGCCCATAAATGTCGATACACGGACAATCTTTTCTTCACTCACAATAATTTACTGTTAACAAAATAAAAAAATATGATAAAATGTTTACAGAGGTGAAGAATATGATTGGCAAAAAAATCAAGTATTACCGTTTAAAAAAAGGAATGACAACTGAAGAGCTTGCTAAAGCAATTGGATGCACTAAAGCCGCTATTTCTTTATATGAGAATGAAGAAAGAGAGCCAAACATTGATATTTGCAAAAATATCGCTAATGCTTTAGATATTCCATGGACTGAATTACTTTCTAGAAATAATAGTAATTTGGTTTTTAATCATGTCAGTTTTAGAAAAAAACAAAAAGCTTCAAAAAATGATATCGAACTTTTAAAAAGTGAAATTGAAAATAAATGTTTTGAGCGTATTGCTTTGATGAATATTGTTGGCTTGCTGAATTTTAAAATTTTTAAGGCTAAAAAACTATCTTTTAATAATAGTGCTTCTAATAACGCAAAAATAATAAGATCTATTCTGGGTCTCCCATCTTCTGGACCAATTTATTCTGTTACTAACATTTTAGAACATGCAGGTATCATCGTTCTTTCTTTTGAGTGCTCTGATGAAATTGACGGAATTAACGGATTGGTAAACGGCATTCCTTATATATTCTTCAATTCCAAAATCAGAACAATTGAAAGACAAAGATTCACCTTAATTCACGAAACGTGTCATTTATTCTTTAATAATTCTGAAGAAAACATGTCGGAAAAAGATGTTGAAAAATATATCAACCAAGTTGCAGGTAATGTTTTAATTCCCGACGAAGATATTTATTCTATTTTTGGCAAAATAAATAGAAATATAACAACATATCTTAGAAATGAAATTGCTGAGCAATATAAAATCGCTCCTTCTTGTTTACTAAATAGACTTTTAGAAACAGGTGTTATTACAGAAATGTACCACAAAAACTACTTTATTTTCTTAAATAGAAATGGTGGTAGAAAAATGGAAAAAACACTTTTAGATTCCGTTAAAGACTCTGAAAAGCCAACAATTTTTACCCAACAAGTATATTTAGCTTTATCTGAAGAATTAATAACAATTTCTAGAGCGGCAGAATTTTTACATGTTCCGCTTTATGATGTAATGCAAAATATGAGGACAGAATAATATGAAGAAATTTTTATATTGCGACTCATGTTTTCTAATAACTTTTTACCAAGATGGCAAACTTGGTTCTTTATCGCAATATAAAGACCAATTTTATATTTCTGAAACTCAAATAATAGGCGAATTAATTAAGCCAGATGAATTGGCTGAAATTGTCAGAAAATCAGTAAGTGTAATTACAAATGATAAAGATGAGATAATAGCCAAAACAAGCGAATTTGCTCTCAAATATGAATCTTTATCTACTTATGATTGTTTATGTATGGCATATGCTTTTATCGACGGATATTGCCTCATCACTGATGATAAAACATTACAAAAGAAATGCGTTATGAACAATATTGAAGTAAAAACTTCTAAAGATATTGTTGAGGAATTTTTAAATGGAGGTGATGACCATGTCAATATGAAGATATAAATAAGATAAAGGAGGACACATGAAAAGGAAAAAAGTAAACGTTAAAAAAATCGCAACCACTGGAACTGGTTACGATTGTGGACATGCCTGAAGCACGTAGACAAATATATATTAGCATGTCCAAAACAAAGTGCCTACATCTTTTCTGTAGGAGAAAGTTGAGGTCATGTTAATGACAAATAATATTTATGAGGAACCAATTTCCGAGCAATGCGATGACATTGAAAAAGTTGGCGTTGTAGAACGTAAACCTGTACTAGAACTAGAGAAATTGAAAACCGGTGATCCAATAACAGACCATTTTAAAGCACATTATTGGGTGGGAGCTGAATTCATTGGTAAATATCAATTTCTCAAATTAAAAACGGCGGTAGTGCGCGAACTACCAAAAGAAGATGAAGTCATCTCTTTTTCGGAAATGTTATCTTCTAAATATCGCAATAAACTATCTGATTATTGGATAGATATGTTTAATAACGATATTGTGATTGAAAGATTTTGGAAAAACCCAGAAAAATATCTTCCACTTCTAAAACAAGCCAAAGGCGTTATTGCCGCTGATTATTCTGTAATGAACGGCTTGCTATTGACAGATAACATCTACAACATTCAAAGAAACCGTATTTCAGCGTATATGATGGAAAGAGAAAGAATTCTTACCATTCCTGTCGCTAGTTGGACGGATGAAGAATCGTTTGAGTGGTGTTTCGATGGCTTACCACATCATTCTGTTATTGCGGTTTCATCTAATGGATGCCTTAAAGGCGAATGCAAATCCGCTAAAGAGACATTTATAAAAGGAGTCTTTGAGTTAAATAAGAGAAAATCTCCTGTTACGATTCTTATTTGTGGTCCTCACATTAAGGAATTAGATTCACTTTCAAACATTCATTACTACAAGAGTTATTCACAAAGACTCTACGAGAGGTTACAAAACAATGGGTAGCCATGGTAGAATGTTAGGGCAAGCTCATCGGAATTTGCCAGCTCAATACGATTGTGTTGATATGAAGAACGGGATTAAAGTGCTTAAAAGTGCTGAAAACCCAACGCACCCTTCATTGCCTGCTGTGTCTCATACAAAGGGTACAAAATACATTTCCTTAGACAAAAATGGCAATTTTTATCAATTAAGAATCTATGATTATGCAGGCCATCCAGTGGTGGATATTGATTATGGAGTGCATACACCATTTGGATACAATAAGACACTTCACGTTCACAAATGGAAGGGGTCTAAGATACATGGCGAGAACACGCATTTGTATACAAGAAAAGATCATAAGAAATACGGAAAGTATTTGAAAGGACTTATTAAAGATGAGTGAATTAACTAAAGAACAATTTGAAGATTGGATATGGCGTCTTCGCTACGTCGAAGTAGTCATTGGGTATAAAGGCCAAAGATATCACATCGAGGGATATAACAAAAAATATGTTGTTGGTATATTCGAAAAAAAAGAATACAAAGTAAAAGAATGGATAGAAGTGGTAGGTAATTCGAACGATGATGCTTATAACAAACTAATGAATGAACCATTATTTGGAGGAGAAGCATTGAAAGACATTATTGATAAAATTGAATGGTTGGAAGGATAATCATATCTTTGAAATAAAACGGATAATCATTGTGGACTATCCGTTTTTTTCAACATTTTTGCCAGCAATTGCCATTACACAATACCCTAAAAATCTCAGTTGCCGTTACACAGATAATTAAAATTTGTAGAATATACTCGACAAAAATCAATAGTTATTGTAGAATATACTCGACAAGGAGAACTTTATGAATCACGAAATATTAAAAAAGGTCATTTATGACCAGCATCAAGTTATTAAAGATTCTATTATTGTTGATAGAGAGATTGTTTTA
>JAZLFJ010000016.1:0-16779 GCA_045615665.1 Bacilli bacterium
ATCACATCTTTAGAGCATTACATTCAACTGGTAGAAGAATGGATTGCTTTCTATAACTCAACAAGACTAAAAAACAGGAACCTTAATTGATTCCTGTCTTTTGGCTTTTTTGAAGTGTGTCCGTTTCGGGGTTCACTTCAACTTGCCTGGCTTTTTAAATAAGCGAGTGTCAAATTTTGACCTTTACTTATTTTCTTTAGTTTTTCGCATAAAAAGAAAACTTTGACCAACTATTCATTGTATCAAAGTTAGAGTGTTATTTTGGTGGACCTGACCGGGATCGAACCGGCTACCTCCTCCATGCCATGGAGGCGCTCTCCCAGGTGAGCTACAGGCCCAGCGAGTTATATATTACTCATTTATGTATTTCTTTTCAAGAAGGTTTTTTATTTCACATCTCTCTTTTTAAAGATAAATAATCCAACAAGATAGAATGCAGTTGCATAGAAAACGTTAGAGCAAATGCCCGAAATAAATGTTTCATTAGCGATGGTTGGTTCAGTAATATTTTGAATGATTGGTAAACCATCAGGTGACATGACAATCGTTTGACCAACAACTTCAGTTTCGCCTGCGCCTAAACAGAATAGTGGGTCGATGATTCTAAAGGCCCAAATAAGTCCTTCATTTCTATCACCAATGATTAAAACAATTGGAGCAAGAGATGATGCGAATACGAGTACGAGTATAACAACTGGAATGGATGGTCCAATATTTCTAAATAATGTCGAGAAGAAAATTGTGAAGGAGACAATTGAAATATAGCAGAACACTGCAAGAACAATTGTCTTAAAAATATACATTCCAGGATAAATAGATGACATTTCAGGGATAATTTCACTATAACCCGTTCTAGCGATTTCATCGCTTCTTAATCCTTCAAGAATGTTTTTAGTGACAACACCGAATAAGGAACCTAGTCCAAAACAGACCAGCGCATAAACGATCATTAAGGCAAATGTAAAGACAAGTCCATTTAAGAAAAGGGATGTATAAACATTAGCTTTTGAATGACCGGAAATTATTTTGTTACGAATCGAACCGTGATTAAATTCTAAAACTGTAAAACTAATAAGGTTGACAGGAACCGCTAAACCAAAGTTACTGCCTGGAGACAATGATGAAATGAGCATCGTTGGTCCATCAAGCATGTTTATTTTCAGTAACATCGAAAGCAAGAAATAGATTAGGGTTAAGAAAAGTGCTAGACCACCACCGATAATTAAGGTGATTTTAAAAGCGAGGTCGTGACGGAGTTTGTATAAATAAGAAATAAATAAGTTTTTCATTATTGTTCAACTCCTTTCACGAGGTCTAAATAATAATCTTCAACAGAGCCTTCAGAGGTATGGATTCCTAAGAGTTCCACTCCTGCTTCATCGAAGGCCATGACAACTTTATTAACCTTGATGTCATCAAAGATTTTAATATCTCCATTTGGATAGACATTTACGTCTTTTAATTTGAGATTTGCAAGGATTTCTTTTGCTGCTTCAAGATTTCCAACTTTAAGATTTAATGATTTTTTGCAACGTTTTTGAAGTTCTTCAGCGCTGATTTCCTCAATTAGTTTTCCTTTTGAAATAAATCCATAGCAACTTGCGATTTTTTCAAGTTCGGAAAGGATGTGAGATGAAATTAAAACTGTGATGCCGTCTTTTTGATTGAGTTCAATGAGAAGGTCTCTAAGTTCGGCAATACCTTCCGGGTCTAAACCATTCATTGGTTCATCAAGAAACATGAGTTTTGGTTTGCTCATCAAAGCTAGAGCAATGCCAAGTCTTTGTCTCATGCCAAGGGAATAATTTTTAACTTTTTTATTTTCGACATCAGAAAGTCTAACTTTCTTAAGTAAAGCCTCTCTTTCTTCTTCGCTAAGTTTGATACCTTGATATAACTCTTGATAAATCATATTTTGCTTAGCAGTTAATGAAGGCACTAAAGAAACTGTTTCAACAATAGCGGAAATTTGTTTTTTCGCTTC
This sequence comes from Bacilli bacterium, assembly GCA_045615665.1. Lineage (GTDB taxonomy): Bacteria > Bacillota_I > Bacilli_A > RFN20 > CAG-826 > Fiminaster. The sequence goes on from JAZLFJ010000016.1 coordinate 1,985, forward strand.
ATAAATTTTGCGGTCTTTATAGCCAACACCAAAAAGTGAATATTCGCCACTAGTAGGATTTGCTAATCCAGTGACTAATCTCATAATAGTGGTTTTACCACTACCATTTTCACCAACAAAACCATAGATCGCCTTTTCAGGAACATGCATATTGACGTGATCAATAACTAATTTATCGCCATATTTTTTGCATAAATCCTTCGTTTCGATAAGATTCATAAATGTTTCCTTCTATAAAATGCAAAATGATTATAGCAAAAGATAACTAGTTTTGCGCATATAAAGTCACATTTTTTAATTGTGTTCAATTATGTTGAGCATTTCTCTAGGCGTTACAACAAAAGGTTTGAACGGATAAATGCGGTTGTTTCCAGTGATTAGGTAAGCAAAAACAGCATTTCTTGCTGACAATACGATTTCATAAAAAACAATAGCATCTAAATCAAGAAAATCATCATTTATTTTTTTAGTTTCCTCGAAAGGCTAATCTCGTTATTAATTTGATCAATGGTCATCTTTGAATTGCCATTTGCTTTAGAAACTTCTTGCATAGATTCAAGAGCATCGACACCTTTCGAAGCAACATAAGTTGTTTCAGAGTTGAGCAAAGAAAATGGAATACCATTAACAGAAACACATTTTTTCAAAAACATACGCATAGCAGTAGAAAGATCAATACCTATTTTTTCATAAACTTCAGTAGCTTGATTTTTCAAATCATCATCAACACGAAATTGTATTAATGCCATCCCTTTTATCCATCCCTCTTTAATTGTATTACATTGTCATGACAATGTCAAACAGCTTTTAAAAAACACTGCTAAGCAGTGCTTATAAATCGAGTGGCGCGCTCAAGACGATTCGAACGTCCGACCCTCTTCTTAGGAGGAAGATGCTCTATCCAGCTGAGCTATGAGCGCATTAACTAATAATTATTAATACATTCAACGAATGAATTAACCTTTAATGGTCGGAGCAGTGAGAATCGAACTCACGACCTCTTGGTCCCGAACCAAGCGCACTACCAACTGTGCTATGCCCCGATCAATCATCTAATCCGAATTCAAAAAGAGACATTTGATCGGATTCGCCTAGACCATCCAAAACGCCTAATTCGGATAAGTCATCAACATTTGTACCATTAAGTTTGGTACGTCTTAGGAGGTCTTCTTTGGATGAGAATTGACCTTCTTTACGAGCTTCAACAACACTTAAAGCGGCGTTGTCACCAAGTCCATCAATTACGATGAATGGTGGAATTATCTTATTGGTCTCTTTATCAACGATAAATCTTAAAGCATCGGATTTATATAAGTCAATATTGCCAAATTCATAGCCACGTTCAGCCATTTCAATAGCAATAGTTAACATCTTCATTATTTCTATCTCCTTAGGAGATAGTTTTTCAAGTTTATTGGTTTTCTTGACTTTTAATTCATTATACCTTGCAATAATGCCGTCTTTTCCTGCAAGCATCGCTTTAATATCATAAGCTTTACATCTAGCCGTGAACCAAACAGCATAGAATTCAAGAGGATGATAAAGTTTAAAATAACCGACACGTACTGCCATTGTAACATAAGCAACAGCGTGGGCTTTTGGGAACATGTACTTAATCTTGTTACAAGAATCAATATACCAATCAGGAACATTTTTCGCTCTTAAAACATCTTCATATTCCGGTTTAACTTTACGACCTTTACGAACATCTTCCATAACAGCGAAAGCGATGTTGGACGGAATATCTTTATTTATTAAATAAGTCATGATATCGTCACGACAACCGATAACGTCACGCAAAGTCATTCCTTGTTTAACGATTAAATCCCTAGCGTTATTAGCCCAAACGTCAGTACCATGAGCTAGACCAGCGATCGCAACTAAGTCAGCGAATGATTTTGGATTAGCATCACGAAGAATATCCATACCTGTTTGAGTACCGAATTCTGGTAGACCAATTGCGCCAGTTCTTTCTCCTAAATAGTTTCCGTTTCTTTCTAGAGCCTTATCGGAAGTAAATAAGGAAATAACTCTTTGATCATTTAAAGGAATTTTCTTTACATCAATGCCAGTCATTTCTGACATCATTTTTAAAGCTAATGGGTCAACGTGACCTAAAAGGTCAAGTTTTAAAAGTGCATCGTGGAGCGCTGTATAGGCTAAGTGAGTCGTGAGCCAGGTTGATTCTTTATCATCAGCAGGATATTGAATCGGAGTGAAATCATAAATTGATAATCCTTTTGGAAGAACCATGATACCTCCAGGATGCTGGCCTGTTGTTCTTTTAACATCGACAGCGTGAGCAGCATAATAGGCAATTAAAGCAGGATTGACTTCATCAGGATTTAAACCTTTGTGTTCAAAATAACGGCGGACATAGCCAAAGGCAGTTTTTTCGGCAACAGTTTCAATCGTTCCCGCTCTAAAAACATTGTTCGGACCAAAGATTTCTTTCGTTAAATTAAAGGCTCGTCCTTGATAATCTGAAGGGAAGTTCAAATCAATATCAGGAATCTTTTCAGCGTTGAAGCCAAGGAATGTTTCAAAAGGAATATTTTGACCATCTCCAATCATTTTTTCTCCGCAAACCGGGCATATTTTGTCTGGAAGATCATATCCAGAAAGATATTGATTTGAGTCGACAAATTCAAGATGTTTACATTTTGGACAACGATAATGTGGTCTTAAAGGATTAACTTCGGTTATGCCAAACATATGGGCAGCAAAGGAAGAACCAACCGAACCACGAGAACCAACCATGAATCCATCTTTGTTTGCTCTAGAAACAATTTGATTTGCAATATAATAGGTAACGGAATAACCGTTTTTGATAATACCATCTAATTCTTTTTGTAGACGAGTCTGAATTTCTTCTGGAAGAGGATCGCCATAAAGCTTTTTAGCGTTTTCGTAACAAGTATTAGTTAGGATTTCTGGTGAGCCTTCAATTACAGGTGGGTGCAAAGTCTTTTGGATTGGAAAAATTTCTGGGAACATATCTGCAATCTTATTGGTATTTGTAACAACAATTTCAAAAGCTTTTTCTTTTCCTAAAAATTCAAAGGCATCGAGCATCTCTTTAGTGGAGCGATAATGCTGGTCAGGAGATTCGCAGTCCTTATTTCTAATATTTAATGGATGAGGTTTTCCTCCAACCGCAGGAGCTTCAATATAAATATCGCGGATAACTTTATCTTCAGGATTAACATAATGGACATCGCCAGTAGCGACACAGGTGATTCCAAGTTCTTCAGCACATAAAACTATATCTTTGATATATTTTTTAATTTCTTCTTCGTTATAACATTGTCCGCGGTTAATCAAAACCGAGTAATTAGCAGGCGGTTGAACTTCAATGAAGTCATAAAATTTCATTGCTTCTAAAAGATCTTCTTTTGATCTAGTTCTTTCAATATCGAAAACTTCACCGTTTAAACAAGCGGAGCCTAAAAGAAGATTCTTTCTTAATCTAGCAATTTCTCTTTTTGGCGTTTTTGGAACATCGGCAAGAAAATCAATATGCGACTCAGAAATAAGTTGATTCAAATCATGGAAACCATCTTTATTCATTGCTAAACAAGTGATGTGAGAAGGCCTCATATGTTTAAGCATCGCATTAGTGGATTTAATCTTCGCTAAATCGCTATGCTTCATGTCATAGTTTTCTTTAGTTAATCTATTGAGCATTGCTAGCCAAACTTCATTTAGAATACGAGCATCGAAATCAGCGCGGTGAGCTTCTTCTTCGTTATAGGAAGTTATTCCTAAATTACGAGACAACGCTCCCAAGGTGTGTTTACTAGCCTCTGGGAATAAATAGTGAGATAAAGAAAGCGTATCAATAGCAGGTAAAGTTAACTTTTCTCTTCCTAAATTCTTTAAATTCTCATTAATAAAGCCATAATCGAAGGTGATGTTATGAGAGACCAAAATCGAGTCTTTCATAAATTCAAGAATGCGGTCAATCGCCTGTGCAATGGTCGGTTGATTTTTTACCATTTCGTTGGTAATTTTGGTTTTTTCCACGATTTTTGCGGGGATTTCGCATTCTGGATTAATTAAAATATCGAGAGTCTCCACTACTTGACCATGTTCAAAACGAACACCACCAAATTCGGTAATACGATCATAGCGAGTCGATAGACCAGTTGTTTCTAAGTCAAATACAACATAACTTGCACTTCTAAGTAATTCATCAGTTGGGTTTAAGGCAAATGGCAATTCATCATTAACCATGTAGAGTTCACTACCATAGATCATTTTGATGCCAGTAGCTTTAGCAGCATCGCTTGCGTCAGGGAAGCCTTGGGTGACGCCGTGGTCGGTAATAGCGATTGCTTTGTGACCCATATTTTTAGCGAGTTCACAATATTTTTTAATATCGCTAACGCCATCCATGACCGACATCTTAGTATGAAGATGAAGTTCAACACGTTTTTGTTCTTCTTCGTCTTTTCTAAGTTCTGGAGGTGGCAGCAAATCGATTGCCCTAGCATCTAAAACAGGTTTCCCACTATATTTGTCCAAGCCAACATAGCCGGCAATTCTAGCGAACATACCATTTTTAAATGATTCAAGTTGCTCGGCACTAATGTAATCACCTTCCATAGCTTTAACATTTATTGCGCCAGTGGAATTACCAATACCGAAAGTAAGGAACGTTTTTCCGTTTCTTAACGTTCTAGTTTTATCGATTCCAAATAATTCTCCGCTTATATCAACATTGCCGCTATTCTCATCGAGTAAAGATAAATCTTTCACAATTGCGTATGGGATTTTATCTCGCCAGTTTTTATAGGTGGATTTACCCTTCTTTTGATCTTTCTTCATTTGTTCAAGATTATCTTTGAGGTTTTGAATATATTCTTCTTCAGTTTGGCGAAGTTCTTCTTGTTCTTCTTCGACTTCTTCTCTGTCCTTGTAATAGGAAGTTTCGCTTTCTTCTTCATTTTCTTCCTCTTCAAGAACCTTTATTGCTTTAGCTTCAATCTTCTCCATTTTCTTTTGAGAAACTGTTGGAGCGTTGTCACTCACTTCGTGAATTTCTTCATCAAAATCAAAGTTATAGCAAAGGAATTCTAGGAATTCTTTATAGTCTTTTACTACTTGTTCATATTCTTCTTTTTGCTTTTCGGAATTATAAACAAAAGTGATAATATCGCCTTTACCATCTAGATGAATTTCGGCTTGGTAACGATTATGGCTTCGATGCCAATCATCGAATAAACGAATCGCATCATAAACAGTAGGTTTTATCTTATAGGAAAATTGAATGGTATATGGATAGCCAATGATTGCTAAGCCATTTTGAAATTCTTCTAAAAGAGCGTAGTCCCAAGGAGTGTCTTTTACGATAAACATATCGATTTGTTCATGAACGAATTGATTGCGTGACACCAAATCAAAATCCAAATCAAAACGGTCGATATCTTTGATCTCTAACGAGGATAAGAAACGAACCATTTTATTATTCATTACATCACTCCTGAAATTCTAAGCACGTCCATTACGACAATTGCAATCATTAGGGCAAATAGCAAAACTAAACCAACAAAAGAAACGATGGTTTTAACTTTGTTTGGAATCTTTTTCTTTGAAATACCTTCTACGGAAGTAACTAAAATTTGCCAACCATCAAGACCGGGGAAAGGTAGCAAATTAAATATCGCTAAGTTGATGGATATCAATCCCCAGAAATATAAATAAGTGGCGAATGCATAGTTGCCATAAAGTTGAGCACTTAAATTAAAGATACCAACGATGCCACTCATATTTTTAATTCCACCAGTAAAGAGGGAACCTATTCCTTTAAAGACAACGATTGAGGCTTCACCAAAATCAACAAATGTATTCGAGAGTCTTTGTGAGAATGGAAGCCAAATATTTTCAATCTTTAAAGAAACACCAAAATCTTGAACTTTTCCATCTTTGGTCGAAAGAGTTAAATCAATACTTTTAATCGCGGTTTCATTTTCGCTTACTTGGTATTTAAAGCGGAGATTTACAGGGATATCTTCAGTTTTATAAATAAATTTCTCGTTGAAATTTGGATAATAATCCGGAGCATTTTCTTCCTTTGTCCAATCTAAGAATAGATTCGATAATCCTTGGTCACTTGCGACTTTTTCTTTATCGGCAGCGACATATAAAGTTAGACATTCAGAAAGAACATTATCGTGTTTAGTTGTAACTGGATAATAAGTTAAAACGTAATGATGATCATTAAATACAACATTTGGATCAACAACAAAGAAACCTTCGCCTTTTGGAGTGGCAAATGGTCTAACTTTTGTTTCGCCATCATCGATAACTTCTTGTGATTTTGGGTAATAAATTTGTAATTTATCGTTATTGCGAACCCCAGCTTGATAGGCGATGCTTGTTTCACTTACCTTAGTAAAGCTAGTCGTCCTAATAATTGGGAAAGCAACATTAGAAATAAAAATAAGAGTTAAGGCTAAAACAGCATTGGTAACAACGCCTGCACTGACAACAATAATCTTCTTCCATTTCTTAATGCCTTCGATTGAGCGTTCAGGTGGAACTTCGATTCCTTCTTCAAGTTGAGTTTCTTCACCATACATTGCAACATATCCGCCAAACGGAATTGCTCTAATTGAAAAATATGTTTCGCCATTTTTGCGTTTCTTTTTTAATAAAGCTGGACCAAACCCAATTGAATATTCTTGGCAGTAGACATTAAATAATTTAGCCATTGAAAAGTGACCGAGCTCATGAAGGGCAATTAAAACGGTTAACGAAACCAAAAATAGAATGATTGAAATAAGCCATTCCCACCAACTCATGCTAAAGCCGCCTTTCTAGATTTTTTATCGATTTTTTTAATTTTTCTTAATGAAGGTTTATAAACAATTGGCGTTTCATTTACGACACGCTCAACAATTTTTGCAATATCAGTAAATTTAATCTCATCTTTCAAAAAACGATTGACTGCAACTTCGTTGGCGGCATTTAAAGCAATCATTTTTGATGCGCCACTAATAAGACATTTCTTGGCTAATTCGGTACATGGATATCGTTTTGGATCATAGTTATGGAAATGACAATCTTTAAGTTCGTCAAAAGATTTCAAAGTAAGAACATCAAATTTAACTTTGCTTTCTTTCATAGCCCATTCGATTGGACTATGCATATCTGGCTTTCCATAATCCACGATAATAGTGCCATCATTTAGTTCCACTGCAGAATGAACAAGCGATTCATCGTGCATCCTAACTTCAATTTGATCTAGTGGATAATTATATAGATACCACGCTTCGATGATTTCAAAACCCTTATTCATCATCGTTGCACAATCAATAGTGATTTTATTACCCATTTTCCAAGTGGGATGCTTTAGAGCATCATCCTTGCTCATTTTAGATAAATCCTCAATAGGAACATTTCTTAATGCTCCACCGGAAGCAGTAATAATAATTTTTTTAACATCTTCTTTGTTAACTTTAGAAAGACATTTTGCTAGAGCAACATGTTCGCTATCGATTGGATATAGTTTTCCATGTCCAGTTACAAGATATCTCGATAAAAGAGTTCCACCTGTAACAAGCGCTTCTTTATTTGCCAAACAAAGAATTTTATTTCTTTTTAAAGCAATCACAGCAGGCTCGAGTCCAGCAAAACCAACCAAGGCATCAACGCACATATCATAATCGGCGACCTTAGTTAATTTAGCGAGACCGTTTTTGCCACTATAGAATTTAATGTCTTTGTATCTTTTAGCAAAACTTTTAGCTTCTTTTGTATCAATTAAATAGATGTATTTAACAGATTTATTGTCTTTTAAGACTTCTTCAATAAATTCACTTCTATGACCAACTGAAAAAGCAGTTAGCACGAATTCCTCATTGTTATCTTTTATAACATCGAGGCTTTGAGTGCCAATTGATCCAGATGCTCCTAAAAGTAAAACCTTCTTCATTTTAACCTCTAAATAGTTTCGATAATTGGAGAGATGAAATCGATGAATGCGATCATCGCAGCAATAGATCCAGATGCAAATAGCATTGAATCGATGCGGTCCAAGATTCCACCGTGTCCTGGAAGTAAATTGGAGAAATCTTTGATTCCTTCGTTTCTTTTAATAGCGGAAAAAACGAAGTCTCCGATGTCACCTGCTAAAGGCATGACGATAGAAATAAGAACAACCCAATAGAATTGATTTAAATCGAATCTTGGAAGAATTGGACGATTGACTAGAGCCATTATTAAAGCAAATAACGTTGAGAATAAAGTGGAAATAACAATTCCACCAACGAACCCTTCCCAAGTCTTTTTAGGAGAGATTCTTGGATTCATTTTGTGCTTTCCAAACAAAATTCCAACAAAATAAGCACCGATATCATTCATCATGACACCAATCATTAAATATAAAACGAGAAGTAGTGACTCAAAATATGGGAATGATGGTAGATTGAAGTAAGAGGGATCTGCTAGTTTCCAAGCAGAAAATGGCGAATATCTTAAATATAAGAACGATTGAATGCCAAGGGATAAAACGATGATCATCGTCGTGAAATAGAAGACGTAATAGATAGTCATTTTTTCATTAAGAAATGAAATAACAAAGAAAATTATCGCTGCTAAAATAATAATCATCGATGATAACTCAATGTTATCGAATCCGTTCGCAACAAATTCCCAGGCATCGATGTTGGCATTTACTTTAACTAAACTCCAGTTATTTCTAAATAAAATATAGTTAACAAGTAACAAAGTTAAAGTGATACTAATCACATAGATTGCAATTCTTAATTTACCTTGAATTTTAGTAACATGAACAAGTTCATAAGATGCTAGTAGGGTGATAGCAATAATAAAAATGAAGTAAACCCAGTTACCAAGAACGATGCAAGGAAAAGCAATAGCAGCCATCACCAAAGCAGTGATAATTCTTTTCCTTAAAGACGACTTTGTTTCGTTACTAATTTCGTTATGTTTAATTTTTTTCATTATCGAGTCCTCCATAACGGCGGTTTCGTTTATTGAATTCCTTCATGCAGTCTAAGAATGGCTCATATTTGAAATCTGGCCATTTGACTGGAGTGAAAATCATTTCAGCATAGCAAAGTTGCCATGGAAGGAAATTTGAAATTCTGACTTCACCAGAAGTTCTTACAAGTAAATCAACATTTGGTAGACCTGCTGTATAAAGATGATCTTCTATTGTTTGCTCAGTTATATCATCAATTTTTAATTTACCTTCTTGAACTTCTTTAGCAATTAATTTAGCAGCTCTTGTAAGTTCTTCTTTTCCGCCATAATTTAGACAAATGTTAAAAACATTATTTTTGCAATCTTTGGTTAATTCAATTGCATTAGCGATTGTCTTTTGAGTTTTCTTAGGAAGTCTAGAAACATCTCCAGAGATCATCACTCGTGTTCCGTCTTTAATTAACTTATTAATCTCTTTCTTGAAGAAAATCTCTAAATAATTGAAAAGATGATTGATTTCAGCTTTCGGTCTTTTCCAGTTTTCAGTGGAGAAAGCATAGAAAGAAACGATATGGATATCAAATTCAATGCAATAATCAAAAATCTCAATGATACGGTTGCAGGCTTCTTTATGACCAAGATGACGAGGAAGCTCTCTCTCTTTAGCCCATCTACCATTGCCGTCCATGATGAAAGCGATATGCTTAATAGGTTTATTTAAAATTACTTTTTCACTCATGCGCTATATTATACAAGCGTAGGCGCACTTAAAACAAGCGTATAGATAAAATATTCGCTAATCTTCTAAAAGAAAAGAGAGGAATCAACCTCTCTATACTGTCATGATTTCTTTTTCTTTAGCAGCGAACGTATCTTCAATTTGTTTCATTGTTTCATCAACAACTTTTTGTAGATCATCTTGGACACGTTCTTTGTAATCATCGGTCATATCATCGGCATCTTTAACAAAGTCGACATATTCACGACGAACATTTCTAGCAGCCACTTTAGCTTCTTCAGACATCGCTTTTGCTTTCTTAACCATTTCACGTCTTGTGTCTTCGGTTAATGGAGCGACAGTAATGCGAATCGAATCACCTTCGTTAACAGGATTTACTCCAAGATTTGCGGCAGCGATAGCAGCAACAATAGCTTTAACATCACCCTTATCATATGGCTTAATTAAAAGCTGTCTTGGTTCAGGTGAAGAGATTGATGAGATTTGATTAATTGCAATCTTATCTCCATAATATTCACACTCAACTCGATCAAGCATTGCTGGAGAAGCTCTTCCAGTTCTCAATGTTGTTAATTCATTAGCAAGTGAGGTGACGCATTTCGCTAATCTTTCTTTAGCTTCTAAGACAATTTCATCCATAATTTTTATCCTTTCTTAACGATGGTTCCTAAACGTTCGCCACGGGCAACTTTAACAAAATTATCCGTGTTTTGCGCGTTAAATACACAAACATCGATATCTTTGTCCTTCAGCATTTCGACCGCTGTGAGGTCCATAACTTTTAAGTTCTTTTCGATGATTGTGGAACAGTTAACTTCCTTATAAAGTTTGGCGTTTTTATTATAGCGTGGGTCGTCATCATAAATGCCATCAACACCGTTTTTACCGATGAGAATAGCTTCACAATTAGTTTCAATTGCTCTTAAAGTTGCACATGTATCGGTAGTGAAAAGTGGCTTGCCAGTTCCACCACCAAAGATGACAACATAACCTTTATTTAAATATTCATCAGCGAGTTCTTTAGAATATGTTTCGGTGAATTCTTCCATCTTAATCGCGGATAAGACCACCGCATTTATACCTAATTTCTTAAGCGTTTCTCTAAGCGCAAAAGAATTTATAACGGTACCTAACATTCCCATATAATCGCCAGTGATACGGTCGAAGCCCATCTTTTCGGCGGTTCCACCACGACAAATATTTCCAGCACCAACGACGACTGTGACTTGTACGCCCTCATCAGCGATTGCTTTTAAAGCGCGGCAAGTATTTAAAAGAGCCTCGCTATCTAAAATACCTTTGGTTGAATCTCCAGAGAGAGCTTCTCCAGAGAGCTTAACTAAGATTCTTTTATACATAGCGGGGCTCCTTAAATTAATTATTTAATTTCATTCATGACTTCTTCAGCGAAGTTGTCTTGACGTTTTTCAATACCTTCACCGACAGCATATCTCACGAATTTAACAACGGCGTTGCCTTTTTCTTTTAAGACTTGAGCAACGCTCTTTTCACCATCTAATAAATAGGTTTGAGATAAGAGAATCGATTCAGATAAGATCTTTTTAACTTTACCAGCAACGATGCCTTGGAGCATTTGTTCTGGCTTGCCAGTTAATTTTGGATCAGCCTTTGCAGTTTCTAAAGCGATAGCTTTTTCGTGTTCGATAACATCAGCTGGAATATCGGATTCACTAACGTATTTTGGAGCGTTAGCGGCGATATGCATTGCTAAACCTTTAGCAAGTTCAGCATCCTCTTTTTCAAGAAGGACTAAGGTAGCGATCTTTCCACCCATATGGATGTAAGAGCCAAAACCTTGAGCAGCGCCTTTCTTAACGATATCGAAACGACGATAATCTAATTTTTCGCCCATCGAAACTGTCGCATCGGTGAATAAGGATTTAGTAACTTCTTTAGCTTCTTCGATTGATTTGGAACCAGCTTTAAGAGTTGCTTCCATTGTATCATCGACGAGTTTGTGGAATTTTTCGCCTTTAGAGACAAAGTCTGTTTCACAGTTGACTTCAGCGATGATTGCAGTATCACCTTTAACGACAACACCTGCTAAACCTTCGGCAGCAATTCTTGAAGCCTTGGCTTGAGCTTTAGCGATGCCTTTTTCTCTTAACCAGTCGATTGCCTTTTCAACATCTGAATTCGATGCTTCGAGGGCTTTTTTACAATCCATCATACCAGCACCGGTACGATCGCGTAATTCTTTAATAAGTTCAATCATGCTGGCCATAATTATTTAGCCTCTTCTTCTTTAGCAGCTTCTTTCTTTTCTGGAGCTTTCTTAGCAGAAGCTTTTTTGGCAGCTGGTTTTTCTTCAGCTTTCTTTTCTTCTACTGGTTTTGCTTCAGGTTTTGCTTCGGCTGCTTTGGCAACTTCTCTTGCTGCTTCTTTTTGTTTACGGAAGGCTTGCATCTTTTCGTAACGTTCTTGTTTTTCTTGGCGAGCTTTACGAATAGCCGCTAATCTTTCAGCATTTTCTTTATCAGCTTGACGGATAGCATCCTTCATTGTGGCTTCTTCACCTTCATCTTTTGTATAAGCAACTTCGGTGATACCACCCTTAGATTCGACAACAGCATCTGCTAAGGTTGTGATAATGACTTTAACAGAGCGAACTGCATCGTCATTACCTGGGATGACATAGTCAAGAACATCTGGATCAGAATTTGAATCAGCGATACCGAAGACTGGAATATTTAATTTATGAGCTTCGGCAACAGCATTGTGTTCAATAGTTGGATCGCAAACGACAACTGCGTTTGGAACCTTTCTCATTTCTTTAATACCAGATAAGTTTTTAGCTAATTTATCTTTTTCTTTCTTTAGAAGAGCAACTTCCTTCTTTGGAAGACGGTCAAATGTTCCGTCTGTTTCTTGAACTTCAAGTTCTTTTAGACGACGAATTCTTGATTGAATGGTCTTGAAGTTGGTAAGTGTACCACCTAACCAGCGGTTAGTGATATAGAAAGAACCACTTCTTAAAGCTTGTTCTTCAACGATAGCTTTGGTTTGTGGTTTGATACCAACAAATAAAACTTTACCGTTTTCATCGACGATTTTCTTTAAAGCAAGATATGCTTCTCCGAGTTTTTCCGCCGACTTATTTAAATCGATTATGTAGATTCCATTGCGGGCACCGTAGATGTATTTGCCCATTTTTGGATTCCATTTGCGGGTGTTGTGTCCAAAGTGGACTCCACCTTCGAGTAATTTGCGGATGGTAATGATTGGTGCGTTTTCATCATGCATTACCATTTGCATGACATCGCCTTTTTCCTCTGCGACTTCAGCAGTAGGGGCGACAATTTTTTGTTCTTCGTTCATTAATGAACCTCCATTTGTTTTAGCCTCCATTGTTTCTAACAACATCCCCCACTATCGACCCCTTGGTCATGGGACTAGGATGTTGAATCCACAATGTGCGTTATCTCTTTTCTATATAAAAAGAGTGCTTGTATAATAACACTCTTCTTAGTTTTAGACAAATAGTTTTTACTATTTAAGATTGTGGGACGACCTCTTCAGCTTGAGGAAGTTCAACCTTAATCTTGTTATAATCACCGAATTCTCCATCCATGTGAGCGGTTAGATTTTCTGAGCCATCACTATTGATAGATGTGAAATCAAAGCCGTATGAAACCGGTTGTTTGTCTTTAAATTTAACTGTGCAGTCCCTAATTTGAATTTCTTTTAAAGTATAATAGTCATTCTTCATTTGATAAGTGTATTGTTTTGAATAATAGGAATTTGTTGTTGAATTATATTCAAACTCTTCGAATGGGAACTCGAATAACGCTAAATCGAGGTAGAGTTCTTCGAGATTTGCATTGTTATGTAATTTATACCACTTTCCATCTAGCTGACGATAGTAGGTACATTCGGCATCACCATTGTCTTCAACTTTCAAGATATTGACATACATTTCTCGAGTGTAGAAATCATCACCATTTTCAACAAAGTTGCCTTCTCCATCTAATCCAATATTCCTGTATTTTTGAATAACGTGAATTTTGCCTGAATCCATTTGCATGTCTTCGTTGCAACGTTCTATTTCTTTTCCGTCTTTCCCTTTCACAGTTTGTACAACCTTATGGGAAAAGTTTGTGTGCATTGAAAAGTTTTCTGGTTCAAAAACAGAATCCCATTCTTTAGCGTTAACTATGTTTTCGCCTTTTCTAGCAACTTTACCTTTACCAGAACCAAAACTACCATCGCATCCAGCGAGTAAAAGTGGAGCGACAAATAACAACGGCAAAAAAGATTTGTGTTTCATAATTTAATCCTCAACAAAATATTATCTTAATTAAGTAAGAAAAACAAAAATTATTTTTTAGCCCGATATGGCAAACGCATGAAATTGATTTCATAGTTCCCCCAACCCATACGAACCATTAATCTTGCCAATTTAAGCCAAATTTTCCTAAAAATTAGCGATAAATAGCCGTAGTTCACCTTCAGAAACACGTACATGAAATTACTTAACTACGATAATCACCACCTTTTATTGGACACATTTTATACTTTTAACGTAAAGAATTTTGTATAATAATTCACGAGGAGAAAGATGTTTGTTCTGACTTCTCGCTTCGTCAAACGATTTGCAAATATTGGTGGTATTAATAATCGTGTAAACGAATTTTCTGATGAGGTTTAGGTTTATTGCGCCTAGACCTTTTCTTGTTGTGGAGCGATCTTCTTTAAATGAATTATCAAGAATGTAATGGAATGATTCTATATTCCAATGCTTTCTTTTAACTAGAGCAAATGTATTTATGTCCATTTCACTAAGAATGAAATATCTATCTTGTGTTGTTACTGTATTTGTTTTTTCAGTTAGGATTTCACTTTTCATAAGACCAATTGCTCTAATGGATTTACTTATTTTAGGATAATGTTCTTCGACATATGACATATCGTTAATCAAGTAGAAGGTTCTTTTCTCTAATCTTCTGGGCGAAACGCATGAAAATGTAAATTAGCCAATAAAAAATTGGGAAGAACCGGTAATCCGATTTCGGAGAGCTGGTTTTTTCTTATAATTCATACTGTCAAAGTGTGTAGTATTTTTTTGAAACGCATGAAATTTCAT
>JAZLFJ010000017.1:0-1350 GCA_045615665.1 Bacilli bacterium
ATATACCTCTCAAGTTATTTATGTCTTTATATTGGGATAAACCCATAAAATCCTCATGAAGAAGATTGTCGTTGAAATCCCTATCGAGCATTTGATCTACCGTTACCCCAAAGAGGTTGCAAAGAACCACAAGCTTATCCAAAGAAATTTCCCTGGTTCCATTTTTCCAAGAACTCAAGGCTGTCTTCGTAATGTCAAAAAGCAATAATAAGTATTCTTCGTTAATTTTTAAGGCTTTAAGATTGATATCTATATAATCCCATAAAGGTAAAACAAAGTCACTTGGAGCAATTAATTCTCCATCTTCAGAAAAGCAATATTTTCCTGGAATTAAATGCATAGACTATAGCCTCCTAATTTGAATTCAATACATTTAATGAATTCTTTGTATATCTTTTTAGAACTCGTCTCATCTATTTTGTAAGGCAAACTGAACCCGTACTGATTTGTAATATATTTTTTAAGATTGACTTTGATTTCTTGATAATCGCTGTCTCCTGATAGTAAGAATTTATCTCTTCCGTAATCAGTAATATTAAAATTACGGAATAAGTTTTCTAATGCAATGTCTTCGTTTGTTGATAAAAAGGAAAACATCATTTTTTGAAAAAGATATATAGAGTATTCAAAGCCATTATCGATAACGTTGGTATCGCAATTCACCAATTCTTTTCTTCCTTCACAGACAAGTCTTAAATCCTCATTTATTTCGCCATCAAAAATAGAATTTGGCAAATAGAGTTCTTGAACTGATACGCCAAACAAATCAGCTATATTTCTAAGATTATCTATGCTTGGTATTCTCTCTCCGGATCTCCACTTTTTGATTGTGTTCTCATCATATCCAACCCTTTCACTAAACGCTTCAATGGTGAATCCATTTTCCTTCATCAATTCTTTTAACTTATGGCCAAAACCATCTCTGTCTTCATTAAATCTATAAATCTTAGGCATAAATATAACGCTCCTTTTCCATTTGCTTTTGTTTCTTAAATAAGAAACATAACCTCTCCTCTCGTGAAACAAAACTTTGTTTTCTTTTCGCTGGAGAATATATAAGACTCTGTGCTAATTCTATATAATCAAGAATCTCATTTTTTGTATGAGCCTTAACATAATCATTATTTTGAAACTTATATAAATATTCTTTAAATTCTTCATAAGATATTTCGCTAACAGAACTAATTGCATTTTTGAGGTGCTTTTTCACTTTAGGTTTTCTTTTGCATATTTGAGCAGCATCACTTTTACTTATGGCTTTAATTGGGAAATCCACCTCGTAATACTTTCCTTTTCCCACATGACCACACTTTGCTTTGACTAAATAATAATTCATCTTCCGCCTCCTTC
>JAZLFJ010000018.1:0-1400 GCA_045615665.1 Bacilli bacterium
TGTGGTTATCGGGTAATTTGTTTCTAGGTAATTATCGGGTAATTTGTTTCTACTTTTAGTAGATAGTTATCGGGTAATTTGTTTCCAATTAATGTTATGCTTTCAGTCATCTGGAGGCAATTTTATGAACAAACTAAACAACTCTTATGTTGAAGCGATCATCAAGAAAGCAATTGCAAAGAAAATTGCAACAGGAAACGCCGCAGCAAAACTTGGAATTACAAAACAATACGTTAATAGACTAAAGAAAGAATATGCTGTGGAAGGAATAACCGCTTTTGAACACGGGAATAAAGGAAAAGAAAAGCCTTGGAAAACAAGTAAAATTACACAAGAAAAGATAATTTTGCTTTATAAAAGCACTTATGCTGGCTTTAACTTTACGCACTTTCACGAAAAACTAATAGAGGATGAAAAGATTATAATCTCATATTCTTCGATGTATGAACTTTTGACAAAAGCTGGATTTACATCACCGAAAAAGCAGCATCTTCGAAGAAAAGAAAACCTTCATCCATCTAGACCACGAAAAGAACATTTTGGCGAAATGTTACAAATTGATGCATCGATTCATAATTGGTTTGGACCTGATTTGCCAAAGGCAACTTTGCACGGAGCAATAGATGATTCGACAGGTACAGTAATGGGCTTATATTTCGATTACGAAGAAACTTTAAATGGTTACTATGAAATGATGTGGCAAATTTTAAACAAATATGGAATTCCTGAAGCGCTTTATGGGGATAACAGAACGATATTTGAATTTCGAAAACTGTCTGAAAAGAATCAAACAATTGATCGTGACGTTCACATTAACTTTAAAAGAGTTTGCATGCAGCTTGGAATAGAATTAATAACAACATCAGTTTCTCAAGCTAAAGGTAGAGTTGAAAGACTTTGGGGCACTTTACAATCAAGACTAATTTCAGAGTTGAGATTAAGAAACATCAATAATATTGATGACGCGAATAAATATCTTCCAGAATTCATGCGATATATAAACAAAAAATTTGCTCTAAAACCAGATTACGAGAATTCTGTATTTGTTCCAGCTCCATCTCCAAGAGAAATAGACTTTTATCTATCAACTGAATTTGAACGTATTGTTGATAATGGTTCGTCATTTGGGTTTAACAAAACAAAAATGCAGTTTGTTGATGAAAATGGAGAAATTGCCTTGATTCCACCAAAAACGAGAATTAAATTTTATCAAACTAGATCAAAGAAACTAATCGGAGTATTTGAAGGAAAAATGTGGAATCTAGTTGAAGTTGAAAAGAAAATTAAGACTGAAACGATTAAAAAAGGACGTCCAATCTGGAAACCCGGACCGAATCATCCTTGGAAAAAATTTGTAATTAATGTTAAAAAGGGTGGAAACAATTAACCCGATAATGACA
>JAZLFJ010000019.1:0-58644 GCA_045615665.1 Bacilli bacterium
ATGAAATTTCATGCGTTTCAAAAAAATACTACACACTTTGACAGTATGAATTATAAGAAAAAACCAGCTCTCCGAAATCGGATTACCGGTTCTTCCCAATTTTTTATTGGCTAATTTACATTTTCATGCGTTTCGCCCAAACGATCATTAAAAAGAAAGTACTCTACAAGAGTGCTAACTATTATTATATAAATGTTATTAGATGGGAACGGTTCCGTCACTGCAAACAACTTCTTTTGCTGGAACACCACTCGTTTTCCATTTGCTGTCTTTTGTTACGAGGTTCCATCTTACTGTTGTGTTATTAAAATTAATGGTTGCTAATTTTGAACAATAAGCAAAACTCTAATAACCGATTGATGAAAGGCTTCCAGGAAGATTGATTGTGGCTAATTTGGAGCAATATTCAAAAGCGTGATCTTCGATTTTCGAAACACTATCATGCATGGAAATAGATGTTAAATCTGAGCAACCATAGAACAAATATTGTTTAACGGTTTTAACACCGCTTCCGAGTGTTGCTGATGTTAATTTTGTATATTCAAAACAATTTTGCCCAAGATCAGTGACAGAATCTGGAATTACAATGCTAGTTATTTTTGTATCACTAAATGCACAATGGTCGATTGCCTTAACACCATCAGGAATTGTAATTGAGGTTATGCCGGATGATTTAAAAGCATATAAACCAATTGACGTGACACTGTTTGGAACACTTACGGATGTTAAAGAGCTGCATGACATAAATAAGAAATTAGGAATCGCTGTAATTGTATTTGGAATTGTGTATGAACCAACATATCCACGAGGAAATACAACATATTCGGTTTTATTTTATTAAATAAAGCACCATCCAGGGTTGAATAGAAGTCGCTATTTGGCCCAATGGAAAATGCAGTTATTTTCTCACAATATTCAAAAGATGGAAGAGAAGCGACTGTTTCTGGAAGAGCAAGTTCTCCTTCATAGGATCGTGGACAACAATACATAGCAGTTCTATCTTTGTCATAAAATGCACCGCTATATGAAGAATAGTTAGGATTATCCTCGCTTACCACGATTTCTTTTAACGAACAAATGTCATTGAACGCTGATTGAGAGATGGAGGTTGTTCCACTACCTATTTTAATAGATGCAAAGTATGCACCTGAAAATGTGCCGCTACCAATCGTGGTAACACCATCAGGTAAGACTAAATTAAAGTCAGATAAATACTGGCAGCCATTAAAAGCACCATCTCCAATCTTTGTGATTGTATCTGGTAGAGAAATATAACGAAGATTATAAGCACAAGTTGAAAATGCATTGTCTGCTATAGCAGTAACGGGCAAACCTTCATGCGTAGAAGGTATAAATGCAGCGTATAAATAAGAAGTTGCAGCTTTAACCTCGTATGCAGTTCCTTCGGAAATAAGATCAAAACTTAATCCGGATTCTTCTTCAGGAATTTCTGGAACTTCACAAGAATATGTTATGACAATTTCTTCAATCGTTAGCGAATAGTTAAACATATTAATCACATTGAAAAATAGAGGGCTCCTGTCCTCAAAGTTAAAAGTTTCACCACTAGTAAGAATCTTGCTCCAAAAAGAAGTCGCAGAAGAATATTCAAGTCTAAGAGAAGGATCACTAGCTTCAAAAGTTACAGTGATGGTTTTAAGACCGGTAATCATCGTCGCATTTTGAATATTTCCGTATTTGGCAAACCTACCAAACTTATCCACTTGCGTTGAATAATTGGTATAGTTAAAAGTGATTGGATTACCTAAAGCTGTATAAATAACACCTTCGTTATTGGAGGATGGATCGAATGAATTCGATGAATCAAGAGTAAGAGTGTATTCTTGTTCTTCGTTTTGAGCCTTTAAATAATTATTATTTGAATAAGATAAGGACAATGTTGCCCCAATTGCGACAAATGTTGCAAATAAAATTGAGGAAAGGATTAACAATTTTTTCTTTTTCATAGCAAAAACCTTTCAATATTTGTAAAAATTAATCTTATTCTAACAAAAACAAATGTTTTATTAGAAAGATAAGAAAAAGAGTCACAAAAGTGACTCTTTAGTATTTAATAATCTGAAGTTTCTTTTATCTATTTCTTCCATAGACTCTTGCAACGATCGTAAGCACACGTAGGAATATATAAATAAAATCTACATAAAGATTAAATGCACAATAGAGGGCAATATTATTTGAATTCTCGCCTGATTGAGCAATTTTCTTAACTCTCCAAACATCAAAGATGGTGATTAACATTACAGCAATAAAGATGCCATAAGAAACAACCCAATATAACATTTGGAAACCTGGTAAGAATAATGACCAGATTAAGTTAAACAAAGCGATGAGCATCGCTCCAAAGATGATACCTATTCCTAGAATACCTAAGAATGATAAATCTCTTTTGGAGGTTAAGCCGATAAGAGCGAGTCCACCAAAGACTAAACTAGTGATACCAAAACTAATCGCGGTAACAGCAAATGGAACAAGCATCGTCGCAGAAGAAATAAGAATACCCATCACAATCGAATATAAAACGAAAGGAATGTCCATTCTGCCTTTTCTTCTAAAGCAGACGATTTGAATCCAAATTAATAATGGAATATACATTACCACCGCTACAATTAGCAATGCTAAATATGGTTTAATAAGTTCGGTATCGCTTAAAACATAGGTGTTATAATCAATCGGAGTAAAGGCTTTTGAAAAAATAAAGCCAATGACACCGGCTGTTACAGCAGTTATTGCTAAAGCGATGAAAGTATAAAGAAAGACTTTTCCAATAAATTTGGAACTGCTGACAGATACTTCAACTTGTCTTTGATTCTTTTTGTCAAATTGTTTTAGGGAATCTTCCATTGTGTTTCTCCTTAAATGTTTTCGATTAATTGCCTAAAGGATTCGACTTTAAGCGAGGCTCCACCGACTAAAGCACCGTCGACATCTTTTTGAGTTAAATAATCGTGAACGTTTTCTGGCTTAACTGATCCACCGTATAAAATACGGACTTCATCAGCAACGCTACCATATTCTTTTCTAACGAGTTCACGAATAAATGAACAGATATCTTGAGCGATTTCTTTTGAAGCGTTCTTACCAGTTCCAATGGACCAAACTGGTTCATAAGCAATAACTATGTCTTTGACATAATCTTTGCTTAAACCTTTTAAACCCACTAAAACTTGTTCCTCGATGACTTTTTTGGTTACGCCTTTTTCAAATTCAGCAAGAGTTTCACCAACACAGTATATTGGGATCATCTTGTTTGCTTCCATAGCAAGAAGCTTTTTATTGCATGATTCATTTGTTTCGGCGTAATAGGTGCGGCGTTCGCTATGACCAATAATAGCCCATTTAACGCCAAGTTCTAAAAGCATTGGAATGGAAATTTCACCAGTAAATGCGCCATGATCTTCGAAGTGGAGATTTTGACTTGCGACTGTTAAAGAAGGATTCGCTTCTTTTAAAGCTGCTAAAGAAAGATAGACTGGTGCAATGCCAATATCAACGTTTTTGCTTCTAGCAAATTTTTCTAATTCGACAGATTCTTTTCCAAAGACCTTACTTTCTGCAATGGTCTTGTTCATCTTCCAGTTGCCGAATAATAATTTTCTTCTCATCTTATTTTAAGATGTCAACACCAGGAAGGTGTCCGTCATTTTCAATCATCTCAAGAGATGCACCACCACCAGTGGAAACATGTGAGAATGATTCTTTATAGCCAAATTCTTTAATGGCAGCAGCGCTATCGCCACCACCACAAACTGAGAAGGCTCCATTTAATGAAGCAACTGCCTTGCAGATAGCAATTGTTCCGTTTGCGAAATCTTTTTGTTCAAAAACGCCCATTGGTCCATTCCAGAAAACCATTTTTGCTTTAGAGATTTCTTCAGCGAATAATTTTTCAGTTTTTGGACCGATGTCCATACCTTGATAGCCATCTGGTACATTATCACCAACGACTTCTTTCTTGGTCCAGCCTTCGAATGCATCGGTTACGACAGCATCGACTGGAAGGACGATTTTGCCTTGAGCTTCTTTTAAACAATTACGAGCATAATCGAGTTGTTCATCTTCGACTGGAGATAAACCGGTCTTATAACCCATGGCTTTCTTGAAGGTATATGCCATTGCACCACCGATAAGAATCTTATCACACTTCTTAAGAAGTGAATCGATAACTTTAATCTTATCAGAGACTTTTAAACCACCTAAGATAGCGACGTATGGTCTATCTTCGTTTTTAACATCGACGCATCTCATTAAATTAGCGATTTCTTTTTCAACTAAATAACCGCATGCAACTGGTTTTCCTTCTGCTTTGAGGATTTCAGGAATTCCATATGTTGAAGCATGTGCTCTGTGAGCAGAGCCAAAGGCATCCATAACGTATGCATCAGCGACTGAAGCCCATTCTTTAGCGAGTTCTGGATCGTTCTTTTCTTCGCCTTTTTCATAACGAGTATTTTGAACGAGAAGCACTTCTCCGTCTTTAAGAGCTTTGACCGCTTTAACATAAGCTTCGCCTCTAGTTTCTGGTAAGAAGACAACTTCTTGACCTAAGAGTTCGCTTAATCTTGGAGCGACGATTGCGAGATTGTTTTTAGCTTTTTGCTTTGCAACAACCTCTGGTTCTTCTTTGTGTTTAACTTTTCCTAAATGGGAAAATAAGACAACTCTTGCACCTTCTGAAACAAGTTTCTTAATGGTTGGAAGAGCTGCTCTAACACGATTGTCATCACGGATCTTGCCATCAGCTTGTGGGACATTAAAGTCAACACGAACGACGACGACTTTGCCTTTGATGTTTTTTAAATTTTCAATAGTGAGCATTTTATTCTCCTTTTTATAAAGAGACACAACAAAGTTGTGCCTCAATATTTCTTAATTTATACTTAGCACTTTTCGGCGAAGTATTTAATGGTGCGAACCATTTGGGAAGTATATGAATTTTCGTTATCGTACCAAGAGACGACTTGGACTTGATATAATCCTTCTCCGACTTTACTAACCATTGTTTGGGTTGCATCGAATAAGGAGCCATATCTCATACCGATGACATCGCTAGAAACGATTTGATCTTCATTATATCCATAGGATTCGTTAGCGGCTTTCTTCATAGCAGCATTGATAACTTCTGGAGTTAATTCACCAGCGTATTTAACAACTGCAGTGAGGATTGTGGTTGAACCAGTTGGAACTGGAACACGTTGAGCTGAACCGATTAATTTACCATTTAATTCTGGAATAACTAAGCCGATTGCTTTAGCAGCACCAGTGCTATTTGGAACGATATTTGCAGCACCAGCACGAGCTCTACGAAGGTCACCTTTTCTATGTGGTCCATCAAGGATCATTTGGTCACCAGTGTAAGCGTGAATTGTGCTCATAATACCAGATTGAATAGCGGCTAAATCGTTAAGAGCTTTAGCCATTGGTGCTAAACAGTTGGTTGTGCAGCTAGCGGCAGAGATGACGTTATCTGCTTTGGTGAGGGATTTTTCATTAACGCCATAGACGATGGTTGGTAAATCTTTTCCAGCTGGAGCGGAGATAACAACTTTACGTGCACCTGCATTAATGTGAGCCATTGATTTTTCTTTGGAGCAATAGAAGCCTGTACATTCTAAGACGACATCGACTTTGAGTTCGCCCCATGGAAGATCAGCGGCATTTGGTTTTGCATAAATGGTAATTTCTTTACCGTCCACTGTGATTGAACCTGGAACAACAACTGTCTTTCCGTCTTCTGCTAAGACTGGTTCTTTGCTTGAAACAGTGTGTAAACCTTCACCGATATGTCCTGCATAACCACCTTGAGCGGTATCATATTTTAAAAGGTTTGCTAACATCTTTGGAGATGTAAGATCATTAATAGCAACGATTTCATAGCCTTCAGCACCAAACATTTGTCTGAATGCAAGACGGCCAATACGACCGAAACCATTGATTGCAACTTTAACTGACATATTATGTCCTCCTTTTTAATTGCCATTTGTATTATAAGTAATAAATCAAATAAAAAAAATCACTTTCTTTACGAAAGCGTTTTCCAAGTATTTTTGTAAATTGCAAAAATAGTTAAATGCCTGGTATCGATTCGATGCCTTTAAATAATTCAGACAAAGATATTCCAAGTGCGACTGCGAGCTTTTCAAGTATCTCAAAACTTGGATTTCTTCGACCATTTTCGAGGTCACTTAAATAATTTTTATTTATGTTTGCTTCTAACGCTAAATCTTCTTGAGACAATTTCTTCTCTTTTCTCAAGAATCTGATGCGCATTCCAAGTTGCTCAACCGCTAACATTTTTTACCCCTATAACCTTCGGCTTTTTCATGAATCGCTCTTAATAAATGAGAGACATTTGATTTAGAAATAGGTTTTCCTAGAACTTCGCTAAGAGCAGTTGATAATTCAAAAAGAGAATAGTCGTCATGCTCCAAACGAATCTTCATTAATTCTCTTTGTTTAACATTTTGGATATTTTTGATTCCAATAATTTCATCGAGCAATTTTATGTCCTCGATTTGTTTTGAGGCAGCATCTGTAGTCTTCATATAATTAGCAGAATCAAGATTTTGTAATCTATTACCAATTGAAGAAAATTCTCGATCAATTCGAATATTTTCAAATTCTAAAGTTGCGTATGTTGTTCCCATCATCGATAAGAAGTCTACGACTTGTTGAGCTTTTTTTAAGTAGACAACATAGGAGTTGCGTCTTTTGATAATTTTCGGGGAAAAATCCGTTCCCTTGTATCTAAGTAGCAGTTTTGAGAACCACTTTGCATAGTTTTCATTATTAAATGAAACCTCTAAGTGATAATTGGAGTTTTTCGGCGAATTTACCGAGCCAGACGCTAAAAAAGCACCTGCAACATAGCCCGAAATCGTATCATCGTTCGGCACGATATGCTTCGAAATTTTGCCATCCAAAAAATCAATTTCAAGATCACCAATCAAATATTCACCATCAGAAACAATTACAGAATAAGACAGTTTCTTTTTGAAATTCATTGTCTTGCTGTAGGCGAATTTAGGAACAATGCCATAAAGACGATCAATTAAATGATAAATATATTTTGCAATTTTAGCGTTTTCGGTTTTAAGAACAATTCTCGATTCACCCTCCGAATAAGAAAGCGAACCATTAATCTTTATAAATGCAGATAAAAGTGCTCGGACATGCTCATCAGAAAAAGGAAGAGTTGTTATTTCTTCTTTAACCTTTTGCGTAAATGAGACTTTAGCTTGCATTATTTCTTTCCTATATCTCGATGAGAAACGCTAGTTTCATATTTCTTTGAATAAAATTCAAATAAGTATTGCGCAATTGCCACGCTGCGATGTTGACCACCGCTACAGGCAATACCAATATTCGCGTGTCCCTTGCCTGATTTTTTTAATTCTTCTAAATAATAATTAAGATATTCAGTAACGTGTTTTAAATATTCTTTGGTTTCAGGCGCTTTTAAAACGTAATCATTAACTTCTTGGTCAAGTCCATTAAGATTTTTTAGTTCAGGAACCCAATATGGATTCGGTAGTAATCGAACATCAAACACTGTTTCGATATCTTGAGGAACGCTCTTTTTATAACCGAAAGACATGAACATTACAGAGAATTTGTCCCCTTTTATGCCCATGACTACATTGTGGATTGTCTTTTTAAATTCTTTGATTCCTAATTTAGAAGTGTCGATTAAACAAGTTAGATTTTCACGAACGCTTTCTAAAATTTTATAATCTCTTTCTAGTGCACTAGCTAACGTATAACCTTGTGATTGAAGAGGATGTAATTTTCTTGATAGTCTATATCGTTCATTTAGAGCTTCTCTAGAACAAGTGATACCAAGGAATTTTACATCAAAATCGATGTAGTTCTTCGATAAATAGTAAATTTCGTTAGCATTTTCTAAAGGAACAGCAATAGCGACTTTTTCATAAGATTTTTTCTTTAAAACAGTATCAAAGAAAGCTTTCGCAACCTCGATTGGAAGATTGTCTATTACGTAATAACCAGCTTCCTCAAAAGTATAAAGGGCAGTTGATTTTCCTGAACCGTAAACACCTGAAATAATAACGATCTTTTTCATATTTTATTTACCTTGTTTAACAAATTGAGATGCCGAAATCGCTGCAATTGCGCCATCATTAGCAGCTGTTACAAGCTGTCTTAGTTTCTTATCAACAATATCGCCGGCAGCATATAAACCTTCTATATTTGTTTGCTGTGATGAATCGACTTTTACATAAATTTCTTTCATGTCTGGTTTTAAATTACCTAGAATTTGGGTTGTTGTTTTTTTGCCAACGTATGGAAACACACCTGCAACAGATAATTCTTTTCCATTAACTGTAATTGATGTAACACCAAAATCATCACCGTTAATGGAATCTACAGATGAACTATTTAAAACTTCGATATTTTGATATTTTGCGATGTTTTCGATTAGTTTATTATCACCAACCAATTTTTCATCAGAATTGACCAAATATAGTTTATTAACCAAATTGGCAAGGTAAAGACTTTCTTCCAAAGCAATATTGTTGTTACCGATAACAGCAACGTCTAATCCTTTAAAGAAATTACCATCGCATGTAGCGCAATATGAAACACCGGATCCAGCATACTTTTCTTGTCCAGGAATCGTATCGTTCGATTGAGACACTCCAGTTGCAACTATAACAGCTTTGCAATCATAAGAATCAACATCAGTTTTCACTTCAAAACCTCCATTTTCTTTTAAAATTGATTGGGCAGTTCCATATGTAATTTCGATGCCAAGAGTTTTAATTTGCTCCATTAACTTAATGATCAATTCGCTTCCCGTAATGCTTGGGTAAGATGGATAATTTTCTATGGTTTTAGGTTTGTTTAATAAGCCACCAGGAAAACCACCTTCAATAATTACAAAATCGCAATTAGCACGCTTTAAATAAATTGCGGCAGTTAAGCCTGCAATACCTGCGCCAACAATAACGACTTCGGTCTTTTTCATACGTTAATTTCCTCCGCAAATCTCGAATAATCTTCAATATTTACATCGATTTCAATTTCACCAGTTATTGGTCTAGGAGACCAGTTGATATACCCAAAATTCACCCCTGCATTTTTAGCAGATAAATAATCGGTATAGCAATCTCCAATATAAATAACATCGCCCTTGCTTTCAATGCCAAAATGTTCCATTGCAGCATATATTCCATCGGGTGCCGGTTTAAGATGAACCACGTCATCAGCGCATTCTGAAAAAATATTAAAACGTTCTAAATTGAGAAGTTTGTACGTATATTTTGTTGCATATCTATGTTTATTTGTAATCACAGCAAATGGAATTCCGTTTTTGTATAGCTTTTCGATAACCTCCAAAGCGCCAGGATATAGATGAACATATTTGTCATAATATTTTCTCGATCTATTTCGATATTCTTCCATCATCTTCTTTTGATCTAAATCCGGAAATTCTTTTCTTAAGGTTTCTGCAATTTGGGGACCTGAAAATTGTTTAATGTAGTCGTCTTCAGGATAAAAACTAGGTTTAAATTCTGCGTAAAGCTCACGAAAAGTTTCGATAATCATTTGGTCACTATCAATCAATGTTCCGTCTAAATCAAAGAGATAGAGCTTATATTGCTTCATATTCCTTTACTTCTTTTCCTTGTTTACGTCTGATGTGTTCAAAGACACGTAAACCAACCATTCCAAGAATTCCTAGGGCAACCATTACAAAAGCGGTTATCCAAGATTGAAGATAACCAAAAGCTTCAGAATGACCTAAATTTAAAGTGAATCCATCTCTTAATGGTTCAAGTGATACACGAACAAGTCCATACCACAAAATATACATAAAGGCTTGATCACCTTGTTTAAGATATTTCTTAAGACATTTACCAATCGGATAACGAATGATGAAATAACCACAAATATTAATAATTGATTCAATGAAGAATAATGGGATGCGGAAAGAAGCTCCAATCACCATATTTTCTCGAATCATTTTTGGTAGGAACCACCAAGCATCAATACTTGCAGCCGCTCCATAAACTTCTTGGTTGAAGAAATTTCCCCATCTACCGACTGCTTGAGCAATTAAAATAGTTGGAATACAAACATCTACAAGCCAACGAATATTAATATATTTTCTAAACTTAAGGGCAAATAAAATACCAGAAATCATTCCAAGTAAGGCTCCGCCTTGAATTGCAAGACCACCAGTTCTTACATCAACAATTCTCATAAGAGATGAACCGAAGTCATCGTGAAAAATATAACCAGGTTCAAGAACGATACACCACCAAAGTCTTGCACCAACTAAACCAAGTGGGAAAGCCACTAAAAACAAAGTATCTATTAGTCCGTGCTTTCCAAATTTAGCGTAGACATAATGATCACAAATAAAATAAGAAATTAACGCACCAGAAACGATTATGATTCCATAGAAAGCTAAAGTGAAGCCATAATCGCCACCATCAGGATAGCCAAATCCTTTTGAAAATGAGATTGAATTTGGAAGAGGATATTGAATAAATAAAGCAAACGAATCTGTCCACATCCAAAGACCAATAATAAATAACGGAATAGCTAAAATCATTGCAATTTGCGTAGCTTTTCTTTGTTTTATCTCTAAATCTTTTCGTGAAAAATATAATGCGAAAGAAGAAATGAATAGATTTATTGCTGTGCCAAAGAAAAATGCGCCGAAAATATTTGTAACATAATTTCCTGCATCGAAGTTCCAACTATTGAATAAAACCATTCCTAAACTCAATAATAAAAATCCGAGACCGCCAGCTAAAACAGTGCTAATAAAAATTAATCTATTATCACCTTCGACTTTTGGAGTTGCGCCTCCTAAAGTTAAAGATTTGCAGAATTTATGAAGAAAACATGAAAGAACAACAATTGAAGCAACGAATATTAGAGCACCAATTATCAAAAACGCAATTCCCATAATTATAAAACTCCTTTCAAATATTGACCTGTATATGATTTTTCAACTTTAGCAACTTCTTCTGGAGTACCAGTAGCGATTACTCGACCACCACCACTACCACCTTCTGGTCCTAAATCGATAATGTGATCAGCGACTTTAATAACATCAAGATTATGTTCGATAATTAAAACTGTATCTCCGTTTGCGACAATTCTTTGCAAAATCTTTATTAATCTTGCAACATCATCTGTATGTAATCCGGTTGTTGGTTCATCAAGAATGAATAATGTTTTTCCGGTCGGACGTTTTTGAAGTTCATATGCTAATTTAACTCTTTGAGCTTCACCACCAGATAGTGTAGTGGCCTGCTGACCAAGCTTAATATAACCTAAACCAACATCATATAAAGTTTGCAATTTGTGTTTGATTCTTGGTCTATTTTCAAAGAATTTCAAAGCATCTTCAATAGTCATTTCTAAAACTTCATAGATGTTTTTACCTTTATAAGTAACTTCTAAAGTTTCTTCATTATATCTTCGACCATGACATTCATCACATTTAACGTAAACATCAGGTAGGAAATTCATTGGAATACGAGTTACTCCAGCGCCCTGACAGTTTTCACATCTGCCACCTGGAACATTAAATGAAAATCTCCCTTTATCGTAGCCTCTTGTTTTAGCGTCGATAGTTTCAGCAAAAACACCTCGAATATCATCAAATACACCTACATAAGTTGCAGGATTGCTACGTGGAGTTCTACCGATAGGCTCTTGAGTAATATTAACCACTTTATCGATATTCTCAAGTCCTTCAATACTTTGATATTTGCCAGGAATGATTTCATCACTTTGGTCAAGATGACGCTTTAAAGCAGGATAAATAGTTTGGTTGATTAAAGATGATTTTCCAGAACCAGAAACACCAGTAACAGCAACAAATTTTCCTAGAGGAATCGAAACATTAATCTTTTTAAGATTATTGCACTCTGCTCCTTTGATAGTTAAACATTTCCCGTTACCTTTACATCTTTCTTTAGGAACTTCGATTTTCTTTTTACCAGATAGATATTGTCCAGTAATTGATTTGGGTTCATTTTCTAAATCCTTAACGCTTCCATAGGCAACAACTTCGCCACCATGTACGCCAGGTCCAGGACCAATATCAACAAGACAATCAGCAGCTCTCATCGTTTCTTCATCGTGTTCAACAACTATAAGTGTATTTCCGAGTTCAACCATACTCTTCATAGTTTTGATTAATTTAGCGTTATCTCTTTGATGCAAACCAATTGAAGGTTCATCAAGAACATAAAGAATACCTGATAATTTAGATCCGATTTGAGTCGCTAAACGAATACGTTGAGCTTCGCCTCCAGAAAGAGTCATCGCAGTTCTAGATAAAGTTAAGTAATTAAGACCAACATTCTTTAAAAATGAAACTCGAGCGTCTATTTCATTAACAATTAAGCGAGCGATTTCCCATTCAGTTTTATTCAATTTTACAGGCAATTCCTTAATATAATCGTATAAATCGTCAATAGATAAGCATGTAACTTCATATATGTTTAAACCATTAACTTTAACCGCTAATGCTTTTTCGGATAGACGAGCGCCATGACAGGTTGAACATTCACTATCACGCATATAATATTCGTATAAGCTTCTCATCATCTCTGAATTAGTGCCATTATATAAACGATCAATTCTTGTCTTAATACCTTCAATATAACCTTCGCGGTGAATTTGATTACTACTTGCAGAAGTTAAAACATATTTAAATGGACGATCCGATCCATACAAAACTATATGTTTTTCTTTATCAGTTAAGTTCTTATAGGGTTTATCTAAGTCGATATTATATTGTTTACATAGATAGGCAAATTCTTGCCATTCAAGGTTTTTAGTATCGACGATATTTCTATACCAGCGAATAGCGCCTTGTCTAATAGACAAATCTTCATTCGGGATCAAAATATCAACCGCACACTCTCTTTTGATGCCAACGCCTTTACAATCAGGGCAGCAACCAAGTGGAGCGTTAAATGAAAATAATCTAGGCTCAAGTTTTGGAACAGAAAAACCGCATTTTGGACAACTGTGATGTTGTGAGAAAAGTCGTTCTTCATTTTCTAAAAGAAAAACACAATAACCTCGTGAATAATCACAAGCTAATTCGCAAGCATCAACGATACGACTTCTTGAATCGGGTTTTACAATTACTCGATCAATAACAATATCGATATCGTGTCTTTTGTTTTTATCTAGAGGAGGCGCTTCACTAATACGAGTGATTTCACCATCAACTCTAACTCTTTCAAAGCCATTTGATAGAGCTTTTGCGAGGATATCTTTATGGGTTCCTTTTTCATTATGAACAATCGGTGAAAGGATTTGGAGTTTTGCCCCTTCTTTATAACCCATCGCGATATCCGCCATCTTCGTAACCGAAAAAGCAACGATAGGTTCGTTATGATGCGGGCAATAAGCTACGCCTACACGCGCGAAAAGGAGACGTAAATAATCATAAATCTCAGTCACCGTTCCAACTGTAGAACGAGGGTTATGAGATGTAGTTTTTTGATCGATAGATATCGCTGGAGATAGACCATCGATTGAATCGACATCTGGTTTTTCCATGCCACCTAAGAATTGACGAGCATAACTAGAAAGCGATTCAACGAATCGACGTTGACCTTCATTAAAAATGGTGTCGAACGCTAGTGTGGTTTTACCACTACCTGAAACGCCGGTAAAAACATTCAAAGAATATTTAGGTATTTCTAAATCAATATTCTTGAGATTATTTTCTCTTGCACCTTTAATTCTTATCGTTTTATTTTCCATAAGTGAAGGCATTTTATCATATTTTTACAAAATAATATAATTATTTGCTAAACTATATGTATTCGGGGCGTGGCGTAGCTTGGTAGCGCGCTTCCTTGGGGTGGAAGAGGTCACGAGTTCAAATCTCGCCGCTCCGACCATTTATGAAAAAAACCATACACAAAGTGTATGGCTTTATTTTATAGGCTTAGATTATAAACCGAATTTTTTGATGCGTTCCCAACGTTCCTTGGCACATCTTTCAGATTTTTGAAGGAGTTCTTCAGCGTGTTCTGGATTGACCTTTGGAAGTTGTGAGAATCTGGTTTCACCCAGGACAAAGTCACGGAATTTAGAGAAGTCAGGTTCTTTGCAATCGATTTGTAAAGCTGGTTTTCCTTGCGCTAAAAGACGTGGATCATAACGGAAGGTTGTGAAGTAGCCGCTTTCGACAGCCGCTTTTTCAACTTTCATCGAGTTAGATAATCCACCTTTAATACCGTGGTTAGCACATGGTGCATAGCAAATAATGAGGGATGGACCATTGAATGATTCAGCTTCTTTCATTGCTTGAATTGCTTTCATTGGATTTGCACCAAGAGCGATTTGAGCAACATAGACATGACCATAGGTCATAGCCATCAAAGCAAGGTTCTTCTTTTCACCTGTTTTACCTGAAGCGGTAAATTTGGCAATTGAACCAGTTTGTGATGATTTGGATGATTGACCACCGGTATTGGAATAAACTTCGGTATCGAGAAGTAAGATGTTAACATCTTGATCGTTAGCGATAACATGGTCTAATCCACCATAACCGATATCATAACCCCAACCATCGCCACCGATAATCCAGACTGATTTATCAAGTAAGTCTCTTTCATAAGTGAGAACTGCTTTGACTTCTTCATCTTTGCTTGCTTTAACAAGTTTGACGAATTCTGGAATAACTTTTCTTGCGACTTCTTTGTTTTTAATATTTTCAAGATATTTCTTGATTACTTCTTTGAGAGGTTCTTCAACGCTTGCACGTTCAAGAGCAGGTTCTAAGATTGAACAAATTTGACCTAAACGATAGTCAACTGTCGCTCTCATACCATAACCGAATTCGGCATTATCTTCGAATAAGGAGTTAGCCCATGCAACACCTTCACCATTCTTATCGGTGCAGAATGGGGTAAGTGGAGTTGAACCAGAATAGATTGAGGAACATCCTGTCGCGTTAGCAACTAGCATATCCTTACCAAATAATTGTGAAGCGAGGCGGTAATATGGAGTTTCACCACATCCAGCACAAGCGCCAGAAATTTCCATATAAGGCATTAGATAACCAACGCCAGCAACTGTTGAGGTTGGAACAAGACCACTCTTATATTCGACATGTTTGAAGAGATATTGAGCGCCTTCTTCTTGTTTGAATTGTTCCTTTGCTTCTGCCATATAAAGGGCTTTTTTACCTGCTTTATTAGCAGTACATTCAGCAACACAAAGACCGCAGCCAACACAGTTTTTAGGCGAGATTTGCAGGCGATATTTGAATTGTTTGAGAGTTGGAAGCTTGGTGTCAGCAACATCGTTTTTGACGATTTCAGGAGCTTCCGCTAATTCTTTTTCATTTAAGAGGAATGGACGGATTGTAGCGTGTGGGCAAACGAATGCGCATTGGTTACATTGAATACAATCAGCCTTATTCCAAACTGGAACTTTATCAGCGATTGAACGTTGTTCTTTGAAGGTGATGTCATTTTTCATCGTACCATTTAGAAGTTCGAATTCGGTAAATTTAGATACTGGTAAGGTGTCACCATCAAGTGAACCCATAACATTGACATATGTGTCAAAATATTCATCACCAGTAGTTATACGAACACGTTTGGTGTCTAACTTAATCCAAATTGGATTAACTTTGACTTCGCGTAATCCTTCAGTACCTGCATCGATAGCTTTCCAGTTAAGTTCAACAACTTCTTGACCCTTTTTGGCATAGCTCTTTTCAGCAAATTTCTTCATCCATTTATTTGCTTCATCATATGGCATAATGCCTTGATTTAAATAGAAGAATGAGGCTTGAAGAATTGTATTAGTGTGACGACCCATACCGATTTCAGAAGCAATCTTATTAGCATCAATGACATAGAATTTAGCGTGTTTTTCTGCTAATTGATGTTTCATACGATTTGGAAGTGATTTCTCAAGTTGAGCATCGCTCATATCAGTATTAAGTAGGAATGTTCCGCCTTCTTTTAAGTTCTTGATCATGTCAAATTTGAAGACATATGTATCAAGTGAACATGAGATGAAATCGGCATTCTCAACATAGTATGTTGAACGGATTGGAGATTTTCCAAAACGTAAGTGAGAACGAGTAACACCACCAGCTTTTCTAGAGTCGTAAGCGAAATATGCCTGAGCATATTGGTGGGTTGCATCACCAATAATCTTAATAGAAGATTTATTAGCAGAGACAGTTCCATCACTACCTAAGCCATAGAATAAGCAAGAAGTATAATCAGCTTTAACATGGAATTTTTCATCGACAGGAATTGATAAGTGAGTTACATCATCGTCAATTGAAACGGTGAAATTATGGAATGGTTTTCCTTCAAGGAAGTCATAAACTGCTTTAACATGTTTAGGTTGAGTATCTTTGCTGGATAAACCATAACGGCCACCATAAACTTCGATCTTTTCTAAACCGACTTGCTTTAAAGCAGCGACAACATCGAGATATAAAGGTTCACCAGTAGCGCCAATTTCTTTTGTTCTATCTAAAACAGCGATACGTTTAACGCTAGCAGGTAAAACTTTTGCTAAATGCTTAGCAGAGAATGGTCTATAAAGGTGAACTTTAACCAAACCGACTTTCTTGCCTTCTTTAGCAAGTTCATCAATAACTTCGATAGCGGTTTCGGTTACAGAACCCATCGCTACGATGATGTTCTCTGCTTCTTTTGAACCATAATAAACGAATGGTGCGTATTCTCTACCAGTCAATCTGGTAGCTTCTTTTAAATACTTCTCGACGACTTCGACAACATGATTGAAGTGAGCATTTTGAGCTTCTCTAGCTTGGAAGTAAATATCGTCATTTTCAGCACCACCGCGAGTAACTGGGTGAGTGTGTGGATTTAAAGCGCGAGCTCTAAATTCTTCAACCTTATCCATTGGAAGAAGCTTGCGATATTCTTCACCGTCGACAAATTCGACATTTTGAATTTCATGGGATGTTCTAAAACCATCGAAGAAATGCACCATTGGTGTCGATGATTCAATAGCAATTAAGTGCGCCATTGGTGCTAAATCAGCAATTTCTTGAACAGAATGTGAACAGAGCATGGTGATACCAGTTTGTCTACATGCATAGATATCTTGATGATCGCCAAAGATTGACAAGGCTCTTGTGGCTAATGAACGGGCCGAAACATGTAAAACGGCTGGTAAAAGTTCACCACACCATTTATAGATGTTTGGAATCATTAAAAGGAGACCTTGTGAAGCTGTATATGTTGTTGCTAAAGCACCAGCTTGAAGAGCACCATGGACAGTGCCAGATGCACCAGCTTCAGATTGCATTTCAACAACTTTAACAGGTGTGCCGAATAAGTTCTTTTTGCCTTGAGAAGCATAGACATCAACTAATTCAGCCATTGGGGAAGATGGTGTAATTGGATAAATGCCAGCTACTTCAGTGAAATAATAGCTACCAATAGCAGCGGCAGTATTACCATCTACAGATAGAAATGTTTTTTTAATTTCCATTTTTAAACTCCTTGTGCGCATATATTATAAACGCGTGCATAATGAATTTAAACAAAAAAATCGGAAAAATCCGATTTTCATGTTAAATTGAAATTCTAAATCTATTTTTTAGCCTTATTCTTAAGGTCGTTCAATTCTTTTTGAACTAATTTCTTTAAAGCTTTAAGGTCTGCTTCGCTTAAAGAAGCGTTACGGTCAACAAGACCATTGAAAGTCATTTTCTTATATAAAAAATCAGGAACAGACCTATATTCACTTAATTCTTTTTTGCTAACCTTTATAACTTCTTTCTTTTCGCGTTTAGCTTCTTCAGCTTCAATATATTTGCTAATAGAAGGAATAAGTTCTTTTAAATCGAAACTTGGATCCATCGCTAACATAGGTTCAAAAAATGACAATTGTTCAGCGATAACTTCTGGGTAAACACCAATGACAGAAGAAAGATTCTCACAAGTTAGATATCTCTTTTTTGAATTCTCAATCGCGGATAAATATTTTTTAGCAGTCGTTTTATTCATGGATATATTATAAACCCGCTAGCTCTTATAATGAAACTCATCTTTAACTTTTGATGAAGAGAACCATTTCTCAATAACTTTATATTCATCAAAGTAAGATAATGTTTCTGCATCAGGTTCTTCCCAGGAATCATACATTCGTTCAATAACTTCATCAGGTATAATTCGATCTTCACTTCTAAGTTTATTAGTCTTTAAAGTTTGCTCGATTCTTTTCTTTATAACAACAAGAACTTTTTTATCAAATCCTTCCGCTAGTTTTCCATAAAATATGCGGTATTTGTTGAGGATATTTGTTGAATCGGCAATTACAGTTACATCATCATTTAAGTCTTTATATTTCAAAATATCCTTGTTAAACCTATCCCACATTTCTTTATCATGATCTAGATTTTTAAATTCACCAGTAATCTCTTTTCTTAATGCGTCACTTGAGACGATGAAAACATTTTTATGAGTAAGTCTATATTGTTCCGCCCAAGTAGATTTTCCTGAGCCAGGAATTGCAGAGAGAAGGATAAAAGTTTTCATGCAAAAATATTACTTTAAACTTTACAAGTTTGCTAACAATATTTTATGAATGCGGTTACATAAATAAAACCACACCCGAAGATGTGGCTAATTAACTAATGGTGCGCCATGTAGGATTCGAACTCACGACCCACTGATTAAGAGTCAGTTGCTCTACCAGCTGAGCTAATGGCGCATTGCTTTAATAATATATTATAAAGAATAAGGACTTTCAAGAATTATATTGCGCCCTTAATTATATTAATGTTTATGAAATTGCTCTTGGACTGTTTTTAGAGCAACGATATCAAATGTAATCGTGTCGGCGTACGGAAGAACTTTCTTGATATCTTCCTCTTTTTGAATCGTCCAGCAATTCATAAAATGTCGTTTTCCATATCTTCTAACACGTTTTTCATCAAATAGGACCTTTTCAACATCCAAGCCTTCAACTGTTCTTTTAAATAAAGTGAAGGTATATTCATCGCTCTTTGCAACTAAAAGTAAACGAATATATCCTTTTCCTTTAAACGGCCATAGGGAACGTGGGTCAAAAGAAATCAAAACGATGTTCTTTTTATCCTTAATATATTTAGAAAGAACTTCTTCTGTTTTTTTCGCTAATGCTTTGTAATTCTTCTCATATACCTTTAATTCAACAAGGATTGGAACTTGCTCATTAACTAGTTTGAGAACTTCTTCAAATCTTGGAATCTTTTGGCCGTCTAAAAGATTAAAATTTCCTTGCAATTCCGCAGTGGTTAAGTGTTCAACAATGCCGGATTTTCCTGTTAATCGTTCGAGTTTTTCGTCATGAATAACAACCAAATCATTGTCTTTAGTTAAATGAATATCTAACTCAATAGCGACCTTATTTTTTAGGGCTAATTCAAAAGCTTTTAAAGAGTTTTCTGAAACATCTTTGTTCCATAAACCGCGATGGGCAACACCCTTTAAAATTAGAGGATTAACTTGTTGAATTAGCTTATTTTTTTTCATCGTTTTAATCTTCTTGATCAAGAGCAGATAACCCAGTTTTTATTTTAGTTTTGCGCGATTTTACATTTTTAACAAATAAGAAGATCACGATTGATGCAACGATACAAATACCGGCATAGGCTGGTAAAGTATTCCAGTCAAACGAAGGGGCTAACAAGAGAGCGCCAAAGGCAATTGGAGTAATCGTTTGGGCGGTCATTGAAGCGGCGTAATAGTAACCGGTAAATTGACCAATCTTTTTACCCGTGCAAAGCTCAACAACCATTGGATAGGAGTTGACGTGAACAAGCGACATGCCAAATCCTTTAACAAACCAAAGGATGTATAACCATAATGGGAGATTAAATGACATAGAACTATTAGTAATTCCTAAGGTTTTTGTGAAGATAAACCAGAATAGATAAGCTGCTACAGTGAGGAATAATCCACTGAGAAGAGTCCATTTACGACCAATCTTTCCAGCGATGATACCACCAAAGACGAAACCAATAACAGAACCAACACCGCCAACGATTGTCAATATTCCAGTTTCAAGCGTACTTCCGCCCGTATTATATTGAATATAACTAGATAAGAAGGTCGAAACTCCGTTATCTGCCATAAACCAAAAGAATTCGGCACCAAGGATTAAGAAGAGCATTATTTTGTTAGCTTTGCTTAATGGAGCGCCATCATCTTCAGATAATTTTTCGGCAGATTCAGCGACTAATTCGCCTCTTGCCATTTCATCTTTAACTTCTTCAGCAATTTTGTTTTCTTTAACTAAAATGAATAAAATAACTGCTGAAACAAGCATTAAAACTGAAGCAATTAGGAAAGGAGCTTCAATAAGCCATGGGTTGCCAGTTTGAGGATCTCCTGCATATGTTTCTATTCCTAAATAACGTTTAAAGACGAAGATCATTCCAACAATCGAAGCAAAAGCTCCACCTAAATAGCCCATGATGTTAATTAAACCATTTGCTTTACTACGTAAAGGTTTTGGTGTCATATCAGGCATTAATGAAACAGCAGGATTACGATACATCATCGCGAATAGAAGAATAACGGCCATCATGATGATTGTGCCCACAATGTTATTCATCATAAAGAAGACCGGAATAAATGGGAACGCTATGGCGCAAACAGCGGTACCAACTAATATGTAAGGCATACGTTTGCCAAGTTTAGTATGTGTCTTATCAGACAAGCGACCAAATAGAGGCATTAATAATAACGCCGCTAAGTTATCCATTGCCATAACAATACCGACGATATAAGTAACTTGTCTTTCATTATCGGTATTGAGAGCGCTTTTAAATAGCTCAGTCAAGAAAAGTGGGCACCAAGTATCATATACTTGCCACAATAGTAAAATTCCAAAGAAGGCAAAACCAATGATAAGTGTTCGCTTATAATTGAGTTTAAATTCTTTGTTTTCAATTGCTTTTTCCATACATGATCTCCTTTATAATTTTTTAAGCAATTCAGGTAATTCTTTAATTGAATTAATAATATAGGTAGGACGATAAGAATATTTATCCAAATCTTCCATTTTTGTTTCGCCAGAAAGAACCATTACCGATGTAACGCCAGCGTTAACTCCCACTAAAATATCGGTGTAAATACGGTCGCCTACAACTACAACATCTTTTAAATCAACATTAAACATTCTAGCGAGCGTATAGATAACTTCAGGATCAGGTTTTCCCATCACTCTTGCTTTTTTATTGGTTGCAAGTCTA
Organism: Bacilli bacterium; assembly: GCA_045615665.1. Lineage (GTDB taxonomy): Bacteria > Bacillota_I > Bacilli_A > RFN20 > CAG-826 > Fiminaster. The sequence continues at coordinate 21,275 of JAZLFJ010000019.1, forward strand.
ATCCATTCAATCATCCCACCGCAATCAGGAATATAAAGTCCACCTTCGATTGGGCAACGATAATCACCGTTAGTTGCAAGAAAAGGAATGTCTCTTGTCTCTAAAAATAAGCAGGCATCGCGCAATTCTTGATAAACTAACTCGGTCGAAAATCCTGCTAAAATCCCATCTATTTTTGCATTTTCCTCATATTTTGAAATGAGTACAAAATCTTTAGAAAGTTTATCTTTTAAGGATTTATTGCCGATAACAAACAAGTGCTTTAAACCTTGCTTTTTTAAATAAGAAATAGCAACTTCGGTCGAGGAATAAAAATTCAAATTTTTATCGCATTTGATTCCGAAATTTTTAATCTTTTCATAATAAAAATCTAAATCGTGTGAAGAATTATTTGTAAAGAAAACATATTCGACATTGTCCTTGTTTAATTGCCCAAACGCTTCTTTTGCCCCAGGAATTAAATCTTTTCCGAGATAAATGGTGCCATCCATGTCGAATATGACTAGTTTTCGCATAATTCTATTATATTGGAATAATTTCTAAATGATAATAAATTGTGGTTTTTGTTAAGCGCTTACATTTTCTTATTGACATTATTTATAATGTTGAATTAGGGTAATGATAGATAAAGTGTCAGTTTGAAATTAAAACTATAACTACTGATAATGGAAAAGAATTTGCAGAATGGGAACAAATAGAAAAAGAACTCAACTGTGAAGTCTATTTCTGTGATACTTTCTGTGCTTGGCAGAAAGGATCGAATGAGAATTCTAATGGACTTCTTGGAGAGTTCTTTCCTAAAGGTTATAATTTAAGCAGATATATCCAGGTTTATATTGATAAAAAAGTAAACTTGATTAACAATAGACCTAGGAAATGTAACAACTGGATATCTCCATCAAAATTAATGTCTGAAGCTATCTCGGAGTGTTGCACTTAACATTACATTTTCTTTTAAATATTTGTTATTCTACTTTTATGGCCTGGAATATTAGAAAAACTGTTAAGCTCACTGCGATTATTTCGCTGATAAGTTTTTTATACAAACTTTCGTTAGGTGTTTTAAATGCTTCAGTCATTTTAATCCTCGCTTCAGTTTCCACTTTGCTAGTGTTCATCGCTAAAGTTGCGTTCTTAAAAAGCGCCACTAAAACAAGAGCGAAAAAGAAAAAAGCTTATTTAGTAATTGCGTTAGTGACTTTATTCTATTCGCTTCTATTCATCTTTTTCTCATCTTTAAGAGCAACGGGAATAGAACTTGAAAATCAAAAAACATATGAGGGACTTTATGGTGCGATTTTTATCGCCTTCATCCTTTTAATGTTTATTCTTTCACTCGTGAATCTAAGAAAAGCATTAGATAAAACCGATCTAGCGATGATAGGTTTAAAAGAAATTACTTTTGTTTCCGCTTTAGCAGATTTAGTCATCATTGAAGATTTTGTTTCAAGAATCATCCTTCAATACAACGATTTTGCTTATATGAGTAAGATTAACGGTTTCTTTGTCTTAGGTGTTTCACTTATCATGCTCATCATTCCGCTTGTCATGCTCGTAAGATTTATTCGTTACAAAGCGTAACGATTTAAGACGCTATTCTCATCTTATCAATAAAAATAACGTTATTGGCAATAAAATGCCTTAAATCGCCTAAAAGAGGCATTTTTCATATAAAGATGTTGAGAATAGCGAAAAGGATTCGCCTTGACGAGCCCTTATTTAACTATTTTGCCACTTATTAAAGATATTTAATGAAATCTTCTTTACGAGGTTTAACGTCAATCCTCGTTCCTTCTTTATGGTAGCCAAGAATGATCGAACCCACTACTCTATCTTCATTAACTAAGCCTAAACGTTTACGAAGTTTAAGATATTTTGGATCTTTTAATAATTCATCCAATTGGTTGATCCAACAAGAATCAACTTTAAGCGCGGTCGCTGCGACAAACATATTTTCTAAGATGCAGCTAGCGTCTTGAACTAGAAGCGGTTCGTTTTCATTTCCTTTAACTAAGCAAAGATGAGGCGCTCCATAAAGACAATCGCGATTGAATTTTTCTTTTAAGGCAAGACGAATCTTTTCTAAGACAGATTTTGATTTAACAACAAGAATATTGCAAACTTGTTTGTTCATTCCACTTGGAGCGAATTTACCCGCTTCAAGGATTTGGTTTAATTTTCCCTTAGGGACTTTTTTATCGCTATAGCTTCGACATGAAACTCGAGACGAAATAACTTGAATTACTTTATTCATATTTTTCCTTAATTTATTTTATTTTCCCAAATATAGCGAATGAAGGCAACAAAAAGGACTCACCGAAGTGAGCCCTGATTGTAAGTTTATACTTAGGCGATATGATCCTGTAAGAATGGAACGAGGTTCCAGTTCGTGGATGTTTCGTTGCCGTTATAGCCTTTATCGACTGGTCCGTTGAATCTAAATGAACCTTTAATGGTTAAACTTGAGCCAATAGATAATTTACTAAGCTTGTCCTTGAAGGCATTGAAGACTGGGCATTCTTTATCGCTTGGGTCGACGTGATAGTCGAAGGCGATTGTGAGCACCTTTTCGCCAAGCTTGACTTCAAAGGTGAAACGGTTGAAGGCAAGTGAATTTGGATCGGAGACGGCTGTGCCGTTTCTATCCTTAATGTTACCATTATATGTCGCAGAGACACTACGTAAGGTATTCATAAGTCCACCTTGCCAATAATGTTTACCATCGAAATCAGAAGCGGTTAAGTTTCTATAACCGGTCGAGGCTTTAACATCGGCATCAGTGTTTGAAATATCAAAGATGTAAGAAACTTGTAAGTTGCCTTTGTAGCAGCCAAGTTCAGCTTCGACATAAACTTTGTTACCAACTTTAAGAGCTGGATAACGAGTTGTGTTGAGGTCTAAGTTCGAACCAGAATAGAGTTGAAGGACATAATCACCATCGGCGATTAAACCCCAGTTTCCATCTGGAGAAGTATAGACGACTTCACCTTCGGTAGCGACACAGGTGAAGGTAAATCCTTCGTTATTTGGTTTATAGTAACCAGTAGCTGGGTCGACTAAGTCGAAGTTATCATCAGCAGCAGTTGGCTTATAGATTTGTTCAATGGTGTAATGATCGAACTTGAGGTTCTTGGTCATTAAGTGAACGCCAAAGGACATGCCGACTGGATCAGCCTTACCGCAGGTCATGGTAACACTGAATGGGAAATCATGTTCTTCGGTTTCGTTATAAAGGAAGTAAATCGCTTTATGGTGATTGTCGATATCGAGAGCTTCTTTGACGAAGGAATCCTTTTCATCAAAGTTCCAGGTGAGGGTAACTGTTAAGTCTAAAAGATTATTACCTTCTTTGACTTTGACTTCTTGTTTAGTTGTTAAAGCAAGATAGTCATTGTGATAGTTACCTTTATCACGACCAATTTCTGGTTTTTCACCTTCGTACAAGGTGTTCTTACCATTGATAGCGACTAAAGTATAGTCTTTAGCGACTTCAATAGCTTTATTTTGAGTTTCTTTGGTGCCGGGTTGATTATCACTACTAGTTGATTTCTTCTTTCCGCCACCTTTTCCGCCACCCATACATGCTGTAAGCATACTTGCAGCAAGTACAGTGACGATAAGGCCTAATTTTTTCATATAAGTCTCCTCAATTACTTACGGATATAATCAGCAAATGAATCGTTGTAAGCTGTGGTCATGAATGTATCAAGATCGAAACCAGGTTTTGTATGGTTAGTAATAAGTGATGTAATTAAGGTGTTAACGGTAGAACGAATTTCGGATGAACCAAGGAATCCTGGATCGACGAATTTGGTCCAACCCTTTTCAGTTGTCATGTATTCACTAGAGTTGATTCTAGCGCCATCACGATAGGCTCTCTTGATTGGATCGGTTTCAGTACCGTTAAGGAAGTTTTGATAGACTTGTGATTCGGTTGCGGATTTAGAGGCTGGGAAGTAGCCAGTTAAGCTTGCGAACTTAGCTTGGTTATCGCCAGTAGTCATCTTAACGATGGCTTCAAAGCACATATCTGCCATTTGTTCAGCGGTGTAGCTCTTGCCAGCTTCGGAACCAATATAACTTTGGTTGAAGACGGTGATGTTAGCACCTTGAGAAATGACGAACTTCTTGTCAGCAGTGTTATATGGAACAGGTGCGACGCGGAATTCTTGGTTAGCATTGATGTTGTAGCTTAATCCACCAGTAGAACAAATGGTGAATAAGACTGCGTTCATTGCGAATGCGCCAGAGGAGTAAGAACCAAAGGTTCCTGTTGGAGCAAAGATTTGTTTGCTCATATCGGTACCATCACCAGCAAGGTCTAAGACCATTTGCATAGCTTGAAGTGTTTTGGATTTGTTTTCGGCATTTAAGAATTCGACGTAGCCGTGACGTTTTTGTATTGGGATTGATTCATCGTGTCTGTCAGCAGCGGTATATGAAGTAAATTCTGCACCGAATTGTCTGACTAATGTGATGAACATGTTGGCTTCGGAGTCCCAAGCGAGAACTGAAGATTTGGTTCTATCAGAGATTTGGGTGAAGTCTAAGTATTTAACGCTGTCAGCTGGTTTATCTGTAACTTTTGCGAAGTTAGTTGCGATGCCATCACTACCAAGTTCATAGGTTAAGTAACAATGACTATCAATTAAATCTAATTGAATTTCACGGAATGTTGGACCTAAGGTCTTCCATTCATCCCAAGTTTCCGGGACCTTGAGCTCTGAGTGAAGTGATTTTGCGTAATCGAAGAAGACGCCGTTATAACCGATAACTTCGGTTGATTTATTGAATGGTAAACCAACTGTGTATGGGTTATCGTTTTCGTCATAAGCGATTGATTGGTTTTCGCCCATGTATTCTGTATAGTAATCGTCCTTGATGAGACGTCCGTATTTAGCCTTATGGTTTTGGTTAAGTTCGGAACTTTCATCATTGAGGTATTTGTTGAGGTCAACTAAGATACCTGTCGGATTACGTGGGTAGGATGTTCTTGCATAGTTTGCAAAGTGATCTGGATATCCAGTAGCGATGTTCGGATATTGACTTGTTGCGGTTGAGTTAACAATTTCTTTAAGAAGATTGTCATAACCTTTTTTGGATTCGGCTTCGACGATGAGGTTTTCGTTTGCTAATGGATTAATGAGGGCTTCATTAACATCAGTAGTATAGTTGACACCAAAGTTGTGCCAGAAGACCATTGGGCCTTTCTTGCCATCGCCACCACCGGAAGATGGGGAACCGCAGCTTGCTGCACTAAGAGCAATTGCGCCAAATAGTGCAAGAGATGAGAATTTAAATTTGCGCATAAATTAAGTTTCCTTTCTTTATTTTTATATTAACACTTTTTAAGTGTAAATACCTTTTTATCCTTTAATACCACTTCTAGATACACCGCGCATGATGTATTTACGGAAGAGGATAAAGACGATGAGTAATGGAATCGAGATGACCATAGAACCAGCAATCTTATAGGCATCTTGAATTGGCTTAGTTTGGCTACCAGCGGCGAATAAGTCTCTTAAACCATTCGACACGAGCTTCATTGAGTGCGCTGGATTATATTTCCATCCGCCAGAGGCGACCAAGTTAGGCCAAATGTAGGAGTTCCACGACCCCATCATTGATAAAATGATGATTGTTGTAATTGTTGGCATGGCGATTGGGACCATAACTCTAATGAGATAGCCTAAATCTCCAACACCATCAACCTTCGCAGCTAAATATAATTCGTTCGGAATTTGTTGGAATGTTTGTCTTAAATAGAAGATATAGAAGACGCTAACACCATGAACGAGAATCAAAGCAGCGAATGTGTTGGGCCAATAAAGTGATCTAACTGTTTGATAGTTAGTAATGACCATCATTTCACCAGGAATCATCATTGTTGCAAGAAGTAAAGCGAATAAAGCCTCTTTGCCTTTGAATTGAAGTCTAGCAAAGGCGAAGGCTGCTAAAACCGCAGTAACAACTGTTACAGTTGTACTACCAACTGCAACAATGAGGGTATTTAAGAAATACACTGGGAAGTTTGAAAACTGACGATTCAAGAGAATGAATGAGTAGTTATCAATCGTCCAGTTTGCAAATCCTAAATTTTCAAAATTTGCAGTTAATGAGAAATTCTCAAATGCATCGGCATTAATAAATGAACCGATAACCATGATAACGAACGGAGCTAACATAAATAGTGCAAATACGGAGAGGAAGAGATAAACAAAGAAGTTCATCACACCTTTACGGATTTTGTACATACGTTGAGCACGATCATCTGTAAAATACATTGCATGTTCTGCCATAGTTAACTCCTTTCTAGTAATGGACGCGTTTCTTGCTTACAGCAAATTGAACCGCGGTAATTACCATAATAATTGCTAAAAGGACTAAAGAACCTGCACTAGCATTACCTGGTTCTGTAATGTGATAGTACATATCTTTATAAATCCAACCGACAACTGGCATCCATTGGGAGCCATTTAGCTTGAAGTCGGCAGATGGACCGAAGTAATAGGCATCGGTACCAAGACCTTGATAAACTGCCATAACGCCTGTATACATCTTGAAGGCACCGATGAATGATGTAATCGTAATGTAAAGGATTTGTGGCGAGAGTAATGGAAGAGTAATTCTTCTCCAAATTGTGAATGAACTTGAGCCATCAATCTTAGCAGCGTCGTAATACTGCTTATCAATTGTGGCTAAGCCAGACATGAAGACTAATATCTTAAAGGCGATACCGTTCCATAAAGAATATGTAACGATAACAACACCTTGTTCAAATCTACCAGCAGCACCGCCAACGTTGAGCGAGTTACCCAACCAGTTGACTGAATTTCCGCCCATGGATCTAATCGCGATGTTAATCAAACCACCATCAAATGGTGAGAACGCAATCGAGAAGATGAGACCTAAAGCGATTGTATTAGTAACATATGGTAGGAAGAAAACTGTTTGATAAAAGCCTTTTAAAACTTTAATCGAATTGAGGAAGGTTGCAATAAGCAACGAAACGATAATGGTTAAAGGAACTTCGACGATAACAAGTTCGGCGGTATTAACGATTGAACGTAAGAATAATTCATCGTTCAAGACATTAATGAAGTTCTTAAAACCAAATGAAGTTGCCTGTCCAGAAGTCGATGCGATAATGTATTGTCCTAAAGCGAACGAACCACCTTCATCGTAAATGAAGTCTTGGATGAACGCGAATAAGAAAGTGTTCACGATTGGGAAAAGCATAAACCAGATAATGAAGAACAACGCTGGAATTAAAACTAACCAAGCGACTGCCCATTGTGGAAGATTGATCAAACGTCTTTTTCCAACAAGTTTAGCTTTTGTGGCATCGATTGTAGCCGCACCATTTGTGGATGGTTTAACAACAACTTCTTGTTTCACTTCTTCAACTCTCCTTTCTTTTTTTGTAGCCATAATATTTACTTATAAATAACAAATGTTATTTAATCCTTTCACCTGTTTCTTCGAATACATAAAGGCGTTTCGCATTGAAAGCAAGTTCAGCTTTTCCAGCAACTTCTTTAGAAAGTTCACTTGGAATGATGATCTTGACATGTGAAGTTTGTTCAGCGATATCGCCATTGACAGTAATGTCACGTCCAATGTGTTCAATAGATGTGACTTTAACTGGGATTTTTCCACCTTTCTTTGGATATTCAAAGCTTTCAGGACGAACTGCGACTTTGACCTTACGGTCTTTTTCACCGGTTTGAGCATTTGCTTTTTTATAAGCGGCGTCAGTATCGAGGACTTTACCGTTAAGATAAAGTTTTCCATCTTTGAGTTCACCATCAAAGACGTTGATGGCTGGAGAACCTAAGAATTTAGCAACGAATAAATTGGCTGGTTCTTCATAAACTTTTTGTGGAGCGTCGATTTGTTGAATGACACCAAGTTTCATAACGACGATTGTATCGGAAATTGACATTGCCTCTTCTTGGTCGTGGGTAACGAAGATAGTAGTAATTCCGGTTTCGCGTTGAATACGTTTAATTTCTTCACGAGTTTGAAGTCTTAGACGAGCATCAAGGTTTGATAACGGTTCGTCAAGAAGTAGGACACGTGGTTTCTTTGCTAAAGCACGAGCGATAGCGACACGTTGTTGTTGGCCACCAGATAATTCTTTTGGTTTACGGTCAAGATATTGTTCAATATCAACAACTTTAGCCATCTCTAAGGCGATTGCATCCTTATCGGCTTTAGATAATTTTCGACGAGCTTTTAAAGCAGCGGCTTTTGGGTCTTTTGCTTTGAGTTCTTCGAAGGCGGCTTTGGCTTTTTCAAGCGCTTTTTCAGCCATAACTTGTTCCTTCTCTAAGAACGCAACGTGTTTTTCAAGACCTGATAAGTGAGCTTTAGCTGATTTAACAGCAGCTTCACTATTTTGCTTAACTTCTTTCCAGTGAGCGAGTTCTTCCTCATCTAAACTGTTGTTAAGTGCTTCAATCTTCGCATCCGCTTTGACGACCATGTTTTCTGCTTTTGCGAGAGCTTTGGTTGTTCTTCCGATGTCTCTCTTGGTGATCTTCATATCATTCCTTAAGTCAATGACATGGTTTTGTTCTTCACCAAAAGCTCCAGGGAAGCGCACATTATCGAGCGGGAATTCGATGTTTTGTCTAACTGACAAGTGTGGATAAAGGGCATAGTTTTGGAAAACTAATCCGATACCACGGTTTTCAGGAGCAACGTTTGTAACATCTTCATCGCCAAACCAAATGTGTCCGTCGGTTGGCTTATGTAGGCCAGCAACCATGTAAAGGGTTGTAGATTTACCGCAACCAGATGGGCCTAAAAGCCCGACGAGTTTTCCGTCAGGGATTGTGAAGCTCATTTGATTAACAGCAGTCGTTTCTACACCTTTACGACCGACGAAGGTTTTAGTAAGATTTTCAATTCTTACATCCATGAAATTTTTACCTCCTATGGTGTGTATACATATGCTGTATAACTACACGTAAATCATAACATATATGCGCTAAATAAAAAAACCTAAAAATGAAAGCGGTTAACTTGTTAAAAGAAAAAATATGCGACTTCTACATTTTTTGAACGGAAATCGCATAGTTTTTGAGTTTATTATTTATTTTTCTTTTTTTGTTCCTCGACCTCTTTTTTGAGATCTTCATCAAGTATTTTTGTACCAACTTGGATTAATTTATCTTCGTCCGGAACATACTTTTTGTATTTTGCCATATTGTCTTCAAGCTCTTTACGATGTCTTTCTTCATCCTCTTCATCTTTGAACCAAGTGGAGTGAATTGCATCCACCACTATAGTGAAGCTAGCGAAATCAAACATTGATCTTCTGAATTTAGATAATAATGTTAAGATGAAGGCGACAAGAACTCCTAAAGCGATATAGGCAAATGATGCTAAACCTATTCCTATCGCAAAACCTAAGATGCCAACATAGACAAAAAGTAGCACTTCTCTAAATAAAATTTGACGCTTTTTAGCCTTGAAGCCATCGAAAGAAATAACCGAGATATGCATGGTTTTTTTGCCTAAAGTCTCTCCGTCTTTCATTAAAAGTGGAATGAGAATATAAAATATTGTAAAGGAAAAGACAAAGGCTGTTCCAAAGATGAAAAGTTGAATGTATTTAATTTGTTTATTTAGTTCATCAAAGTAGCTTGAATTGAATAAATCTTCACAAGCTTCAGCCACTCGACTTTTTAAAAACTTGATCGCATCTTCATTTTTTGTCTCATCAACTAACGAAATCGATTCTAAATAATTAATAGCAGAAGCATCGACTTTAAAATATGTATCTTCGTTTTCAATTTTTAAGATGGTTTTAGAAAACCACTCATTCGTATATAAATCTTTTGGAAGAATTCCATCTATTGTTTGATCATAAATTGGAGATGCAAAATAATCTTTAATTGGATCAAATTCTTTAAATGTAGGAAGTTCAATGTCGGTGTTAGTTTTAAAATTATGATAATAATAATAAATTCTATTTATATAAAAATTAATGGATGTGTTATCAGAATAATAAAGCACTAAAGATTTGTAATCGCTTAATTTACCAGTTGAATCTTTAACACTAACATTGATGACATTTCCGTTATCATCAAGTTTCTGCGCTAAATATAGATGAGATGCGAATTGATAGGTTTGACCTATCGTATTTTTATCTTGATAGCCCATCCCTGCGTTTGCGATTGGAGTCATCACCCAAACGGCAAGAAGGAAAAAGGTAAATAAAAACACCACCGCATCCATCATCGCCGCAAAAAGACGTTTCGCAATCGGAGCGGCTTCAAAACTAGAAATCTTTTTCTTTTCTTCAGTCATAACGATGTTCTTCTTCATCTAAAGATGGTAGGCCATCTTCTTTACGAATATAAATTTCTTCATCAATCTCATTTTCAAATATAGTAGAACCTGCTAAATCAATAACTAATGTTCTCGCTGCAAAATCATGTAATGCGGTCTTCTTTGGCGAAGCCATCATGAAAGCAAACGAGATGAGCACCACCACTAAAAAGATGGCGATTGTTAATCCTATCGATGTCCAAATCGGAAGTAAAAGTGACGCGGACATAATTAAATAAGGAACAAATCTTAATAATAATTGATAATCATGAAATTTATAGCCTTCATAACTTGCTAAACCAAGTTTAAAGATTTTCTTACCTAATGTTTGGCCGTTATGGAGGATGAGAGGAAGTAAAACATAAACGATTAAACCAGCGATAACTAGGGCTAAAGCAAGTTCGGCTTGGTAAATAAAATAACAAGTTTGAGACACGTCACGGTAGAATTTTTGACTAGTCAAATTTAAGACTGCATCGGTATAAATAACTGCATATCTAATTCGTAGACCATCTTCACTAATGGGCTCAACTTTTTGAGTTGTAGGATTATATGTTTCACTTCTAGCGACACCTAAACGATCTTTTAAATAATTACCGTCCTTATCTTTTGGATAAGTAAAATAGGATTCCGATAAAGAACCTTCTGGGTCATCTTGAGTTATTCCAAGCACTTTTTCGTTAAAAAATTGAACATTATAATATTCGCTTGGAAGATATTCTTTATCATCAACTTTGATAACTTCGTTGGCATTTGGAGCGACCGCTTCACCTTCCAAAGGCTTACCCGCTAAATAACGAAGGTAATAACCTTCTATCGCCTCACGGTAAGCATGAGAATCATCATCAACATATCTTGTTTTATTATCTTCGGTGTAGACTCTAAGATGCGATTCAACTTGATAACGATTCATCTCATTAACGTATTTTTGAGTTAGATTAGCGAATGCAAAATTAAAAACACCATAGATTAAAGCTAGGATGAGCGCTAAATTGATCGCAAAATCAACAATAGCAGCCGTTATTCTTAAACCTTGATTAGCAAGGTTTGTGTGCCTTGGTAAAGTATAGGTTTTCATTCTCATAATATAATTATGAATTTTAAAGAAGAAAAAGACAATAAAAAAGACCTCACGAGGAGGTCTAATTAATTGTTAGAAACAATTATTTAATAATGTTGGTAACAGAGCCTGAACCGACTGTACGGCCACCTTCACGAATTGAGAATTTGGTTCCCTTTTCGATGGCGACTGGGTGAATGAGTTCGACTGTTAATTCAACGTTATCACCTGGCATAACCATATCGGTACCAGCTGGGAGTGTAATAACACCGGTAATATCTGTAGTGTTGAAGTAGAATTGTGGGCGATAGTTGCTTAAGAAAGCAGTGTGACGTCCACCTTCTTCTTTCTTCAAAACGTAGACAGAAGCTGTGAATTTGGTATGTGGGGTGATTGAACCTGGTTTAGCGAGAACTTGTCCGCGGACGACTTGATCACGGTTGATACCACGGAGAAGAACACCAACGTTATCACCTGGTTCAGCGTAGTCGAGGACTTTACGGAACATTTCAAGACCAGTAACGACTGATTTTTGAGTATCTTTGATACCGACGATTTCGACTTCGTCGTTGACTTTGATAACACCACGTTCGACTCTACCAGTGACGACTGTACCACGACCAGTGATGGTGAGGACGTCTTCGATTGGGAGAAGGAATGGTTTATCTTTGTCGTGTTGTGGAAGTGGGATGTAGGTGTCAACAGCTTCCATGAGTTCGTCGATGCATTTGGAATCACCGCCGTCGAGAGCGACTTTAGCAGAACCACGGATAACTGGGACTTCATCTCCTGGGAATCCATAGGATGAGAGGAGTTCACGAACTTCCATTTCAACGATGTCGATGAGTTCTGGGTCATCAACAAGGTCGCATTTGTTTAAGAAAACAACAATGTATGGAACACCGACTTGACGTGCAAGAAGAATGTGTTCACGAGTTTGTGGCATAACACCATCAGTTGCAGCAACAACAAGGATAGCACCATCCATTTGAGCAGCACCGGTGATCATGTTTTTAACATAGTCAGCGTGTCCCGGGCAGTCAACGTGAGCATAGTGACGTTTAGCTGTTTCGTATTCGATGTGTGCAGTATTGATTGTAATACCACGGGCCTTTTCTTCTGGAGCGGCATCGATTTCGTCGTATGCTCTGGCCACTGCTCCGCCTTTGCTGGAAAGGACTTTGGTGATAGCAGCAGTTAAGGTTGTTTTACCATGGTCAACGTGTCCGATGGTACCAACGTTTAAGTGTGGTTTGCTTCTATCAAATTTTGCTTTTGCCATTTGAATTTCCTCCTTAAGGTTGTTTCGTAAATTCTACGAAATCATAATATAGCAAGTTTTCATTTTAATCAACACAAAGTGTTAACTAAGATTAGCGATTCGACATTCCGGATTTTTTAATAATTTCATCCTGGACGAATCTTGGGCATTCTCCGTAGCGGGAGAATTGCATTGTATAGTTACCGCGACCTTGGGTAAATGAACGTAGGTCTGTGACATAGCCAAACATTTCTGCTAATGGAACTTCAGCTTCCACGATCTTAGCGTTACCACGTTGGGTTTCGCCTGTCATATTACCACGACGACGCGAGATGTCGCCGATAACATCACCGTAGTACTGTTCAGGAACAGTAACTTCGATTTTCATAATAGGTTCAAGGATGACTGGATTACATTTCTTAGCAGCTTCTTTAAGGGCCATTGAGGCAGCGATCTTATAAGCAGCTTCAGAAGAGTCGACATCATGGCTAGAACCATCGAATAAGGTGGCTTTAATATCGATGACTGGATAACCAGCGACTAAGCCTCTATTAAGAGCATCGACTAAGCCGTCTTGAGTTGGTCTAATGTATTCTCTTGGAACCGAACCACCGACAACAGCATCGACGAATTCGAAGCCTTTGCCTGGGTTAGGTTCAAAGCGAAGCCAAACGTGACCATATTGACCACGACCACCACTTTGTTTGATGTATTTACCTTCACATTCAGCTGGAGTGCGAATGGTTTCACGATATCCAACTTGTGGAGCACCGACATTGACTTGAACATTGAATTCACGTTTGAGACGGTCGACGATGATGTCTAAGTGAAGTTCACCGACACCAGCGATGATTGTTTGACCTGTTTCAGTATTGGTGTGAACTCTGAATGTTGGGTCTTCTTCGGCTAATTTTTGAAGGGCAATACCCATCTTTTCTTGGTCAGCTTTTGATTTTGGTTCAACCGCTTCTTCAATAACCGGCTCTGGGAATTCCATCTTTTCAAGAATGACAGGATGTTTTTCATCGCAGAGAGTATCACCTGTGGTTGTATCTTTTAAGCCGACGACTGCGCCGATATCACCAGCGTGTAAAGCGTCAACTTCTTGTCTATGGTTCGAGTGCATTAAGACGACACGAGCAATTCTTTCTTTGCCATCTTTTGTGGAGTTGAGGACATACGAACCAGAGGTGAGAACGCCGCTATAAACACGGACATAAGCCAATCGACCAATGAATGGGTCTGTCGCGATTTTGAATGCTAAGGCAGCGAGAGGTTGATCATCGCTTGCTGGACATTCAACTGGGTTGCCATTTAAATCCTCACCTTTGGCGAGTGGGATATCAAGTGGGCTTGGAAGATAATCAACGACGCCATCGAGGAGTAATTGAATACCTTTATTTTTATAGGCGGATCCGCAGAATACTGGGAAGAATTCACCAGTGAGAACTGCTTTACGAATCGCCGCCTTGATCATGTCTACTGGGACTTCTTCGCCCTCTAAGACAAGCATCATGAGATCATCATCGAATGCTGCGAGAGCTTCGAGAAGTTTTTGACGACGCTCTTCAACAACTGAAGCGTAATCTTCTGGGATTGGAGCCTCACTTGGAGCTTCGTCTTTATCGGAAGTATACATCCAAGCTTTTTTTTCAATGAGGTCGATGACGCCACTAAATTGGGATTCTCTTCCAATAGGATATTGAACTGCTTCAGCATTTGCTGCTAAACGTTCATGTAATGAAGCGACACACATTTCAAAGTCTGCACCAATAGCGTCTAATTTATTGACGAAGACGATACGTGGAACGCCATATTTAGTGCCTTGTCTCCAAACTGTTTCAGTTTGTGGTTCGACACCATTTTTACCATCGAGAACTGTAACAGCACCGTCTAAGACACGAAGTGAACGTTCAACTTCGGCAGTGAAGTCGACGTGCCCCGGAGTGTCGATGATGTTGATACGATTGCCCTTCCACATTGCTGTGGTAGCGGCTGAGGTGATGGTGATACCTCTTTCTTGTTCCTGGGCCATCCAGTCCATGGTTGCGGCACCTTCGTGGACCTCACCAATTTTGTGGATTTTACCAGTGAAATAAAGGATACGTTCGGTTGTAGTAGTCTTACCGGCATCGATGTGCGCCATGATACCGATATTACGTGTATGTTGTAAATCAAATTCACGTGCCATAAGCATGACCTATTACCAACGATAATGAGCATAAGCCTTGTTGGCCTCTGCCATTTTGTGGGTATCCTCTTTCTTCTTAACCGAAGCACCTGTGCCATTGGCTGCATCAACGATTTCATTGGCAAGTTTATCTTCCATTGTTTTTTCGTTGCGGAGTCTAGCATAGGTAACTAACCAGCGAAGTCCTAAAGTAACTTTTCTTTCAGCAGAAACTTCTACTGGGACTTGATAGTTGGCTGCACCAATACGACGAACTTTGAGTTCGACAGCTGGCATAATATTGTTGATTGCGGTTGCAAAGACGTCCATTGCTGGTTTACCAGTCTTAGCTTCGATCTTCTTGAAAGCGTTATAAAGAATGGTTTGAGCAGTGCCTCTTTTGCCATCAACCATAATGCGGTTGATCAATGCGGTTACTAGTTTTGAATTATAAATTGGATCTGGTAACACTTCGCGTTTTGCAACTTTACCTTTACGTGGCATATTTTGTTCTCCTTTCTAAATAACTATTCGGCAGATTTTGGCTTCTTAGTACCATAGAGTGAGCGCCCTTGACGTCTCGCTTCGATACCTGCGCAGTCAATCGTGCCTCTAACAATGTGGTAACGAACACCTGGAAGGTCTTTGACACGGCCACCACGGATGATGACTGTGGAGTGCTCTTGAAGGTTGTGCCCTTCACCACCGATGTAGGCTGTAACTTCATATCCATTGGATAGACGTACACGAGCATATTTTCTTAAAGCGGAGTTTGGCTTCTTTGGTGTCATAGTACCGACACGAGTGCAAACACCTCTTTTTTGGGCGGATGGTTGATCAGTTTCGCGGGACTTTAGAGAATTCCATCTTTTACCAAGAGCTGGTGATTTGGATTTCTTTATAGCGCGAGTGCGACCATTTTTAACTAATTGATTAATAGTTGGCATTGATTGTCCTCCTTTCAATGATTCTATCTAATGCACACATTCTCCGGTGTATCATATTACCGGCAAATATATAGGCCCTTTAGGGACCTTTCTGCATCGTGATAGATTTTAGCAAACAAAAAAGTCCACTGCAACAACTTTTTAATAAAGTTTATACGCGTATGTGTGATTAACAAAAAGAAAAAGCTGATAAGATGCTGCTCTCATCAACTTTTTTCTTATTTTAAATTTATTAATTATGCAACTACAGGAAGATTCACCACTGTCGAGCCTATCTTTTCAATATCGTATATCTTTGTTTCAGAAACATTATTTGTTAGCACTTCAAGACTAATCGTTTTATTATCTTCATCTTTTTGAGGAGTGACTCCATTTGTTTTTTGTTCTAATGTGACCAATATACCGTTTTCAACGGTAACTCTAAAATATTCCATTGGAATAGCAATGGTTTCTTCTGCTAAAGTATAGCCGGTTGTGTCTGTTCCCATGGTTGCAAGAACTTTTGCAACTGAAATATCGTAAGCAAAATTTTTGATTTCATAGACACCATCGGATGGTTTTGTGTATGACTCTTTAAATTTTGCGATTATTTCATCAAAGCCGATCGCAGCTTCGGCAAAACTAGCAATAGGAGTAGATATCGTTTCCAACTTTATCCATTTTTCACCATCGTATTGATACATATAATTTGTTTCACCGGCTTCATAATATAATTCACTATCGATTGGTGGATTATCATCTAAAATGGTATGGTCTGCGATATGGATTTTATTTTGATCTAATTCTCTAAGCTCAGATGTACGAACTTCGCGATCTGGGCTAGTGATATGATATTCCATCTTCATCGTTATATTGTTTTTGTTTAATGTATCTTTAATGGTTTCAATTACTCCATTAATTTCACTATAATCAGGACCTGAAGTTGTGCTTGTGGAAGTATTACCACCACTATTACCACCATTACCGCAGCCTGAAAGAATTAAACCAGCAAAAGGAAGCACCAAAAAAGTAAATTTGGATTTATTCATATTTTTTCTCTCCTTAACAATAACTATATTTTATAGACTAAACGATTTCCCTGTCAATTCGTTATATTGAATGAAAAAGGTGACCCTATTTCTAGAGTCACCAATTTGATTGTAATTTCAGCTTATTCAGCGTCTTCTGGACGATCGTGAGCTTCAATGTATTGTTGTTTTACTTGTCTCATTTTCTCTTTGACGGAGAAGTTCGCTAAATGCTTTTCTTCTTCCTCTTTGGATAATAATCCAACACCAGCAGGAATGAGTTTACCAGTAATAACATTTTCTTTTAAGCCATGAAGTTCATCGCTCTTTGCTTTAATAGCGGCATCAGTTAAGACACGAGTTGTTTCTTGGAAGGATGCACTGGAGAGGAATGATTTGGTCTCTAATGCAGCTTTGGTAATACCAAGAATCAAACGTTGTGATTCAGCTGGAGCGCCTTCTTGAGCAAAGGCTTTTCTATTTCTTTCTTCGATCTCTTCAATATCGACGCGGGTTCCTGGCACTAAGCCGGTATCACCAGCATCGGTAATGACTGCTTTCTTAAGCATTTGTCTAACGATAACTTCAATGTGTTTATCGGAAATTCCGATACCTTGAGCACGATAGACTTTTTGAATTTCTTTGAGCATGTAGTTTTCAACTCTAACTGGGTCAAAGTTCGAATATCTAAGCAAGGCTTTAGGAGCGACAGCGCCTTCGGTGAGTTTGTCACCACCTTTAACGACATCATTAACTTTTGCTCTTAGACGTGCACCATAAGCGGAGGTGTGGACGATGTTATCTTTATCATTGCTGACAGTGATGTAATATCTTCCACCATCTTCTTTAATATCGGTGACAGTTCCAGAGATTTCAGAGATTAAGGCTTCGCCTTTTGGATTACGGGCCTCGACAAGTTCTTGGACTCTTGGAAGACCTTGAGTAATATCGCTTCCAGCGACACCACCAGTATGGAAGGTACGCATGGTTAATTGAGTACCTGGCTCGCCGATTGATTGAGCGGCCATAATACCGGCAGCTTCGCCTTTTTTAACGAGTTCGCCAGTGGCGAGGTTACGACCATAACAATGGACGCAGACACCGTTTTTGGTTTGGCAACCAAACAAAGATCTAATTTCAACCTCTTTAATACCAGCATCTTCGATGGCTTTGGCTTGTTTTTCATCGATCATGGTGTTGCCTTGAACGATGACTTCACCAGTTGATGGATTAACGATATCTCTCATCGCAAAGCGGCCAACTAAACGGTCAAATAATGGAACAATAATAGTATTTTGGACGCGGTCACGAATTGCGAAGACGACGAATCCTTTATCGGTTCCGCAATCTTCTTCACGAACGATGACGTCTTGAGAGACGTCGACAAGACGACGAGTCAAATAACCTGAGTCAGCGGTCTTTAAGGCTGTATCAGCACCACCCTTACGGGCACCGTGAGTAGCAATAAAGAATTCGGAGACGGAAAGTCCTTCACGGAAGCAGGATTTAATTGGAAGTTCAATGGTTTCACCTTTTGGATTAGCCATTAGACCACGCATACCGGAAAGTTGGGTAACGTTAGAGATGTTACCACGAGCACCGGAATCCGACATCATGAAGATTGGGTTACGTTGATCGGCTTCGAATTGAGCAGTGAGTTTATTTTGAACATCATTACGAACGTCGGTCCAAATATCAACGACTTCTTTGTGGTGTTCTTGTTCGGTGAGAAGACCTTTATTATATAAACGATTGATCTTTTCAACTTCGACATCACCGCGTTTGATGATTTCTTCTTTACCTTTAAGAATTGGGACGTCAGAGATGGAAATAGTAAAGCCAGCGCATGTAGCATAGCGGAAGCCTTGGTCTTTCATCTTATCGAGAACCGCAGAGGTCTTCGATGTGCCATATCGATGATAGATTTCATCGATGATGTTACCTAAATCTTTCTTCTTGAATGGTTTATGAAGTGGTTGTTTAGCGATGTATTCTTTGATGTTTGTACCCATTGGGACAAAGAATTCTTCTAAATCACCTTTTAGGTTTTCTTTCTTCGAATCGTTAAGATATGGGAAATCTGCTGGGAAGATTAAGTTAAAGATAACTTTGCCAACAGTTGTGATTAAGTAAGACTTATTCATCTTATCGGTGAAACCGGTCTTCTTGAGAGCACTACCACGGATAGCGATACGAGTGTGTAAGTGTGTTTGTTTAGTTTGATAGGCAAGTAAGACTTCGTCTATCGAGCGGAATACCTTTGCTTCAGCGTTACCGTATTTGGTGAATAATTCATATTCTTCGATATCGCCTTTGTCTTTACGACGGCCAGCACGAGCAAGTAAAGCTTCTTTGGTTTCTTCAAGAGTTAAGTAATAGTTACCTAAAACCATGTCTTGAGATGGCGTAACGATTGGTTTTCCATCTTTTGGACCTAAGATGTTATTAGAAGCGAGCATTAATTCTAATGCTTCTTGTTGCGCGGCTTTGCTAAGTGGAAGGTGAACCGCCATTTGGTCACCATCGAAGTCAGCGTTAAAGCCAGTACAAACAAGTGGGTGTAGACGAATTGCACGTCCATCGACAAGTTTTGGTTGGAACGCTTGAATACCAAGACGGTGAAGGGTTGGCGCACGGTTGAGTAAGACTGGATGATCACCAATGATCTCTTCAACGATATCAAAGACGATTGATTCTCTTTGATCGATGATCTTATCAGCGGCTCTATGCGCGCTTACGTATCCACGTCTAATTAAAAGGTTAGCGATGTATGGGCGTAAAAGTTGAATCGCCATTTCACGTGGAAGACCACATTGATACATCTTTAGATCTGGTCCGACTGCGATAACTGAACGACCGGAATAGTCGACACGTTTACCGAGTAAGTTTTGTCTAAAGCGTCCTTGTTTACCTTTAAGGGACGAAGATAGAGATTTAAGAGGACGGCCAGAAGCACCTTGAACAGGTTTATTTCTACGACCGTTATCGATTAAAGCATCCACTGCTTCTTGAAGCATACGACGTCCATTCATAAGAATGACGCTTGGAGCATTTAAATCGATTAATTTTTTAAGACGTGTATTACGAGTAATAACACGACGATATAAATCGTTTAAGTCAGAGGCTGCAAATCTACCACCATCGAGTTGAAGCATTGGACGGAGATCTGGAGGTATGACTGGAAGGACATCGAGAACCATCCATTCTGGGCGGTTTTTCGATTGTCTGAAGGCTTGAATGACTTCGAGACGTTTAATTGCTTTAGCAAGTTTTTGTCCAGTCGAATTAGCGACTTCTTCGCTGACTTCTTTGAAGTCTTTTTCTAAATCTTCTTCTTTTAAGAGTTGCTTAATTGCTTCAGCGCCTTCACCGAATTCTGCTCCGGTGTATTTGGAGATAAATTTAGAAGTTGTTAAGAAATCGAATGGTTCGAGAGGATCTGGAAGTTTTTCAAGCATCGTGTGAGCTTTTTCCATATCAACTGAAGTTGGATCGATATTTGGAAGAATAGCATTGATAGCAGCGACGAAGACTTCTCTAGCGGTTTTTTCATCTAAGAAGTCTTTGGCTTTAAGAATGCATCTTTCCTTGCCATCTTCACCAACGAAGTGTTCAAGTGAACCACCTTTTAAACAGATATGGGACACGAAATAGACAACTTCTTCAAGTTGTTTTGGAGAAATACCAAGAAGTAAGCTAATACGGCTTGGAATTCCTTTTAAATACCAAATGTGCGTACATGGAGAAACGAGTTCAATGTGACCCATTCTTTCTCTACGTGCTTCTTTGGAAATTACTTCAACACCACATTTTTCGCAAGTCATTCCTGCGTAGCGGATCTTTTTATATTTTCCGCAGTGGCATTCATAGTCTTTGCTAGGACCAAAAATCTTTTCACAGAAAAGACCTTGCATCTCTGGTTTTTGACTACGATAGTTGATAGTTTCTGGTTTGGTAACTTCACCATGGGACCATTCGCGGATGCGTTCTGGGGAAGCAAGACCGACTTTAATTGAAGCTAATTGATTTACATCAAACATTTTTCTTACCTCCTTATTCTAAGTAGTCCGCAACTTCATCTTGCGCGACTATCACATCTTCTTCGCGGTGGGTTTCACCGGTCAAGTTACGAATTGTTGAATTAATCTTACGTTCTTCTTTTTGAGCTTCTTTAGCGATAGCGTCCGTATCAATTACGTGACCTTCTTTATCTATTAAGCGCACATCTAGACATAACGCAGATAATTCTTTAACGAGAACATTGAAGGCTTCTGGAATTCCTGGTTGAGGAATCTCATTACCTTTAATGATAGCTTCGTATGTTTTTCTTCTTCCGACTCTATCATCGGATTTGATAGTTAAGATTTCTTGTAAAGTATGGGCTGCGCCATAGGCCTCGAGGGCCCAAACTTCCATTTCACCAAATCTTTGTCCACCATTTTGAGCCTTACCACCAAGTGGTTGTTGAGTAACTAAGCTATATGGACCTGTTGCACGAGCGTGAATCTTATCATCGACCATGTGAACAAGTTTAATCATATACATGACACCGACCGAGATTCTTTCGTCGAATCTTTCACCGGTACGACCATCGTATAAGACGGTCTTACCATCTGGATCGATATTAGCTTGTTTCATAAGATCGAAGATTTCTTCGTTGGTGATACCATCGAAGACTGGTGTAGCGATCTTAAGGCCAAGTTTCTTACAGGCTAATCCTAAATGGATTTCAAGGATTTGACCGATGTTCATACGAGATGGAACACCGAGTGGGTTAAGCATGATGTCGACTGGAGTACCATCGGCAAGGAATGGCATATCTTCAACTGGAAGGATACGAGAGATAACACCTTTGTTACCGTGACGTCCTGACATCTTATCACCTTCGGAGATTTTGCGCTTTTGAGCGATGTAAACTCGAACGGTTTTCTTAACTCCTTTTGGTAAGTCATCACCATTTTCTTTGGTTTGGACTTTAACATCGAGAACGATACCTGCTCCACCATGTGGAACTCTTAAAGAAGTATCTTTGGTATCTTTGGTCTTTTCCGCAAAGATGGCCATTAAGAGTTTTTCTTCAGGAGTTGGTTCACTCTGTCCTTTTGGAGTAGTTTTACCAACTAAGATATCGCCTTCTTTAACTTCGGCACCTTTTAAGATGATACCGTTTTCATCTAAATAAGCACGAGCTTCTTCACCGACATTTGGAATGTCACGGGTGATTTCTTCAGGTCCAAGCTTGGTATCGCGGCAATCGACTGAATATTCTTCAATATGAATTGTCGTATAAGTATCATCTTTGACAAGTCTTTCGGACATGATGACCGCGTCTTCGTAGTTATAACCTTCCCAGGTCATGAAGGCGATGGTGACGTTTTGTCCTAAGGCTAAATCACCGTTTTGCATTGAAGGACCATCAGCGAGGATATCACCAGGTTTGACTTTGTCACCAACTTTGACAATCGCCTTTTGGTTGATACATGTGCCTTGATTACTTCTTTGGAATTTTTGAAGTTCGTAAATTCTCTTGCCTTTAGCTTCTTTGATGACGATTTTCCTAGAGTCGACATAATCAACTGTACCAGTTGAAGCAGAGACGACTGCTAGACCAGCATCCTTTGCGACTTTCCATTCGATACCAGTACCGACATATGGGGCTTCAGGTCTAAGAAGTGGAAGAGCTTGACGCTGCATGTTTGCACCCATAAGAGCACGAGTAGTGTCGTCGTTCTCTAAGAATGGAATACAAGCAGAAGCGATGGAAACGATTTGTTTTGGGCTAACGTCGATGTAATCGATCATTTGAGGTGGAACGAGGACGTTTTCACCGTTGTGACGAGCGATGACTTCCTCATCTTTAATATAACCATTTTCATCGATGGTAACGTTAGCTTGTGCGATATAGTGATCAGCTTCCATATCAGCGCTGAGATAGATAGCTTTGTCAGTGACTTTGCCACCTTTTTCAACGATGCGGTATGGAGTTTCGATAAAGCCATATTTATTGACTTTAGCATAGCTAGCCAAGTTATTAATCAAGCCGATATTTTGACCTTCAGGAGTTTCGATTGGACATATACGACCATAGTGAGTTGGGTGGACGTCACGGACGGCCATAGAGGCACGATCACGAGTAATACCACCTTGACCTAAGGCCGAGATACGACGTTTGTTCGCTAACTCGGAAAGTGGGTTGGTTTGATCCATGAATTGAGAGAGTTGGCTGCTAGCGAAGAATTCACGGATGGTCGAAGTAAGTGGCTTAATAGAAATAAGCGACTTGATCGATGAAGATTTCATATCGGAAATAGACATCTTTTGTTGAACTGTCTTAACCATCTTGGTTAAACCGATACGGAATTGCGTTTGGATAAGTTCACCAACGCATCTGATACGACGGTTGCCTAAGTTATCGATATCATCGACATCGCCGAATCCGGCCATGACGTTCATTAAATATGAGAAGATAGCGACAATATCAGAGAATGTTAAACATTCAACTGTAGCATTTAAATCGGTACCAATGATGGTTTCGACTTTATCCATCTTATCGTCAACATAAACTTTAAGCATATTGACGACACCAGAGAATTCTTGTTCGATTTCTTTATCAATTTTGCCTTTTGGAGCAGCTCTCTTCACTGCTTCAATAAGGGCTGGATTG
Organism: Bacilli bacterium; assembly: GCA_045615665.1. Lineage (GTDB taxonomy): Bacteria > Bacillota_I > Bacilli_A > RFN20 > CAG-826 > Fiminaster. The sequence goes on from JAZLFJ010000019.1 coordinate 44,725, forward strand.
GCTTTTACAACATGTCTATGGGCGCCTTTTTCAAATACTTCAGCGTCCATTAATTTTAAGACGATGCTCTTGGAGAGATATTCACCCTTCTTATAAAGAGTGACAACTTCACCATTATCATCGACCGCTTTTAAGTCTTCCGCTAAGTAGCGACCGACTAGACGGTTATAAATGCCAAGTTTTGTGCGGTATTTAAATCTTCCTGCACGGCCTAAATCATAACGTTTATGATCAAAGAATTTTTGGACTAAGAAATTAGCGACACCTTCTTCAGTGATTGGTTCGCCTGGTTTAAGTTTCTTGAAGATTTCGGTTAAGGCAGCGGATTCACTCTTAGAATACTTCTTAATTGTTTCTTCAAGCATTTGGTTTGATCCAAAATATTTCTTCAAATCTTTTTCTTGAGTAAGTCCAAGGGCATTTAAGATGATGGTAGCAGGCATCTTCTTTTGACGGTCGATGCGGACATTGATAAGTCCTTTTTGGTCAGTTTCAAATTCTAACCAAGTACCACGAGATGGAATAAGGTCAGCGTTATAAACGTAATGACCCGATTTATCGAGTTCTTTGCTTAAATATGCACCTGGAGAACGAACGATTTGTGAAACAATGACACGTTCTGCACCATTGATAACAAAGGTACCAGATTCAGTCATTAAAGGAATATCGCCCATGAAGATCAATTCATCTTTGAGTTCATTTTCACCATCAACGTTACGTAATCTTAATCTCACATAAAGACTTGAAGCGTATGTATAATCGTGTTCCTTGCAGGTTAAATAATTGTATTTTGGTTCTCTAAGTTCACATGAAACATAGTCGATAAAACTAGTTTCGGTATAGGAAGCTATTGGGAAAACTTCTTCCATAACTTCGTTGATACCTTTCTCTAAGAACCACTTATAGGAATCGGTTTGGATTTCTACAAGATTTGGTAATTCGAGACTACCGGAAATTTTCGAAAAGTTAATTCGATCGTTTGGTAGTAAGGGGTAATTTTTGTAAGTTTTGCTCATTTATGACTCCTTTTTAGTTCTCTTTAGTCGCCATTAGAACGTAGTAGCCTTTAGATCTAGATAGAACAGTTACGTTTCCAAACAATTGTTCTAAGTAGTCTTTAACTGACAAAGCTCCTTGAGCTTTTCTAATAACGATATAAAGCGAACCCTGTTCACAGAGATGTTCCTTTGCTCCTCTATAGATTTCGTAGGTAACTTTTTTACCAGCCCGAATAGGAGGGTTAGAAACTATCGAGTGAAATTTTCCTTCAATCTCTATATAGATGTCACTTTGAAGGCAGGTGACTCGTTGATTTAACGCGAGCTTACGCGCATTTCTTTCACATAATGCAAGTGCGCGCATATTAACGTCAGAACAAACGACGTTTATATCTGGGTGGAAATAGGCGAGAGTTAAGCCAATCGGCCCGATTCCACAACCAAGATCTAAGAGGGTTTCACCAAGATTTAATGGAAGGAGGCTCTTGATAAGAACCTCACTTCCATAATCTAATTTATTCTTGGAAAAAACACCGACATCAGATTCTAATTCAAAGTCTTTTCCATTAATGGAATATGTTACTTTTCTAGGTTGAGAAACGAGGTTCTCATCGTTAGCAAAATAATGCGACATGATTAGAATCTAGAGGGGAAGAAGTTTACTTAATTTCGACTTCAGCACCGGCAGCGACAAGAGCTTTCTTGTGTTCTTCTGCTTCGACTGGTGAAATCTTTTCTTTGATGTTGCATGGGGCACCATCGACAAGTTTCTTAGCATCCATAAGTCCAAGACCAGTGATGGCTTGAACAGCTTTGATAACTGCAACTTTTTGCATACCAACAGCTTTAAGGACTAAGTTGACTTCGGATGGTCCTTTAGCAGCTTCTTCTTCAGCTGGAGCAGCAGCACCTGCAACTGCAACTGGAGCGGCGGCTGTGACGCCGAATTCTTCTTCAACAGCTTTGACGAGTTCGTTGAGTTCAACGACTGTCATTTCTTTTAATGAAGCAATGATTTCTTCTTTTGTTAACTTTGCCATAATAAGTTCCTCCTATAATTGGCATTAATTTTTGCTATCCGCGACTGCTTTGACTGCGCAAGCGAAACTGCGGATAGGTGCTTGCAAGCACGATAAGAACATGGAAATAAGTCCTTCTTTGTTTGGTAATGTAGCGATCGTTTTCATTCCAGCGGCATCATAGACTTTGCCTTCAACAAGACCCGCTTTGATCACTAAGTTTTCATTTCTCCTAGCGAATTTAGCGAGGACTTTAGGTCCGTCTGAGATTTCTTTGGAGAAGACGAATGCGTTTGAACCAGACAAGTATTGGCCTAATTCTTCGTGTCCAAGAGCAGCAGTTGCTTTAGAAACAAGAGTGTTCTTATAGACGTTGAATGTAGCGCCTTGGGCTTTTAATAACTTTCGGAGTTCAGAGAGTTGTGCAACAGTGAGACCACGATATTCAACGATGGTGAGAGATCCAGCGTCTTTAAATGATTCACTAATCTTGTTAACAATCTCTTTTTTGGATTCGAGAGTTTTTTGATTCATTGTTCTACCTCCTTTTTTAATAGTCATTTAGAGGCACCAATATATTGGTAAATAATACACCTCGGCAACATTATTAAGTCCCTTGACCGTTGCTGTCTTCGATATATTGTGCTCTTTACATTCCTTCGAATGTGAAGTGAATGCCTGGGCCCATTGTGGTGTGCACAACGGCGGTTTTGATGTAAGAACCTTTAATAGCAGCTGGTCTAACTTTAACAAGTGTGGACACAAGAGCTTTTAAGTTCTCGACGAGTTTACCGGTTTCAAAGCTAACTCTACCGACTGATAAGGCCATATTGGCGTTTTTATCCATACGATATTCAACTTTACCGAGTTTGAATTCTTTGATTGTCTTAGCAATATCTGGCGATACTGTTCCAGCTTTTGGGTTTGGCATTAAGCCCTTTGGACCAAGAACTCTAGCAATCTTACCAAGTTCACCCATCATTTCTGGTGTGGCGACTAAGGTATCAAATTCGAACCAGTTCTCTTTTTGGATTTTTTCAATTAATTCTTTACCACCGACGAAATCCGCACCGGCAGCTTTAGCGTCTTCAACTTTTGAAGTGATGGCACAAATCTTTTTCTCTTTGCCGTTTCCGTTTGGAAGAATGAGAGTTCCTCTAACTTGTTGATCAGCTTTAGTTGGATCAGCATTGAAATGGAATGAGACATCGACTGTGGCATCGAACTTGACAGTTGAGGTCTTTTTAACAAGTTCACAAGCTTCTTCAAGGCTATAAACCTTTTTGCTATCGACGAGTTCCGCTACTTTTCTGTAATTCTTAGAATACTTCATAATACTTATTCGTCGATCGTGATTCCCATATTGCGGCATGTACCTGCGACAATTTTCATTGCTGCTTCGACATCATCGCAATTGAGGTCTGGAAGTTTGTATTCAGCGATTTCCTTTAGTTGCGCTTTGGAGATGTGGCCAACGATAACTTTTGGGTTAGCAGAGCCTTTTTTAATTCCAGCAGCTTTGAGGATTAAACCTGCAACTGGGGAAGTCTTGATTACAAAATCGTGTGACTTGTCTTCATAGGCTGTGATGATAACTGGAACGATTTCTCCACGTCTATCAGCGGTCTTAGCGTTAAAGTCCGTACAGAACTTTGGCATGACGACACCGGCAGAAGCGAGTTTTGGACCTGGTTTTGCTTCGCCACCAGGGAGTTCCATCTTCACAACTTTGACGATTTTTTTACTCACGTGACATTTCCTCCTTTTCTTTTAGGTTGTCCGTGCCGTGGTAAATGGACAAATCGTTATGTCCTTCCACGATACGTATATGCATACACGCCCTCTCAACAGCGAATATACGTTTGAAATTTTATCAAACGCAGTGCGCACACACAAGCATTATTTTAGAATGTTTGTATAAACGTGTCTGAACAATAATTTAAATTATTGTGCCACAAAGAAAAAATGCCGAATTCTTTTTTGTTTTTAATACTCTTATTTAATCAATTTTACGATAAAAAACTAAAAGTGAATTGATAATCATTAAGACTGTTAAACCAGTGTCTGCAAACACCGCTACAAGCATGCCGTATTGAGCCATAACTCCCCCAATAATTAAACCAATAACAGTTGCTTTTAGAGCAAGGGAGAAAATGATATTAAACAAAGCAACATGACGTACTTTCTTCGCTATTCTCACCGCATCAACGATTCGTTTCGGGTTATCTTCCATTAAAACAATATCGGCGTTTTTAACCGCGATGTCACTGCCGATTCCACCCATAGCAAAGCCAACATCCGCACGCACAATTGAAGGAGTATCGTTAATGCCATCTCCTGCGAATGCAACAAGTTTTCTGCTTCGTTTGGAAATAGCTTCTTCAACATATTTTGTTTTATCGGATGGAAGCAAAGAAGAATAATATTCCTTGATACATAATTCCTCGGAAACTGACTTAACAATTGTTTCTTTGTCACCTGAAAGAAGAACGACTTTGATACCGAGTTTATAAAGCTTTTCAATTAACGCTTTAGCGTCTTCTCTAATTTGATCTTTCAAGACAACATATCCGAGATATGCATTGTTTTTAGATACAAAGACGGTTGTAAATGGTGAATCAATATCTTCAAGATTTACGCTGTTTTTCTTTAAGAAGGATGCAGTTCCTGCGAAATAAATATCCTTGCCACAAGTCACTTTTACACCTTGTCCTGCAAATTCTTCATATTTATCGATTTTGCTAGCAAATTTAGAAGTGTCTGCCCCGCTTGTAATAGTTTTTGCGATTGGATGATTAGAACGGGATTCAGAAATATATAGAGCTTCTAATAATTCTTCTTTATTCTTAGTGGCATTAATTTCGTCAACCACGAAATTACCATAGGTAAGTGTACCTGTTTTATCGATGAATAATGTTCCTAAACTACAAAGAGAATCTAAATAATTTGTACCTTTAATAATGATGCCACGTTTTGAAGATAAGCCAACGCCGGCAAAGTAGGCCAAAGGAACTGAGATAACGATTGCACATGGACAAGCTACAACAAGAATGGCGAGTCCACCAAAGATGGCAAGTGGCCATTGTTTGGTAACTAGTCCAAATATGAGCGCATATAAGATACCTGAAGCAAAAATGATTGGCGTATATATGCGAGCGAATTTAGAAATAAATTTCTCGGCTTTTGATTTCTTTTCACTGCTCGATTCGATGAGTTCCACAATTCTAAAGACAGTGGATTCTTTGTATGGTTTTAATACTTCAATTACTAATGAGCCATTTTTGACAATTGAACCGCTTAATACACTCATGTTTTCTCTAACGTCAACTGGTAAAGATTCGCCTGTTAAAGAAGAAGTATCTAAAGATCCTTCGCCAGAAATAATAATTCCATCGACCGGAACAGCATCTCCAACATTAACAACGATTCTTTCACCGACTTCTAAGTCTTCTGGAGCGACATCGATGACGTTGTCATCTTTTAACAAATGAGCCTTTTCAACTCTCAAATCTAAAGCCGAATGAATTGCTTGTTTAGATTTATTAGAAGCGATATGTTCAAATAATTCGCCAACTTGATATAGAGCTACAACTAACACACCTTCGTATAAATCGATTTCAAATGGTCCTTCAGGCAAAACCTGATAATGGATGAGCGAACCTAAAACAATGACACCTAATGACGAAATAGAAATCAGAAGATTCATATTGATAGGATTCTTTAAATGAATAATTCTTTTGATTACTTTCCATAAAATGTCATATAAACAAATTAAAGTCGCAACTGAATAAAGGATTAACGCTAAAACGAAATTATCTTGGTAATTTACGAATATTTTAGTGAAAACAACAATTAAAACGGAAGCTATAACTCTAGATAATGTTATAAAAAATTCAGCATCAAAAATCTTGGTTTTGCCAGGATTTTGTTTTTCTTGGCAGCAACATCCATCTTCTTTTTGATGAGATTCTTCACAGCAACAACAAGTCTTTTCGATTTTCTCATCGCTATGGCAGCAGCAAGAATGCTCCTCACGCTTTTCTTCGTGATGACAGCAACAATGGCCTTCTTCGTGTTTGACTTCGTGGTGACAACAGCACGATTCTTCTTTATGCGTATCCTCGTGAGCGCAACAACAATGTTCTTTCTTCATATAACTACTTCTCCTCTAGAACGTGTTCACGAACAACATTCAATAATTCTTTTATGTGACCGTCTTTAAGGGAATAATAGACCTTTTGCCTATCCTTTCTAGTTTTCACTAAATCAGCATCCTTAAGGACTTTCAATTGGTGGGAAACTAAAGATTGAGATGCGCCAGTTTCATTAACGATATCTCCGACACATTTTTCTATCATGCAAGAAAGGCAAGTGCATTCTGAGCATCCTCTAGCACTACAACCGCAATGACATTCGCCTTCATTTAAAAGGCAAAGCATTATCTTTATTCTTGTTTGATCAGCGGCTATCTTTAGTAGCTCTTCCATTTTTTCAATCACATTTGTTTTCATGCCTATATTATATGAATGGTCGTTCATATAGTCAACTAATTGTTTTAATGGAAATTCGGGAACAAGTTGTTACCCAAATGTGTTCGAACAGCGTGATGAGCAAAATAAAAAGAAACATATCTGTTGTATCGTTTTGAACGAACTATACGATTTCACAGTCCCTTGTTATTTTTATTACAGTTTATTAACTTGGATTGTCGCGCTAGTAGAAGATAAAGAAGTAACCGAGAATGACCAGCCTAAAGCTGAACCATTATTCATCTTAGTGCCATCAACAAATTGACTGGAATATGTTGTTTGAGAATAACTATTACCTTGCGTAAATAAGTCACTTGAACTTAAAACTGTGGATGTATGATACGTTTCACTGGTGTCATTTCTGATTAATTGAAGAATATTGTAATCGTAATAACCATCACCTAAAGGTGAAGAATGGCCAGAACCTTCATATGTGTTCGACATTGCGTGCATAACGCCACCATCATTTGGATTAGTTGACCAATCATAATAATCGTAATTATTAATGGAAATTAGTCTGGCGTCGATATGCCACAATCTAATTCCAGGTGTGTTTGGACCCAAAGGATAAGCACCACCATATTGATATTGCGAATCAAATTGATTTAGTCCCGTCGGTGTATATAACTCTAATAACATGTATTCATCAAAAACAGAATCAACGGTGTGGTTTGCTAGAAGAATGAGGTCATGTGAAGATTGGAACGGATTGATTGTTATCGACATTGTCTTTGTAGGAATATAAGGATCGGCCCAACCATATGCCATAACAGAATATGGATCATGTCCACCAACATTATAATCTTGCATTGAGAATCCACCCGCTGCTTGATAGCCAGCATCAGAATAATCATAATAATCTTCTAGTCCTAATACATGGCCCATTTCGTGAATAAATGTGTGAGCGTCTAAATTACAGTGCGATGTATCGCCATGACCATAACTAGTTTTACCAGTTTGGGTGTAGGATTTGCTTGAAGAATACATGAAATCGTAACTAGACCAGAAGAAAACGTTAGGTATTGGATTAGAAACGCTTCCGGATTGTTGAACCCAGTAGCAATACGCCCAAAGATTTCCATAACTTTCTTTTCCTAAAGATTGGAAATCTGGAGCAGCATAGATGAGGATGACTCCATCAAGATAACCGTCGTTATTAGTGTCAAAACTGCTTCTTGAGTCACTACCGGATTTACTAAAGTAGGCATTTGAAGCCGTCGTTACTAATGTGTTTGTAGCGCTTTGTCCACTGCTACTATTCGCATAAGTCTTATAAGAAACGCCAACGTTATACCAATCGGTAACAACGCCGGTTAAAGTCATCTTTCCTTGGCTTTCTTCCTCATAAAAAGTTTTGACGCTTCTCCAACCGGTTTCGCTGTTAGTGCCTAAGTAAGTTTTTTGAATATCGCTTCTAACAGTTTCTTTTTTGGATTCTAAAATAAAATTTGTTGAATCAGAGAACCAAATAGGAATGATTAATAGTTTAGGACTGCCACTCAAAGGACAGTTATCCAAAGTGTAGTAATTATTCGCCATGTAATCATCATAAGTATATGAAAGATGAGTCTTAGTAATTGAACTTGGATCATTAACTGTAACGTTACAAGTTGAACTTATATCTTGACCAGAAGCGTTCTTCGCCTTAGCGGTTATCACTGCAGAACCTCCACCAACAGCAGTGACTTTTCCATTAGAAACAGTCGCGACTGAAGATTTAGAAGTTGACCAAGTCACATTTCTAACGGTTGTATTCGATGGGGTATAGGTAACACTTAAAGTGAGCGATTCACCAACATCTAATGTTTTAGACGAAGGGATCGATATAGCGGTTGGATAAATATCGATTGGACCAACCGAAGTAGATGAAGTTCCACTGCTTGATTTGCTAGAAGAAGAGCTAGTGCCACTTTGTCCGGTTGTAGCAGATGTTCCACCTGTTGAGGTTGTATCTGTTGAAGTTCCACCTTCAGAAGTATCGCCACTAGAATCTCCAGTTGAATCTTTCCCGGTCGTTGGATTAGTGCGACTACCACCTTTATTTGATGGCATAAATTGACAGCTTGAAACAAGCAAAGCTGTTAAAGGGATCAATAATTTAACCAATGTCTTCTTCATAATAATCTCGTATATATTGTCTTTCTTTGTTTTACATATGTAAAGTTTTTAAAAGAAAAGTGGACAGTAAACCCACTTCATATGTTTATTGTTCTTTACGTCTCTTTAGAATATATAAGCCCAAGACACCAGCAAAGCTGATTGAAGCAATAACAATAACAACGATGATTGGAGAATTATTATCATTCATGTTTAGCACGCTAATTCTTGAAGCGCCAGTAATTACATAATCTCCGTTTTGCGAAACAATTTGTTTGCCTTCATGTTTAGCCCAGGCTTGAAGTCTTTCTCTACCTGTTGCTATGACATAGTCATTGGAGGTCATAAATGTAGAACGTTCAGATATTGATAGACCTTCGAAGTAACTTTGAGCCATGCTAAATTTGGTTGTACATTGATTTGCTGTATCTTCGTACATCACATAGTTGGCGACATTGTTCGCCGTGTTAATGTCTTTGAATTGAATTGATATTTGAGAAATATTCGAATAATTCGAGCCAGAAAAACCGATGCAATCAACCTTAAAATATAAATAATTAGTTGTAGTTGTATTAGCGGCTGATTTTAAAACCCAGTTAAATCCGTCGGTACTGTAGCGAACATTTACTGAACGACCAGAACTTGTAACGGTTACATCAGAAATGCCCACTGTAAATGCAGTATTATTCTTAACATAGCCAGATTGCGAAGAAGTGTTTCCGAAGGAAATGGAGCTTCCACCACTGTAATAATAGGTTTTGTAGTATTCGTAAACAATTCCATCTTTTGTAATTGTTCCATCTTGAAGGTTATTGTTGCCACCGCCGATTTCGTTAAACACAGATGATGAGGTTAAAGTAATTGATTCTGCAGAAGATGGGTCTATAAATTCTTTTCTTTGAACTTGGACGGTTAATGAACAAATGCAATCTGCACCGGAAATTGCATTGGTGAATGTCTTGCTTGTTGAAGCGCCACCACTTGCAGCGTCACTATAAGTGAATTGATATCCATCATTAGCAAATGTAAACGAACTAACGGTTGCTCCTGTATTGTCTTTGACTGTGATATTAGATGAAGAAATGGTTTCTCCAACATAGAATATCTTGCTAACCGAGGCTGTGATTGATGTGATTGGTTCGGTAGAGCCAGATTCTTCATAGTAAACAGTTATTGCTGAAATTCGACGATTGCCATTGGAACCACCAATCGTAAACACGACCGAATTTGCACTTCCGGTCCAATCAGGAGATGACCATCCACTTGGTGATGAAGTAATTAAATTACTTCCATCGCTCGATCCAAATGTAATAGTAATTTTAACGATTGTTAATGAAGATGAAACGGTAATTGTGTTACTTGGATAAACTCTGACAGCACTGCCGGAATCATAATATTTTGGAGTGTTGTTACCGGAGTTCTTTGCAAATGTCACCGTTGCATTAGTGCCGGTAGCACTCGTTGCTTCTGCGCCATTTGTAAAGCCTTGCTCTGACATTGTAATTGTTTCAGGATTATCTACTGTTTGGCTTCCACCACCGGAAGTCGAAACGGTAATTGTTTGACTGCAAGACTTACCACCATAGGTGATGGTAACTGAAGCATTCGCAACTGTTAGACCAGTTGATAATGACGGACTAAATGTAAATTCAGATGTATGACCAGCATAGGTATATGTGTCACTTGAACCATTAGAATAATTTCTTGTTATGACAAGACCAGTTGGATTAAATGTCTCATCAACAACATAAGATGTCTTTGTTGGAGGGGTTGAAACAGCAATTGATGTTAAAGTAACCGCACTAACGGAAATAGATTGAGTAGTTGATTTACCACCATAGGTGATGGTTACGCTTGTGTTACTTGTAGTTAAAGCAGTACTTGTTGATGGAGTAAAGCTAAATTCGTTTGTGTGATTTGCATATGTATAAGTGTCAGATGTGGAATCCGAATAATCTCTGCGAATCGCTAAACCGGTTGGGTCAAAAGTTTGACCAGCATAGTAACTTGTTTTGGTTGGAGCAGTACTAACCGAGATTGAAGATAAAGTCTTCGTTGAAGATGATCCCGGAACTTTATAAATAAAGAATGGTAAATAGCTACCAACACTCGTATAGAATCTATAGTTTGTGCTATTTTTACACAAATAACGATTGTTACAAATTAGATGACCTTCGCTATCCGTGCTACAAGTTGCAGCAGAACCATATATGAATTGATTGGAGTTTCCTGGGTTTGCAATATAATTATTGGCGCTTTCATCTTTTAAAGTAAAACCGCTGCTCAAAATAGAAGCAACATAGAATTTCTTCCACTGAGATTCGGTTTCAGAAACAGTTGCGTCTTTATTATTGTTCCAACCAGTAACACCTCTCCTGCTGCGGTTCTTAAAACGACATAATCGCCTACTGATAAATCAGAATTACTATCAATTATTACCGGTTCAGTTGGTGCTTCAACAGTTAATCCGGAAACAACAACCGATTTGCCACCAAAGGTACCTGTAACTGATGTTGTTCCAGCGGTTAATGGATCAGGTGTCCAAACAACTGAACTGGTAACATTTCCTTGTGTAGAATCAGTGTATGTAGCGGTAATTGTTAAACCCGTTGGATCAAAAGATTCTCCAGCAGTATAAGTTGTTTTAGTTGGAGAAGTTGAACCTTTGGAAAGCGAACTAACTACTTTAGTAACTGTCACAGTACAAGTTTGGGAATATTCAGTTCCATTTATCGTGCGCTTCGCAGTGATTGTTGCAGTACCAGCAGAAACGCCTGTAATTGTGATATTTGCACCACTATTAGATGAAGATGAACTTAAACTTGCAACTGAACTATTTGATGTGGTCCAAGTAATTGTTCCACCGTCGGTGGAAGTTGCGGACAATGTGGTTGTATCACCGATGGTGACGCTTGCGGTTGTTGCGCTAATTGTAACTCCACTAACTACCGTATTGGTGCCGTAAGCACAGTAGCTACCTGGAGTCCAGTTTGAATATTTGGATTGGTTAGAAGTACATAAACCGCTAATAGTCGAGTTAAAATCTGACCAAATCTTTGCTACATACTCTGGATGATCAACAAATGGATTTCTATTTCCTTGTAAGTATTCCGCTCCATTATTGCGGTTCATTTCATATTCGCTTGGAGCGTAATCAAAATGCCACTTAATCAAAGTGTTCATGTTTCCGCAAGAGGTGCTACCTCCGCTATTTGAAGCAACAAGTGATAAATCAGAGCTTGCAACCACACAATAAAGCATGATACGAGCGCATTCGCCACGACATTCTATGTCATAGCCAGCCGTATACGGATCCCACCCACCTGAAGAACTATTCATTCCTTCAACAAAGTTGGAGTTACCACGAGAAGAGTTTTCGCTCGAAATCGTTGGACGTGGCATTAAAATGTCATTTTCAACTTTGTTTCCGCCTTTACTATCTGGCCAGACATGTTCCTTGTTAAAACTATCAGCGGTAGTTTTGGTGTAAAACGAGGCAATTGATGAGCCACGGATTTGACCATTACTATCTTTTGTTGTGGTTCCGATTGGATAGTCTGTATAAACATATGGACTCGTTGACGAAGATGTCCCAAAATTGCTATATGAAAAGTTCTTGTGATATTTTGAACTATTAATACTTCTTAATCTAGTAAGAAGGGTGTCTCCCGTATCACCACTACCGACGCTACTATAATATGAGGTTAATTCTGACACGGTATCAGATACCTCGTAATGTGTTGATGGAGTGTAATAGGCTTCTGTTGATTTAACTTTATTTGACGATTGAACAGCAAAAGTTAATCCACCGATAACAATGCCTAGGAGCGAGAACGCACCGACAATTCTCTTTTTCATAATCTTCTATCCTTAATTTTGTTTATCGGCAGTTTATACCGAAAGGTCACTATATAACAAATATGTATTTTATGTAAGTAATTTTTACTTACGCGCTTTCGTAAATATGCATAAAATAGTGTTAAGATTATTAATAATCTTAAAATTATTCATTTTTTTGCAAAAGAAAAGGGCTTTGCTTTTTTAAGTGCATCGCCCCTATCTTAAATGTTTTTTAAATTCTTTCGATATCAGAGAAGTCTACATCCACTGGAGTGGCTCTACCGAAGAAGACTGTTTTAACGCGGCAAGCACCTGTGGTCTTATCAATGGAAAGAATCTTGCCTTGAGTACCTTCAAGAGTTCCTTTAATGATACGGACCGCATCACCGACATTGTAGTTTTCATACATGGAGTTATCGACTTTGCCCATTCTTTTAAGAACTGGTTCGATTTCTTCTTTGGAAACCGGAGTTGGTTTTTGACCACCACCGGCTGATCCAGCGATACCTGTAACCCCTGGAGTGTTACGAACGTCATACCAAACTTTATCGGTCATGATCATTTCTACGAAGATGTTTCCTGGGAAAAGATTTTTCATTTTGGTCTTTCCGGTTGGAAGTCCATCTTTTAAAACTGGAACTTCTTGTTCAGCGACCAAAACATCAAAGATGTAATCTTGAAGTCCAAGAGTTTCAATGCGTTTACGTAAGTTATCAGCAACTTTATTTTCATGTTGAGAATAAGTTGTGACGATATACCAATGCTTATCACCTAATTCTGCCATTGCTATTCTCCTTTAATTAATTAAGAAACATTTTGATGGCTGCAACAGCTTCACTGGTGCCTTCGGATGTTTCTGGGGCTGGTTTAATGCCACTGAACCAATCTTTAATCGTGTTGATGATTGTACCGGCCGCAAAGTCTTCTAGTGAAAGAATTAAAGCAGCGAAAACACAAATGATAATAACAGTGATTAAAGCTGGGAAGAATTCTTCCTTCTTAGGCCAGCGGACGCGTTTACCTTCTTTGATTACTTCTTGAGTGTATTTTTTAACTCCCATAAATAATCTCTCCTATTTGCTTTCTTTGTGTAATGTCTTCTTATTGCAATGAGGACAATACTTCATTAATTCGAGACGTTCGGTCGCACCTTCTTTTTTTGTTGTCGAGTAATTTCTAGACAAGCATTCGGGGCAAATTAAAATAACTTTCTTTCTCATTGATTAGTTATCCTACTAAACATCTTGTGCAGTTATTCTACAACCTAATGAAAATAAAAGTCAAATCTTAATTGACGTGACATACTCCCACCACTTAAAGAAGTGGGGGCTTCTTGCTCGATGACTCTAATGAGCCAAGCATAAACAAGCTATCCGGATGTGTCCCATCCTTTGTAAGCATTTCAATTCCCTTACTTAGAATATTTTTTGCAGCGTT
>JAZLFJ010000020.1:0-5752 GCA_045615665.1 Bacilli bacterium
ATGAAATTTCATGCGTTTCAAAAAAATACTACACACTTTGACAGTATGAATTATAAGAAAAAACCAGCTCTCCGAAATCGGATTACCGGTTCTTCCCAATTTTTTATTGGCTAATTTACATTTTCATGCGTTTCGCCCAAAAGTCAATTAGTTTACTAAATTGACATAAAGTATTTATATACACTATAATTATCACATTATTTGGAGATAGCTTATGGACAACATTCTCTCTGGTATTAAACCAACAGGCCAATTAACGTTAGGAAATTACATTGGCGCAATTAAAAATTTCGTTAAGGTTCAAAATGAAGGCGAATCATTTTTATTCATTGCTGATTTACACGCACTAACATTACCAATTGAACCTGAAACTTTAAAAAATAATTCTCGAGATATAGCTGCTTACTATTTAGCGGCTGGTTTAGATCCAAATAAAGCTAATATCTTTTTACAAAGTGATGTTCCTGCCCATAGTGAACTTGCAATTATATTGCAAAATTATCTTTATATGGGGGAACTCTCCAGAATGACCCAATTCAAAGATAAATCATCTAAAATGAAAGAAGAAGCTATCGGATTAGGCTTATTTGCCTATCCTGTTTTGATGGCTGCCGATATTGTCTTATATGATTCAAAACGTATCCCTGTTGGAGAAGATCAGGTTCAACATGTTGAATTAGCGAGAGATTTAGTTAAACGTTTTAACAATCGTTATGGTGAAATTCTTGTTATGCCAAAGGCTGAAATAGCAAAAGTAGGCGCAAGAATAATGTCTCTTTCTGACCCCACAAAGAAAATGTCTAAATCTGATCCAAAGGGTGACATTTATTTGAACGATTCTTTGGAAGTTATTAGAAAGAAAATTATGTCAGCTGTTACAGATATGGTTGGAAAAGTTCATTACGATGTTTCGAATCAACCTGGTATCTCTAACCTTATGACAATTATGTCATCTCTAAGCGGAAAAACTTTCGAACAAATCGAAAAAGAATTTGAAGGAAAGGGTTATGGCGACTTTAAACGCGCAGTCGCAGATACAGTCGTCGTCGAACTAACACCTTTCAAACAAAGATACGAAGAAATAATAAAATCAGGATTAGTTGACCAGGTCCTTCAAAGAGGCGCTTCAAGAGCTAATCAAATAGCAAGTAAAACTCTTTTAAGAGTTCAAAAAGCTGTTGGACTATATCATAAATAATGGACAAAACTTATCTTATTGCTTTCGATATGGACGGAACTCTTCTTAATGAAAAGAAGACTATTTCACGTCGCACAAAAAGATATCTAATTAGACTATCAAATCAAGGACACAAAATTATTTTAGCGTCTGGAAGACCATCTCGAGCTTTAATAAAATATTATAACGAACTCAAGCTAAACACACCGATGGTTTGCTATAACGGCGCATATGTCTTTTCGCCAAATGATCCAAATTTTAAACCAATCGAATTTGAATTTCCTAAGGAAGTTATTGTCGATGTTATAAAGAAAATTAGACCACACATTAAAAATGTGATGTGCGAAGATGAACAAAATATATGGGTTGATAAAAAAGATGAATATTTGGACAAATTCTTCTGGTATGAAGATATGAATGTCATTAAAGGAGATTTAGCAGAAACACTTCATAAAAATCCTATGACTTGTATCGTTCAAACACCATTCGAATATCGTGATACCCACGAAATTGAAAAAGTGATGGAAGCTTATCCAAATCTGGCTGCCCGCTTTTGGACTGGTTCACCCTATTTCGAACTTTATTATAAACAAACATCCAAAGGTTCTTCGATTGAAAAAATTGCTGAGTATTACAATATTCCAAAAGAAAGAATCATCTCCTTTGGTGATGCTGAAAATGATCGGGAAATGTTTGAATCTTCGGGTATTTCAGTCGCGATGAAAAACGGCAAAGAAAGTTTAAAAAAGTCCGCAAAACTCGTATCAATTAAAGATAATGACCACAATGGAATCTACCATACATTAAAGAGGATTTTAAAGTGAAAAAATCGATATTATTATTACTTGTTCCATCTTTATTAATCGCTGGATGTAACACTTCATCAGGCTCGAAAAGGAAATCCAATAGCAGCACTTATAGCGAATCATCTATATCTTCAACTAGTGATGATGCTTCATCATCTAATCCTGTAAGCGGAGGCTCTTCTATAAGTAGCACTGCCGCTACATCAGGAACAAGTAAAACAACCACATCACCTTCAAGTTCATCAAAAACTTCTTCGACTACTCAATCCGATGATCCTTATTTTGATGGAAAAGTTAAATTGCCAACTGGAAATTACCAATGTGATAAGCCAACAAATTCTCCAATTCAAATAGTCACTTCAAACGATTCTAGTGATTGGTGGCAAGAAGATATCCAAAAAGAACTTCCTAGCGATATGGCTTTTATCTACGGAAATAATTCAAGCGATGGTCCAAGCGGTCATTATGCTGGTCCGACAATGTATCAAAACGAAGCAGGTGGCTTAAAGATTTCTAAAGAAACCCAAGGCATAAGATCGCCATTATTTACTCATTCTGGCGAAAAACTTGAAATAAGAATCGGCATTTCTCAACTTGCAAATGCATCTGGGACGCCAGATAAAAATAAAGACACAGGCTATATTTATTTCTTTAATTCAAATGGCGACTTTTTATCATCAAAAACTGTTACCGTCGAAGAAAATAGCATCGATAGCACAACACAATACCTACGTTATTATGTTTTAGGGGCTCAACAAATTGCCTATTTTGAATTTAGATTAAATGTTAAACCATACAAAAATTCTCAAAATTATAATTTTGGTATTGGCTATTTAGCTGTTCATAGTTGGCCACAAGCCTAACTATTTCTTTTTAGATTTTGTCGATTTCTTGTAAGTTTTCTTTACGCTCTTAGTTACTTTCTTAAGAACTTTCTTTTTGTTACGTTTACTAAGTAAGATAAATACAATGACCAAAATGATGAGGACTGCTACCGAAATTCCAACAATAACTAAAATTGTTCTAATATCTAACCCGTTATTCGAATTGTCTGATGGGGTTACAGGATTGGCGTTCGATTTTGAGATTTGATCAGTAGTTGGATTGGCAACTCCTGTTGGAGTGTTTGAATAAGTTCCATTTGACGACGTTCCCCAAATATAATCCGCCCAATCAGGGAAATCAATGAAAGGGTTTCGATTAAATGAATAGTTTTTAAACAACAAATTGTTTCTATGAATTTCAAAATCATCAACAGGATCCAATTTATTCCATTCAAGTAAATCTTGAAGGATGCCCATCTTGCCAGTTTCACTATCCGAGGATGTATAACCAGTATCTTGATAGGAAATAATGTTATTTTTTAATTCAAGATTTGGATTGGAAGCATCTATTGTGTCTCCCCCACCAATAAAGTTATATCTAGCAGCCATATAGAAAATGGTTCGAGCAATATCGCCTTTATCTGAATCTTGTGGTTCAAAAACTTTATTTCCATCACCAAATGTCTTAGAAACGCCTAATAGGTTGCCTTTTAAATACGAGTAGTCATTTCCAGCGTCATTATAATCTTTATTTTTATCAACATAACCATAATAATAATTTTTATGATATTGTCCGTTTACTCTGCCGTTTCCAGCCCAAAGATGCATAAGGTCACCTCTAGCGCCTTCCGGCTTAGAATCATCGTTAAATCCTAAAGATTTTGGCCAAACATGTTCTTGATTAATACCAAAATTAGATTGACTATGATCGCCCCAAGCTTTGGTTTGATTGTCAACTTCTTCTCCTCTATTTACATATAAAGCATGAATATAGGGATTAGAACCTGGTTGAGAATTACTCTTTCCATATTTGTAACCGCTAATCTTATTTGTGGAAGCATCATAGCCTTCAATATCTTTGGCAGGAGACTTAGCCCAGTCGCGGTCAATGATTTCATAAATCTGCCAAACCTGAGTGGTCGCACTCGCTCCGTATGAATAACAATTTTGATTATTTTTAAGAATAGGCTTGAGATTCTTCAATAGATTATTACCTTGCCTTTGGCTTTCTTCTAGTGAATTTAAATCTCGATAATAATCTCTAATTTCTGCTTCACTTGAATCATTTAGATCAATATCAGTAGGAACGCTACTTGCAGCGTTTACACTTTTAATTTCATTATGAGCAAACGCAAATGAAGTTAAGCAGAACGCACTAACAATGAATGGAACAAACAACTTTTTCATATAAACTCCTAATATAGTTAAATATTATAATGTTTTATAATAAGTTTAAATATTAACGTTTAAGAATTCTTAAGAAAAAAGATAGCAAACGCTATCTATTATTTTTAAATGTCTTTCGTGGACAGAAATAATATAGATTCACAACATTGGACTGAAAAAATACACGTTTTCGCCACTTTTTTGCATTTTTGAGTATTTATCTTATCCTATTTTTAGATAATCTATTAAGGTTCGAACTCTAATAGTTAAGCTATCACAACGAGAAAAATGCTTTTTTAAGCAAAAAATCTTTTACCTTATTATTTTTTGATTCATAGAATTCTACTAATAACAATTTGTATTCTTTATCTAAATTATCTGGAACTGAGATATATCCAAGACCATGACTAATTAAATAGGTATTTGCAAATATAAGAGAAGTTCTTTTATTACCATTTCCAAAAACTTGGGCTTTTGCAAGATAACAAAGTAAATCTATTGCTTTTGCAACATCATCATTTTTACTATTTAAAATTTCATTTATATTATGAATAACTCCTTCTTTTGTAGGAATTTCAGGTCTATATGAACAGCCTCCAATGATTACATTGGTTGTTCTAATTTGATCTGGATAAGAAATTTGTCGATCATTAACATATCCAGCAATCGTACAAAGCACATCAAAAGTTGTTCCTCTTCTAACTGTGTCTTCGTCAAGAACATACTGCCAAGCATTTTTTAAATTTAAAATTGTTAATGTATCATCAAAACTAACATTTTTACAAGAACCTTTTTCTAAGATTTCTTCTGTATCTAAAAAAGTAGCACTTACCCCTTCAACTATTGCTTGACCGTAAATTATCGTATTTAAGTTATTTCTTACGAAATCTAAATTTATTAAAACTTTAGAACCAAGATCATCTATGTTAACACCAAGTTTAGCTAGTTTTGTTTTAACACTACGTAATTTAGAATTTAATTCTCTTACGCTTTTTGCTAATTCTTTTAAATCATTATAAAAAGATTCCGTGTAAACTCCCGCATACTTAGAAGATAAACGATCGTATTTCTTATATCTAAGATATATATATTTCTTTCCGCTAATTTCTTTTACTTCTGGATAACCTTTAAAATTAATTTCTTTTAATTGAAATTCAAGATCTTTCTTTTGAGCAAGAAGTTCATTAACTAAATCATTACTATTTCTCATTTAGGGTGATTTCTCCTTACTTATATTATAATATTTTCTCCCTAAAAGTAAAGAACTATTTTAGGGTGATTTTTATCATTTCTAATTCTATCATTTTCTCCCTAAAAATAAATATTTTGGTTATTTACAAGAAAATAAAAAAATCGGTACAATACCGATTTCTTTAAGTTTATGTTTAACTCGTCTAAATTGGACGGGGTAACATGTAATGGCGGAGATTTAGAGATTCGAACTCTAGCGAGACCGGAGGCCTCCTATCGGTTTTCAAGACCGACCCCTTCAACCACTTGGGTAAATCTCCGTATTGGTGGACCCGGCAGATCCTGACACTGCAACCAATCGGTTATGA
>JAZLFJ010000021.1:0-1894 GCA_045615665.1 Bacilli bacterium
CGCAAGAATTTTATTCTTAAACCTAGGCCGATTGACTGCCTGGGTTTTCTTTTATTTTTGTGTGCGTTTTTTGTTAACTCCTTTCAATACATATTTAGGGTAGATTATCGATTTCCGCTGAAAAATTTTTTAGACTTACAATGTAAGTCTGTTTTTTCACTAAAAACGAAATTTTTCATTAGATTTTCCATTTTTTCATGATTTTTGTGATTTTAAAGATATAAACTGTGATATCATTATTGATATGCTCGATATATATGGCACTTTAGAGATTAGCAAAGTACTTGAAGAAATTTCTTCTTTTTCATCCACTGAACTTGGAAAGAAGAAAGTTTTATCTTTAAGAATGCTTGAAAAAGAAGATGCAATTAAATCACTTAAGCTTGTTGATGAAATGTCTTCTTTCATTCTTAGATATGGCTCTCTCCCAATTGCATCTTCTTTTGATCTTGCAAAATACATTGAGACTGCTAGAAAAGGAGGAATCCTCACTCCAGCAGAACTTGACCATATCGCTCTTGATATTTTAACCGCTAAAAAGATTAGCGATTTCTTTAGAAAAGCAGATAAATCTCTTTATTTTAATTTACTTAATGTAGTGGGGAAATTATACGATATTTCTCCGCTTGAATTAAAAATTCACTCTGTAATCGCACCAAACTTATCTATTAAGGATGATGCATCTCCAATTCTTAATAAGATTAGAACTGCAATTCATAAACAAGAATTCGAAGTAAGAAGAATTGCAGGAGCTCTTATTAAGCATTACAGTGAATTTTTAACTGAACAAACAATCACAATTAGAAATGATCACTTTGTCTTACCAGTAGACACTGCAAATAAATCTAAGGTCCCTGGTATTATTCATGATATTTCAGATTCAGGACAAACAACCTTCATCGAACCAATGAATTTGGTTCAGATGTCAAATGAACTTTGTTCATTAAAGGTTGAAGAAAAAGAAGAAATATATCGTTTACTAAAAGAATTAACTTTGAAAGTTGATTCTTCCGCAAACGAGATTAACTCTAATAACAACATTATTGGTGAGTTAGACTTTATTGCATCCAAAGCAAGTTATGGAAATAAACATAATTGCTTGGTTGCAAACATTTGCGACGATAAAGTTATTGAACTTGTCGGCGCTCGCCACCCATTAATTGATGAAGATAAAGTGGTCGCTAACGATTTCACATTTAATAAAGAACAAAGAATCATTGTTATTTCTGGACCAAATGCTGGTGGCAAAACTGTTGCCTTAAAAACACTTGGTCTTATGGTTATGATGAGCCAAATGGGAATTGCAATTCCTACAAAAGAGCCTGCAAATCTCGCATATTTTCCACGAATTTACGCAGATATTGGAGATAACCAATCTCTTAGCGATAACCTTTCAACATTTGCTGCGCACGTCTCAAATCTTTCTACAATTACGCACTTTGTAACTCATAAAGATTTAGTTCTTTTAGATGAACTTGGAACAGGAACTTCTCCAAATGAAGGAGAGGCTTTAGCACTTGCAGTAAGTGATTTCTTGCTCAATAAAAATTGCTTTGCATTAATCTCATCTCACTTCGAGAGAATGAAAGAATACGCCTACCGTAGAGAAGGTGTTCAAAATGCAATGATGGTCTTTGATGATAAGAAGCTTATTCCAACTTACTCATTAAAGATTGGATTCCCAGGTAGATCTTATGGACTAGAGATGGCAATTCGTTATCACTTAGATAAAGATGTTATCGAGTCCGCAAAGAAAAACTTGTCCAAGACAAGTAATAGATCAATCTCAGATGTTTTAGATAAACTTAACAATGTTCTTCATGAAAATGAACAAATAAATAAGAAACTCAAAGAAGATAAACGTTTACTTGAAGGCAAAACAAAAGATATCAAC
>JAZLFJ010000022.1:0-41214 GCA_045615665.1 Bacilli bacterium
TAAAGGAATTATTAAATATGAGATTGCTAGTTTCTGGAAAGGGAGATAATACTTATCTCTACATAGTTAAAAGTTTTAGAATAAATGGAAAATCAACTACTAAAGTTATTGAAAATTGCGGAAAATTAATTGATTTACAAAAACAATACAATGATCCAATTGAATATTTTAAAGCCAAAGCTAATGAAATGACTGAAGAAGAGAAAAATGAAAATTCATCATCATTCTTAGCGGGTTTTAAAAGACAAAAATTAAGCTGTGACAAAGAAGTTTTGCTAAATGGAGGTTATCTTTTCTTAAGAAAAATATATTCAGCACTTCATTTAGATTACTTTATAAACAGAATTTCTAAAAAATATAAAATTCAATATGATTTGAATAAAATTTTAGAAGATTTAATTTATTCTCGTGTCATTTTTCCAGGCAGCAAGCAGAGTTCATTTGAAGACAGCAAATCATTTCTTGAAAAGGGCGATTACGAACTTCATGATGTTTACAGAGCATTAACTGTTTTAAATGAATGGTTCGATGAGATACAAGCTTTTGTTTACAAACAATCCACAAAAATAGCCAAAAGAAATACGAAAATTTTATACTTTGATTGCACGAACTTTTTCTTTGAAATTGAGAAAGAAGATAACTTACGAAAATATGGGGTTTCAAAAGAACATCGTCCAAATCCATTAGTTCAAATGGGACTTTTCATGGACGGAAACGGAATTCCTCTAGCGATTGATATAAATCCAGGAAACACAAATGAACAAATTACATTGCGCCCATTCGAAGAAAAGGTCATTAAAGATTTTAATCTTTCTAAAATGATTGTTTGCACGGATGGTGGTTTAGCAAGTTATTCAAATAGACAATTTAATGACATTCAAGGACGAGCTTTTATTGTTACTCAATCAATCAAAAAATTGAGTTCTCATTTAAAAGATTGGTGTCTTGACTTAACAAATTTCACAAAAAGTTATGGAAAAGGAAGCGAAAAAGTTCTTTATAAAAGTCGTCCTATTAAAGAAGACATTAAAGTTCAAACAGACACCCCTTTAGGAAATGTCAAACTTACAAAGGAATGGAAACTAATTGTTACTTATAGCGAAGAGTACGCAAATTATCAAAAAGGCATTAGAGACCAGCAAATAAAACGAGCAAAAGAATTGATCAAAAATCCAACAAAATTTAATAAAATTAATGCTCAAGATTGTAAACGTTTCATCAAAAATATTTCATTCGATAATAAAGGGGAAATCATCACAAAATCCAAGTTAATTTTTGATTCATCAATCGAAATCGAAGAAGAGCGTTATGATGGTTTTTATGCAATTTCAACAAATTTAGAAGCTGACCCAAAAGATATTGTGGAAATCAATAAAAGAAGATGGGAGATTGAAGAATCCTTTAGGATTATGAAAACAGATTTGCGTTCTAGGCCTGTTTTTGTTTCCTTAGAAGAACACATTAATGCTCATTTTTTAACATGCTTCCTAGCTTTACTCTTCGTAAGACTCATCGAAGTGAAACTTGATCACAAACACAAAATGACTGAAATTATCGAATCACTAAAAAAGATTCAATACACAGATATTGGAGTTGGTTATATGTCGTCTTTTAAAATGACTCCTTGTATACAATCACTTTTAAGTGATTTCCAAATTGAATGTGACTATAATTCGTATACTCCACAACAAATGAGAAAACTTATAAATTCTGCAAAATCAGAAGTTTTTACTGCATCAAAAGAAAATTAAAAATCTCCTAATTCTTTCGATTACATCGAACTAATTAAGAGATTACCGCTTTAGAAACTGTAAAAGTCAGAATATTACAACTTTTTAAAGATAACAATTAATTAAAAATTAAGTGTTTAGACAAGAAATGGATAAGAGATTAAACCAGCGATTAAAAGAACGACTCCAGCGAACAAAAATGGGAAAAATATTCTCCATGCTTGATTGACATAGACTTGTTCTAAAGGATAATCCCAGTTCTTTGTTTTCTTTCTTTGAAATGCTCTATAAATATCTTGTGCAATGAATCCACCACCAATATAGACCACAGCAGAAAACAAACAAACATAACTAATAAATACCTTTGGCCAAATCTCTTTATTATCAATAGCAAAATACGGAACCAAAGCCACGATTAAAACAATTCCTATAAGACCTAAGCCAATGAGATAATTAAACCATTTTGTAATTGCGTTTTTCATATGAAAAATATTAACTCAATCATAAATTGAATTAAAGAGTTTGCTAGAATATACTTGTTAAAGATGAATCCAAATCTTAAAGAGAACAAATTTAAAAGAGCGCTTGTTCTACCATTCAAGCCATTTTTTAAATTGTCTCCAGTTAGTTATGTTAAGCATCAATATAAATACATCACTCACCATAAACTAAATTTAAAGAATCCGGTTCGCTACACTGAAAAGCTTCAATATCTTAGATTATTTGTGTATCCAAAAGATCAAAAAGTTATTAAAGCTGCTGGTAGAGCAGGAGTAAGAGAATATTTAACTGAAAAAGGTTTTGAAAAATATCTAATTCCTGTTTATGGAATTTATGATCGTTTTGATGACATTGACTTTGATAAACTTCCCAATCAATTTGTTATGAAGTGCACACATGCTTGTGCGTTTAATCAAATCGTTTTAGATAAAACAATATTTAATAAAGAAGAAGCGCACAAGAAATTTAATAAATGGCTTAAAACAAACTATGGAAAAAAGACTGTTGAACGTCATTATTCTCCAATAAAACCGCAGATTATTATTGAAAAATATTTAGGTTCTGCCGAGAAATTGCCTGTTGAATACAAAATTCACGTCTTCAATGGAAAATCTAAATATATGTATGTTGTAACTGGTCGAGGAAAAGATATTCGTTACAACAACTATTACACTGATTGGGCCCCGTTTGATGGAGCGCAGTTCAATGGATGGAAGAAGCGAGAAGAAGGCGTGCCTGTTCCATCGAATTGGAATGAAATGGTTCAACTTGCAGAAGAAATGGCAAAAGACTTCCCGTTCGTAAGAGTAGATCTATATAATATTGATGGAAAAATTTATTTCTCAGAATTAACATTTACCCCCGCCAAAGGAACGTTGATATTTGATGACGATAAAGCCGACTATGAAATCGGGGAGTGGCTAGATATTAAAAACTACCTCAACTGAGGTAGTTATTTTTATCTCCAAGATGATTTTGGAAACAACACTTCGTATAACATAACAGCGAAGTGATATGGGCTATCCGCTTTTGAATCATCGCTCAATTCTGGATTAGTTGTCTTTAATTCAAAAGTAAATGACATTGCAACCGTATCTGTTAAATCATCATATATTGGTTGTCTTTCTTTTTCATTTATATCATCCGCAAGATAGACAACGATTAAATCGGTATCTCCGCCTGCGTCACACGGAATTGCAACATTTTGGAGATTGAAATTAACAACATCGTATTCTGACGAATTAGCGATGTGTTTATAAAAATTAATATGAATATCAAGGCGGCAATCCTTTGTTAATGGAGAAGGTTTATTATCAACATAAAAGTCGGTTGCGCCTCTAAGCGAAAACGCAAAATATTTGAAATTCTCGAGTCTTTTTGGGAAAAATGTTGAATATCCAGTCTTATCTAGTTGGACTCTTGAAAGTTGATATTTTCCTTCACATCTAACTCTTCCATCATAGAGTTTTGATAAATAGCCATAGGCAAACGACGTATCGATATTTGTAAGGTTGTTATGTCGGCCGAATTCTTCGCTATATTGAGGTGAAATCCATGGATATTTGTTTGGATTATCCTCTGGTCTAACGCAGCAAGAAAGATCTTGCAACGATTCACCCTTTACTCCATTAGTGGATTGATAACCATAATTCTTTAATAAATCAAAACTCTTTCTTGAAGCTTCTTTTAATTCGTTCACTCCATTATGTTCGGTGTAATAGTTCTGCATAAAATCGGTTGAGTAATAAGCATAATCTGCATATAACTCTTTTGTTTTGGTGCAGCTCGCTAAAAGAGGAATAAGAACTATTAAAGCTAAATTTCTTTTTGTCATTACATTTCTTCCTCCTCTACATCAATAAAAGTATATTCGTCCTCAACGTTGATTTGAGGTTCTTCTTTTTTAACTTCTTTTTGATATGAAACGCCTTCTTT
Organism: Bacilli bacterium; assembly: GCA_045615665.1. GTDB lineage: Bacteria > Bacillota_I > Bacilli_A > RFN20 > CAG-826 > Fiminaster. The sequence goes on from JAZLFJ010000022.1 coordinate 4,167, forward strand.
GCCTTTAGGTAAAGCAGTAAATCCGATCACAAAAATGATGATGAATAACGGTAACGAAGTTGTAAATGGTAAATAAACTCCGGAATCATGTGTGACCGGGAAAACATCAGAACAAATGGTTGAATAAAAAACAAATCCAACAATCAAAGTTAAGAAAATAACCTTCACATAATCAGCATCTTTTGAAGATTTAAGATATCTTGAGAATGACTCATATGCGAATAAAGCGAATATGATGAATAGCAAGAATGCGATTATTCCACCTTCTTTAATAATTTCGATTTCGAACGCTCCAGAGGAAGTTCTTATTGCATCCATTGGAATATCGTAACCAGAAATAATGTGGTTTAATCCAAATAAATTTTCAACTCTAAGCGCGGCAGCGATAACTGGGTTAGCAACCATCATAATCCTATTGCCATTGAAAATACGATTTAAGAAAGAGGATCCGGCAATGAAACTATGGACGTTGCTATTTGAAGCATTTAATAATGCAACAATAATGAGTACACCAGCAAATCCAACTAAAATTAAAATTGCATATTTAAGGATTTTGATTGCAAGTTCATTATTTCTTAAGAAACGATAAAATAGCGCTGCTGCGAATGCGATAACAAAGAAGATAAGCGCGTAGAAATTGGGGATTGAAATAATCGAGATCAAACCTATTCCTCCAATTACCGCAAAAACGATAAACATTATTTTATCTTCTTTATATTTAACAAATAGTAATGCGGGTAAAAAGCACGCACTCATTAGCGCGAATAAACCACCATAGTTTTGAGAAACTTCAACCACTTTGAAACCTTGAAGCCACGCCATTTCGTTGAGAATAGAATACAAATTGCCATCGTAATAATACGAGCCAGCTTTGGCATGAATAAGAGGATAGAAAACACCATATTGGGCCCAAGTTGCAATTGTTCCAATAAGGGTTAATAAAGCAAGGCCTCCACCAATGCAATAGATGGCGTTTCTAGTGGAAAATGATTTCATTCTTCTCGCTGATAAACCAATTGCCAAAAATGAGATAAGACCAAGAAAACAACCGAGTTTTGCGAGGATATCGCCGTTTGAGAAGGAATATCCGAACCCTGTAAAAACCGACAACAAAAGAAGTGGGACACCTAAGCAAAGTACCGGAATCAAATCATCTTTTGAGTAGTTTTTAAAAGCAAAAAAAGTTGCAATTAAAGCAACAATAAATCCTGCGTATTGGAAGATGAGACTAACACCGCCTAAACCAAACGAGACTAATGCTAAAATTTCAAGAACTAAGAATGTTCCAATTGATTCATATTCTTCGCGGAAAGTCTTTTGAGCCATATACCTATTATAATTACTTATGATAAGTTTCGTTATTTAATATTTTAAAAGAGCGGTAGATTTGTTCTAAAAGAATCAATCTTGTCATCTGATGAAGGAAAGTCATTTTAGATAATGAAATGGAACAATTCGCTCTTTCTTTGATGTTTTGAGATAAGCCATAAGACCCGCCAATAACAAAAGTAAGAGATGAACCGCCTTCCACCATCTTCGCTTCAATAAATTTAGAAAATTCAATAGAATCGAATTCTTTCTTATTCAAATCTAAATTAATTACATATTCTCCGTTTTTAATTTTTGAAAGAATCCTTTCTCCTTCTTCATTTATCACCTTTAATATATCCGATTCGTTTGGATTATCTTTGACTTTGGAATCAGCTACTTCAACTATTTCGGTTTTTACATAAGATGAAAGACGAAGCAAATATTCATTTATTCCTTCTTTAAGATAATTTTCTTTAATTTTACCGACTGCAATGATTTTAATTTTCATAAATTCTTAAATTAGATTAACACTTGCTGAAACATAATAATAACAATTATTTGTTTTGCAGTAATTCTCTACTTGCGAAATGAGACTATCATCTTTTATGTATTCGATTAATAAAATTTCACTATGCGATTTCATGAAGGAAATTATTGATTTGTAATATGACGAGGTCTCTTCATCTTGTTTTCCAAAGATATCTTTTTGGTAGTCGACAATAGAAGAAAAAACACATTCTTGAGCGTATACATCAATTTTATCTAATTCACCATTATTCTCTTCGTTTAACCTTTCGAGAAAATCTGTTCCACTATTAATGATCAAATCTAATCCCGTTTCATCTAATCGATCCAAAATACTGATGCATCCATCAAAAATATCTTCTTTGAAGATTTCATTACATTCATATTCTTCTTTAACGATGTAATAAACATCGAAATTATCCATAAATATTCCATCGCTTTTTAAATTTTTGAATCTCTTTGCTTCATCTACTAGATGATTCTGCCAAACATTAGACGAAACATCTATCCACCTTTCATCAGGCCAATTATCGTAATCCATAAATGTTAAATCTTTATATATTTCATAGTACGAACGATATTTTTCTAATGAACCAATTGATAAATATGAATAAATTTTGCAGTCATTATCGTTAAGATAAGAAATATTGTTTTCACTAAATTCATCAATATCGATAATGACGTTTTTATACTGAACAATCTTAGACAAAAAAGAAGAGTTCGCTCCTAGAAAAACTCCAAAATCATCATTTTGAATATTACCTTTGCTAGAAGTTTTGTTTTGTTGACCGCAACTAATTAAAAAAGGAATCAAGAACAATAAAGCGATCTTTTTCATATTTATAATCTTACTATAATAAATAAAAAAAATCCCAATAATGGGATTGATTATCTATTGGTGGAGTCGGCGGGAGTTGCACCCGTGTCCAAAGTAGGCCCCACAATAACGTCTACAGCTTAGACGATATTTAGTATTTAACGTGCATTCGTATATCGTAACTAGTCACGCGAGACTCCTTAACTTTCGGTCAACTTTAGCGAGTCAACTATGTCTTCCTATCCTTTTGGTATGACACCATACTTGAGCGTGAAAGGCTAAAACCTCAAGTGGCGCTCTGTCCGACGTTTCGCCGGTCCCTATGTCGGGTAGCTTATGCTAAGCAGAGAGATTGAGCTCTAGGAGCTCTCATATAACTGTTGTCAGTTATTTTTGTTTGGTATTTATGGTTACCAGCCAGCTGCAGTTATTGCCAGGCATCAACTCTGTCGAAACTGAGTCGACCCCATTTGCTGCACTATTTTAGCACATCTATTTTCAACAATAAATATTCTATGAGAAATTTATTATTTAAATAATCGGTTTTGTTTGATAAGATAGATACGCCTATGAAAAACTTTAAATTAATACTCAGCTCACTTATATCAAACCACTCCTGTGTAGAGGGTGGTAGAAGAAAACCATGGTATTTTGCTATACCAATGTTCTTTTTAGCGGTCTTACTCGCTTTAATTCCAACCTTTGTTCAAACCTACACCAAAGAAGGCGATGTCTTAGTCAAATCTAATAGCTATGAAATGGATGTTTCTTCCTATTACTTTGTAAAAGAAATCAATGACTTAGGCATTGAAATGAAAGTCAAAGACGGAAAACTCTCTGTCGATAAAGAAAAATGGGACGCAAGTTTCACTACCACTGATCCAAGCGGTAACAAATGCTACATCCATTATCATCCAAATCCAACGACTCAAGAACTCACTCCAGATTTAGGCGTCTATTACATGCTTAATTCTGAATTTGATGAAACTGTTTACAAAACAATCGCCTCATTCCCATCACCAACCGAAGAAGGCGCAACTGTTGCAAGAAACTATAGTTTCATTTTATTCACCGATGAAAGTGTTGCTATCTATATCTATGCTTCTGCAAAACCAAACAGCAATTCAGTTGGTACAGTTTATGGAGATTATAAACATCTCGATAATGATTGGACCATTAATTCTATGTTCGTAGAAAAAGATTCCAAAGCCACTTGGGAAAACTGGAAATATTTCTATAGAAAAGCATATGAGACAAATCGCTTTAGAAATACCTGGCAAACATGTTTAATCATCACTGGTATCAATGTTGGTATCGTTGCCTTTATGGGTTTTATGCTCTGGGTGTTAACTAGAGGTAAAAACAATCTTCACTGGTTCGGTATTTGGGAAACTCAAAAGATTGCCTATTGGGCAACTATCACTCCTGCTATCTTAACCACTGGTTTAGGATTCCTATTAACATCATTCTCTCAAGTACTATTCCCACTTCTTCTCGGTGTAAGAATAATGTGGTTATCAATGAAATTACTTAGACCAGAAAACGCTAATGCATATCCACCACTTAAAGATGAAAAAGTGGTTGATGTAAAACCAGTAAGAAAATAAATATTAAAGGCGCATCAAGCGCCTTTTACTTTGTAATTTATTTATCGAGAGCCGATTTAATTTTTACTGTTCTTCGACCGATGGAATGATATTCAATACCATCCATATCTTGGAGTGAATAGAGATTTCGACCATCGACTACGATTGGCTTACGAAGATTCTCTTTAAAGTCCATTGCAGTCAATTCTTTGAATTCTTTTGCGTCGGTAAGAATTAAACAAATATCTGCACCCTTAAGGGCATCTTTTGCATAATCAAAATAACTTATATGAGTGTGTCTTGAAAAATATTTTTGAACCTTGTCTTCTGCAAGTGGATCGTATAGTTGAATGTACGCGCCTTTATCAAGAAGGAATCTCATCACATATAGGGCTGGGGAATTGCTAATGTCTTCGGTTCCTGATTTAAATGAAGCGCCTAAAATAGCAATCTTCTTAGCAGATACAGAGCGATATCTTTCATAGATCTTGTCGATAAAATATTTAATCTGACAACTATTTGAATTCACTGTCGCTCTAAAGAGGTCGGAATTATAATAATCAATTTCATCCTTGTTTTCAGGATTCTTCGTAATTGAGAAAGGAAGAACTGGTCCACCATAACCAAGCGAGGCATGAAGAAGCTCACCATTCACTCTTGGATCGAGGGCTAAACCATAAGAAATCGTATCGATATTTCCGGAATAAACATCCGCTAATCTAGCAAGTGAATTAATAAACGAAACATGCATTCCAACATAAAGATTGTTAGACCATTTAATTAGTTCAGCATTTTCGGGAGATGTAATAACAACAGTACTCTTCTTTGGAATTGATGAAGTAAGAATACTTTTAATTGCTCGGCCTGTTTCTGGAGAGTCGACACCAAAAATAATGCGTTTTGGTGAAACAACAGATTCAACTAAATTACCTTGAGCACCAAAAAACGGCATTGATATAACAGTGAATTTATAAGAAGAGTGTTCCTCGAGATATGCTTTGGTTTTACGATTGGTTCCAGGTGGAACAAATGAACGAATAAAGACAAAACAATCTTGAGTAGCATTTTGTGCAATCAAATCTAATGCTTGATAGAACTTTGTAAGATTAAAAGTTCCATCTTCGTTGAAGGATGTATCAACGGTCACCGAAATATATTTACTCGGTCTAATTGCATCTTTGATGTTATATGTAAATCTAACGTAAGATTTTGTTTCTTTAAAAAGATCTTGAACAAAAGGTTCTTCATAAGGAGAAATACCATCTCTAAGCATTTCAATATTGTCCTTGTTATCGTCATAGGCAATAACATGATTAAAATAAGAACCCAAAACGAGAGAGTCCACTAAACCGACATGACTTAAACCGAGAACAGTAAAATCCACAGGATATTCTCCCATATCTATTATAGCCGTTATCTTATGATAATTACAAAAATAAATTAATCGCCGTAATCAGAACCACGCGATTTGTCTTCGTAAAAAAACTGTATTCTATCAGTTACGTCTTTAATTTCTCGGTAGACGCATTTATCAATTGGATAAAATGGATTTTCAAAGTCATAAACAAATGAAACTAGTTTATTTTCAAGTGTTTGTCTTTCCATTTCTTTTAAAACATTACTGAAATCATTTGGGTAAATTTCTTTGATTGACATTAATTGAGTATAGAAGGCAGGTTCGATATAAAATGTTTCGCCGTTTTTATAGCGAAATCCTTTGACAAATTTTGAGTCAAAAATCTCTTCTAAATGTGAAAATTCTTCGTAATTCACGGTTATTTTCCTCCTTCTACTATTTCTCGTTGAGACGCGCAGTGAAGATAAATATTATCTAAATCAATGCGACATTTTCGAAATACTTTTTTGTATGCTTGTAGAGCTAGTTCCGGATCATTGGTCTCTTCGGATAGATGAGCTAGAATAATCTCTTTTGTTCGTTCACCAACAAGCTCACTCATATAAATTGCGCTTGCCTCATTTGAAAGGTGACCTTCATCGGACAAAATCCTCAATTTAAGATATGCTGGTCGATTGGTTTGATGAAGTTTTTTTATGTTATGATTTGATTCGATGATGAAATAATCAGAATTTTTCATTTTCTCAAGCGTTGCTTCTGAAATCATTCCTGTATCAGTCAAATAAGAGAGCTTTTCGTTTTCGTTTTCGATTACAAAACCAAGAGTGCCTTGAGCATCATGAGATGCTTCGATAGGGGTTATTTTTAAATGATCTATCGAAAAAGTTTTATAAGGATTAATAACTGTGACATTGGTTCCTTGGTATGTGTCTTTTGAACAATAGATAGGGAGAGGATCTAGAAGATTAACGCCTTTTGTGTGATCGCTATGAGAATGGGTTAATAATAAAGCATCGATATCTAATGGATTCTTGCCGAGTCGAGCCAAACCTTTCTTAAGAGAAGTTAAGGTTATACCCATATCAATTAAAAGAAGGCGACCTTTGTCAGATATCAAGGTCGCGTTTCCTTTAGAGCCAGATTCGATAACGATTATTTTCATCAATCTCTATTGAAATAATTAACTCTTTCGTTTTCCAAAGATCTAATTTGTTCTTCAGCATCTCGACTTGGAGAATCGAATTTACAAAAATCTTTTCTAAATAATAGAGGAACCTTTCCGGTTTTACCGGAACGGTTTTTAACAATTATAAGATTTACAATCTTGGTATCAGGACCGCCATCTTTTGCGGCGACTTCTTGTTGTTTTTGTTGAACAGCCATATCTTGTTTTTCAAAGATGGAGGCTTTGCCATTTGGCTGAGCATCGCCAATTTTGTTTTCATGTAGCATTAAAACAATATCGGCATCTTGTTCAATCGAACCAGATTCACGGAGGTCGCTCAATTGAGGTTCTCCACCACGGGATTCGACGTTACGATTAAGCTGAGCGACACCTAAAACTGGAACCTCAAGTTCGAGCGCCAATTTCTTAAGGGTTTGTGAAATCATTTGAACTTCGAGTTGACGAGATTCGCTCTTTGTTTTTAAATTCGTGCTAACTAATCCAATATAGTCGACGACAATTAAACCTAAATCAGGAACTTCTTTCTTTAATTTACGACATTTAGCAGCTAAATCAGCAAGTTTAATACCGCTGGTATCATCAATATAGATTTTAATCTGCGATAAAGCGTCGCAGGATTGTTTGAGTTTTAAACGAACTTTATCGGTAATTCCGTAGCCGGAGAGCAATGAATCAAATTGAACATTGGAATCTGCACTAACAAGACGTTTAAATAAAGTTTTTGCAGGCATTTCCAAACTGAAATATGCAACTGGATGTCCGAGTTTTGCGGCGTTAAATGCTAAATTTAGCGATAGAGCGGTCTTGCCAACACCTGGACGAGCAGCAAGGATAATCATCTCGCCTTTTTGGAATCCGTGAGTTAAAGAATTTAGGCGTGGGAACCCGGTTGGAGTTCCGGTAACTTTCGCGTCATCGGTTGTAGCTTGAAGCGTCTCAAATTCTTTAGATAATTCACTTGTAATATTCTTAGAAGACTGGAAATCTGATGTTCTTCTTTGCTCTGTAACTGAATTTAAACGTTTTTCAGCATCGGATAAAAATTCACCGACGCTTGATATTTCGTTGGTGTAATATTCATCGCTAATTTCGTTCATTAGTTTCAAAAATCTTCGTAGCAAGGATTGATCTAAAACAATTTGGAGATAAACGTTGATGTTTTCGAATGTAATAATGGAGTCCGCTAAGTCAATCAGATATTCTGGAGCACCAGAAACTTCTAACTGATTCGCATTGATAAGTTCATTTGTGATTGTTTGGCTATCAACAGGAATACCATTTCCATAAAGTCTTTGCATTGCAGCAAAAATAACGCGATGGTTTTCGTTCTCTTCGTAGAAATCTTCAACATTAAGTTTATAGACATAATCCATGAGGATTGCGTTAGAACGAAGCATCGCTCCTAAAACAGCCTTTTCGGCTTCGGTATTATGAGGCAGTTCTGCCCTACGTTTTACATTCTTCTTTTCCATAATTATTTCTTCTCGCTAACGTGGACTATAACAGTTCCAATGACACCTTTATATAGTTCGATACGGAGTTTGGTATAACCAAGTCTATCAACAGGTATCTTATCGACAAACTTCCTCTTATCGATTTCGATTGAATATTTACTTTTGAGTTCTTGTTCAATTTGTTTAGTTGAAATAGAACCGAACATTCTTGAATCTGACCCACAGGCAGCTTCAAACTCAACAACGATATTCTCAAGTTTCTTTGCAACTTCTTGTGCTTTAAGGGTTAGTTGTCTAACTTCTTCAGCAGCATCAGCTTGCTGTTGATTAAGAACTTCAACTGATTTTTGAGAATGCATAACCGCAAGACCATTTGGAATTAAATAATTAGCACCATAGCCATCTTTGACATTGACGATTTGATCCTTTTTACCAATACCTTTGACATCCTTTAATAAAATAACTTTCATATTATTTTTCTTGCGAGTTTCTCGCATCTCCTAAATATTCATTTAAAACATCTAACAATTTAGATTCAACTCGATCAATCGTGGAATTCTTAAATGTTGCAGCGGATTGAGTGAAATGACCACCGCCATTAAGTTTTTCAGCGAGCAATTGAACATTAACCGAACCATCGCTTCGACACGAGATTCTAACCTCGTTAACATCGGTTTTACCGATCACAAAGCAAGCATTCACACCACGCATCTGCATACATTGGTTACCGACTTTAGCAAGGGTAGCGGCTTCAATAACGTCGTCTTCATCAGCAACGCAATAAACGATTCCATAATATGGAGTCTTTAAACTAGATATAATCTTCGTAATTAAGGTGTATTCTTCGAATTCGTCTTTTAAGAAATCATCAGCAACAGAGTTGTCTGCACCAAATTCTTTGAGAATCATTGATGCTTCGAAGGTTCTTATACCGCATGTCTTAGATTTGAAATAATTGCTATCCATAAAGATACCAGAGAGCATAATCGTCGCGTATGACGATGGGATATCGATGCGCGGGTTAGCGCTAGCATAACGTACAAATTCAGCGACAAGTTCGCATGATGAAGAAGCACTTGGTTCAATATGAGAGAAGACCGGAGATTCAACGAATTCCTCGCTTCTTCTATGATGGTCGATAACCATAACTTTGGATGCTTTTTCTAAAACCTTGGGAGCCATAGTCATACTTGGACGATGGACGTCTACAACAATGACTAAAGTATTGTTTCTAACTTTATCTAAAGCATCACTTGGTGAAATCATTATCTTGGATAAATCTTCGCGAGAGAACGACGAAGTGACCGCTCCACGAGTTTTTCTTTCAGTAAGTTTTGGATCGTAAACGATTAAGGATGGTTTTGCACAGTGCTCGCAAATGGACTTCATACCTAAACATGCGCCGATAGCGTCCATGTCTGCCATGGTGTGACCCATGATAAGAACATTGCTCGAATTCTTAATAAGAGAAATAACTGAGTCAGCCATAACACGAACTTTAACTTTGTTACGATTTTCTTGAGCTTCGCTTTTACCACCAAAGAACATTAAATCTTGGCCGTATCTAGAGACGACGACTTGGTCACCTCCACGAGACATTGCAATTTCAATAGCGGAGTTTGCCATTTCATTTAGCTTAACGACATCAGGGAAGTCATGGGCAATACCAATAGAAAGAGTTGGTGGAGTATCTTCTTTTTCACCAATTTTATGAATGGTCTCTAATAGAGAGAATTTATCTTCAATCATTTTTCGAAGCGATTCATAGTTACAAATCATAAAGTAACCATCACTACGATAACGACGAATTAAAACTTGATAATCGCGTGCATATTCAAAAATAGCATTTCTCACTTTTGAGATAACGTCGTTACTGTCGTCAGCGTTGTCTGATAAATCAGAATAGTTATCAATCATAATCGTTCCGACAACGGTCGCTTGCTTACGAGAATAGGTATAGATTGTTTCGTACTCAGTGACATCTTTAAAGATGAATAGACCGGCGTCTGCTAGATATTTAACATCATAGTTACGGGTATTTATTTCAACTTTCGCAACTGTAGTTGATGGAGCACCAATTAAATCCTGCAGAGCAGGTTGCCATTCAATGATATTCAAATCAAGAATATCAATCTGTCTTTCTTTAAATAATTCGTTTACCCAAAGAACAACATTATTCTCATCAACGATGACTAAACCTATCATGCCAAAGTTATATGCTTCTTGAACATCAGCACCGATGAGCTCTGCGGCTTTCAAATCTGTTTTATGTCTAATGCGTGAGAATAAGATGACTTCGATCCAAAGGAAAAGAATATCGACACCAACAATTGAAGCAACCGTAATGTAGATGGATGAAACTGTAATCTTATTAATGATATCGAAGAAGTTGTAGTAATAGATAATACCAAAACCAGCCACAGCGGCGAGTTCGAGGAGCATCAATATGAATACAATTATTTTGGTTCTTCGAAGGTGGTTTTTCATAAGTAATGGTATTATAAACCTGTTCCCATCTAAAAATATAGTAATAAATAAAATTTATTGTTCGACATTTTATATATATAATATGTGAGTAAATACAAAAAAGTCCGCAAATCTCTGATATTTTGAAAGCAAAAGAAAAGGCTGTCTTCTCAACAACCCTATCTTTTAGAGAATGGATAATTTGTAAATTTCTTTCCTATGCCCAATGTTAATGACCATTACAATCAATCGGTTATCTTTAATTTTAGCAATAATGCGATAGTCTCCTACTCGATATCTCCAGTAACCCTTCTTGTCACCGGTCAGTGCCTTGCCAAATAATCGCGGATTCTCGCACCCTTCTAAATGGCGGTCAAGCCAAATTAAAATCATTTTTTGAGTATACTTATCCAATTTTTTCAATTCTTTTCTCGCTGATGTTATTAACTCAACGTGAAAAGTCATAAACCAAGCTCCTTCATAACTTCTTTTAAGGAATAGGTTTTTGGATTTTTCTTAAATTCTTTTTCAGCCGCTTCCGCTAAAGCAATATCGTATTCATCTTCTATTTTTTCAAAATAAGCTCTTTTTATCGCTTCACTTAAAGAGACTCCGTTGAGCTTAGCGTATGCATCAGCTAAACGTTTTTCTTCGTCTGTCATTCTGATAGAAACAACCATAAAATGCCTCCTTGTGTAATACATTGTAATACAAAAGTATTTTAAAGAAAAGCCAAATATAAAAAAATACGAATTTATTTAATAAGTGAACGAATGACCGATTCACAATCACTCTTATTCATTATTCTTGGAACAGGATATCCTGGGTTTCCTTCTTTAAGAGCGCGCTCCACTAAAACCGGAATATCTTCTTCTTTGATAAAATCAAATTTTTCTGGAATATTCATTGCTTTGTTCATACGTTTGACTTCCGCAATAAACGCTTTGGCTTTTTCTTCAACAGACATTTCTGGTTTAGTTATTCCGATGATGTCTGCTAACTTAGCTAATTTTTTATAAGCTTTAGAGCCATACCAATCTAAAACATATGGAAGAATGACGGCATTCGCAAGACCGTGAGGAGTTCCGTACATTCCTCCTAAATTATGAGCAATTGCGTGGACATAACCGACAAATGCTCTCGTAAATGCATTGCCTGCTAAATAAGATGCTTTAAGCATATTATTTCTTGCATCAATATTGTTCCCATCAATGTAGACTTTTTCTAAATTATCATGGATTAGTTTCGTTGCTTCTTCGGCGTATCGAATCGTTGATTTCACATTACTTTTTCCAATATATGCTTCGACTGCATGCGTTAAAGCATCCATTCCTGTCGTCGAAGTGATATGTGGTGGTAAGCCAACTGTGAGCATCGGATCTAAAACGGCATATTTTGGTCTTAAGCACATATCCGCAATCGCATTCTTTTCGTGAGTTTCTGGATTCGAAATGACCGCCGCCAAAGTTGTTTCTGAACCTGTCCCGGCAGTTGTGGGAACAGCGAAAAATGGAGGTAGTTTTTTGTGAATTTTTAGATAACCTCTCATCTTGCGAATACATTGACGAGGTTTGACAACTCTTGCCCCAGCGGCCTTAGCGCAATCCATAGGTGAACCACCGCCAAATGCAATAATTGCCTCGCACTTATTTTGGAGATACATTTCCTTGCATGCTTCAACGTTTTGAATTGTAGGATTAGGCTGAACATCATCAAAGATGAAACTATCGATTTTGCAGACATTTAATTCTCGAATTAGAGGCGCTAAAAGATTTAACTTCATCAATCCTTTATCGGTGACAATAAGAACGCGTTTAATCTTTTGTTGTTCGATAAATCGAGGCAATTTTAAAACGGAATTCCTTCCTTCGAATAATTGGGGTTCTTTCCAATTCATGAAAGACATTCCGAGTTTTAATACTTTTTGGTTAACTCGGTACCAACATTTTTTTATTGCCCAACACATACTAACCATAATATAAACATATTTATTCAAAAATCCAATAGTATTACAATTTCTTATAGCGAGTTAATATATGTCAAAAATTGGTCCATTCACTCTATACACGAAGACTCCAAACGATATCCAATATGGAAAACTCTATACAATGGATGTAGAGTTACCTATTTTATATTCTCCGAAAAGAACTATTCGTGTTTATCTTCCAGAAGATTTTGATGAAAATAAAAAATATCCGCTTTTAGTGATGGCGGATGGACAAAATATTGTTGATAAGTACACCACCGCTTTCGGAGCATGGGATATTGATGTGCATGAGCACAATCTAATTAAAAAAGGGGTTAAATCCTTCATAGTGGTCGGAATCGACTCTCCAAAGAATCCGCTTCATCGAGCATTGGAATATTCTTTTCCTTTTATAAGAGGGATAAAAGGTGGAGATGGGGATTCGCTATATAAAACAAAATTGCAATTCGAATCTCATTTGCTCAATAAATATATCGGGGAAGAACTAATTCCTTTAATTAAGAAATATTTCCCAGTTTCAGATAAAAAAGAAGATATTGGTGCCGGCGGAGCTTCGATGGGTGGGATTTTTGCTTTAACACTTCCTGGCGCCTGCCCTGAAACTTTTGGTTTTTCTTTGATTTTTTCTCCAGGTTTCTTCCTATATTCTTTAGAAGATATTAAAAACTATTTAGATGGCGTAATTCCTGGATTACAAAATAATAAATTGTTCTTCTATTCTGGAAATGTTGGTTTTGAATCTAAATTTTTAGAAAGCACAAAATCGATCTATAACTATTTTATTGAACGTGGCTTTGAAACAAGCAAGGTTGTCATTAATCTAGATCTGAACGCCGAACATAACGAAGCGTCTTGGTCTAAACATTTCGAAGAAGCAATCGAATTCTGGCAAAAATAAAGAAACTCATTAGAGTTCCATTCAAATAGCTTTCCACTGACTGCATTATGCATGGCTCTATTCATTAACAAGCGGTTTATTGTAATTTCGCTCACTTCATCACATATCGTGCGACGTGAACTGAACGGACTAGCTAGAACGCGTTATATACAAATATATAAGGACATCCAACAACGACAAAAAAGTCGCCCGTTTGGACGACTTAATTTACATTGATTTTAGCCCTAGACTTAGGACTTTTTCATATGCTTCGACTAATGCTGGGTTGTTAGAAAATCATTTTTGTCCAATTTCGGATAAATGACTTTGTCCAACAATAAAAGCGTTAACTTAGTCTTGGACAAATGGAAGTAAGGCCATATATCTAGCGTTTTTGATCGCTTTAGCGAGTTCGCGTTGATATTTAGCGCATGTTCCAGTCGAATGACGGGAAGCAATTTTTCCATTTGGAGTAATGAACTTTTGAAGTAGTTCAACATCCTTATAATCAATATAAGCAATTTTATTTTTAGTAAAATAGCATGATTTCTTATGAGGTCTAACTTTTTTGAATCCCATAATCAATTTCCTTTCTTAACTAGAATGGAAGGTCATCATCGGTGACATCGATTGCATCAAGATTTTTGCTTTCTTCAACCGGTGGTTGAATATCAGTAACATAACCTTGGCTAGCAGCACTTTCATCCTTTTCTTTTGGTTCAAGGAATGTAACTTGGCTAGCAATGACTTCAATGACGCTACCTTTGGTTCCGTCTTTTCTTTCGAATCTGCGTTGATGAATTCTTCCATCAACACCAACTAAACTACCTTTACGGCAGTATTTTGCGACATTGTCAGCTTGTTTATCAAAGACAGTAACATCGATAAATGTTGTGGTTGGATTACCTTCTGTATCCTTGAAGCCATCATTGACAGCTAAAGTAAAGGATGCAACAGCGGTATCATTAAGTGTTCTTCTTAATTCTGTGTCTTTTGTTAAGCGACCAGTAAGAACGATACGATTTAACATAATTTAAATTCCTCCAATATTAGTCTTTATCGGCAGTAATTAAATGGCGTACAACATTTGCATCAATTTTGGCTTTACGGCTGAACTCTTTAAGCGCAGCTTCGTCTGCTGTTACTTTAATAACAACATAGTAACCTTTGGTCATCTTATTGATTGGATAAGCAAAGTTACGTAAGCCCCATTCTTTGACATCAGTGACTTTCGCACCGTCTTTAGTAAGAATGGCGTGAAGTTTTTCGATTTCGGCCTTGCGGGCTTCTTCTTCTAGTCCGTCCTTCACGATGTACATGATTTCGTACTTTTTCATATAGGCACCTCCCTTTGGTCTTCTGGCTAATATTCTCTATTAGCAGAGAGAAACGCAAATCAATGCGTGTATGTATTATACATTAGGTTATATGTGAGTCAAAGACAAAAAAAGAAAAGGGGATGTATGCGAAACGCATGAAATTTTCTTTTAGTAACCCTAACCCGGGTCTTTTGCAGAATCCAATTAATTATGAGATTGCTAGTATCAGGAAAAGGAGATAATACTTATCTCAACATAGCAAAAAGTTTTAGAATCAACGGAAAATCAACAACAAAAGTAATTGAAAATTGTTGACAAGAGAAAAACTTACTTTTTTATGGTAATGCTTTCACTCTTGGGTAAGTGTAACAGGCGTGATATGGTGTTCCATCCGTTTCAGCGGCATGCGAGAAGTTTACTGCATGGAATTGGAAATACCTCACATAGAGGTTTTCACCGTGATATAAAGGTTGGCCATCATTGTCTGTGCCAAAGATGTATGTACTTTGAATATGGAAATTGTTGATATAAACATCACAATCATCGCCATCCACCACAAACACAACGTGCCAGAAAGGTAATTTATACATTTCAAAGGCCTGTCTATATGCAATTAAGGGATTATTTAAAACGTAATGAGTGTCAGGATCAAAGAAAGCCCAATCACCAAGACTCTCATCATAACCATAGATTGTATAAAATCTACCAGCCCATGATTCATCGCCATAGGAATTTGTCTTAATTCTATCAGGACTATCATGGCCTAATGGTTCATAGTTATCGTTACCGATATATGTCATAACATATCCACCAGTTTCCTTTGTTGCGCCTTCCATTTCAAATTCTGGCCAAGGAGCAAAATGGAAATAATTATCAGGATCAATCATTTGAGAAATGTTTCCGATAATTGTGGTATGGAGTTCGAAATGTGTACCTAATAATCGAGAATCGTCCATTCTAACTCCATTCCATCTATACCATTCATCATAATTTTTATGGTCACCATGTTTAGCATTATAGGCAGAATAGTTATTTTGATATTTTGTAGGATTGTTATCAAATTCTAAGAAGCTATCTTCTTTAACACGATTTTGTCCAAAACTACGAGCACCTTGAAGAACGAATGATTTATTAAAAATCATTGAACTATCACCACTCGCGTCACATTCATAATCAAGTTGAATAGATGAAATGTTAGCTAATGAAGTTGAATTATTCCAAATAATGAAATAGTAGCTATCTGCAGGAGGAACAATCTTTGTACCACTTATAATTGTGTGACTTGTATCATAAGTCATGTCTTCCATTAAATATTCACTAAATGAATAAAGAAGCGTGGCGCCACTATAATTGACGGTCAAACCGGTAAATCCATTGATGATGGAACGGTTATAAATCATTCCAGGATATGTCACTGCATTATCGCCTTCACCATAGGTGGCTTGTTTAATCGAAACAAAGTTACCACTTGAAGCGGAGTAGCCTATAATATCGATTTTATTATTTTTAATTTCAGCTTGATGGTAATAACCACTATCTTTGCTGACCACACTACAAGAACTATCAAAAATCATATGGTATTCATCTAAGCTTCTAACAAGGAAAGAGTTATTGGATAATACCGCTACTAAGGTCGCACCTCCAGTAATAGTTAACGAAACAATCGCACAGATGCCAAAAATAGAGTTTCGTTTCATAATAGTTAATCTCCTTTTGTGTCTAAGATAATTATAAATCAGCTTTATGATTAAAAAAATTTAATATTTATCAACAAAGACTTTTGTGTCTTTAACAATGCTATTTTCAGGATAAACGCCTCTTGCTCTAGTTAATGGATAAACTTGAGTGTGCTTTCCAATGATCGTTCCTGGATTAAGCACTGCGTTACAACCGCAGTCACCATAATCACCAACAAATGCTCCGATTTTTCTTAAACTAGTTTCATATTCTTTGTCGCCGTGAATAACAATGTTTTTACCATCGCTCTTAAGATTTGAGCACACAGTTCCTGCACCAGTATGAGCATGATAACCTAAGATTGAATCCCCGATGTAGTTATAATGTGGGCATTGGACCTTTTCGAGCAAAATACAATTTTTGAATTCGGAAGAATTGCCGAGGACACAATTATCGCCAACAATAACATTTCCACGAATGAACGCTCCTGGTCTAATCTCGGTTCCATTACCGATGATTGCCGGCGGAATAATTGTCGCTGTTTTGGCGATTTTAACATCCTTGCCAACAAGCACTCCATCTTCTAAAAGAGTATAACCTTCAAGACCTGTTTGTACGATTTTTGCGGTGATTTCTTTAATTTTTGGCAAAATTTCCCAAGGATATTGTGCTTCGTCAAAATATGGCTTTAAGTAGCTAGGAACGTTTTCAAATAATTCTTTCGTTTTGATGTTAAGCTTATTCACAAACGTATCCTCTTTTCTTAATGACGTCATAAATCTTTTTGATGTATTTGTCACATTCTTCTAATGACGCACATTCCGCCATAATACGGACGACAGGTTCGGTTCCAGATTGTCTTAACAAAACTCTTCCGTTATCACCTATTTCTTTGTTGCATTCATCGTATTTAGCGCGAACCTGAGCATCGTCTAATGTGGCTGCTTTATTTGTAACGCGAACATTGACAGTCTTTTGAGGCAAAAGTTTGACTGGTGCGACAAGTTTAGAAAGAGTTGTCTTACGCGCAACAACTTCTTCTGTGGCCATTAAAGCAGTTAAAATTCCGTCTCCTGTTGTCGCATATTTCTTGATGATGATGTGACCGGATTGTTCACCGCCTAAAGAGAAATTATCCTTTTGCATTCTTTCGTAAACGAATCTATCACCAACTTTAGTTCTAACTAGATTGCAACCAATTCCTTTTAGAGCTTTTTCTAAACCAGAATTAGACATGATGGTTGCAACAACAGTGTTTCCTTCGAGCGAATTTTCTGATTTTAATTTATTAGCGAGCATATACATGATTTTGTCGCCATCCACTTCTTTACCGTTTTCATCTACAGCAATGCAACGGTCGGCATCGCCATCAAAAGCAAAACCGAAATCAAGTTTATTGTCTTTAACATATTTGCAGAACTTCTCAATGTGAGTTGATCCAGCATCTAAATTTATATTTAGACCATTTGGAGTGTTATTCACAACATATGTTTGTGCGCCTAAAGCGTCAAACACCGATGTTGCAATCATCCATGATGCACCATTCGCGCAGTCTAAACCAATCTTGAAATCTTTTAATGAGTGTTGAACTAATGAAATTAGATAAGCGATGTATCTATTTCTTCCGCTGGAATAATCAACAACAACGCCGATGTTATCTCTAGAAGCAAACGGTAAATCGTCTTCTTCAACACCAAGTTTCTTTAAATCGCCATCGATATAAGCTTCGATTAAAACAGCAACAGAATCTTCAAGTTTTTCACCATTATAATTAATAACTTTAATTCCATTATCATAGAAAGGGTTGTGTGATGCGGTAATCATAATTCCGCAATCAAAAGCATCCATTCTTGTGATATATGAGACACTTGGGGTTGTGGTGACGTGAAGCAAATAAACATCAGCACCGCTTGCTGCTAATCCAGCTGCAACAGCGTATTCAAGCATATAGCTTGATCTTCTGGTGTCTTTACCAACAACAACTTTTGGTCTATAACCTGGTTTTTGAAGAGAATATTTTGGATTAGAAAAGAACCAACCAAGGAATCTACCAATCTTATAAGCGTGATCAGCGGTTAAAGTCTTATTAACTTCTCCTCTAAAACCATCTGTACCAAAATATTTGGTTTTAACATCTTCACCGATGCTAGGCACCAAATTCTTTCCGCGATGAATAACGACACTGTCGTGAAGTAACTCATCTGTGGAAATTTTAAACAAACTGCAAAACTTAACAATCTTATCAATTTGAGGAAGCGATTCATCACTTTCCCATTTTGAAATAGACTGACGTGACACATTAAGCATAGTGGCAAGTTTTTCTTGAGAAACACCATTGGCTATTCTTAAATGTGTGATTTTCTCACCAATAGTCATAATTACTCTCCTTTTTTTAGGTAGATACAAATATAAATAATGAAGATATATAAGTCAACAAAAAATGATGTTAACTTTTATTTACATGCACACTTTTTTTAAAAGAAAAATATAAGGCACCTTAGGTGCCATATATATTTGAATTAATCTTCCAGGTCGCGCCTTATCTTGTCAAGCGACTCTTTGACCATGGATGAGACCGAACGTTTTTTACGAGGTTGTTTGCCTTCGATACCACGTAAGAGATTTTGTGTTTTCTTAGAGACTTCGCTTTGTTCTTCTGAAGCTTTTTTGCGTTCTTTTTTGTCTTGTGGATTAATTGTAATTTGTTGATGCGGAATTTGCACATCGTGTCGCTTAAACAATAAATAAAATTCACGGTTTAAATCACGTGTGACTTGAAATCTATTATCTTCAGAGGTGAATGCAAGAACTAATAAATTAATTGAGCTTTGTCCGATGCTATCAATGCCTTTGTAGTATGGACCATCAACAATGTTAGGAATCTTTGCGGGAAGTTTTTCACATTCTTTAACAATAAGTGCTTCAACCCTTTCGATATCTTCATTGTATGAAATAGATAAAGTAATTTGGCAAACGCTACGAAGTCTAGACATATTAACAACTGTTGTAATCGAACTATTCGTAATTGATTTAATGTTCCCGCCAAAATCTTCTAATTTGGTTGTCTTTAAACCGACCTCGACGACCTTTCCTCTAAAACCGTCGATAATAACCATATCGCCAGAGGCAAAATAATCATCAAAAACAATAAATAAACCTGAAACAACGTCTTGGATAAGTGATTGACATCCTAAGCCAACAATTAAGGTGAGGACACCAACGCCAGCGATAATACCAGCAACATCAACGCCCCACGCCACTAAAACAAAAGCGATAGCAGCAATAATAGCGATATATTTGACCAAAGAACGAACTAAAGAAGAAATAGTTTTTGCTTTTCTGGAACCGTTATCAAATAAGTGAGTAATAAAACCAGAAACAAAAATGACTAAGAAGGTTAATAAAATGATGATCGCGGTAAAGATCCATGCGCTGACATTATTAGCCATTGCGATGCCCATTCTCACCCAACCATTGGCAACACCTTCACCATAAACTAAATCACAAATTTCTTTTGGTAGATAGGTTCTTAAATCCATAGCTACAACAAATGCAAAAATGGATAAAACTGCGAGAATTGCGGCGATAATGAAGCCGACCTTGCCGAAGAATGATTTTTTAGTCCACCAGTTTTTTCTCTTTTCTTCCATAGTTAATTCTCCTTTATTTTGCAATAAATTCGTTCGTGTAAATTGTCTTGTAATAATCTAACGAGTTAGTGAATACGATATAAGCTTTGCATCTATCTCCACTGACGACAGGAGAGTATTCTCCTTCATAATCGTTGCTTTCAACAATCTCTTTTTTGATTACGTTTTCACCATTGATGTCTAGGTAGAAAACTGTTTTATATTTCTGGACATTTTTTAAAGTGAACGAATATGTTAATGTTTCGCCCTCAACATTAATCAGCGCATTGCTCACAGTTGGGGGATTTGGCACAAAAATATTGTTGAGCACACTTCCAGAAGCGATTGCGGTTGCCGTGAATGCAAGGGAAATACCAACAATTGTGATTGCTCGACCAACTTTTTTACCTTTCGAATAATTTGTTCCCATCTGTCTTTGGTAGATTGGGTCTGCCTCTAATTCATCACTTGTAGCAATATTATTGGTCGCAACTGAAAAAGTTATGTTTGTGTTATTAATATTTAAATTATTAAATTCGCCATCCATAACTTTCTCAAATTGTTATTTGTTTTGATCTCTCATACAAGGGAAGAGAATAACTTCTCTAACCGATTGTTGATTTGTCATAAGCATCACTAAGCGGTCGATGCCGATACCGATTCCACCACAAGGTGGCATGCCATATTCGAGAGCTTCAAGGAAATCTTCATCCATTTCCGAAGCTTCCTCATCACCAAGTTTTTTAGCTTCGAGTTGTTTTTCGAATCTTTCTTTTTGATCGATTGGGTCATTGAGTTCGGTATAAGCATTTCCGTATTCAACTCCACCGATAAATAATTCAAATCTTTCAGTGAATCTTGGATCATCTTTATATTTCTTAGTCAATGGAGATACTTCAATTGGATAACGATAAACGAATGTTGGTTCTTGTAAATATGGGTCGCACTTCTCATCAAAGAACGCATTGATGATATGGCCAACAGAAGTGTAATGTTTTTCGAGTTTAACTCCATGCTCTTTAGCGAGTTTAACGGCTTCTTCAAAGGAAACATCTTTAGAGAAATCAACACCAGTTGCTTCTTTAACAACTTCTACCATCGATTTCCAACCGAAAGGTTTTCCTAAATCTAAAGTTTTATCTCCATAAGGAATTGTGGTTGAACCAATAACTTTTAATGCAACTTCTCTGAAGAGATTTTCACAGAAATGCCTCATGTCTTGGAGATCACCATATGCTTGATATAACTCAATTGTGGTAAATTCTGGATTATGTTTAGTATCCATTCCTTCATTACGGAAAAGACGACCAATTTCATAAACCTTTTCCATTCCACCAACGATGCACTTCTTTAAATTGATTTCAGTTGCAATTCTTAGATAAAAGTCTTTATCAAGTGCATTGTGGTGAGTAATGAAAGGACGAGCGGCTGCTCCACCAAGAATTGGTGAGAGAATAGAAGTCTCAACTTCGGTGAACCCTAAACCATCGCAATAATGTTGAATGGCACGGATGACCTTTGGTCTTGCTTGTGCAATCTTCATTGATTCATCATTCATGATTAAATCCACATAACGATGACGATATCTTTCTTCAACATCAGTTAAACCATGGAATTTTTCAGGAAGTGGTCTAAGCGATTTTGTTAAGTGAATATATTTCTCAACTCGAATTGTTAGTTCGCCTGTTCTAGTGAGCATAACTCGACCATAAACACCGACGATATCGCCAATATCTGCCAATTTAAAAACGTTGTATGTTTCTTCACCAACGACATCGATACCAACATAACATTGGATACGTCCAGAAACATCTTTGATATTCATGAACGAAGCTTTACCCATCTTACGTAACGCCATAATTCTTCCGGCAACGGTTACATAGACTTGTTTTGCTTCTAATTCTTCATTAGTTTTTCCTTCGCATTTTTTGCGAACATCTCGGATTAAATCACTACGTTCAAATTTATGTCCATAAGGATCAATTCCTAATTCTTCATATCGAGGGAGTTTATCTCTTCTAGCTCTCTCTTGATCTGTTAACTTTTGTTCCATATTAAAAACCTCGGTTAGAGTTTACTATAAAAAAGACCATTATACAATAATGCGTTGTTTATTAATCAATCTATATAAATAAAAGTATGAAGTGATCAATATTTTATATTGAAAGAAAAGTTATTTGTTGATTTGATCCAAGATTCTATACAAAGATTCCTTGGTCGTAAGAGACTGAGCAAGCATATTTTTGTATGGCTTCATTCCAGGAAATCCATCAAGAAATTTTGGGGCCATGCCTCTTAACAAACTCATCGCTCGATATTCACCTTTTTCATTGATGAGCATATCGGTAAATTGTTTTAGATATTCGATATTTTCAACGAGTGAGGCGTTTGGTAATCTTTCTCCGGTTTTATAGAAATGATCAATTTGTTTTACGAGTGTAGGATTACCAACACCACCTCGAGCGACCATAACAGCATCTGCTCCAGTGATGTTCAAGGCATTAATTGCATCATCAAGAGAATAGATATCTCCGCTGACAAACAGTGGAACAGACATCTTTTTTCTTAAATCTCTAAGTAGCTCATAACGTGGCTTACCAGAATATAGTTGGGCAGTAGTTCTAGCATGTATTCCAATGGCTTTAACACCGGCGTTTTCTAACGCTTTAATATTATCTAAAAAATTAATGGTTTCATCAGACCATCCAAGACGGATTTTTGCAGTTACAGGTTTACTAGTTGAAGCGCATATTTTAGTAAACATATCCTGGAGTTTTGCGGGATTTTTTAATAAAGCAGAACCCGATCCAGCCTTCGTAACTTTTGGTACTGGACAGCCTAAATTAATATCAAAAATATCGAAATTCAGATTCTCTTTTTCAACAATTTGCATCGCCTTAATTATCGTCTCCGCGTCATTACCAAAAAGTTGGATTGCCACAGGCCTTTCGATATTGCTAGTTTTAATGTAATCAAGAGTCTTTTTGTTTTCATAGATTAGTCCACAATCAGAAACCATTTCGGTGACAGTTAAAGCAACACCAAACGGTTTCATGAAATCACGATACGCTAAAGAGGTGACTCCTGCCATTGGCGCAAGAATCACTTTGCCTTCAATTTCAATATTTCCAATCTTAAACATAAATGAAAGGGGAGGCATCGCTCCCCTGCTTAATTATTCTTTTTTAACTGCTTTTTTAGCAGGAGCTTTCTTTGGAGCGGGTTTATCTTCTTTTTTAACTTCTTTAACCTTTTCTTTGGAAACTTCTGCTGGTTTAAGTGTTCTATTCTTTAAAAGAGTATCGATTTCTTCTGCGGTAATAGTTTCTTTTTCAAGCAATGTTTCCGCAATTAAAATTACATCATCTTTATTTTCGGTGATTATCTTAATAGCGGTCTTATGTGCTTCGTCGATAATCTTACGAACTTCGGTATCAATTTCAAAAGCTATCTGAGTTGAGAAGTTCTTTTGGGTTGAAGTGTAATCTCTTCCAAGGAAGACCGAACCTGTATCTCTTTCATATTGGATAGGTCCAAGTGAAGACATACCATACTCGGTAACCATAGATCTAGCGATTCTAGTCGCAACTTCAATATCGTTAGATGCACCTGTAGAAACATCTTTGAAGAATATTTCTTCAGATGAGCGACCACCAAGATAGCCAACAATGCGTGCTTCAAGTTCGGATTTTGAAAGCAAGAATCTATCGTCTTCTGGAGTCATTAAAACGTGACCACCAGTATGGCCTCTCGGAATAATTGTAATCTTTTGAACTTTATCAGAATTCTTAAGTTTAAGACCAATGATAGCGTGTCCGGCTTCGTGATATGCGATTTGCTTGCGCTCATTTGCATTCAAACCTTTACTAGATTTAGCAGGTCCAGCAATTCTTCTATCGATAGCTTCATCAATATCTTCGATAGTAATCATTGGTTTATTTCTACGAACCGCGAGAATAGCGGCTTCGTTTAAGATATTTTCAATATCTGCACCAGAGAAACCAACGGTACGTTTAGCAAGGTTTTCAAAGTTAACTTTTGGATCAATTAGTTTTCCACGAGCGTGTACTTTGAAGATTGCTTCTCGGCCTTTTTTGTCTGGTAAGTTAACTGTGATGGTTCTATCAAAACGTCCAGCACGAAGTAAAGCTGGGTCAAGAACGTCATCGCGGTTAGTTGCAGCGATGACGATAATTCCGGAGTTATCTTCGAAACCATCCATTTCAACGAGTAATTGGTTGAGTGTTTGTTCACGTTCATCGTTTCCACCGCCCAAGCCAGCGCCTCTTTGACGACCTACAGCATCTATTTCATCGATAAAAATCAAGCATGGGGCAGCTTGTTTAGCTTTTCTAAACATGTCACGGACACGACCCGCACCAACACCAACGAACATTTCAACGAAATCAGAACCGGAAATTGAGAAGAACGGAACTCCTGCTTCTCCGGCAACTGCTTTTGCTAATAAAGTTTTACCGGTACCTGGATTACCAACAAGAAGAATACCTTTTGGTAATTTAGCACCGTATTTAGAGAATTTTTGAGGTTCTTTTAAATATTGAACGATTTCTTGCATCTCAGCTTTTTCTTCATCGCAACCTGCGACATCGCTGAAGCGAACTTTGCTAGAATCGACTCTTCTAGCACGCGAATTATTGAAATCGAGCGCTCTATTATTTGCACCATTAACAGACGAAGAAAGACGAGAGAATAAGAAGATAGCAATTAAGATAGTGACACCGACTGTAATAATTGTTGGTCCCCAAGCATC
Source organism: Bacilli bacterium (assembly GCA_045615665.1). Classification (GTDB taxonomy): domain Bacteria; phylum Bacillota_I; class Bacilli_A; order RFN20; family CAG-826; genus Fiminaster. The sequence goes on from JAZLFJ010000022.1 coordinate 29,129, forward strand.
CCACCACGAAACTTCAAAGGCATAGTGATACTCAAGGTGAGCACCAGCGACGCCATCATTTTTAATTTCATCACGGAAAATAACTTCATAACCACCCTCGTGGACATTGCCATCCACATCAGTAAAAGTGTGATAGAAAATGTTTGGAGAAAGTGAAACGGAATAAGCAACGTTGGCTTGAGTATCCACTTTTGTACCTGCGAATTTAACTTCAACTACAACTTCCTTATCATAGACTTCAACAGTGCTAACGTTTGTATCGGCGAGTTTTAGTTGAATTTCGTTTTCGTAAATTTTGGTAACTCTACGAGAGTTAATATTTGTTATTAAAATAACAAAGCCTGCAATAATTGCAGCTAAAAGAATATATGGAAGAATTAAACTCAATATACTCCTTCTTGGTCTTTTGTTTTCGTTCATAAAGGGCCTCTTTTCTTATAAATGATGACTAAGTCAAAATTATAGTGTTGTTAAAATAATATCAAAACTAATTTTTTTGTAAAACAATATGTTTCACAATTTTGGATTTGCAAATTTAATGACAAACTTTGATTTATGACTATCGACAAATTTTACTCTATATCTAGGAATGTAAATTAATTTACCTTCTTTGTTATAAATACCTGGCCATGACTGGCGTAAATAATGGGGAAGTTTCCAATCGATAAACAACCGACGAACTTCCTTAAAATAATGTTTGATTAAGTACTTATCATTTTTATCGACTGGTCTAATTATTAATGGATAATCAGATTCATTGATATTCCTATCATCTGCACCTAACGAAAAATCAATTAAAAACATATCGTTATCAACAACATTATCTTTGTTTTCAATTTCGATTGAATAATTTAAAACACAGTTTTTGTTCAACAAAATAACAAGGTCTTGATCACGGGTTAAGACAACGTCTTTGCATAACTTAATTTCAATATATGTTTTTTTCGAAAGAAGCGCTTTTCTAATTTCGTTAATAAAAGATTCTGACAAATTTAAATGGTAACCAAAGCCATGGATATATTCCGAGATAATCGATACCAGTTCTTTATTACTTTTTATAAGAAAATCTTTGAGCGAATACACGCTACTGGTATCAGTTTTAAAAATTTCAAAATCGCTAATCTCATCAATGATTTTTTGTCGTTCTTCTCTGCTCATTTTTTCAACAATTTCATGTCTTATTTTGTTACGAGTGTAATCATTAGATAAGTTAGAAATATCAATTGAAAATGGAACGCTATTCTCTTTATCATAGGCCAACAAATCAGCTTTAGAATAACCTAATAGAGGACGGATAATATCAACATCAAAAATACGTGTTTTATCCGCAATTCCCGGTTTTTTTACATATCCACCACGTTGCTTTTGCATCAAATATGTTTCTATTAAATCGTCTTGTTGATGGGCCACTAAAACTGCGGCACAATCATGTTTTTTGCACACATCTTTAAAGAACGAATATCTAATCTCTCTAGCCCAATTTTGGAAATTGCCTATACACTTTAATTCTTTTGTGTCTAAAACTTCTATCTTTACACTATGTTCTTGACAATATTTTCTTAATGATTGCTCTTCGAAATTAGAAACGTCTCTCTTGTGATAATTAACATGTGCGACAACCACATCGTAATGCTCTTTTAAAAGCATATCTAAAAGCGCCATGGAGTCAGGACCATAAGAACAGGCAACAACATATCTTTTGCTTTTATCTAGCGCAATCATTATATTTCCTCGTACATACTTTTAGCTTTTCCTTCTGTTGCATTTGGAAGAATCAAAAGCACTTTATAGCTTTTATTGATTTTAGACAAAGTAATCAAATCGTTAATGCCCACTTCGCTTGATGCTTTGGCGACTTTTCCGTTGAGCAAAACATTTCCCTTTTCGATTTGTTCTTTGGCAAGGGTTCTTCTTTTAATAATCCGACTGACTTTTAAATATTTATCTAATCTCATTTTTATTTGACTCTTTTATTATATAAAACATCAATGCATTCGATAATTGTTTCTAAATCTTTCATCCAATTATCAATTTTCTTTAATCTAATTTTTAATACTTTCTTAAGATAACTTACTTGGATTTTTTCTAAATATGGAGCGAGCACCTCAAAAAGCTGCTGACCTATTCCGTTTAAATCGGTAAATTTCTTAGAAAGAATAATTTCAATAACTTCTGGATATTCATTGATGTCTGAAAATTCTTCGTGTCCGATAAGAATATCGATTCTTCGCTTATTAATAAGCGTGCTAACTTCTTCAGGAATTCGACCATAAATATCTCTAATTTTTGCGCGAACTGCTTTAAGTTCCTTTTCGTTCTTCGCGTTTTCAATGTCTTGATATAGTTCAATCTTGTCTTGGCTTCTAACATAACTATCCGGAACGTAAGCTTCAACGTTAAACATTTTAACTGGTTTAGGAGGTTCTATTTTTACACCTGTTTTCTTTTCTTCGATGACCTCGTTTAGCAATTTGAGATAAAGCTCAAGACCAATCGAATCAATAAAGCCTGCCTGTTCTGGTCCTAATATATCTCCTGCTCCACGAATCATTAAATCGCGCTGAGCAATTTTATATCCGCTTCCAAGTTCGGCAAAATCTTGAATCGCTTGTAACCTTTTTACAGCGTTCTTGTTCATATTCTTTTGTGGACGGTAGAACAAATATGCATATGCAATTCTTCCGCCTCGACCAACACGACCTTTTATTTGATAAAGTTGAGATAATCCAAATCTATCAGCATCTTCAACAATAATTAAATTTGCGTTAGGAATATCGATACCATTTTCAATAATTGATGTCGCTACAAGAATGTCTATCTCTCCAGCATAAAATCTCATCATTACATCTTCGGTTTCTTCTTTATCAAGCTTTCCATGGACAACACCAACAGAAGCAGAAGGCACCATTCGCCGAATATCTCGTGCCACATGATCGATTGAATCAACGACATTGTGAATGTAAAAAACTTGTCCTTTTCTAGATAGTTCTCTTTCGATCAATTCACGAGCAACTTCTTTTGAAAAAGGAGCAACATATGTCTGAATTGCAGATTTATTTGTAGGTGGAGTGGTAATTTGTGAAACCGGTCTAACACCGATTAAAGATAGCTGTAGGGTCCTTGGGATAGGCGTCGCTGAAAGTGATAAAACATCGACGTCAGTTCTAAGTTCTTTTATCTTTTCTTTTTGTTCCACTCCGAACCTTTGTTCTTCATCAACAACAAGCAATCCTAAATCATTAAAAACAAAATCTTTTGATAATAAACGGTGTGTTCCAATAATAAGATGAATCTTTCCAGATTTAATATCCCTAATATATTCTTTTTGCTTCTTTTCACTTACTAAGCGGGAGATGATAGCGATATTAACTCCATAGTTTTGAAAGCGTTCTAGGGCAAGTTCATAATGTTGTCGAGCTAACAAAGTTGTTGGACAAAGTATCGCGGCCTGTTTGTGAGATAAGATTGCTTTAAATATTGCTCTGAAAGCAACTTCAGTTTTGCCAAAGCCGACATCACCGCAAAGCAATCTATCCATAACTCGATCAGATTCCATATCTTTTTTGATGTCATCAAGCGCTGTTTTTTGGTCTTCGGTCAATTCATAAGCAAATTCGTTTTCAAAAGCTTCCTGAATCTCATCATCTTTTTGGAAGGAAAACCCTTTAATTTGAGCCCTTTCAGAATAAAGTTGATATAAGCGATCTGCCAAATCATTAACTCTTTCCTTAATTTTGGCTTTGCGTTTTTCCCACTCTTTGGAATTAAGGCTAGATAATTTAGGCTCAGCCCCTTCTCTACCACAATATTTTCTAATTAGTCTAAATTGTGTTAATGGAACATAAAGGGTTGAAGTTCCCGCGTACTGAATATGAATAAAATCAGTATGAACGCCACCTGTTTCGGTCGTTTCGATATTGATAAATTTTCCAATTCCATAATATTCGTGAACAACATAGTCTCCAGGTTGAAGATCTTCATAGCTTCTAATAATTGTTCCTTCTTTGAATCGATTTAAAAAACGCGATGATCTATTTTGAAAGCCAAAAAGCTCTTTTGATGAAATGAAAACAATCTTTTCGTTTGTGAGTTCAAAACCTTCTTCTAATGAATACATCACAATTCCTATTTTTTTAGATGGGATGTTTAAATTATCTAAAACTTCAAAATCTTGTTTTTCTTCTTTAAGAAGATTGCTAACTAAATCGAATTGTTGTTTATTCGCCAAAGCAAGGATGACTTTATCGTAATGCGGCAAGTAGCTATCAATTACCAATTTCAAATTTGAGACATTGGCTTTTGAAAAAACCACTGGCGCAGTTTTAAATGAAATATCATCATCGCTTTCTTTAAATTGATTGCCATATAAAACACAGTTTGATTGTTTGATGGATTTATCAACTTTAGAATATAATTCCAAGTGTGTGATAATTCTTCCGTTTTCTGATTGCTCAAATAAGTATTTTTGAGCTTCTTTGTTATTAAATTCAACCATCGCATTGAATTGTTTTCTATTGCAAATAAAGGTGATATTAGGACAAAAATAATCGACGATTGAAGCCGTTTCTTTTTTAATGAATCTAAAATATTTATATTGCTTTGGCGTAAAGGCGCGTGATTCAATCGTTTCGAAATCTAGTTCGCTATTCTGTTTTAAAAGAATTTGCTTATCTTCATCCAGGTGTTCGGAATCACGATGGACTTGAGCACCTAGTTTAATTTTAAAATCATCGATTTCTTCATCATTAAATAAACAATCGTTTGCAGGAGGAACAATAATCTCATCGATTTGATGAATGCTTTTTTGAGTAGCTACATCGAATGTTGCAATTGATTCAACATTGTCACCAAAAAATTCGATTCTAATCGGTTTGTCGCTTGAAACTGGATAGACATCTAAAATATCGCCTCTAGATGCGAATTGAAGCGTTTGGTCAATTTTATTAACTTGTGAATAACCTGCTTTAACTAATTGGGTTTTAAATTCACCAAGATGAATTGTGTCACCAACATGGATTTCAAATGTTGATTTTTTAAATTCATATGGATCAGGTAAGGCGGTTAGTAGCGCACTTGTATGAGTGACTACAATTCCTTTTTTTAAATACAAACATCGATTAAGAACATAAAGGCGCTGGGCCAACAATTCTTTTGAAGCGGTTAGCAAATCGTTACGCAATAAGTCATCAACTGGAAAGAATAAAACATTTTCTTCTCCGATGAGCGAAGCAATGAAATCAGCAATCTTTTGCGCACCATAAAGATTGTTCGCTACAAGCAAATATTTATCTGGTTTTTTGTGAAAAATCCCCGCAAAAAGCAGAGATATTCCGATTGTATCATCAACGACAAAATGCCCTCTTTTACGAAGGAGGGAGGTAGCGGCTTCACTATTTGCGATTAGATTCAATAATTCATCTTTCAGACATTATCACCACCATTATATTTGCTCATTGCATTTTGGAAATCGTGATTGAGATATTCCTTTAGAGCTTTAACTGCTTTTTCAATTGCAGAATCAATTTTTAGTTTTTCTTCCTTAGTCGGCTTTCCAAGAACATAGTCAATCGCATTATATTCGGGCTCGCCAATTCCAATTCTGATTCTTTTAATTTTTTGCGAACCTAAACAATCAATGATGTTTTGAATTCCTTTTTGTCCACCACTTGAACCTTCAAGTCTTAATCTGATTTCACCAGGTTTGATCGCCATATCGTCATAAATGACAACAATGTTTTCTAAATCAATCTTGAAGAAGTGGATGATCTTTTGAACCGCTGTTCCAGAAAGATTCATGTAGGTGAGTGGCTTAAATAAGATGATATCTTCATCATCAAGTTTGAATTTTGCGTAAGTTCCATCAAAATCATTTTTGTTAAATTCGACTCCGATTTCATCGGCAAAAGAATCAATTACTTTAAAACCGCAATTGTGACGAGTATTCTCGTATTCTTTTCCTGGATTTCCAAGTCCAACAATAAGTCTCATGTCGTTAATTATAAATTAACCAAAATGTCTTTACTATAAAAATAAAAAAATAATTATTTCTAAACTTTGTTTTGTTCGCAATTATGCTAAAATACCGATTATGAACAAAAAAACAAAAACATTTTTACGAGATGGTGCGGTCGGTATGGGTATCGGAACCGCAATAATAATTCCGGGGATATCCGGAGGTACAATTGCCCTTATTACCGGAGCGTTTAAACAAATTGTTAATGCTGTTGATGATTTATTTACAAAACGTTTCTGGAAGAATCTGTTGATTCTTTTACCATTTGGTATTGGAGCTATTCTCGCAGTTGCGGGCTTACTATTCCCGATCAAACTAGCTTTTGAAAACTGCATGTTAGCTTTAACAATTTTGTTCGCAGCATTTATGCTTGGCTCACTACCAAGTCTTTATGATGCATCAATAAAAGGTAAGAAACTTAATGCAGTAAATATCATTGGTTTGATTGTCGGTTTGATTGTCGTGGTCGGCTTTGGTGTTTTATCAATTGGCATTAATCTTGATAAACAAGTACAAGGCATGTTTGCTGATAATCCTATTTATTTATATCCAATCATCTTTGGCATCGGAATGATCTCGTCCATGGGTTTAATCGTTCCAGGTTTTTCTGGATCAATGCTATTGATGGTGCTTGGCTTTTACGACAAAATTCTCGCTTTAGTTTTACAAGTTCCTGAACAGCCAGGTTTGTCTATTCTTAGACTCGCAGTATTCGCAGTCGGAGTGGCGATTGGTTTTGTCTTCTTCTCAAAATTAATGAAATACATGTTTGAAAAACATGAAGAAACCACTAATTGTGTTGTCTTAGGATTTCTAGTTGGATCAATCGTTGCCATTTTCGTTAATAGTAATATGTTTAATTATTTCGCAGAGACCGGCGTTACATTATTAGATGTGATTTTATCACCTATTTTTGCTGTTATCGGTCTTGCTGCTTCCATTGCAATTTATCTATACATGAGAAAGCATCCGGAAGTAAAAGAAGAAAATGCCTAGAACCCCTCTTCAATTTCAACAAATGAAAGATGAGAGAAAACTCTCTATTTTAGAAAGCGCTCTTCCTCTTTTTGCAACCAATGGCAAAGACGGTGTTTCGATTGATATGATTTGTCAAAAGGCGAAATGTTCACACGGGCTCGCTTATCATTATTTTAAGAATAGTGAACAAATTTATTTAGAACTATTATCATCAAACACATATAAAAATCTATTCTCAAAACTTGATGTATTTGATTTTACAAAAGAAGCATATTCTCAACTTGTTGAGTTGGTTAGAAAATTTGTAGATTTATCAAATGAATCAAAAACAATTATTTCGTTCGCCTTAATCATCTTGGCAAACGACGGAAAATTGTCTCTTTATTCCAAAATCATAAAATTAATCTCACAAGGCCAAAACGAAGGAACAATCACCGGAGGGTCTCCAAGTGATATAACCTCGACATTGTTACTATTCTTTAAAGGTTTGTTCCTAACAAAATTAAATGAAAAGCACCCTACTATTAAGGTGCCTTCAATCGACAATATAATTAAGGTTTTTAAACGTTAAAATTCGTCGTTATATTTTTTAACTTTAGCGTAAATATTCTTTAAGCTTGGATACATAGGCATGTATACATTCTCGAAAAGATATTTATATCTTTTAGTGTTCTCTGGATTTGGTAAGAATTCATCAAATTGATGAACCATTTCTTTAACAGCGCAATGGACACATTTGAATTCACCGGCCGCAACAAATCCTGCAATCGCACATCCCAAAGATGAGCATTCAAACGTTTGAATTCTAGAAACAGGTAAACCAAATATATCGGCGGTAATCTGACAAATTGCGTCAGATTGCGAACCACCGCCGGATATTCTAATTTTATCGATTTTGTGATGGAGTCTTTTCTTTTCGAAGAGTTCGAGACCTTCTTTTAAACAATAGGCGATACCTTCTATAATTGCGCGGTATACGTGCATCTTTGTGTGCGTATCGCTAAAACCGATAATAGCGCCTTTAGCGAGAGGTCTTCTAAGACCTGGCCCCCAATATGGTTGAAGCACCAAACCATCGCTTCCAGGTGGAATATCTAGCATTGCTTTGTTTAATTTTTCGATTTCGTCTTTTTCGTCGAGAAGTTTTTCGACTTCTTGTGTTCCAAATTGTTTAGCGAACCAATTTAACATCCAATATCCACGATATACTTGGACATCGAGGTTATAGTAACCTTTTACAATTGCGGGATATGAAGGTAAAAATGGTTCTGCGTCTTTATATTTATTAATAGGAATTTCAATCGTAGAGGCTGTTCCATAACTAATCGCGGCAGTTCTATCATCAACAACGCCTAATCCTAATGTTTCGGCAGATTTGTCTGAACCACCTGAGAACATCTTCATTCCAACCGGTAATCCTGTTAAACGACTTGCTTCTTCGGTTATTTCACCAAGAACTTCACCTACAGGAACAAGTTTGCAGAGGCGTTTTGCATCCACTCCAAAGATTTGGCCTTTAAGATGCTTTTCAGGATTTTTGTACCAAACACCTTTCTTAAAATTAATAGGGAGATGCCCAGCTTGTGAACATGGCGAATCAACATAATCACCAACTAATTTCATAGTGATAAAAGTTGAGATCATCATGAACTTGTCAGTCTTCTGCCAAATCTCTGGTTCATTCTCTTTTATCCACTGTGCCATAGAACGCTTTAAATTGAGTTCAATGGTTGGTTTCATTCCGATCAATTTAAACAAAAATCTATGCAAAACCGGTAGTTTTTGCTTGCCTTCGGCTCTTCTTTCATCGAGCCACAAAATAGCAGGACGGAGAACTTTATTGTCTTTATCGAGACATACAACCGAGTCTCTAAAAAAAGACATAACAATTCCTAAAACATCATCAATTTTTTCTTTATTCTCTTCTACTAATTTCTTTGTAACTTTGCAAAGTGATTCAAAATAGTATTCAGGATCTTGTTCAGCATATCCTTTCTTAGGAGAAAAGTATGGTGGGTTATATTTTTCTTTAACTAAAGCAACTGTTTCACCTTTTTTATTGAATAAGCCTGCACGGACTGATTGCGTTCCAAAATCAATAGTAAGAATCAATGGTTCTTTCATAGGAAAACCTCCACTTTTAAATGATACCATACTTTGTTTTTGATTATCATAACAACAATGTAAGCGGTTAAATTATAAAATTTAATCATTCTTATTGCGATTAATATTACTTTTTTGCTATATTTTATGCGAGTGTTTTAGCATTCAATATTTTTATTGTCTCACAGGAGGAAAATATGGCGAAACAATACGTATATAACTTCAAGGACGCCTATGGATTAGGCAAAGAACTTCTTGGAGGAAAAGGTGCTGGTCTTGCAGAAATGACTCATATTGGGGTCCCAATTCCTGAAGGATTCACCATCTCTACGGAAGCCTGCACACTTTACTATGAAAGTGGAAAGAAGCTTCCAGGCTATCTAGTCGAACAAATCTATGCTGGTATCGCAAGAGTTGAAAAAGAAACAGGCAAAAACTTTGGCGGTTCAGTCAAACCTCTTCTCGTATCTGTTCGTAGTGGCGCTCGTGTTTCTATGCCAGGTATGATGGACACCATCTTAAACCTTGGTTTAAATGACACAACTGTCGCAGCGATGATTAATGAAACGAATAATGAAAGATTTGCTTGGGATAGCTATCGTCGTTTCATTTTGATGTTCACAAACATCGCTAAAGGTCATCCACGTACCGATATGGACAAAATGCTTGATGATCTAAAGAAATCAAAAGGCTACAAGCTCGATACAGAAGTCACTGCTTCCGAACTCAAAGAGTTGGTCAGCAAATACAAAGAATATTATAAGAAAACCTTTGGTGAAGAATTCCCATCTGATCCAAAAGTTCAATTGATTGAGGCTGTCACCGCAGTCTTCCGTTCATGGGATAACCCACGTGCTAACGTTTATCGTATGCAATACTCCATCCCATATTCATGGGGTACCGCTGTCAACGTTCAATCCATGGCCTTCGGTAATAAAGGCGAAACTTCCGGTACAGGCGTCGCATTCTCAAGAAACGCTGCTACTGGTGAAAAAGCAATTTCTGCTGAATATTTACCAAATGCTCAAGGCGAAGACGTTGTTGCTGGTATTCGTACCCCACTTCACATTGATGAACTCAAAAAACGTATGCCTGACGTTTATCGTCAATTTGAAGAAACTATTAAGAAAATGGAACTCCATTATCGCGATATGCAAGATATGGAATTCACTGTCGAAGAAGGAAAATTATACTTCTTACAAACCAGAAGTGGTAAACGTACTCCAGCCGCTGCCTTAAAGATGGCTTGCGACATGGTTGATGAAGGTTTAATCACTGAAGAAGAAGCTGTCTTAAGAATTGATCCAGTATCATTCGATAAATTACTTCTTCCAAACTTCGATAAAGATGAACTTGAAAAAGCTGCTTCCCGCAAAGTTGCAACTGGTAACCCAGCTGGTCCAGGTGCAGGAACTGGTAAATTAGCATTTACTGCTGAAGAAGCTGAAGCCCGTCATCAAGCTGGCGAAAAAGTCATCTTAGTCCGCGCCGAAACTTCACCAGAAGATTTAATCGGTATGATCGCTTCAGAAGGTATTCTCACTAACCGTGGTGGTATGACCTCACACGCAGCTGTCGTTGCTCGTGGTATGGGTAAATGCTGCGTCACTGGCTGTGCTGCTGCCTTAATCGATGAAGAAAAACAAACACTTACCATTAATGGTAAAACTTATGGTCCAAACGATGTCATCTCACTCGATGGTTCAACAGGTTCCGTCTATGAAGGTGATATCAAGAAAGTTGCACCAGATCTATCAAGTGGTAATTTCGGTAGATTAATGAAATGGGTTGATGAAGCTAGAACTCTTAAAGTCCGCGCTAACGCCGATACTCCAAGAGATGCTCACCAAGCCAAAGTCTTTGGAGCACAAGGTATTGGCTTATGCCGTACAGAACATATGTTCTTTGATAAAGACAAAATCTTCTCCTTCAGAAAGATGATTCTTGCTGAAACTAAAGAAGAAAGAGTTGCTGCTTTAGCAGAAATCGAACCATTACAACAAAAAGACTTCGAAGGATTATTTGAAGAAATGGGTGAACTCAATGTTAATATTCGTTTACTTGATCCACCTCTACACGAATTCCTTCCACAAGAAGAAGACAAGATTGCCGAACTTGCTAAAGCAACCGGTCACTCTGTCGACTTCATCCATAAACGTATCGATGACCTCCACGAATTTAACCCAATGATGGGCCACCGTGGTTGCCGTTTAGCAGTTTCATATCCAGAAATCTGTGAAATGCAAACAGCTGCTATCATCAAAGCCGCTATTAATGTTTCTAAGAAACTTGGTATTAAGATTGAACCAGAAATCATGGTACCACTCGTACTTGAAGTCAAAGAACTCAAGTTCGTTAAAGGAATCATTACCAAAGTTGCTGACGAAATCATTAAGAAAGCCGGCGTTAACATGAAGTATCATGTTGGCACAATGATCGAAATCCCGAGAGCCGCTTTACTCTCCGATGAAATCGCTGAAGAAGCCGAATTCTTCTCATTTGGTACAAATGACTTAACTCAAATGACATTCGGTTTCAGCCGTGATGATGCTTCTAAATTCTTAAAAGATTACTATTCCACAAAGATCTTAGAAGAAGATCCATTCAAGACCTTAGATCAAAGGGGTGTTGGAAAACTTGTTGAAATGTCAGTCAAACTTGGCCGTTCAACTAGAAAAGATCTCCACATCGGTGTTTGTGGTGAAACTGGTGGCGAACCAAACTCAATCGACTTCTACCATAGAGCAGGACTTGATTATGTCTCATGTTCACCATTCCGTGTTCCAGTTGCAAGATTAGCTGCTGCACAAGCCGCCATCCGCAACAAGAAGTAATCGGATTTATGTAAAATAAGGGGCTGTTAAGAAATTAAAATCTTAACGCCCTTTTTGTTTTGAAATAAAAAAAGCCCGAAAAACGAGCTTAATGTACAATATTCTTGTCTAAGGAGGTATTGTACATGCCTTATTTTACCACGGAAAAATTATTTTTG
>JAZLFJ010000023.1:0-1372 GCA_045615665.1 Bacilli bacterium
GTATTTTTATTACAATATCCATAAGTAAGGACGCATACGGCGTAAAATATGGAAGAAACAATATGATCAATCGCGATGAATATCTAGAAAAAATCAAAAACGTGATGTGGGATGGCAATGTCAAAGTCATCACAGGCTTAAGAAGAACTGGTAAATCCACCTTGCTATTTGAGATTTTTTATAACTATTTGTTAGAACAAGGAATTAGCGATAGCAATATCATTAAATTTGAGCTTGATAAGAGAAAAGACTATATCTACAGAAACCCATCTGCGTTATGCGATTTTGTTGAGAAGAGAATATCTTTAAGCGATGAAAAATATTACTTACTCATAGATGAGATTCAAATGAGTAAAAAAGCGTATATCAAAAACGAATATGGCGAAGACGAAATAACCATATACGATATGCTAAATGAACTAAAGGATTACAAGAATCTTGATGTTTATGTCACCGGAAGCAATTCAAAGATGCTTTCAAGCGACATCGCAACCGAATTCAGGGGAAGGTCAAGTCAAATACATGTCTATCCACTTTCTTTTAAGGAATTCTATTCTTTTTATGGTGGCAACGAAAAAGACGCTTTTGAAAAATATATGTTGCTTGGTGGGATGCCAGGACAATTAGAGAAAAAGACCGATAGAGAAAAGATGGAATACCTCGTAGAACTATTCAATGAAACTTATCTCAAGGATTTAAAAGAGCATGGAAGAATACAAAGAGAAGATATCATGAACAACATTTTGGAATACCTATCTTCGTCTATAAGTTCCTTAACAAACCCAAACAATATTGCCAACGCCATTAGCAGCAACAACAAAGAAAAGATTGACCCAAGTTTAATCGGTTCATACGTCGATAAATTAATAGATGCTTTTTTGATATCGGAAGCTAAAAGATACGACATCAAAGGGAAAGCGTATTTTTCATATCCCAATAAGTACTATTATTCGGATGTTGGATTAAGAAACGCAAAATTAAATTTTAGACAATTCGATTATGGTCATATTCAAGAAAATATTATATATAACGAACTAATCTCAAGAGGATATAAGGTTGATGTTGGCGTGGTCATTGATAGAAAAAATAATCAAAAAGTGCAAAAAGAAATCGATTTCGTTGTTAACGATTTAGATAGAAAAATCTATATTCAAAGTGCGTTTGAGATGAAAGAGGAAAGCAAAATCAATTCTGAATTAGATTCTTTTACCCTCACTGGCGATTTCTTTAAAAAAATAATTATTAGAAACGATATACCGCACAATTACTATGATAACAACGGATTCTTTCACTGCAATTTGCTAGATTTTTTAATGGACAGAGTCGAATTGTTTTAAACTAACGCCAAGAAAGTAAGCTTAACTAAATATCA
>JAZLFJ010000024.1:0-4044 GCA_045615665.1 Bacilli bacterium
TCTCACTTACTGATACAACTCCACTAGTTGACCTATTCTGTAAATCTAATTTTCAAGATGACAAAGACCATTTGGCTCTTAATGAACCGTTATTATTTGATGATTTTTAATTGTTATTTTTTTTAGTAGACACTAGTGATACAATTTATTTTAACATATTATGGTTCGCCAGAGGAAACCCAAACGCGTATTATAAAATGCCCACATTGCGGTCATAAAAGAAGAGTCCTCTTTTTTAAGGACTTATGGTCGAGGGAGGGGCTTACCTTTTGGTCTGATGACCATATGGAAGCGAATGATTGGTTCGAACCAACGTTTACACAACAATGTCCCAAGTGTGGAAAGTTTTTTACACGAAAGCCACAAGGGAAATTAACTGTTGTAAACAAACCATGTGCAGAGAAAGCAATTTTATCTTATCCGCAATTGAAAGCGGCCGTTAAAGAATTGAAAGGAGTACCTTACTCTGAGCAGTGGGCAAGTGCGGAATTTTGGATAGCATTCAATGCTTTTTACAAAGATACTGATGAAATTCCTGAAGAAGAGCAAGAATTTAATCGGAGCAATATGCAATGGCTACTAGATTTCTATCAATCATGCTCTCCACTACGTTTATCATCTACAGAATTTGAACTAAATCGTTTGCTTGGTAATCGAGATGCTTGTGAACGTATATTGGAAATTACACTTGAGGAATATATTCAGCAGCAGAAAGAATTTAGAAAACTTAGAGGTCGTCCTTGGTATGATGATAGAGAGATGTGGACGCGTCGATATAATAAAATAAAGGAAGAACTAAAAGCTTCCCTTGATTTGCCATTAAAACCATATAAAAGACGATATTAACTTAAAAACTGAAAAAAAATAGGTTTTTACGTTAAAAAATTTGTGTATGTCAAAAAAAAATAGTATCTTTGCGGCGTGTATTGAAAGATAATGTCAACTTAACGTAAGTTCGAGATAGGACTACACGGATGGAAGTTTGCTAACTGGCGAAAGATTAATCTGCTTATTAGTGCAATTTTAAAATTTAGCACTATCCCAGTAAAAGCTCTATCAAAGAGTTGAGAATATGTCAAAATCGCATATAACTAACTATATATGAATAATTTATAAATGTTCATTGAAATGTTAAGTGGACACTAGTGATTGTTTAATTTAAAACTTGTATGGAATCTTTTGGTAAAGTGTTGCTTGTTATTTTAATAATCGCAGGAATTTTAGCATTACTTTATTTCTTGCGTTATTGGATATTGTTAGGTTTTATAATCCTACTTTTGATCGCACATATTTATAATTCGTAAAGGCAAGACCTGCGAAGCCGTTAGAGCAGGAATTTATTATTTGAAATTATGGCTTATTATCGTCAATGTCCCACATGCGGCAATACGCATGAAATGGACCAAGTTTATGTTTGTGAGAAATGTGGTCATTTCTTTTGCAAAAGGTGTCGTCAAGTGCATTGTGTAGGTCCACTTGGCTTGTTTGAAAATCCCAAATGTCCTCGTTGTGGGTCTGTTGATATTAGAGATGCTGGTAGAATTGGTTAGGGGAACTTTTGCGATTTTAAATAGCGATTGCAAAATGATGTGTAAATTTGCTAGTATAATTTTAAAATGTAGCCATGCAATGTCTTGTTTAAAGATATGTAGATACTAAAAGTCTACGAAAAGCATAAAGTAACTAAATTTACTTTAGTTGGGAGAACAAGAATTGCTCAAGAATTTTTATCTTGTAATCAAACCGTGCAGACCTTATCGAAAATGCATGGTATTGTTAGTTTGATGTCGTTTACAAGTGGTGATTAAGGTATGTAACTACGCAAAATCATTTAAATCGCAGAATTGGAGAGGCATCTCAATAAATTTGAGATTTAGGATTTAGTGTTAATTACGCTGACTGATATCGCTGAAGAGCTGAGAATATAAATACAAAAAAAACAGGGGCAGAGTAATAGAATGAAAATCGCAAGCGACGAAGCTTGTCAATAGTCACTGCTTACTAATTGTGTGGTTATTGTAGACAGACCTATTACAAACAACGTGACCATAATGTTATTTATTAGGTTTATAAACGCACTGTTGTTGCGATAGCGAGAGCTATTAGGTGAGAAGAAGCGATGATGGTATAAGTTATGGCGTATAATTCTAGACGCTTATGAGTTGGAGGGGATGCAGGGGAGAGGCACGTTCTTTAGGAAAAAATGGATAGACATGGTATGACACTAAAGTACTTCCGTCCATGTCATACTACGAACTCTAATCATTGGAATAATAACCAATTGCATAATGCAATTTACGCACTTTTATCAAATTATGGTTTTGTGATATAATAAATATTGATATAGCGAATAATCGTTATGGTAGAAAATATATACATAATACATTCTGAACATGATGATTATATCTATGCCCCTTTAAGTAGGTATCTTCATAAGCTCTCACTAAAGTCAGAATCTAAAATAGAGATTCCACCTTCGGTATATACAATTCCTACTAATAATAATTACTTACAACGATGGGGAAATATTATAGTTATTCCAACTCAAAGATGCAATCTCTCTTGTTCGTATTGTTATGCCCAAAAAGCACATTCTAAAAAAAATGTAAGTTACGATAAGTTACAACAAGCTTTCGACTTTCTGTTATCTCAAACTATAAAAAATAAATCAGTTACATTCCTTGGTGGGGGAGAACCACTTATAGCTTGGGAAAAAATACAATGGTCTATAGAATACCTTGAGCGTGCGAAATCACAGGAGGAGCAGATTTTATATTTCCTTACGACCAATGCAACCTTACTTAATCTGGAGAGATTGATTTTTTTGCAAAAGCATAAAGTTCAAATTGAAGTATCGTTTGATATACTGCAAGAGATACAAGACAGGCAAAGACCCTTTGCAGGTAAATCTGCTAGCACATTTTCTGTCATTGTAGAGAAATTACGCCTACTTGAACAATTGAAAATCCCCTATACAATTAGGTCTACAATTACAGAAGATACTGTAAAATTTATGCCACAAATGATTCAAAGCCTAACAAAATACGATAATATCATAAAAGTTAAGCTTGAACCAGTTACGCAGAGAGAACCCCATAAAAATAATTTTTACATAGAGTATTTACATTATTTCAAAAAAGCCCAGGAAATAGGAAATGCCAATGGGATACACATTACGAATTCTATTATTACATCGGTAGATAACATCGTGGATAGATTTTGTGTCGGCGAATTTTGTCTAACACCCGATGGAATCATTACGGCTTGCCATCGCAATACATCTCCTTACGATGATTTATATGAGACATGTAAATTACAAAATATTAAATACGCAGATGCCAATTTGTATCAAATAGAAATTGAAAAATTCCTCAAATTTACTTCTCTACCACAACGATGTCGTGAGTGTTTTGCTAGATGGCATTGTGCGGGTTTTTGCCCTATGGAATGGCTTGGTCTATCAAACGAAGCAATAACACAAAGATGTAACTTTATAAGAGAATTTATTAAACAACGATTATTTGAAATTTATGATATAAAGAAGGCAGAATCCGAAAAGCCTGAATAGAGTAGGAAAAAATCTTTAATAAAAACATTATGCGTCAATTTGAATTTAAGACAGTCCGTATGACAAGTCGTCAGACATGGGCAGATGGTCGTGATGACAGATGCTGCCCTAACGAGTACATCGGTTGCGGAAGAGATTGATGTTTTCGGATGATGGGGAAAGAGTTCTTTCCCCATCACCTATGTCCACAATTTAACATTTTATTTTATGTTTTTTAAAACAATAGTTCGTTAATTTTTGTTTAATAAGTTTATTTTGTGGTAGTTAAGTACTATCGGACTATAATATCAATCAGTTCTTATCTCCGCTTCGCTCCGAACGATCTGGAGGTTCGCGGGCTCTGACAAAAAGCCTTCAAAAAAAGTGTTCTTTGATGTAATTTTTTAGCCTAAAAACTTGCACAAGTGGCTGATTTTTTGTATCTTTGTTGTGTATAAAGACATAGAAAACATCAAGCCACTCGAACAAGTCAAAAA
>JAZLFJ010000025.1:0-29255 GCA_045615665.1 Bacilli bacterium
CTAAACCCCATTCTAGTCCTTGCAAATACAACTCCATCAAATGTTCTCATAGGCTTTACTAATAGTAAATAATCCATAACAAATGAAAATCATCAAGTAATTTCATTTTTAAACCAAGGATGACAGGATACGAACAACATAATTAAAAAGACAAAAAAATGCCTTTTATGTAATAAAACTAAGATTTCATAACCAGGGGTGACAGGATTTGATACCTGCCTTGGTTGTTTTTTAAGTATTCAAAAAATGTTTAAAATTATAAAAGCAAAAAATTGAAAAATAGCGATTTTTGCTAAAAAAGTAACAAAAAAGGCACCTTTTTGAGGAAAAAGTGCCTCGGTTTAACTAATGTCTTTACGCAACGAAGTTAATAGTTTTTAATCGAACGCAACGAAGTTAATAGGCCGAACGCAACGAAGTTAACATATGTTTTTCGTGTTTTTTTACACCAAAATGATAATTTTTAAAAGTTTTAAAATTCAATTGCAAGTTCTAAAAAGACATCATGGCAACAAATTCATTTATAATTTTCTGTTTTTATATTTTTTTAATAATTTTTTTCCTTTTTTAGAAACCGGACAATTGTGGCATATAATTTTTTGCCCTCTCATTTTAGGGCGAATGAAAGAGAAAAAGATAATAGAAAAAACAATTATGAAAGTGATAATTATAATTAAAATATCTACATAGTTCATAAAACAATAGCCCTTCCAATAACTCCAATTAGAGTTGCAAGAATCCATGCAAAACCAATTTCAAATAAAATGGTTAATAATAAAGTTTTTGCGCTTCTAGCTTCGCGTCTTATAGCACCCAATGCTGCAACGCAGGGAACACTAAACAAATTAAAAACCATAAAAGCGTAAGCAGTAGGTCCAGTCAAGAAAGAAAATGGTCCTCCAGAAGCAAACACATTCTCACTTCCTGCGATAATCGACATTGATGCAACAACTTGCTCTTTTGCGATTAACCCTTGGATCGCACTAACGCTTGCTCCCCAGCTCCATTCACCAAGCATTGGATAAAAGAACCATGCAAATGCATTACCGATTCCAGCGAGCATTGAATTATTTATATTTTCTGGTTCAAGAAAGTTAAACGACCAAGTAAATCTTGTTAAAAACCATACAATAATAGAGAACAGTAATATCAACGTTCCTGCTTTTTTAATAAAAGCAAATGATTTGTCATACACATCTCTTACAATATATTTTCCTTTTGGTTTTCTATATTCAGGAAGTTCGCTAACAAAAGAAGAGTGCTCACCTTTAAAAATAAATTTCTTAAATAAGTAACCAAAAATTAAAATTAAAATAATTGCAATTAAATATGCAGATAACGAAATTAGCCAAGCGTAATTATTAAAAAAATAGGAAGAAAATAATGCAATAATTGGCAATTTTGCACTACAAGGTATAAATGGTGTAAGAATCATTGTGGCTTTTCGTTCGTTTTCATCCTCAACAATTCTACTCGAAGCAATTCCAGGAACACTACAACCGGAGCCAACGATAAAAGGAATAAGAGATTTACCACTTAATCCAAATTTATGGAAGATTCTATCCAAAAAGAAAGCGATTCTCGACATATATCCAGTTGTTTCAAGAAGCGACAAACACAAAAACATCACAATAAGTTGTGGTAAAAACGATAATACGCTACCAACACCACCAATAATTCCATCCTGAACAAGTGAAATTGCCCAAGGAGATCCACCAGCATTTTGAATTACCTCACCAAGTAATGGACCAATCCCCTTAAAATTGAGGTTTGCGCGGATTGTTGTAAAAATAAGGTCAAATTCGACAGGCTCCCCACTAGTTCCATTAAATAGAACTTCTATTAAAGGAGTCGTTAATCCACCAACTACACCAATCGACAAAAAATATATAAAAGCCATAACTAGGGCAAAAATAGGAAGAGCTAACCATTTATTTAAGAAAACACGATCAAGTTTATCTGTAATAGACTCCTTTTCAGGAGTAACAAATGTACACTCCCTTTTAATTTTTTCTATATATTCATAACGTTTTGAGGCTATTAATTGTTCGCCATCCATATTATTATTTGTTTCAAGTTCTTTTATTTGCTTTTCATGGTTTTCACTTCTTAAAGAGTGATAATCGCGATCATTTTCGATTAATTTAACTGCAATAAATCGTTTATTATTAGATATAAGTGTTTTGCTAAATTTTTCGATTAAATCCTCAATATCTTCAGAATAAATTTTGTTATGTTCGTTTTTAATATATTTACCACTTAGAATTGTATCAATTAATGAATTAATTCCGTTTTCTGTTAGACCTGAAACCGGAATAATTGTTGTGTGAAGTTTATTGGATAATTTCTCAACATCAATCTTAATTCCACGTGACTCTAAAATATCAGACATATTAAGAGCAATAATTACATCTACATCAAGTTCCAATAATTGTGTTGTCAAATAAAGCGATCTTTCAATAGAAGTACCATCAACAACATTAATAATTAAATCTGGTTTTTTATTGATAATAAACGAACGTGATATTTCTTCTTCTGGAGTATATGGCGATAACGAATAAATACCAGGTAAATCTATAACTTCAAAATCCTTAGTTTTCTTAAGAAGCCCTTCCTTTCTTTCAATAGTTACACCAGGCCAATTACCAATTTTTTGATTAGATCCAGTTAGTGCATTGAAAATTGTTGTTTTACCAGCATTCTGGTTTCCTACTAATGCAATTTTCATTTTATTCCACCACCTTTACATCAATAAAATGCATATCTGCTTTACGGATACATAGTTCATATCCTCTTAAACAAATATCAACTGGATCACCTAAAGGAGCTATTTTTTTAACTTCAATTTCTACTCCTCTTGTAATCCCCATATCAAGAAGATGCCTACGAAGTGCAGCATTATCATTATGGAGATCTAAAACGATACATTTTTGTCCTCTTTTCAAATCTGATAAATGCCCTTCTTCACCTATTTTTAATCTACTTTTCTCTTTATTCATAATGTTAACCTTATTTAACTTTTTCGGTTACTATTTTACGGATTATTTACTTTAAGGTCAATAGAAATTAACCATATTTAACTTTTTCTTGAATTCCAATTTATATTGATAAATAATATTATTATGAAATTATCACAATCATTTGAAGATTATTTAGAAGCTATCTACATTCTTGAAATTGAGGATCAGAAAGTTAAATCGGTAACAATTTCTAGAATGTTAAATGTCACAAAACCAGCCGTTACAAAAGCTACTAATGAATTATTAAAAGCGAATTTAATAGAAAAAACTCCATATTCTGAACTTAAATTAACAGAATCCGGAAGATTACTTGCAAAAGGTGTTTATCATAGGCACATTATAATTCGTGAATATTTAATTAAAAAACTTGGCGTGCCAAAACCAATCGCAGAAAAAGATTGCTGCATGATTGAACATGTCGTTTCTCCTGAAACTCTTGAATGCATGGAGCAAAAACTTAAATAAAAAAGCCAACAGCAATATTGCACAAAAGTTTATATTGCTTAAAAATGGCCTACACTATTGATTCATCACTAAAGCTAATCATTTTTCTCTATACTCTTATTTTTGTCATTTAATTGTTTAAGAGTTTTGTATAAAAAGTTATACAATTCGATCGCTTCATTTTGTTCTAAATTTACACAACTTACAATTTTAGTAGATAGAGAAACAGAGAGATGCAAGCACTTTCACTCAATGAGTGCTATTTTAAGCATTTTTTTGAATATTTTGTTTTGTTGTAATCTATAAATTCACGAAAGGAGATCAAAAATTATGATCAGAAAAGAAATTTTATTTAAGGAAAACGAAAAGTTAAAAAGGCAGGTGTTTATTTTTCAAAATATTGGAGTTTCAGTAAATGCCACAGTGAGAGAAAAGGAGGATGCGACAAAAAGATTTTTAAAAGCAAATCCGGATTACAACCTTTATGAGATAGCAAAAGCCATAAAAATTAATAGAGGTACTCTTTACAACTATTTGTTTAATAAGGTAGAAAAAACAACATATGAAAAAAGAAAAGAATCTATTGCAAGAGAAATAATTGAAATTTTTAATGATTCAAAAAAACTTTATGGAGCTGGGAAAATAGTAATTGCTCTTAAAAAGAAGGGAATAATTACTAGTAAAAGATACGTCGCAAAAGTAATGAAGGAAAATAATTTAATAACCAATCTGGTTGTGAAAAAGAAAAAACCATATGTTAATACTCAAAAACAAACTTATTACAGGAATTTGCTTAGACAACAATTCGAACAAAAAGAACCTAACAAAGTATGGACGAGTGATTTTCTAGAAATTAATGTTAAAGGTGTCAAATTTTATTTGTGTGTGATTTTGGATTTGTTTGCAAGGAAAGTTGTTGGTTGGAGACTATCAACACAGTTAAATGAAAATCTAGCCATTAATACTTTTAAAGATGCATTTTCATCAAGAAACGAACCTATCGATTTAATGTTTCACTCTGATCAGGGTGCACAATTCAAATCAACAAATTTTATGAACTTATTAAAAATGCTCGGCGTCAAACAATCATTTTCGCAGGCTGGAAAACCTTATGATAATGCATGTATTGAAGGATTTTATTCAAAGCTTAGAAGTGAAGAAATTAATATAAATATTAACAATTATGAAAATTCTAAAGTTATTAAAGAATATTTATCAGCATATTTTACTTTTTATAACACCCAAAGAATCCACACCTCTAATAAAGGGTTAACACCTGATGAAAAAGAAGAAGAATACTATAAAAGTGTCAAAAATAGAGTCTAAAAAAATTTATTTTTATAAAATAAAACCGGATTTTATGTTCAAATCCGGTATACTGTACAAATGGCAGGGGTGACAGGAATCGAACCCGTATTAGCGGTTTTGGAGACCGTTGTACTACCATTGTACGACACCCCTAGTGCGTCAATAATTATAGTTAATTAAAGTCGCCTTAACAAGTTGAAATTATTCTCTAGCAATTTTAGACACGAGTGACATATCAACTTTGCCATCATAATTAACTTTAAAATGTTTCATCACTGATGGCATGGATTTATCTTCTAAAGAAGCGATGACTTTTCTAATTTCATCTTCACTCATGAGCTTTGGAAGATATTTTTCAATGATCGCTTTTTGAGATTCGATGTTTCTAACATCCTCTACTCTACCAAGCTTTTCATAACCCGCTTTTTCTTCATCGAGTTCTTTAACAACTTTGTTGATGACTCTGACTAAATCATTATCAGTTGCTTCTTTGCCTTGGGCTTTAAGCTCGATCGCATTAACGCGGTATTTATTGATGACGACAGAAAGAACCGCTCTAGCGGTTTTATCTTTATTTTTTAAAGCTTCAATATTTGCTTTTTCAAGTTCGTTAATTAACATAGTTAAATTGTTTCCTTTCTTAATATATCTCTCACCACTCTAAAGAGAGCGTAATAAACAACTAAAATTTCTAGACGGCCTAAGAACATGCCGACATTTAAGATCCAAGCGACAGCGACATGTGGCGCTTCCATATTGGCATAAGAGATATGCAAATTAGTGGTGATACCGTTTGATAAACCGGTGCCACTTAAAGCGGTTGAGAATTCAAACATGGACGCCCCAAAATCAAAACTACCTAAAACGGAGACGAAGAAAGCTCCGACAAGCATCACTAAGATGTAAAGCAAAGTGTAACCGAAAGCTTCACTTGCTTCGCTCTTGGTGACTTCTTTCATCTCGCCGTAGCGGGTGATGTAGGTTGGATAGATAAGACGTCTTGGCGACATCCTTTCTTTAAGAGTCCAATAATATGATTTACAAGCGACACCGAGTCGATAGAACTTAATACCACCTGCGGTTGAACCCATTCCACCACCGATGACGTTACAAATTGTTAATAATAAGTAAGCACCAGCTGGAATAATTGCGCCAGCAGGAACGTTGCTATAACCAGTCGTGGTGATACAACTAATAAAGGTAAATGTGCCATATCGAAGCGATTCGAGTACTGAATAATTCGTACCGGTTAAAGAATTGTAGCCAACTAAATAAGCGATAAAGATAAGTGGGATGAAGATTAAACAAACAAAACCAAAGGTTTTAATTTCAATATCTTTACCAACTCTTTTGAATTTACCAAGTAAGAGCATGAAATGAAGGACGAAGTTAGTCGCCCCTAGAATCATTAAGACACAGGTGATGATTTCAATCGCCAGTTGATTGCCGCTATAACCCGCCATACCGTTAACTCTAGAAGAGAAGCCTCCTGTCGCGACGGCTGAAATCGAGTGAGTGATCGCATCGAATGGTTCAACTCCGGCGATGATTAAGGCTACACTTCCTAAGATGATGAAACCAACATAGAGCGATAAAATGATTCTAGCGGACTTCGATAAGTTAGGAATAAGTTTATCGTTATGTCCTTCAGCGACATAAAGTTTTAAACCATATCTATCAGAGATAGCGGAGGTGATAATAAGTACAAGCCCAACGCCTCCAAAGAATTGTAGAAGCGCACGATAGAACGTAAACATATGTGAATCGAACAATTCATTTGGAAGTCTAGTTAAACCAACTGAAGCGTAACCAGATGTTGATTCAAAGATCGATTCAGTGAAAGTCATCTTACCGGTTAACCAAAATGGGAAAGCGGAGATGACGATAGCGATAAGCCACACGAGAATAAGTAAGACCGAGTCTTGGTGTTTAGCGAGTTGAGCTTTTTCGCGATTTCCAAGTAATAGAAAGAAAAGCAATATTCCGCCTACTAAAGTGGCTAAGCCAGGGATGAGAAAATTAGGAATATGGACAACATCATCATGATAAGCAGGAACTGCTAATAGAACTAAAGGCATTAAAATAATGATGCCGACTAAGGCTAAAAAGATACCGAGATATCCGAAGATTAGACGATATCCACTAGCGATCTTTTTCATATGTAACAGTTATACTGTTTCCTTTCTGAAAATATCTCTAGCGACTCTAAAGAAAGCATAGTAAATTGCAAGGATTTCAAGTCTTCCAGCAAACATGCCAGCAATTAAAACCCAAAGCACTGGAAGATAAGGTGTGCTTCCAGTTAAGCCATTAGATAGGCCAGTTGATGATAAAGCATTTGAAAATTCGAATAATGATTCTGATAAATCATGCTCACCATGACTCAGTAAGCAAACGAGGAAGCTACCAACGAATAAGACGATGATGTAAAGGATGATGTAGCCAAAGGCTTCGCTAGATTCATCTTTAGTTATTTCACGTCTTTCACCAAATCTCCAAATATAATTTGGATAGATGTAGCGTTTATTGGATAATCTCTTTCTTAGCGTCCAGTAATAAGATTTAGCGGCGATGCCAACACGGTAGAGCTTCGTCCCGCCTGCGGTTGAACCTATTCCTGCGCCGATAACGTTCGTACAGACGATAAGGAAAATAATTCCAAAAGGCGCTAAAGCGATACCGGCTGGGAGATTGCTATAGCCAGTCGTAGTCATACCAGTCATAAAGGCAAAGAATCCATAGCGGAAACTTTGTCCAACAGTGTAATTAACACCAGTTAAAGGATTGCTCGATAAAGCAAAAGATAAAACAAAAAGCGGGAATAAGATCAAAAAGAAAATTCCAAAAGTTCTTATTTCAATATCATGACCAAGTCTTTTAAACTTGCCGGTCAATAATAGCATATGTAATGCGAAGTTTGTCCCACCTAAAAACATAAGGATGCAGGTGATGATTTCAATTGCGGCCATATTGCCGCTTAAAGCGAGCATACCGCCGTATTTAGAAGAGAATCCACCGGTGGCAACGCTAGAGATGGAATGACATAAAGCATCGAACCAATCAACACCTGCGATTCCTAAAGCGAGTGTGCCTAAAAGAATGTAGCCAACATAAATCGAAAGAATGATTCTAGCGGACTTAGATAAATTTGGAATGAGTTTATCATTATGTCCTTCAGCGACATAAAGTTTTAAACCATATCGATCAGATATAGCAGATGTGACAACTAGAACAAGGCCAACACCTCCAAAGAACTGTAAAACAGCACGGTAGAAGGTGAAGATATGGGTGTCATAAAGACCTTCTTTTAGACGAGTTAAACCAACGGTGGCATAGCCAGAGGTCGATTCGAAAATCGATTCGGTGAAATTCATCATCAAATTAGGATCTGGAGTTTGTCCGTTTATTCTTCCGATGAGGAAAAATGGAATTCCAGAGATGATGATTGCGCTCACCCAGACGAGGATGAGTAAGACAGAGTCTTGGTGTTTACCAAGTTGAGCTTTTTCTTTTCCGCCAATGAGAATGAAAAATAACGCTAATCCGGCCACTATCGAAGATAAACCAGGAATTAAGAAGTTCATCCAGTAGATGGCATCACCGCGATATGATGGCACAACTAAAAGGGCAAGGGGCAAAATTAAAATTATCCCTACCACAGTTAGGAAAATTCCTAGGTAGCCAAAAATAAGACGATATCCGCTAGCGACTTTTTTCATTATTTAGATTTTTGAATGAAGGCAATAATATCTCTTTGATATTTTGGAGTGGATACAACGAGGAGTTTATCCTTAGGAAGAATCATCGTTGAACCATTTGGAATGATGACATTTGGTTTACGATAAACACAAGAGATGTTTCCTTGTTTTGGGAAATTGATATCCATGATGCGTTTATTCGCGATGTCATAGTTTGGTTTAATAACCACTTCGGTGAGAACGATTTGTTCGTTTTCAAGTGACATTGTTTTAATTAAATCTTCAATAGAAGATTCACTTAGAACTGATGTCGCGAGAAGTTGAGTGGATGAGACGACTGAGTCTATGCCGAGCTCACGATAGAGTCTAACGTTCTTTGGGTTGTTGACAGTGCAAATACATTTCTTAGCATTGAACACCTTTTTAGCAAGCAAGCAAGAAACAAAGTTATCGGTGTCAACATTGTCTAAAGCAATAAAGATATCCGCGTCTTCAACATTAGCTTCATCCAAAACGAAATATTTATATGGTTCACCATAAAAGACTGGGATTTGATTGGATTTAGTCAAATATTGAGCAATATCTCTTTTCGAGTTAATAACAATTAATTTGTTTTGCTTTGATTTGAACTTTTTAATGATGTAGTCAGCAGCTTGATAACCGCCTGCAATAACAATTTTCATTATTTATGTCCTCCTCTCAGCAAGTTAAATTTATCGTAAGATAATTCGAATGGGAAGATCGCTTTGACATTGAGTCCTTTAAGCAAAACTTCGTTTTCTGGATTATCTAAACGAACATATATTTCCGGGACGTCATAAATCTTTCTTGCGACGTGAGCAAGATAGAGATTAATGTTATCATCACCTGTGGTGATAATGACCTCTTTAGCACTGGAAATATGCGCTTCTTCTAAAATAGAGAGGTCAGTTGAATCACCGGCGATAGTAAAACCACCAAAGGTATCTGAAAGTCTATCGAAAGCATCTCCGTCTTTATCAACGACGATGATGTTTTTTCTTTCCAAGGCGCATTTATTCGCCATAGATGAGCCTAGACGTCCACAACCGATGATAAGCGTCTTGTTCTTAAGAATAGAACGTTTTTTCGTAGTAGTTTTTTTCATAATGTTCCTTTCAATCGATTGTTTTTAAAAATGGTATAACAACTTTATTATAATCTTCAAGATTATCGTATCTTAAATGCGAATGTCTCGCATTTTTAATTAGATGGATTTCTTTTTGTTTTGCTCCACAAAGCTCATAGAGCTTATTCGCCTCAAATGGTACGGCAAATTTATCTAATTCTCCAGTTAAGAATAAAGTGGGCACTTTGACTTCGTCAATTAAATTCTTTGGGGTCGTTTTATAGGGATTAACACCATTGCGATGTTTGATTTTTCCAAGCACTTCCCAGATGACTGGATAGACTGGATGTTTCTCATCGATGATGTGACGGCGGTAAACATTAAAGAAGGAATAAAACATTCCATCCGAGATGAAACCTTTAATATAATTCGGGCAGTCCTCATTTATTAAAGCGACACAAGAAGCGGTTCCTCCACCGCATAAACCATATAAGACAACAGTCTCAATACTAAATTTATCATGGAGAAGTTCGCTCCATCTTAAAAGGTCTAAACCTTCAAGTTTACCTAACGTAAGGATTTTACCTTCGCTTAAACCATGGGCTCTTGGATCGATAGTTAAAACGTTATAGCCCGCTTCGACAAATGTTGGAGCGTAATAACAAGCGTAATAACACGTTTCCGTTCTTCCTGGCATTAAGATGATGGCTTTTTTAAAGCCGAAATCAAAATATTCTCCGACGAGTTTAACACCTTCAGAGATGACTTCAACATCAACTTTGTTTTTAAGATGCTCTTCTCGCCACTTCATACCTTGATTAAACATATCGAGATGATAATCAAATGAAGCATCAGAACAGCCTCTTTCAAAAGCGTTCTCACCGCGTGTCCATTGCGTGCGATAAAGCTTTTCAGCGATGGGAAGAGTCACCAAAAGCATTGGAAGTATTCCTAAAAGGAATAATCCAAGAATAACAGCACCGACAATAATTAAAATTAATGCCCAAGGAGGTAGCATTTTATTTTCCTTTTAATTCGCTAAAAACTTTGAGTTCGTTTTCTCTTGAATCACTGATTGGCTCACCCATGAAGAAATAGGCGCATAAACCTGGACCCATATTTGGACCACAAGTTTCACCAACGTGAGTGATGATGACTTCACGTGGTTTAGCAGCTTTTAAGAGTTGCTCTTTAAATAACTCTGCTCTTTTTTCTCTCATCGAATGAGCAACGACAATGATTTGATCTTCGATATTCTTCGCCATTTTAAGAACATATTGAAGTGACACTTCATTAGTTTTAGCGTCGCCTTTTAAAGTTCCAAGTGGAGCGTTTTTACCATCGCGGGTAAAATCAGCGAATGGTTGCGCACCTGCAAGCCCACCAAAGAAGGCTTTTCCAGCTGAAATACGACCGTTTTTCGCTAAGAATGATAAATCATCCATTGGGCCTGCTTCGTGAAGGCGGAAACGGTTTTCGTTGCACCATTTGACATTATCTTCAAAAGACATTCCCTTGTTACGATTTTCGGCTGCGTAAATAGCAAGTAGACCAGAAGCACCGGAATATTTTAAAGTATCGATGATTTCAATCTTTCTTTCTGGATAGTCTTCTAATAGAACACTAGCCCAGTTAAGGAAGCCATTATAAGTTCCACTTATACCAGTGGAGAGAGTGAAGATGATTGCATCTTTACCTTCTTTTAAGATTGGTTCGATGACACGAATGAATTCTTGATATGGGGCAAAAGCAGTATGAACTTTACCAGCTTTTGATTTAACGATTTTGAAGAACTCTTCTTTACTATAATTACCGAATTCTGGATCAGCAAAGAATTCTTCTTTACCTGGAATATAAATATAACCGCGAATGACTTCTGGATAAATTCCAAATTTAGCGCGGTGTTCTTTGTTTAAGTCACAAGCTGATTCTATAACAATTTCATAAGCCATGATTTATTATCCTCCTTATCACTACTCAGAAATATTTGCATCGTAGACGAGGCCAATACCTTTTACAAGGTAGTAGCGCGGCAACAATGTTAACACATAACATAGCGTGTATGCTAGTGATATATGTAGAGTAAGCACTCTTGTAAAGAGAGTTACACTAACTAATATCGCAATAAATTTTAATAATTCGTAAAGAATTACTCTTAGAATGAGTTTTCCAGGATATTTGGGTCTAAAGATGATTAATTTTAATGTGATCATTAAGACTAGATAGACCAAAAAACACAGGGTGGTTGATATTTCTAGATTGATTGGAAGAGAAAAATCGATATATTTATTAACAAAATAATTTGATATCGCTAAAGCGATGAACATCAATATATTGATTAAGCCATATAAGAGGATTGAACTGTTGATTCTTAAAGTATCTTGGAATGGTCTAAAATGCGAACCACTATTATTGTTTTCATAGATGGTTTGGATTCTTAAACATTCAAAAGGAAGTTCCTTGATTTGTAGATAAGTTAGAACGTTCATTTCATATTCGTATCTACTACCAAATATTTCAATCATGTCGGGAAGAATTGAATATGGGAACGCTCTTAGACCACATTGATTATCGTGCATGTATCTAGCGGTCACTAATGATTGATTGAATTTTGAAAGCATGTTTCCAAGTTTAGATTTAATTGGGACTTTAACATCGAATTTTCTCACTCCGATGATGGAAACATTTTTTTGTTTTACTCTATCAGCGATTCTAACAATATCATCGATGCGATGCTGTCCGTCTCCATCGGCGGTTACAACATATTTATAATCTTTTAGATTATCAAGGCAATATTTATAGCCATATTTTATAGCGTGACCTTTGCCTTGATTCTTTTTGTAGCCAATGACTGTGGCGTATTGTTTACATTTACTAAAAATGTCGGAATATTTTTCTCCACTTCCATCATCCACCACCAAAACAAAAAATCCTTCCAAGGCTAAACCTCTTGAAAGGTTGACTAATGTTTCTTCTGGTTGATACGAAGGTAAAAGAACAATTCCCTCTTTAGATAACATATAGAAAGAATATCACAAAAGGATATTCTAGTTAATTGTTTTATTTTGGATTTTCCCTTCGATAAAGGAATCGATGAGCGGATACAAATCAATATATGGATCAACAATCGGACCTACATTAGACCTTAAATCCGCTTTTATTTTACTACGTTTTATTTAAACATATGCGGATATTTTTTAAGCATGAAATCCATGTCTTTATCACCGCGACCACTTAGATTAACTAAGATGCTACCGCTTTTCATTGAGCGAGCACATTTAATAGCATATGCTAAAGCATGCGATGATTCAATTGCTGGAATGATGCCTTCAAGTCTAGATAAAAGGAAGAAAGCTTCTGCAGCTTCATCATCGCTTATCGCTTCATATTTAACTCTACCGATTTCATGAAGGAAAGCATGTTCGGGTCCAACACCAGGATAATCTAGACCACTAGCGATGGAGTAAGCATCACCTGCAGTGCCATCTTTATTTTGAATGACGAGGGAATTAAAACCATGTAAAACCATTTCTTTACCTAAAGTAATAGTTGCAGCGTTCCTACCGATTTCTTTTCCGCTACCCATTGCTTCTACTCCAACGATATTGACCGGTTCTTCTAGGAAGGCTTCAAACATTCCAATGGCATTGCTACCACCGCCAACGCAAGCCGTAACGATATCTGGAAGTTCACCAGTCATTTCTTTGAATTGTTGCTTGGCTTCGATACCGATAATGTCTTGGAAATCTCTTACCATTAGTGGATATGGATGAGGACCAACCGCACTTCCTAAAACATAAAAGGCGGTTTTATATTCTTTAGCGTAGGCTTCAAAAGCAGCGTCCACTGCTTCTTTTAAAGTTTTAGTTCCTGAATAAACTGGAATAACATTAGCGCCTAAAACTTTTATTCTAGCGACATTTGGGGCTTGCTTTTCCATATCGACTGCGCCCATATAAATATCGCATTCAAGTCCAAAATAGGCCGCCGCCATAGCCACAGCTGATCCATGGCTACCAGCACCTGTTTCAGCAATTAATTTCTTCTTGCCTAAATATTTAGCAAGCAAAGCTTGTCCCATCGCGTTATTAAGTTTATGGGCTCCACCATGATTTAAATCTTCTCTTTTTAAATAGATTTGAACACTTCCTAAATAGTTAGAAAGATTTTGACAGTGATAGATTGGAGTTGGTCGACCTTGGTAATTCTTTCTTATTTCACGTAGCTCAGCGATGAATTTTGCACTTTTAGCAATCGTAAGATATCCATGATAGATTTCATCGAAAGCTTTCTGAAGATTCTTAGGAAGAAAACTTCCTCCAAATCTACCGAAATAACCATCGCTTGTCGGATATTGTTTGCGGTAATTTTTAAAATCAAAATCCACTCCTTTAAGAGGAGAATCTTCAAATAATCTCTGACCTTTTATTCTACGGTCTAATGGTTTAGGTGCATTCTCTGGGATTAAGTATTTATGGTTTTCTAGCTTAGCGCCTTCAATTCTTTTCTCTTTCAAGAGAACACGAACTCTTCTTTCGTTGATTCCCCACTTTTTTGACATTTCACTTACTGTTAGATATTTCATACCTTTTCTATCCTTTCGGCACAATTATTATACCTATAATATTACCTATGCTTCTAATTGTAAATAAAAAAGGTTCTATTAAATTAATTGCGCTATAAAATTTCGAAGAGCACACAATGTTTAACAGCACCGTTATGATCCTAGTATCTGCGAAATGTCCTTCTCTAACACCAAAAATGATTATTTTTCATATTTCTCAAAATTACATTGATGGGTATCAAAGTTTTTCGGTTTTCTATTACAGTTATACTTATTTATAATAATATAGTTTATGCGAATTATATTGATTCTCTATAAATAGAGACTATGTCTTCTAAAATATTTCTATCGATATTATTATCTATAAACACGAGATTTGTTTCTCTTATCAAATCTAAATTTTCAATGGGGAGCCCTACTAATTTGTTTTCTTTTATTTCTCTAGAACAAGCGCTCTTTGGTAAAATAGAAATTCCAAGATTTTTTCTCACAAGCAATTTAATAGAAGCTACATTATCCATTTCTAGGGATAAATGGAAATTGTTAATATCTTCGTCCATTTTCGCCAATTCATTAACGAAAAGAGTTGAGGTACCACTTTCAAGATTTCTTAAAATAAGATTTTCTTTTTTTAAATCGTTAACAGTAACTACTTTTTTATTAGCAAGAGGATTATCTAAAGAAACAACCGCTACCAAAGAATCGGTGCCAAGCAAAATGGAGGAGAATTTTTTATTAGTAATCTTTCCTTCAATTATTGCTAAATCAATCTGATAAAGGCTCAATTTCTCATAAAGATTTTTTATAGAGTCAGAAATAATTCTTATATGTGACCCACTATTTCTTTCTGAATATTTTGCCATAATTTCTGGAGCGATGTTACTCTCGGAAGTATGGGTGATACCAACTGTCAAATTATTAACACATTTCTTGTAATCTTTTAGTTTGCGATTCATATCGTTGTAAAGAGATTGGATACGCAAAGCGTATTTAAGCACGATTTCCCCTTCTTTTGTTAGGGAAAGATTATTGTTTGAGCGAATAAATAATTTAGCATCAAATTCCTCTTCTAATTGTTTGACGTGTTGACTAACAGCGGGTTGAGTCAAATTTAGTGCTTTTGCGGCTTTAGTAAATGAATTTACTTCGCTTAATTCGATGAGAGTTAACAATTTTGCATCCATGTATCTAATTATAAACTTTTTTTATAGTATTGAAAGTTTTTCTTATTTATTTTTTCTTGTTTTTTGGACTAAATTCAAATAGGAAAGTTTTTCCAATTTACTGTTATGACTAATAATTTAGATTCAAAAAAGAAAGATTTGTTTGAAAATAAACCTGTACTCCAGGCGATTTTAAGTTTAGCTATCCCTTCTATTATCGGACAGCTTATTCTTGTTATCTATAATATTACCGATACATTCTTTATTGGATTGGCAGCGAATAATATGGCTGATAAGGAATTAGGGAACGCTTTAGTAGCTGGCGTAACTATTTGTATGCCTGTATATATGATATTAAGCGCTATATCAAATCTATTTGGTATAGGTGCATCTAGCGTTATATCTCGTTCACTTGGGAAAAACAATCCATGGAGAGCTAAAAATGCATCTCGCTTTGCTTTTTATGCTTGTTTAATTACAACGTTAATTTATTGTTTATTCATTTTTATTTTTAATAATCCTTTATCTAATTTATTATCAGGAAACAAATCTCCTGAAACTTCTAGTTACGCTAGATCATATATCTTATATTGCGTAGTAATTTTTGGTATTCCAACAGCAATTAATACACTGTTTTCCCATTTATTAAGAGCACAAGGAAAATCTAAACATGCTTCTTATGGGATTGTTTTAGGGGGATTACTAAACTGTGGTTTAGATCCTCTATTCATGTTTGTTATCATGCCATCAAAACCAGAAATTGCCGCCGCTTTAGCAACCGGGATATCGAATTCTATCGCGTTAATTTATTACATTATCTTAATGATAATTAGAAAAAAAGATTTAGTAATTTCTATTAAATTTTCTAAGAAAATGTTCACAGAAAATATTCCTAGTGAAGTCATTAAAGTTGGAATTCCGGCTTGTCTAATGACTTTATGTGAAAATATTTCTTATATGATTCTTGACGCTTTAATTGGTTCGGTTATTGTTGTTAAAGCAGAAAGCGATGCCGCACTAGCCGGTATTGGAGTCGCCAAAAAAATCAATATGTTTGCTCATTCTTCCGTGAGAGGCATGACACAAGGCGTTTTACCTATCATCGGTTATAACAAGGCTAGTGGAAATCGTAAAAGAATGTCAAAAATTGTCTATGTTAGTGGCGCTATTTCAATAAGCCTTGCTTTGTTAGCTATGATTGTCTCTATTATTTGGGCCACTCCTTTATCCACTATTTTCATCCACGAAAATAATTCTGTTGCTTACGCCACAAAATTTTTAAGAATATTGTGTATCGGTGGTCCTTTTTCTGCCGTTGCTTATACAGTTATTTCGTTTTTCCAGGCTGTCGGCAAACCTTGGAGAAGCCTTGTTTTAGCCTTATTAAGAAAAGGAGTTTTAGATATACCTTTAATGTTTATCTTCTTTTCTATCTCAAAAATGGAAAATAACTCTATTGGACCAGAGCTTATAACATGGGCCACTCCTATTACTGATATTGTTTGTTCTTTAGTAGCAGTTACTTTGTTTTATAGATATGTTAAACACAATGGTAAAAAAGCACCCTCTTTTAATAAGCAAGGAAAATTCCCATCTCTGAAAGGCTAATAATTATGAATAAGATTATTGATCTAAGACGTAGAAAGCATGCTAGAAAAATCGCGATTACATTTTGTGGTAATAGATTTTTTTCTGACATTTATAATGAAATAAAAATGAAAGGCTATGAAATATCCACTAATTATATGTATTCCAGCAAAGAAAAAGATTCTTGCGTTATAAATATGACAGTTAAAAGAAGAAACAAATCATTTGATAAATATATTGAGTTCTTATCAGATAAAGTATTTTGCAAAACTATTTATATATATGATTACATGGAAGTAGATAGTGATTTCTAATCTCGGCATTAAAATTGAAGATGAACAGCTGGGCTATAGTTCCTTTTCTTCTCTAGTAAAGTGGGCACCTTTAAAGATGCCGTTATCACTGCACCAATCCTATTTAACCATGTTGGCCTAAATGGACAAAAATGATATAAACCGAACACCTGCTGCTCCATACCGAACACCACTTTTAAATTTCTTCAATCATTTTTAATCCGATATCTAGTTTCACTAAAAGAAAACATCTCAAACGAGACGTTTATATCAAACAGGGCGGTGAATCCTGAATCGCTGACTCCATTCACAAGGAATGCGCCGTGGTCGAACACCGACTTTCCACCTTTGACATTTGTATTATAGCACATTTAGAAGAATATGTTACTTTATTTTTGATGTAATAAATATTGTTAATATTTCCGCTCTATGTGGATCGTTGGCATCTATTAGCACAGACACCTTAATAGCGTTCTTCTTAGCAAAACTTGCCGATTTAACTTCTAAGAAGATGTCTTCATATTTGTTCATCTTACAATCAAATCCATGCTTTTCTACATTCACCAATTCGTAACCAAGATAATATCCGGCCATAGAATCTCTTAACTCATTTATAAAGGTATCAGTGTCGCCTTTTTTCCACTTCTCTTGTACTTTGGTAACTTCTTCTAATACCTCATGCCCTTCAAGCAAAAAATTTTTATTGATGGGACGATAATCACCTTTTTTCAATAGGCTATCCATAAATTTTCTCCTTTATTTCGTAATCAATTGTTTTGTTTTCCTGTTTTAAATAAGCATTAATTCTTAAAATCATTGCTTCACTTACTCTTGGTTCTTTAAATCCCAGCTTGGTCATTAATTCATAAGCCTCGGTTTTTTTATTCATCAATTCATCCAATTGAACAAGAATATATTTGTGGTTCATGTTATCTTCTTTATTTAACTCATAAACTGCTTGTGCAGTAGTTCCACTGCCAGCATAAAAATCGAGAACAATTGAATCCTTGTGTTGTGAACATCTAATCAAAAATTTGATTAGTTCAACAGGTTTAGGAGTATCAAATAATCCATCCAAACCAAGTTTTTTCAAGTTGTTTGTCCCTTGTCTTGAATAGAAGTCCAAAATTGAAGAAACGTTGTCGGTAGCCTCTTCTAGATACTCAATTGCGTACGGTCTCCCATTTTTAAACGACAAACGTTTTTCTTTATATAGCGATAATATTTTTTCTTTGCTTGACCAACCACGAGTTTTTAATGGCTCAAGATGCAAATTTATTTCATCAATATCAAGTCGTGATGGTTTCCCTGGTGTTGAAAGATCTTTAGCAAAGAAAATTTTTCCTTCCTCGGATACATTTGAATAATTCTTTATCCAAGTTTGCCCTGTTTCTTTTACATATTTATCAATTAAAACCTTTAATTCTTTCTCGGCGCGTTCAGGTTCTTTTGAATGTATCGATTTTATTCTGTTAATAATTGTTAAAATCTTTGGGCTTTCTACAGGATTTTCAAGTCTGTTAATAAAGAATTTTGGTAGTTTTTTCTTATTCTTTGCAAAACAGACTACATATTCATGAATAGTATTAATATGCTTAGCATTGCTTCTTTGCGCTTGTTTTGTAATAAACAATCCAACGTAGTTTTCTTTTCCAAAAGTTTTGTAACAAATATAGAGAAGATTTGATAATTCGTTATCATCAATACTGATAAAAATTACTCCTTCTTCAGACAAACACTGTCTTGCAACTTCAACACGATCCCTTATATCTTTTGACCATTCATCATTATCGTCGTTATAAGAAAAAACACTTCCAGTATTGTATGGGGGATCAATATAAATAAAATTTATTTTTCCATAAAATTTATGAAATGATTGATGCTTCATTGTTCCGAGATTGTCGCCGATATAAATTAAATTTTTGTGTAAATTCATATTTCAAAACCTACGGTTTTCGGTCAAGCGTTTTTTTGCTTAATAAAAGCAATAAAATTGATATAATAGTGAGGAATACGGAAAGCGTACTTTTTGAGACAAATAAAAAACATCCAGCAAATAACTGGATGTCAAATCAAGATGTCTTAACAATTAGTCGATAGATTCAAAATCAAAATCGGTTTCGAGTATTAATTGTCTTAATGTTTTTTTGTTAATAATTATTCTATCTAAAGCTTCATAGATATCTTTGAAAGATTTTTGATATTTTCCATCAATGAAATAATCGTATTTATTGTTGTCCGAATCCCAATCCAAACATTGAGGGACGGAATCAATCCTCCACATATATGTCCAATTAACCTTAGTTGAAAAGAATTCTGTTTCTAACTCATTATATTTATCAATGTACTTATCTTCCATACTTAGCGTTAAATCCTTTCGCTTTATTTAGAATATCATACTCTTGGTATTTTTGTTTAATTGAACGATATAAATCCTTGTATTGCTTTGGCATGTCATTCCAATATGTTCTTTTACGACCTGTTTCTATAGAAGAATGCATATGAACTTCTTGAACGGAATGTCCAGAATGTGGCTCGTGAATAGAAACTATCTGTTTATGATTCGAATCATATTGAGTAATACTTGCTATTTTACCCTGAGGGTTGATAGTCACATATATTCTTCCTTCGGTATTAGAAAATATCGGAGTGGATGTTCTTCCACTATCTTTTTGCATCAAGAACTTAATATTTCCATCTGCATGGATAGTTTCATATGAACCAATTCTACGTTCGTGCGACCATCCTAAATAATTATTAACATTTAAACCAGCGCCTCGACCACCCATATTAATTTGCCTCCTTAATCGTAATGATTTTAGATAAGTTAAAAAGAGTTAGTTGTTCGACATCTTGATTAATATTGAATGTATCCTTGAAATCAACAAAAATGAAATTACCAGTCATACCTTCAATAAGCGGTCCTCTAACAATGATTAAAGATGGATTTATTCTTTTCTTCATTTCGTTAAATCCCTGAAGAAATGATTCTTTACATCTGAGACAACCAACTGTAGATATAACAACTGGTACGCCATAGGGAATGCCACTAAAGCATAAATCATACGTTTCTGAGCCACCCCATACAGCAGTGATCAATAATCGATAATGGAAATATTGAGCCCAAACTCCCATCCATCTCGCTTTAAACACATTATGTTCGATTTCCTTACGATTCATATTGATATAAGTGCTGAAATCAGGAGTTTGAACTAACAAAAACCCACTCATTCTCGAGAAAAACTTAAATGGATCATTCCACAATCTTTCAAGTAAGTT
Source organism: Bacilli bacterium (assembly GCA_045615665.1). Lineage (GTDB taxonomy): Bacteria > Bacillota_I > Bacilli_A > RFN20 > CAG-826 > Fiminaster. Next base: position 20,444 of record JAZLFJ010000025.1, read on the forward strand.
ATCGTAGTGAAATAGAAACGGTATATATTTTCTTTTGTTGTTTCTAATAGATGCAATATTTGAATATGATGTAAATTTAACATCATCCCAATCAATATCGCTATAATCGTCTTTTTTAAGAACTGGATTGCCGAATTCATCGGTTTCAGTGTTCGTAGGCAAAGGACGCAAAACCAGGAACTTTTGATAATCAGTTAGACCTTTCATTATACGGTCCCTCCTTTACATAATTTGAAAATGAGTTGTAGATACCGTATAATGAATTTACTCAAGATTCCTATACGGTTTCTGATAGCGCTAGTGATGTTGGTAGCATCGTTAGCGTTTTTTCTTATCTTCGGCGATAAGATAGAACTAATACATTTCGTCTTTATTTCTTACCACCTCCATTATTGTTATATCTAAAAAGCATTGCTGCTTCTTTTCCATACTTATATCCGAGTCTAATAAAGGTTGGTTCAGTTATCAAATTGGTTTCTTTTAAACGAATTGATATTGCACTTTTTGATACACCTGTCTCATCGGCGATTTCGCCAATAATTTTCTTAAGTATCCAGATCTTCTGTCCATTTAATGATGTATGGTATTCAGTAACGTATTTTGTGTGTTTCTCATCATAAAGTTTCTTTAATCTTCTACGAGACAATAAAACACATGCGGCAAAATAATTAGCAAAATACTCAGCCCAGCTATATTGTGATTTGTTATTTGTTTTAAAATCACCATTGATTATTGTTTCGTCATCAATAATCTTATCGACTCTAAAATCTTTATCCAAATCTAATAAATAATGTTTAAGTTCATGAAAAATTGTAAATAATTCTCTACTATCGCTACCACAAGCATCAGAATCGACAAAAACATCTCCTCTATAAACGTTTATTAGTTTTATCGTTCCATCTTCATTATAAGTCTCAAGAACACCATCTCTTTGAATTGTTACACCTAGGATTGACTTGTTTAGCGAGAGTCTTTGATATTGAATGTCAACTCCAATATATTTACAAACAAAATCATCATAATTAATCGTCTCTAATGTTCTTCCAAACTTTCGACAATAATCATTTAAAAGCCTATCGGCAAAAGAGGCGATTTCCTTTTTGGTTGGAAATTGCTCGCCTGTGAATTGATTAACTTTTGCACAAATAAGCTTAATTTTCATATTATTTGTTCGTAATCCCTTCTAAGAATTTTTCCCATTCTTCTTCACTTAAATCAGCCTCTATAGCTTTCCTTAAAACTTGTTGAACTACTTGATTTGATTTTAAGTAGTCCACTACGTCAGCAGAAATATTATTAGATGACTTGCCAAGTAATGACTCATCAATCATAAGTTTGAATTCTTCCGCTTCTTTTTCATCGAGTTCATAAACATCAATATATTTTTGAACAAGATTTGTCTTTTCGCCTTTCTTGTTACCAGATGGGAAAGGTGCTCCGTTTTCTAGATCACAAATAAATGTTCTAGATATACCTAGTAACTCTTGGGCTTCTCTAAGGGAATAACCTTTTTTCTTTCTGAGGTTTTTTAAGTATTCTCCTAGTTTTGACATATTATGGCTCCTCCTTTAAACCACTGCTGTCACCAGTAGTTCTATCAATATTTTCACACCGCAATATATCCTTGTCAAGTAGTTCATTGACAAAATAAACTATTATCTAATATGCAAAGCATAAATATGAATAAGCAGTTTTTGTAATTTATATATTTGATAAATCGAGGCTTTTAATCCATAGATAGCATAACCGGAGGAGAAATTATGAATTATGGTTATGCAAGAGTGTCCACCATCGCTCAAAATTTAGATAGACAGCTGGATGAATTCCATAAAATCGGACTTTTGGACAAGGATATTTACACTGATAAAGAATCAGGAAAAGACTTTAATAGAACTAACTACAAGAAATTGTGTAGAAAACTAAAACCCGGAGATGTTTTATTCATAAAGTCTATTGACCGATTAGGAAGAAACTACAACATGGTGTTAGATGAATGGAGAATTCTTACTAAAGAAAAAGGTATCGATATCGTGGTAATTGATATGCCACTTCTTGATACAAGAATTGAAGGAAAAAATTTGGTGGGGAAATTTATCGCTGATGTCGTATTACAAGTTCTATCGTTTGTTGCTGAAAACGAAAGAGAAACTATGAAACAACGCCAAGCGGAAGGAATAAAAATAGCTAAACAAAAAGGCATTAAGTTTGGAAGACCACCACTAGAGATACCAAATGATTTTGTCGAGATAGTTAAGCAATATAGAGATGGCAGAATAACCAGTAATCAAGCAGTTCAAAAATCAGGATTAACTAGAGGCACATTTTATAGAAAATTAAAAATCATAGAAGAGAATCGTCAAGAATAGAATCCACAGTCATTTCAAAGATACTCGCAAATCTGTAAATGTAAGATAATGACGGAAGCCTTTCTCCTTTTTCTATAAGAAACACTGTTGCTCTATCAACTCCAAGTTGTTGGGCGAGAACAGTCTTTTTTATATTTGCGGTAATACGAATTATTCTAAGAACCTTTCCTAACACCACCGGGTTTATATCATCTAAAAGAGGATTTTTGTCTTTAAAAAATATCTCCACCCATTTATTAAAGGATGAAGATATCAATGATTCATAATTACCAGGAGCCTCAAAATCTGGTCTTTCCGCGTTTAAGTATTTGAGTGCTAGTTTTTCTTCTGGTGTTAGTAATGCTCTGATATTCTTCGATATTTTTCTTACCGATTGTCTTATTTGTTAGGTATTGCTCTAAACCATTGTATTCATTAATTAATCCAAGGTTTCTTAGGAGTGTCTTACCACAAGGGATACCATAGCCGCGACCAACATAGTGCTTGAGTATTCTTAATTTATCGTCTTCTTTGTTGCCGCCGACAGCATAGATCCCTTTTGAGATCTTTCGTAGGCTTCCATCATCGACAAATCGCGCAATATACTTTCTAAGGTTAGATAAAGGAATGCCATTAAAAACATGAAGAGAATCATAGCTAACATCTAGAATCCCGCCCACGTTATTTTCAAGATAAGTCCTGATTAATTGAGTATCTGTTAATCTTGCCATAGCGACATTATACAATAATAGTGAATAAAATTCACTATTAAATTAAAAGAATTTAGCCTTGCGTGTACAGGATTTGAGGTTACGTGTATGTGACTCGAACTCTATACAAATCAACACCGAACCTAAATGCAAAAAAACTAAGAAAAAAGCAAAAAAGTGACATTGTCACGTTTTCTTAGATTCGAACATTCACGAAACTATATACTAAGTATATAGATAAAATAAAAACGACACCCTGATGTTTACAGAATGTCGCGTTTTTTATAATGGTGACCCGTACGGGATTCGAACCCATGAATGTATGCGTGAAAGGCATATGAGTTAAGCCACTTCTCCAACGGGCCACATCGGATGGCGCCCTCTGTAGGACTCGAACCTACGACCTACTGATTAACAGTCAGCCGCTCTAACCAACTGAGCTAAGAAGGCGTTGCGCAATAAATGTTATCAAATACTTATAGTAAAAACAACAAGAAATATAACTATTTTAATTGCGATGAAATGGAGTCTAATAAATCCTTCACGGTGACGAGATTTGACATATCGACATCGTCGAAGTGGACGCCATATTCTTCTTCTAGCTTAAGAAGAAGTTCAACTACATCAAGGCTATCTAGTCCGAGTTCGTTTATTTTCATTTCTTCGGAAACTGAATCCTTATGAGCAGCTTCCGCTAAACGTTTTTTGATTTCATTAAGTTTATCCATAAGTTTACCTTCCTGATATTTAAGTATTTTATCATAATGTGATAACTCTTCAAATCACTTCTCAAAACCATCTTCGTTAAGATAACTTTAAGAAGGGATTTTCCCCTTCTTTTATCATTAAAAATGATAGGCAAAGTTTGGATGTGCTGCTGATTGGTTTTCTGGTGCGCTGGTGCCGGTGTAGGCGATATTTTCGACTCGATCAGAGATTGCTTCAGCGGAGCTTTGGAAAGCACCTGAGAGTAAACCCATGACCACTCCGAAGACAGCGATGACTAGAATGATACCAAGAAGTTGACCTTTTAATTCAGACATAATTCCTCCTTTCTATCTAAGAATAATATCCAATCACAACGCTTCTGGTGACGGCTATCTCCATTGGGCTATTAGATATCACCCAAGGAGAAAATTCCCGGCTTATTTTATATTCATAAACCGATCCGAATACTGGCGTCTCATCTCCGATCGCCACTATTTCTCCACCACTTTGTGAATAAACGATGTTTCTAATCTCGTCGTCGATACCTCCACGCGAAGATATTAGATTAGAAGCCGTTACACTCACAGCGTCTAGATTGGTATAAATCATTTGGATTGAAATAAGATCGCCCGCAAAAACAAATAGCTGGGCTAAAAATAACATTGATAAAAGTAGACCTAATTTATAAGCCATTTAACATTTCTCCTATTAAAGTAATGACACCGACCGTGATTAAAATGATGAGGTAGGCCGAGCCTATTAGCGATGTCGCAGTCAAATTCGCGAGGCGATGGTCTTTAAGTTCAATCTGTTCTTTGTGAAGAGTTTCCGAAAATTTATCAAAGATAAGTTCGAATTGAACAAGATAATTTGAACTCGAACCATCGTCGATCATTTGGTAGATGGACACCATCATTTCTTCAATCAAAAGTTCATCGAATTTATGAGCAAAATTAATAAACGGAGTTATTGATTTATCATTATCAATTTCATTTATTAAGGTGATGAGATTCTCCTTTAAAGATGGGTTAGCAAAAGTCGCGATTTCTTTTAAGGCAGAATAGACTCCATAACCATTTTTTAAATAAATTTTAAAGAAAGTGAATAGATTGACGAATTCTAACAAGTCGTCTCTTTTATTTTTCTTCTCCAGCGTCTTGTAGCGTGAAAAATATAAATAAGCAAACACAATTAGGACCATCATCATAATAATCAAAAGCGGATAAATTTTGCTGATGATAGTTGCGACCACAAAACCAACAACTAAAACGATAGTAATGATGACAAATCTCACTATTTCTTTGTTAAATGAAATGTGAAGATTATTCACTCTTTCTTTTAGTTTTTTAAACATTTTCGCTATCCTCCTTTATTGTTAAAGAAGTGTATTGATAGATAAATAGATGCGCCGCTAATAAGAAGAGGAGATAAAAAAGACAAATTAAAGTGATAATCAAAGGATTTTTCAACATTTGAATATAAAAGTTTGCTAAAGCAAATCTTAAGAAAATCATGATGAAGAAAGAAAGTAGCCAAAGGATTCCAAATTCGACTAGATGGCGATTTGAAATGGCTGATAATTCATTTAAGTCTTTTTCAACTCTAGTGCATTCTCTAATCAAAGAATCTGAAATGTTCAAAATGTTTCCGCCTTGGTCGACATAAAGTCCAATGATGTTTAAAAACATTTTATATATTGCTAGATTAAAGTACTGCCTTAAGAAATTTATTCTTTCTAAGATGGTCATATTTTCAATTTCGCTACTTTCCTTTGTTAAACTTGCTGGAGCGAGTCTAAGACCATTTTGATACGCTTCTTCAAGTGACTCTTTAACGGATAAAGTGATGATAAAAGAATTGATGAAATGATAACAAGCGTGAATTGTTTCAACTTTGGCAAGATAATTTTTAATTCTTTTCCTAATCAAAACAAAATAGTAAAGAAGGTAGACTAAAAATATTCCAAAAGGAATAAAGATGATATTTGTCGCTAAAAATGCGGTAATTGATATCACTAGTGAGGTGGTAAGAAATATTAAATCTACCTTCTTCATTATTTTGTCTCCTTTTTGTAAATAACTTCTATTTGGTGATTATTGTTTATTGAAGCTATCGAATCGACATAACGAACAACTTTCTTTTCTTTTGAGATCCTTCGCTCAAGATAAACGTAATAATCGAAATGTTCATAAATGTCATTTAAGATATCTTCTGCTTTATCTTCGTGGTTATTCATTTGCACAAGTCTAAGCATGCGATGAGGAATCATCTCAGCACTTCTAGCGTGCAAAGTAGTGATGATGGGATGGCCGCTCATGACAGCGTTTAAGACATCGCTCATCTCTTTGCCTCTAGACTCCGCCACCACTATCCAGTCCGGGTTATTTCTTAAAGCGTTGCGAATGAGTTCTTGGGCATTTCCTTGGGGAATTGACGGTGATATTTGCCAACTAGTCACATCTAAATTTGGGTTGAATCTAACGTAATCAAGCTCTTGAACATTATCGATAATAATGACCCTAGAATAATCTTGAAGATTTGAAATAAGATATTTTTGAAGTTCAGTTTTTCCGCTTCCGGTTGGACCAGCAATTACAATGGATTTCTTATTATTAATCGCATCGATAAGTATTTCTCTACTTTTATCATCTAAAAAGTTATCGTCATTTTTGATACGAATTGTTTTTGAAGCAATTCTGATTGCGAACGATATGGCTTTTTCATCCCCCACTCTAACGATTGAAGAATGTTGAGCGTTAATTCTATAGCGGCTTATTGAAATATCTAATGTCGGAGAAGTGAATGAAAATTGTCTTTCTGCTAAATTAGCGATTTGACGAATAAAATCAATCGCTTGTTCACTGGTGACTACGATATCGCTTTTTCGTCTACCTAAATTGTTATCCATATAAAATATGGAAACACCGTTATAAGTTATATCTGTGATGGTATCTATAACTAATAATGGTTTTAGAAAAGAGGTTTCGATAAAAGATATTAATCGCTCATTCATAATCGGAATTGATATAGAAATTTCTCGCCTTTGTGTAGTGGAAGAAATAATTGATCTCGCAATCTAAAGAAATTTCGACGCATTGGCAGTATTGGGTGACACACAATTTTCCATCATCACGGTTAAAGTAATAGATTGAACAAGTGTAATTGGTAACATATCTAGTGAGATTCTCTTTTAGATAGCTTTTTACATATTCTTTTAAAGTATCTTTTAAGAAATAAGCATCACTAGGATTTCCTTTAACATCGACGTAGGCAATGCTTGATTCAAGGATGCCGCGGTACATCGTTAAGAAGGTTCTATTAACACCTGATAAAGAGATTGCTCCCATGGTAAAATTGGTGAACATTGCGAAAAGTAAAGAAAAGAAAATTATATTAATCATTTGCTTCTAATAATTACTCCATGGTTAAGGTTTGGAGTGGTTTCCTCAGTTGATAAACAATACATAGAATCATTGCAATTCCCGTATTTTTTAATAGGAGTGTGCACCTTAAAGGTATAGGCAAAATCAAGATCGTTCGCCCCGACATCATCCATTTGAAAGGTTAGTGTGAACACTTCATCTTCTTTACAAGATTTAGGGAAATAAATTCGATCGGTTTTAATATAACCACTTTGCTGAGTTAGACTCATCTCTAATGTAATTGGATTAACATACATTTGATTTGGTGAAGAAAAAGTATAAGCCCCTTGAAGCTTTCCGGTTTTAATCGTTAATGGGATAACGCGATAGATATCAAATAGATTTTCTCCAAAAGAAGAGAAATGATTATCATGAGTTTGAATATAGAGTCTAACGTTGTTGAAATCGGGGATTATACTAGAATTTGAACTATAAGAAAAACTGAATGGATTAAGCGAAATTGAATTATCTTGATTTAAATATACATCTTGATAAGCATTCGAAACACTTATCCTTTCAGATTCATAAAGTACTCCTAAGGACGGACGATAAACATTGACATTTTGAATCGTTGAAAATGTTTCGTTTGAATTTTTGACTTTGATTTGCTTATAGTCTTGTTTCAAAGAAACAAACTCTACCCTATCGCTTCCATATTGAGAATAAAGTGAAAAGCAAAATACGACTCTTTCATTAAAAACGGTGGAATGAGTTTGAGTGTAACTATATTCAATGGTTTTCGATTTCGCCTCAATCAAAAAATCCATCACCGCTCTCTCTTCTGGATAAGTGTCGGTTTTGATCCCAAAGCTTAAAGTAGCAACGCGAGTTAAATTACTTGAAAAACTTACTTTAATTTTAAGTTTGGTTTGATCCCCTTGAGAAGGTTTACGAGGTTCAGCATAGATGTAATCTATTTTGTTTTCATATTTATAATCTAAATCAAATGGAATATCAGGAATTATAATTTCAATCCCAGGCGCGCCTAGAAGCATCACAAGCGATGCAGCAAATGGAAGGATACTCATTGTTCGAACCTCTCAATAAATGCTTTGATAGCAAAATAACGCTTACGGTAATAAGTTGATTGACTATAGTATTTTGTCCACCAAAGCTGATTATTGCGGTTAGAAAAGAATTCGTTATTTATTAGATGACGATCTTCTTTAGATAGTCCTCCTAAGGCATCTTTGACATTTTTGACATATTTAACAGCATCGTTAAGCTGCCTACGACTTTTAGAAGAAAAAGTGATTCTAAAACGCGGATGCCTAATGTAATCGTTATATCGCACCGAAATCTTTAGTAACTCTTCATAGCGAGCTAGTGAATTGTCTTTGGAATTGCGAGCCATAAAAACTCCTTTCAAAATTTGATTCGCTCCTCACTATACTTATTACTGGCGTTTTTCGAAAAAAGTTTGAAAATTTTTAAATATTTCTAATTTATGTATTTTTATATTCGTTTTTAACTAATATAATTTAGTCATCTGTTTAACAAATAATGTAATCTAGCCATGTACTTGGTTAGATTTTATTTTTATCTAGCAAGTATAATCAATATATGCCGTTATCCTGCTTAATTTATGTACAGCTTTGACTGTCAAACTTCATGCTCAGGCATACGG
>JAZLFJ010000026.1:0-54898 GCA_045615665.1 Bacilli bacterium
TTTATCTTCAATTGAATCTAAGTCATATGCTTTAGCTGCATCATTGAATGACATTGTGATTGAATCACTCCAATGGATTTCGTTTTGATCATCAATGAAGTAGAATGCGACTTGAAGTGTTGCATCCATATTTGTTGTAGGGTTAGTGAGCACGACGCATACAAGGACTTGGACATTAAAATAATTAATATGTCGAACGTTCATTTACACAAAGATTGTCTGCTCGTTCTTTACGATCTAGATGGTAATTATGTTTCGTTTTATGAAACTGCCCTTGAGTGTGCAAATAGCCTCAATTGTTTTTACCGTTCAGTAACTGTAAGGGTAGATTTTTCCTCCACCAGTATCCACAACATCAATATGGGCTGATTTATTAACAAGCCATAGAGATAAGCAATCTACTTTAACCTGAGTTCTTAAAATTCCCTATTCTTTCTAGTTACTTTCTTAAAGCGAACATTATCCAAGTACTCTTGGGTTACTTGATTTAAATCATCTAAGATTCCGACAGATCTGAGCATTGCATAAAACTTTCCTTTAGGAAATCCACGTTCAAATATCTCATCATAATAGACATTTAAACTTATAGCATTTTTAGATCCTAAAATTTCAAGCATAGAGTCAAGATAAGGTTTGTTTTTTCTTTCTCGAATTTCCAGTTGGGTAACTTTGAATTTTAAATCTTCGTAATCAGATAAAAGACTCATTCTCAATGCTGGATCTTCTAGTTTTTCATAAGTGTACTCATCATCCATTTGAGATAAAGGGAACACTTCTTTAGCGAACCATTCAGCAACAATAGTTGCTCTAGATTGATTTTCAGCCGCATTAAAGACTTTGTTTAAGTTGTACATTCCAACAAAAATAGCCTTATTGTGCTTACCATTTTTATAAACAGGTAGCTGAAACACTTGTTTTGCTTCAAGTTCGCTTCTTAGTTTGTTGCTTGATTTGATACCTAGCAAATTACATAGGTCTTTCAAACAATAAACGAATTGATGGTCGGCCCTAGAAATCCTAAGAATTCCTCTGCCTTCCATTTCTTTGGAAATAAGCATGTTCTAGTTCCTTTCTTTTCTTATTTCCCTTTCTGACTATAAAGCTCTCCAAGTTTTCTCTCGACTCCGTGGTTGATACGACTTCCCTGCTCAATATAAATGTTTGTCACTTTAGGATCACTATGACGCAAAGTTTGTTGAACTTGCTCATTAGTCATTCCTAATTCATCAAACGCTATCATCGCGCATGTATGTCTAAGTGAATGGGCAGTAATTTTTGGATTATCAATTCCAACGCTTCTTAATGTTTCTTTTACCATCATAGATATTTCAGCAGAATATATTCTGCTTACCTTTGATGTAGAGTTGTTAGGATGAGTAACAAACAATGCTGAATTATCATCAGCTCTTAATGAAAGATATTGTTGAATTTTACTGTAAGTGTTGCTCTCAAGCATAACAAACTGGTCTTTAGAAACATGTCCTTTTCCTTGAACCCATAAACGATAAATGCCAGATTCAGAATCTAGTATTTCAATGTCTTTTTTATCAGCTCTTTCAACTTCAACACATCGTAATCCTGCTGTAAGCATCAACCAAATAATCGCATCATTTCTAATGTCATTAATGGTATGAAATCTTTGTTTAGCTTTTGTGTCTATTTTTTTAATCAAGGCTTGAGCCTGTTTTAAAGATAAAGCAGTTTTAACAAAGTTATTTCTAATGCCTTCAATTTTTACATGTCGAGCAATATCAGGACTTCTACCCTGCAAATCCATCTCTGCATAAAAGCTTCTTAAACAAGAAAAGATTATTTTTAAAGTTGAGACACTTGGCTTCTTTGGCCTTGTTTCTAAGTATTTTTTATATTCAAGAATCGTTAGTCTGTCTTGCTGTTCTATATGGTTGTTCTGACAATAATCAAAATAAGCCATTAAAATCTTTTCATAATTTTTAATGGTTTTATCACTCCTGTTCTTAAGGGTTAGTGTAATAATGAATTCGTTAATATTGTCTTTTAATTTTTCATTCATAACTATCTTGATAAATAAATTAATTTATTTGAACATAATAAACGGTAGCGACTCACAATTGTTACCAGGGATTAAAGACGTGTCTAGCTTCTTTGATCCTTTTTTATTTCATTCAATTTTCTTTGAAATTCAGCCTCTAGTCTTAAAAGGTCTTTCTCACTAATAGAAAAAACCTTACAGATCTTCTCCATTAGTATTGCAGACAAACATTTACCTCTTACGCCATCGAGTATTCGCGCATACTGTCTTAAAGAAATATCAAGTTTATCTGCGCACTGAAAATTGGTGAGACCAAGTTCCTTTTGCTTGCTCACAAGATATTCTCTTCGTATTAATATCGAATCTCGAAGCTCTTTCACTTTTCCCTCCTCTCCAGTCGGTATAGTTCGCTGTGTTTGATAGTTTAAAAGACGAAAAAAGTGCTGTGAATTCAGCAATTAAAATAAATGAAAAATTGAACGGTTTGTTCCGAACATTTTTTATATTATCTTTATTTATACATAGTATAAGTTTCAAATAGCAATTTTTAGTAGTTTTCATTGATTTTGAACAATTTGAATACTATAATTTTAATTGCTTAATCGCAAAGAAACAAAAATGAATATAGAACCATTAACCACTGCTGAAATAGCTAGCAATTTAAAATATTTAAGAGAAAGAAAAGATTTTTCTGTTAAAGAAATATCTGCTGTTTTAGGTATTACTGAAAGAGCTTATTATAACTATGAAAGAGGAGTTCGCGATCCTTCTTTAAATATGCTTATAAAGATTGCTAATGTTTATGGATGTTCTTTAGACGATCTAGTTTCTAATAATGTTGGCGGAACAAAAGACTCCACCATTTCCTTTGAATCATTAAGAATTGATAACGGGGAAATAAAGAGAAGATCACAAACTAAAGTAACTTCAATTTTAGATAATGTTATTTTGGTTCATGATGGATTAAATGTTTTAACTTTTTTAAGAACAGACAAAGTCTCTTCTGGTGAAATAATGCTAATTAAATATAAAAATAAATTCATAATTGGAAAGATATATCAAAACGAAGATGTGATATCTTTTGAAGACAAAGGTCAACTTATTTCTTTAAAGAAAAGGGACCAAGAAGAACTATTAATTTTCGGTTTATACCAAGGCAAAATAACTCAAAATTTCAGAATTGATGGTTTTTTCTAAAACTCGCCCCGTTGGGACATTGAATATATAAAACTTAACTGGTAAATTATACTCAATGTTCTAGATGGGATTCTTCTGACTCGAATCCTTTCTTAAGGGGCTGGTGTATGCGTATACCAGTCTTTTTTCGTTAATAAGAAAGGAATATATGAGCGAAAAAGAAAAACTATATAAAGAAGTTAAATTAAGAATTTTTTACCTTCTAGAAAAAAAGTTACTAACTCAATTACAGTGTGATTATATGCTAACCAAGATTAGAAAAGATCTCGGCCTTTTTGCTTTGAAATAAAAGTATATATCTTTGATATATACTTGAAAAAGAGCGAATATATCAGTAAGAAAGGAGACATAAAATGTCAGAAAGAACTATAACAGTAATTCCTAAAAAGCCTCCTGTCAAAATTGATGAAGTTACAGGCAAAATTAGGAAACAAAAAGTTTGTGGTTATGCTAGGGTTTCAACTGATTTTGAAGATCAAAAAAACAGCTTTGAATTTCAAAAGCAAGAATTCGAAGAACGAATTAAACAAAATCCTGAATGGGAATTTGTAAAAATGTATTCGGATGAGGGAATTAGCGGAACCAGCACAAAACATAGAAAAGGATTCTTAGAAATGATTGATGATGCCATGGCAGGCAAAATTGATTTAATTTTAATTAAATCCTTATCTAGATTTGCGCGAAATACAGTTGATTGCTTAAGTTACATCAGAAAACTAGCAGAAGTTGGTGTGAGTGTTTATTTTGAAAAAGAGAACATTACCACAAACAGAGAAAACGTTGATTTGATTCTAACAATTCAAGCTGCTATCGCAGAAGCTGAATCAAGATCCATCAGCGAAAACGTTAAATGGGGCGTCCATAAAAGAATGGAAAAAGGTATCAAAAAGATTCCGACCTACAACACCATTGGATACGGAAACGATAAAGATGGCACCTGGTTTATAAATGAAGAAAGCCATCTTATTGAAAAGATATTTGAAATGTTTATTGATGGCTACACTTATGCCCAAATAATAAGAGCCATTAAAAAGATGGATTCTGAAATCTATGGAAACAAAGACAGAATCTGGGACAAATGGAAAATTTATCGAATCTTGAGAAACGAAAAGTACAAAGGACAAATCATTCATCAAAAAACAGTGACTTTAGATGTACTTACACACAAACAAGTTATTAATGACGGAATTGAACCAAAATACATAATCGATAATCATCATGAAGGAATTATTTCTTCAGAAGCTTTCGATTATGTTCAAATGGTTCTGGATGCTGACAAGGCAGGAATGTTTAATGAAACAATCATCAAATCAAATCAAACACCTCTCTCGGGTTTTATTATTTGTGAGAAGTGTGGAAGAACACTAAGAAGAATAAAATATCCCTATAATCAAAGTTATGTATTAACCTGCAAAAACCGTGATAAAAAAGGTGCTAATTATGCAATTTGTAATTCTGATGTAATTGATTATGGGCTTACTGAAAAAGCTTGTTTAAAGGTCTTAAATGACCTAAACAAATTTGATGACTCCACAGCTGTAAATTTGATTAAATCAACAATCGAACAGTTGGAAACTATGGAATTTGTAGATGAATATAATGCACTTTCCAAAGAATACTTGGACAAGCAGGATAAACTAAATAAACTTTTACAAAGCCAAGTATACCAAAAAGAAACATCGGAAGATTTTGATGCCAAATTTCTAGGCCTTAAGCAAAACCTTTTATTGATAAACATTAAGATGGAAGAATTACAAAAATTAGCGAGAGAAAATAGAGAATTGCAGAGAAAAAAACCTGAAATTGACAGGATTTTAAATAATTATTCTTCTAACTGTATTGAGCTTATTAGAAGTATTGTTTCATTTATTGTTCATATGGAAGATGGGAGTTTAAGATTTGTTCTGAAAAGCGAAAAAGCTATTAAATCAAACTATGGCCTATTAAAAGAAATAATCAAAAAAGCAAAACCGATTTATAGATCAAAGGTTCAACATGGATGTCAAACTTTATTCTTTGATGTTGTTTTAATAGGAGGGAAAGAAAATGACGATAGTAACAAAGCATAAAATTCCTGCAAACGGAAGAAAACTAAATGTTTGTGCTTATGCGCGTGTTTCAAGTGATAAAGATCTCGCTGAAATGTCTTTGAAAACTCAAATTCAATTTTACACTACAGAAATTATGAAAAATCCAGGTTGGGAATATTGCGGTGTTTATGCAGATGATGGCATTTCAGGAACATCAACTGAAACTAGAGATGGTTTTAATAGAATGGTCGATAAAGCTCTTCATGGCCTAATTGATATTATTTTAGTTAAATCAATATCACGTTTTGGAAGAAATATACTTGATGTAATGACCGCTATAAATAAGCTAAGAGAAATGGGTGTTGAAGTGTATTTTGAAAAAGAAAACATATCAACATTAGATCCTTCCTCCACTATTGCATTAAATCTTTATGCCAAACTCGCAGAACAAGAAGCCATTAATGTTTCTGAAAATGTGAAGTGGTCAATGGAAAGAAGAATGAAGGAAGGCCGATATAGGATTCCTGTTGAAGAGATGTTAGGCTATGCCTACGATGAAGAAGGTAATGTTATAATCATCGAAGAAGAAGCTAAGATAGTTCGTGAGGTTTTCGAACTTTATACAAAAAGATTATCTGCTTCTTTTATTGCTCGCAGAATGATGGAGAAAGGTTATAAAACTGGAACAGGTAGATCTGATTGGACAGAAAAATCAGTAAGAACCATGATCATCAACGAAAAATATGCCGGTGATTGTTTATTGCATAAGCAATTCTCACCAAAAATATCTGCTAGAAGTCAGGTTGTTAATCGTGGTGAAAAAAATGCTTATTATATTAAAGATGGCCATCCAGCTATCGTATCTAGAGAAATATGGGAGAAAGCTTGTGCCTTAAGAGAAGAAAGAAGAACTAAAATGGGGAAAGCACTAGGTCAAGAAAAAAGACCACCATCACAATATGCTGGATTTGGAATTTGCCCATACTGCGGCAAAAATTACTACATTAAAAGATTAAGTAATGCAAAAAGCGGAATTAAGAAATGCTTGGCTTGCGGTTCTAACAAAGGGTTATTAACTTGTAAAGATAGCGAATCGGTGTTTTTGGATGATTTAAATGCTATCTTGATAAAACAGCTACAACTTATAAGAACTCAGCCTATTCAGTTTAAAAATGAACTTAAGGAGGCATTTAAGTTTGATGAGTCTGCAACAAAGTGCGAACTTAATACGTTAAATGAAAGAATTGATTATTTGAGAGAAAAATTAAACAGCTTAGAAAACAGCAATTCCGAATCTTCTCTTTCTTTAAAAGATGAAATTCACAAAGAACTAGAAAAATACCTTCTCGAGAAAGAATTGATTGAAAACAAATTACTTACTGGAATGAATGCAGAAACTGAAATTGATAATATTTTCAAATCTTTAGATTTGGTAGATTCTAATAATATCACCAACACCTTTAGATATCTTTTCAAGCACATGATTGTTATAGATCGTTTGCACCTGGTTTTCATTATAGGAAGAGAATGTATAAAGGGTATAGATTTAAAGAACCTAAAGACATGTCTTAATGGAACTTATGAAATAAAGGTCAGAGCGCAGTTATATAAGGCTAATTTTGGAATTTATATAAATGCTTAATTTTTTGAAAATAACAACGTGCCAAGGAACGATTTGAAACGTTTCTCACATCCTGCCGAGGTTCAAAATCGGCATTTAATGAAAACAAGCAGTTCAATTAAAAACTGCTTTTTTTATTTACCAAAATTAATAGAAAATGCCCATAAATATGAAAAAAGATGATAAATATCATCTATCATCTTCGTTTCTTTCGAATGGCGCCCTCGAAACGACTCGAACGTTCGACCCTCTGCTTAGAAGGCAGATGCTCTATCCAGCTGAGCTACGAGGGCAGCAGTAATAATATAAAATATAAGTCTTTAATTTTCAATTAGATTTTTAGGTTATTTTGATAGTTTAATTTTCGCTCTTATTCGTTCAGCAACCTCTTTTGGAACATATTGAGATAATTCTTCGACTGAAGCGTTTCTTAAATCGTCAATATTTAGATAATGATCGCGGATAATTTGTTGACGTTTTGATCCTAGTCCTTCGATATCATCGAGAATAGATTTACTAAAATTCTTGCTGCGCTTTTGATGATGGAATGAGATAGCAAAACGATGAACTTCGTCTTGCATTCTTACAAGTAAGAAAAATAGCGATTTATTATCGTCTAAAGAAATTATGTTTCCATCTTTATCGATTAAACCTTTAGTTTGATGTTTATCGTTTTTAAATAGACCATAAACAGGAATATTTAATTTTAGATTATTAATGACTTCCACGCCTGCATGAACTTGACCTAAACCACCATCGGTTAAGATTAAATCAGGCATTTCATCCCCATTTTCTTTTAGACGAGAATATCTTCTTGTCATCACTTCTTTCATTGAAGCATAGTCGTCTCGTTTTTCTTTTCCTTCAATATTATATTTGCGGTACATCTTTTTTAAAGGCTCGCCGTTAATAAACACCACCAGTGCTCCGACTGGAGAGTCGCCTTGGATATGAGAATTATCGAACAATTCGATACGATATGGAGTAGGTATTGATAATCGAACACCTAAATCTTCTAATAGAGCATTGTTATCATCGCTTAAACGAGCAGACATGAAATGGGAATCGAGAGATTGTCTAGCGTTAAGCGAAGCCATCTCGATAAGTTCGATGAGATTTCCTTTAGAAACATAATTGACTTTGACATCTAAAACATCTTCGATTTCTTCAGCAATTTCCTTGGAATTAATAAGAATTTCACTCGGTTTAGAATGGCTATCATAATATTGGAAAATTAAAGAAGAAATCTGTTCATTTAAATCACCGAATTCTTCGACAATATATGATTCTTTTCCTAAAAGGATTCCGCGGCGATACGTTAACACAGCGATGCTTAAATAACCATCCCTTGAGGTGAAACCAAAAACATCACGCGAAACATGGTCTTTATTTTCAACACCTTGTTTATCTAAAATATGAGCGATTGCATCTAAAGTAACTTTTAAATCTTGAGCTTTTTCGTATTCTTGGTTTTCGCTCGCTAAAAGCATCTTTTCTTTTAACGATTTAGCGACTTCATCATTCTTTCCTTCTAAGAAGGATTTAATATTATTGAAAAGTTCATCATTCGTCTTTTCATCGATTTTATTGATGCATGGTCCTAGACACATGCCCATATGGTAATAAAGACATGGGGTTGAAGGAATGTTTCGACATTTTCTAGTTGGGAAAATTTTATTCAATAAATCGATGACTTTATAAGCATATGAACTAGTTGGAAATGGTCCGAAATAATAATAGTTCCTATCCTTATCACTTCTAGCAATTTTAAGATATGGATCATTTTTCTTTTTTAAAGCAATATAAGGATAATGTTTTCCGTTTTTAAGCAAGATGTTGTAGCGAGGATAGTAAGTATGAATAAGATTATGTTCAAGAATGAAAGCTTCTTTATCAGTTTTAGTGATGATGGTTTCAAAATGATCGACATGCATCACCATCGCATGAACCTTGCCAGTTTGTGGCCTTAAAAAATATTGGCTAACGCGATTATAAAGATTTTTGGCTTTGCCAACATAGATGACTTTATCATCTTTGTCCTTCATTAAATAGCAGCCGGGACGACGCGGAATTAGAGGTATCGCTACTTTAACTTTATCAGTCATTTAAGTTTTACAATTGTCGCTCCTGATGAGCCATCAAATTGTCCTCCAAGATGATATTCTTCCACGAATGAACATTTATCTAAATATTCGTGTACCGCTTGACGTAACGCTCCACTACCCATTCCATGGATGATTCTAACTTCTTTAAAGTTTCTTAGTCTAGCATCATCAAGATATTTCGATAACTTAGCGATACCTTCGTCGATATGTTCGCCGATGATATTTAATTCCATTTTGACATTAGATTTATAGTTAACGAGTTCATCAACATTTGTTTTAGTTTTTTTAACACCTTTAGGAGCTTCGGTTTTTGTAATGCTATCTAAAGTAGTTTTATAAGTCATTCCTTCTTCAGAAATAATGTCGACTTTATTCTTATTTATTCTCACTACTTTTCCCGTTATTCCTAAAGATTCGATTTTAACGTAATCGCCTAAAGATATCTCTTCGACATCTTTAATTTCTTCCTCTTCATCAAAGAGGTGATCTAATCGTTGTTTTACGTTTAGTAAATCGGAAACTTTTGTGTTGGGATTGTTCTTGTTTCTAATTACCTTGTCGATTTCCTTTTTGGCATCTTTGATTAACTGCTCTTTTATTTCATCGACATCTTCTAAAAGGTTGTCTCTTTTTTCTTGAAGGACCTTGGCTTGATGCTTTAAATCCTTTTCCTTGATTTCAATTTGGCGCTTTTTTTCTTTAAGATTACTTTCAAGGAGTTCGTTTTCACGTAGAGTAGCGTTGAGCTTTTCTAAAACATCATTCACACCTTTCGTGGATGATTTTTGTAAATATTTCTTTGAATCTTCTATCACTTTAGCGTCTAATCGATATCGCTTCGCCATCTCTAGACCATAACTTCTTCCAGGATAGCCAATTTTTAAAACATAGGTCGGTTCAAGTTTCTTTTCATCAAAAACCATCATAGCGTTTTGAACTGCTTTTTGACGATACGGATATTCTTTCATTGCTTCATAATGTGAAGAAATAAGAGCAAAGCAATTCTTTTTAACAAGGAAATCGGAGATCGCTAACGCTAGAGAAGAACCTTCATTTGGTGACGTTCCTGTTCCAAGTTCATCAAGGAGCACCAAATCGTCTTCTTTAACAAAATGGGTAATCGTTGAGAGATTTGATACATGCGCTGCAAAAGTCGAAAGATTGTCGCTTAAGGATTGATTATCACCAATATCAGCATAAATCTTTGGAAAATAAGATAATTTTGCCTTACAAATAGTTGGAATCGCTAGTCCCATTTGATTCATCATCACTAATATTCCAAGCGTTTTTAAGGCAACTGTTTTACCACCAGCGTTTGGTCCGGAAATGATAATGATGCGATTATCCTTATCAAAATAGAAATCATTCGCGACAACCTTGTTTTGATCTAGAAGAGGATGACGAGCCTTTTTTAGATCGATAATTGGCTCATCACTTATTTCAGAAACAAAAGATTTGTATTTATTAGAATAATGGGCTTTTGCGGCAATATAGTCGAATTCTGCAAGGATTTTGTTATTTGATTCGATCTTACTAGAATGCTTTTTAACTAGTAAGGATAATTCTTTTAATAAACGATATATTTCTTCTTGCTCATCAACTTTTAAAGCGTAAATTTGATTTGATAAATTCACCATTGATGATGGTTCAATAAATGTTGTTTGACCAGAACTAGAAAAGTCATGAATAATTCCGTTTATTTTGTTTTTATAGGAAGTTTTAACAGGAAGAACAAAATGCCCGTTTCTAATTGATATGGAATTCTCACTTAAGTATTCGTGATATTTTTGAATCAATTCATTAGAAGAGGCTCTGACTTCTTGCTCTTTATTAATGATTTCTTTTCGAATTGAAGATAGTTTAGCAGAGGCATCATCAGAAATAGATAAATTAGGCAAAACTATTTTGCGGATTTTCTTTTCTAGTTCAGATAAATCAAATAATGATTCACCAAGTTTTTGAAGATTGAAATATTTGGTTTTATCAATTTTAGAAAATTGTTTATAGATTTTATTAGCGGACTCGATGTCCCCTGCTACTTTATCTAAATCAGATGGAGTTAAAACACCTTCTTTTATAGCGGATTCAATAATCGGTTTTAGATTTGATGAAGATGAAAACGAGATATCGCCAAATCGAAGGATGTAACTCATCATCTCATCTAATAATGGAAGATCATGAACCACCACTTCCTTGGGAAGGATCTTCAAAGAAAGAATCTTTTCTCGCGCAATTTCGGAGCGAGAATAGGAAGCTACTTCCTCTAAGACTTTCGCGATTTCTAATGTTTGGTAGACATCAAGCATAAAATTATATTAACACGAAAAGATTTATCTTTGTTATGAAATATCAACACTTAGATAATAAAAATTTTTCTATTCTCAACAAATTTTCAAAATTCGTCAGTATATATTTAATAGAAAGGTTGAACATTAATTTGTTCATTATGGTAAAATTTAAACATGGCAATTAGAGTCAGTATCGTCGTTGACGAAACAACAAAAAACAAGATTATTTCTTCTTATGATGTCTATCAAAGAGATAACAAAGGAGAATATATTGTATTCTTTGCGAAAAGACCAGATTTGGTCGTCACAATTTATTCATCTAAAAAAGAAGGTGAATACAAAGCATTATTTATCGGAGATAACGCCTTAGAAGAAGCTAGGACATTTGATCCAAATGCAGATGTAAAAGAAAAGAAAGATAAAATCACTAAAGCAAGATGGATTTGCTTAGATGATCAAATCGGCTCAGATGAAGTGGGCACTGGTGATTTCTTTGGTCCAATCTGTGTCTGCGCAGCTTATGTCTCAAAAGACAAAATTGAGTACCTTAAGAAATTGGGTGTCGACGATTCGAAGCGACTTGATGATGAAAAAATTAAAAAGATCGCTAAAGAATTAATTAAAACTATTCCTTATTCCCAAGTTTCACTTGGAAACGAGAAATATAATGAATTAGTTTCAAAGAAAATGAACATGAACGAGATGAAAGTCAAACTTCATAACCAAGTTCTTCTTAATCTAAAAAAGAAATATCCAAACACAAAGAATTTCTTTGTTGATGAATTTACTCCAAAGGAGAATTATTACGATTATCTAAAGGAAACTGAAGAAGTCGTTAATGAAGTCAACTTCAAAACTAAAGGTGAATCATATTTCCCTTGCGTCGCTGTTGGTAGCATTATTGCTCGATACTCTTTCCTTCAAAAAATGGAAGCGATGCAGAAAAAATATAAAATGGAATTCCCATTTGGAAGTTCAAAGAAAGTTGATGCTTTCGTACAAGAATTTATAAAAAAATTCGGTAAAACCGAATTGCTCAAAGTCTGTAAATCAAATTTTGTTAATTATAAAAACTTATCTGAGTGAATTAAGAACATCTAAAAAATACTTAGGAAGTGGTACTGAAAATTCCATTTCCTTTTTTGTTCTTGGATGGATGAAATGAATCTTATAGGCAAACAATAATTGCCCATCATCATATAATTTGCGGTTTCCTTTTCCGTATAAAGGATCACCGATAACTGGATGAGAAATATAATTCATATGCACTCTAATTTGATGAGTTCGTCCAGTTTTAAGTGCGCAATCAACTAGCGTTGCATTAGCAAATCTTTCACAAACTTTAAAATGAGTCTCGGCGTATTTTCCGTCCTTTAGGTCCACTGCCATTTTTTGACGATATCTATCGTCTCTTCCTATTGGGGCAATAATTTTACCTTCGTTTTCATTTATGACGCCTAAAACTAGAGCATAATAGTTTCTACCAAGTGTGTGATCGGATAATTGATTTGCTAAAAATGAATGTGCTTCGTCGTTTTTAGCAACAATCATTAAACCACCAGTATCTTTGTCTAAACGATGAACTATTCCAGGGCGATATTCGCCGCCTAAGCTTGATAAAGAATCACTATGATATTTCAGAGCGTTTGCTAAAGTATGACTAAAATTACCGGCGCCTGGATGAACAACTAAACCTTTAGGCTTATTAATGACGATTAAATCATCGTCTTCATAAACGATATCAAGTGAAATGTTTTCAGCTTCTAAATCGTAAGTTTCATTAGGAAAATCATTGATGGTGATTTCGTCACCTTCTTTAAGTTTATATGAAGAGCGTTCCTTTTTAGCGTTCACCAAAATATAACCTCCATCAATATAGTCTTGTATCTTACTTCTAGAAGTAGATGTTAGTAATATTGATAAGGCTTTGTCTAAACGAGTTCCTGCTAAATTATTACTTATCTTTTCCTTCTTCATGTTGCTTTTTTTCAAGTTCTTTTGGAGCAATATCATATTCTCCGCGTTTATCTTTTTCTCTAACTTCTTTAATAAGATTAATTATCTCAACAAGAACAAGAATTAAAACACCAATAACTAAGCAGGCGTCGGCGATGTTAAAGATTGCAAAATCAATACTACCAAAACGGAAATCAATCCAGTCGATAACAGCGTCAAAACCAACGGTGGACTGCCAATAAAATGTGCGGTCAATTAAATTGCCGAACGCCCCGCCAATCATGAGGGTTAAAGCGATTCTTTGAGTATAAGAAAATTTCTTAAAATATTTAGCGAATGCAAAGATAATCGCACCAGTTAAAACAAATGAGATAATAATCCAGAATATTCTCCAGCCAAGTTCACCGCTGCTACCAATTCCAAAGGAAGCACCTGTGTTATGGATAAGAGTTATATAAAGGAAATTATCAATCAAAGTTACTGAATTATGATCGTAAACCAAATTATTTTGAACAACCCATTTAGTAACGATGTCGACAATAAAAACTAAAACAGCGACCCAAACAAAGGAGTGAAAAATATTAAGTAAACCTTCTTTAGAAAACCATTTCCTACAAAAATCTTTCATATAGTTCTCCTTTATTTGCTTAATACTTCGTGACATCTCTTGCAGACTTTTGTCTCGCCATCAATATCATAAAGTTTATCGACATAATTCCAACATCTTGGACATTTTTCAGCGTTGATATGATGAACTTCTACAGCGTTTTTATCACTTAATTCAACTTTTGAAACGATTAAAAGTCTCGCTAATTCTTCTATATTTTTATCTAAACCAAGTTTTTCTAATAATTTAGATTTTGGAAGAACAACCAAAGCTTCTTGGGAAGAACCAACAACACCTTGAACACGAACTTGCTCAATTTCTTTATTCACAGCATCACGAAGGACTTTGAATTCTTCATAGTCTTTTAAAACATCTTTAGCATATTCATTTGATTTAGTTGGATAAGCTAAAAGCTGCGCGGATTTGAGGTTATAATCTGGCATATTGACGTGAACTTCTTCCATTGTAAATGGGAGAATTGGGGTTAATAATCTAAATAAAGTTGAACTAACCTCATAGATGACGCTTTGCATTTGTCTTCTTCGAAGTGAGTTTTGTCCCGAACAATATAAGACATCTTTTGCGATATCAAGATAAAAGCTAGATAAATCAGTAGACATAAATGTCATAATTTTTGACATTCCAACCATGAAATCATATTTATCAAACGAATCGATAACTGTATTCTTAACATCTCCAAGAGATGCTAAGATAAATTTATCAACCGCTTCAAATTTATTGACTTTATCTTTCTTAGGATCAAAATCAGAAAGATTTCCTAATAAGAATTTAAAGGTATTGCGAATCTTACGATATTGCTCGGCTACTTGACGAAGCAAATTCTCAGAGATTCGAACATCTTGTTGATAATTAACTGTTGAAACCCATAAACGAAGGATATCAGCACCGAAGATGTTACACATCTTAAGTGGGTCGACACCATTTCCTTTGGATTTATGCATTTGTTCACCTTTTTCATCTAAAACCCAGCCATGGGAAACAACTGATTTATAAGGTGCCTGATCATGAATTGCAGTTGAAACTGTTAAAGAGGAGTTAAACCAACCACGATATTGGTCGCTACCTTCTAAATAAAGTTCGCTTGGGAACATCTTTTGACGATTGATTAAAACTTCATCAAATGATGAACCGGAGTCAAACCAGACATCCATGATATCTTTTTCTTTAGTGAATTCTCCATTAGGAGAAGCAGGATTTTTATATCCTTCAGGCAGGAAATATTTAGCGTCTTTTTCATACCAAATATCTGAACCATGTTCTCTAAAGATTTTTTCAATATTATCAAAGACAACTTTTTCAATAATTGGAGAATCATCTTCGTTATAGATTATTGGAATTGGGACACCCCAAATACGTTGCCTAGAGATACACCAGTCGGTGCGATCTTTGATCATGTTGGACATTCTTTCTTTGCCCCAGGAAGGAACCCATTTTACTTTATCAACTTCTTTTAGAAGTTCGTCTTTAATCTTAGCAATTGAACAGAACCATTGTGGTGTTGCTCTAAAGATTAAAGGTTTACCTGTTCTCCAATCGTGAGGATAAGAGTGAACGATTTCATCGCATTTAAGAAGCGAACCATTATTTGTAATGATGTCTAAAACAACTTTATTAGCGTCTTCATAGAAGAGTCCTGCAAGTTGTTCACCAGCATCACTAGTTAGACGACCATTTGAATCTACTGGGCAATAAGGTTTGATATCGTATTTAGCACACACTGTAAAGTCATCGACACCATGTCCAGGAGCGGTATGGACTAAGCCGGTACCAGATTCATTTGTAACGTGTTCACCGACAATGAGAATGGATTCACGGTCATAAAATGGATGTTTGGCTTTAACAAATTCAAGATCTTGACCTTTAAATGTTTTGATTAATTCAAAAGTTTTTAAGCCAAGTTCTTCTTTAAGACGTTCACCGAATTCTTCAAGGAGAATTAAGTCTCCTTTTTCGGTGTGATATAAACCATAGACGAAACGAGGATGAACCGAGATAGCTAAGTTAGCAGGAAGAGTCCATGGAGTTGTTGTCCAAATAACCGCTTTTGAGCCATTAGGCACAACTCCTTTTCCATCGATGATATCGAAAGCAACATAGATGGCATAGCTTTTAACATCTTTATATTCGATCTCAGCTTCTGCTAAAGCAGATTCACTAGACCAGCTCCAATAAACTGGCTTAAGTCCTTTGTAGATTAAGCCTCTAAGAGCCATCTTAGCAAATACGCTGATTTGGTTAGCTTCGAAACTATTTTGTAATGTGAGATAAGCATTATCATAATCACCTAAAACACCAAGACGAACAATTTGTTCTTTTTGATGAGCGACTTGTTTTAAGGCATATTCACGACATTTTTGTCTAAATTCGCTGGTAGGAGTAGTTTTACGATTAACTCCACCTTTAATGACTTGATTTTCGATTGGTAAACCATGCGTATCAAAACCAAATATAAATGGAACATAATGTCCTTCCATGCTCTTGGTGCGAACGATGAAATCTTTAAGGATTCTATTTAGCATATGGCCGCAGTGAATATCACCGTTAGCATATGGAGGACCATCGTGAAAAGCGAATGGCTTATCATCTTTATGAACTTTCAAAAGTTCTTCGTAGAGTTTTTCATCTTGCCACTTCTTCACTAAGACAGGTTCTTTTTGATTAAGATTTCCTCTCATTTCGAAGTTTGTCTTGGGCATTAATAATGTGCTTTTAAGTTCCATTTGTTTACCTCTTTTCCATATAAAAAGCGCCCAATTTAAGGACGCTATTAGCGCGGTACCACCTTAATTCTATAACATAGTTATAGCGCTCGAGATCTTTAACGCAGATATACGGCTTGCTTACTTTTAGTTCAGCTTGCTTCAATAATAGGGATAATAATTAGGACAGACGCTAACCTTCCACCATCGTTAGCTCGCTAATGAATGTTTATCTAATTACCGTGTCTATTAGTTTTAATAAATTAATCTAAATCTTCACCACTTAAGAAATTTGGAAGGAAGTCATCTTTTTCTTCCTCAAGTTTTTCTTCACTGTTGAAGTTGGATCCATCAAGTGGATCGCTATTAGTGTTTTCAGCTGGTTTAATTTCGCTTGGTTCATAAGTTGGAACATGGGTGAAATCAAAGTCTTCAGTGAAATCACTAGCGATAACAGAAACAAGGATTTGATCTGTTAATTCATCGTTGATTGAAACGCCAAATTTAATATCGACATTTTGTCCAGCCGCTTCAATGATGCGGTTGACGGTTTCTTGAGCTTCATATAATGAAACTTCACGACCGCATGTAACTGCGCATATTGCGCGACGTGCACCATTAATCGATGCTTCAAGTAAAGGCGAAGAAATCGCATTTTGAGCAGCATCTTGAGCGCGGTTTGGACCTTGGCCCATACCAAATCCAATTAAAGATATTCCTGAATCTTTTAAGGTATTTTTAACGTCAGCAAAATCTAAGTTAATAAAAGCAGGACGTAAAATTAAATCAGTGACAGTTTTAACTGATTGAGCTAAAACGCGGTCGGATTCGGCAAATGCTTCGTTGATTGGTTGGGTTCCGCTGACCATGAGCAATTTATCGTTTGAAACGATAATAATAGCATCGACAGCTGCTTTTAAATTGTTTAAACCTTCAACTGAATTAGCGATTCTCTTCTTTCCTTCGAAGGTAAATGGACGAGTAACGATTGCAACAGTTAAAGCACCTTCTTCACGAGCGATTTGAGCGATAACGGGCGCAGCACCTGTACCAGTGCCTCCACCCATACCTGCCGCGATAAAAACAAGATTAGCGCCTCTAACAATATCTCTAATTTGGTCAGTGCTTGCTTCAGCAGCAGCTTTACCAACTTCTGGTTCACCACCAGAACCTAAGCCATTAGTGATTTCTTCACCGAGGACGAGACGATTTGGCGCTTTTGATCTAGATAAAGCTTGGCGATCAGTATTTGCGACAAAAAATTCAACTGATGAAATATTTTCATCAATCATACGATTAACAGCGTTGTTGCCAGCACCACCGACACCGATGACGACGATACGAGCTACTGCTTCATAGTTGTCTAATTCTTCATTATTCATTTTTCTACCTCCAAGTTTTATTCTTGTTTTGTTTCAACTCTATCGACTTGAGCTACTCTAGCTCTTTGGTCAGATAAAGTGCCTTTATATTTGCTTGATGCGATAAGCGCTCCAACGAGTGCTGAGAATGATGGGCTTCTAACTCCAATAGCGTTAGGAGTCAAATAATGGATCGATTGATTGTTAGCAAATTTTTCTTTTGCGAGTTTATCAAAACCGTGCAATGAAGAAAATCCACCAGTGAATACGATTGGTAAAACACTTAAATTCTCTTTGGAATAAGCATCAGTAATTTGTTTCAAAACAACATCGAATTGTTTGAAATAAAAATCTTTAAAGAAATCAACGATGATTCTATTCAAATCATCAAGGGAATATTTCACAGGAACATCATTAATGGTTGCTCTAGCAATTGTTGGTTTGAATGATAATTCACGATCATTTATTCCATAAAGTTCGATGATTTCACGAGCTTCGTCGTTGCTAATTTGCATTTCTTGAGCAGTAAAGGTTACAAGATCATCTCCACCTAACGTGAATGAAGTTGACGCGAATAAAGATTGATTGCCGACCAAAGAAATTGTCGTAGTTTCCGCACCCATATCGACCAAGAAATAATCTTTTGGGAATTCGTTCATTTGTTTAGCAAGTTCAATTATTCCATAAGGAGCAACGAAAATGCGTTTTGCTCTGATGCCCGCTCTTTCAATAGCATTTTTATATTGTTCGATAACGCGAGTTGGCAATGTATGAACCTTTGCTCTTAATCTAAGAAAATTAGATTTTTTACCAACAGGAGGTTCAGCAAATTTCTGGGTTTCAGTGATAAAGCAATCAGGAATGATATCAACGATTGCGTTTCCACCAGGAATAGCTTCTTTCTCAATTAAAGAAATAACGTTTTGAATATCAATTGTTTGAATAATTGAAGTAGGAGAAACAACATTAGTTGTTTTATCTGCTCCAAACACTGCTAATCCACTGGCAGGAAGGATAATGGTAGCGTCAGTGATATGAAGCCTCATTCTAATCTTTGGATCTTCGATATTAGCTAAAGATGAAATGATTTGAGTAAGGGTTGCATCATCGATAATCTCACTACGTGAAATAAGTCCGGGAATTGGACGAGATGTTTGATATAAAATTACCGGTTTGTCGTTAACGACATCACCAATAATCAACCTCACTTCACGGTTAGTAATTTCAATGACTGCTAGACGCTTTTCCATATATTTAGTCCCAATATATTATATATATCAGCAATTAATATTCCAAATGTTTTTATTTTTCTCAACTCTGTTGATTTTATTTTTGAACTCGAGCGATGTGATTTTGATAATAGATAGTTATTCCTACAGGTAATGCGATTGATGCGGTCAACCCAAAAATGATCAAGCTGACAATCATGATCTTTTTACGGATGAAATAAGACTTTGGCAAATTATGTTTTGTCAGTTTGTCTTTCATAACCTGTTCCTTTCTATCGCTCTTAGTTTGGCTGATTTGCTTCTCGGATTATTCTCAACTTCAATTTCACTTGCTGTAATAACTTTGTTATTAACAAGATGATATTTTGGTTGATCTTCCTCTTTTGGTAACGCAAAGACCAGATGTCTATTTCCTTCAATTTTTGCGACTTCGTTGAAGGCGTTTTTAACGATTCTATCTTCTAATGAATGGAAGGTGATGACCACTACTCTTCCACCAACATTTAACATCTCAAGGGCATCTCTAATAGCAATCTTAAGCGCTCCAAGTTCATCATTAACTTCGATTCTAAGAGCTTGGAAGATTTGCTTTGCTGGATGGCCTTTTTTTAATAGTTCTTTTTGAGGCTTACTCGCTTTGATAATATCGACAAGTTGGCCTGTGGTTTCAATTGACGCTTTTTCTCTTTCTTTAACAATGCGTTTGGCAATTGGATAGGAGAATTTATCTTCACCATATTCTCTAAAAATCCTTATCAAATCCTCGATGGAATAAGTATTGACAATCTTATAAGCATCAAGAGTTTGTCTTTGATCCATTCTCATGTCTAATCGAGCGTCTTCTTTATAAGAAAAGCCACGATCAGCATCATCAAATTGAGGAGAAGACACACCAAGGTCCATCAAGATACCGTCAACCTTTGTGATTCCTAAAGATTCTAGATTGCTTTTAAAATTTTTAAAATCATCGCGAATTATGGTTATATTATCGAAATCTTTGAGATTTGCGGTTGATTCTTTTATTGCTTCTTCATCTTTATCGAAAGCAAACAATCTTCCACAAGGCAATCTTCTTAAAATTTCTTTACTATGTCCACCTCTACCCAAAGTTAAGTCGACATAGATACCATCTGGTTTAATATTGAGCGAATCAATCGCTTCGTTTAAGAGAACTGAAGTGTGATTAGACATTTTTAAGTAACTCTTCGGATTTTTCTTCGAATTCGCCTTCGTTTTTCTTTAAATATTCTTCCCATTTGTCTTTGGACCAAACTTCGATATGATCTAAAACCCCCACCACAACAACTTCTTTGGAAATTGCATACTTATTGATGAGAGCAGTTGGAATTTGAATTCGATTTACTTTATCGATTTCGAGTTCGTAGACACTGCTTAAAGCAATACGCTCGATATCTCGTGAGAGTTTCGACTCATAAGGTAGAGTTTCTAATTTGGCTAAATATTTTTGGAATTGTTCATCTGGGTAAATTGATAATGAACCTTCATAACCTTTCATAATGAAAAGTTTGCTTCCAAGTTGACCTCTAAGTCGACTAGGAATCAAAAGGCGATTCTTATCATCGAGTGAATGAAGGAATGAGCCAAAAAACATTTTTACCACTTTCTCCCACTTTATATTTCAATTATAGTGAAATCGCCTCATTTTTGTAAATAACTAATTTTAAAAAATTAACAATGTTTAAAGAAAAGCACCGCATTTATCGGCGCTTTACTATGTAAAAGGAGCAATTAATCGTCAAATTCTAATTCATCAAGTTTCGCAAAGCGAGGATCGACTTTTTCTTCTTTCTCTTTTTCAAAGTCATCAAAACTAATAACTCGATAATCTTTTCCGCCTTTTGGAAGTTTCGCTCCAGGAGCTTTTGGTGATGGAGGAATAGAAGCAGAAATCGCATCATAAATATATTTATCTAATTCAATAGAATTACCTTTATATATTGTGATGTCCTCATCGTCTTCATTCGCTCCACTAGCGAAATGCATTTCTTCAACGGTGTTAATTGTTGTTTCAAATGGTTTTAAAGTATATGAGCATTGAAGGATGACATCCGCTTTGATATTTACTGATACATAGATAAATTCTTCGTATCTTCTAATCTTTGCATTCACCACTGCTTTTTTAACTTCGATTAAAGGAAGGCATGGTGGGAATTTTTCTTTGTCGAAAAGAATCTCTTCAGCCAGAGTTGTTTCCTTCGTATAAGACAATTTGGAAACTTCAATTTTCATTATTTTCTAAGTTCTGCTCCAAATTTAAGTTCAACAGCTTTAATAATCTGCTCTTCGATGTCAGAAATTTCCTTATCCGATAAGGTCTTTTCGTTGCTATTTAAATAGACGGAGAACGCTAATGAATAATGACCTTCTTTAACGTGTTCGCCTTTATAAACATCAAAGACTTCAACTTCTTTAATTAGGTCGCGATTGATCTTGCGAACTTCGCTTAGTACTTCTTTAGAAGTAACTTTGTCTTCAAAGATAAATGCAAAGTCACGTTTTACACTTTGATAGCGAGAGATTTGTTCCATCTTTTTAAGACTTGTTTTGGTGTCAAATAACACCCCTAAATCCATCTCGAGAACGACAACATTTTCTTTGTCGAGATGATACCTTTTTAAGGTGTTAGGATGAAGTTCACCAAATATAGCAGCTAGTTTACCATCAATCTTTAATGTAGCGGATTTTCCTGGATGGAATTCTTGTTCACTACATCTAGCAAGAACAGTTCTTTTCTCGTCGATATTAAATAAGGCAAGTAGAGAATCCACTACTCCTTTGAGGTGATAATAACTATACGTTTCGCCTTTAATAGCGAATCTTCTTAAGTCATTTCCGACTAAAGCTATTCCTAGATGAATATGCTTTTTATTTTCTTTAGAATAGATGTCACTAACTTCAAAGATTGCGACATTATCATTGGAATGATTCTTGTTATAAACAAGAGTGTTCATTAAACTTGGTAATAGATTTGTTCTAACATATTCGTGTTCGTCAGTGAGAGGGTTCAAAACGCGATATGCTTCGTCTTTATTAAGGATTCTAAAATCGCTAATTTCGCTTTCTCTCATCAAAGAGTAGTTAAGAACTTCATCTAAACCAATTCCTCTAAGATAGCTTCTTACGATGCGTTTCTTTTCAAGATTTGGTTCAAGATGACCAACAAATAATTCGGTAACTGGAAGTTTTGCTTCGATGTTTTCAAAACCTAAAATTCTAATCACTTCTTCGCTTAAATCAGCTTCTCCAGTGATATCGATTCTGCGATCTGGAATAATAGCAGCAAACTTTTCACCTTTTTCCTCAACTTTAATGTCGGCAGAGGCTAAAGCACCAAGGATTTCTTCTTTGGAAAACGAGGTGCCGAGTCTAGCGTTAATATATTCAAACGAAGAAGTAATTTTTGTTGGTTTAAATTCTTCTTTCAAATAAGTATCAACTTCAGCGATTTCTTTTGCTTCTGCAAGTGAAAGCAATAAATCAGCTGTCAAGTCCATAACATAGTTATATTGGTTAGGATTGATGCCTTTTACAAAGCGTTGTGATGAATCACTTGAAAGATTGAGTCTAATTGAAGTTCTACGAATTGAAGCGTAATCAAAGTTAGCGGCTTCAATAACAATGTTCTTAGTCTTTTCATCGACCGCACATTCTAAAGATCCCATCACTCCACCTAGGCACATAACTTTGCCACTAGAAGTAATACAAATATCATCTTTTTGAAGTTTATAAGTCTTTTCATCTAAAGCAACGAAATCGCCTTCGATATCATCGCGGACAACAAGTTCCTTATTAGGAAGTTTATCGAGGTCATACATATGTAATGGTTGACCAGTTAAAAGCATGACATAGTTACCGATATCAACGATATTATTAATCGATCTAATGCCAGAGGAACGAAGGGCTTCTTTTAACCAAGAAGGAGATTCTTTGGTAACGATACCTTTAACGACTCTAGCAGAGAATTGCGGACATTTTTCAGTTTTTGAATCAACTGGGAAACTAGCCTTCAAATTCTCTTTTACTTTAACTTCAGGAATCTTTGTTTCCTTTGAGAATAAAGTTTTAATTTCTTTAGCAACGTTGAGAATTGAATATAAATCTGAACGATTTGCAAGCAATTTTAAATCCAAAACAACGTCATCTAGACCGAGAAATTCTAAAACATTTGTCGAACCAACATCAAAATTAGGAGGCAATTCTTCGATGCCTTTAGTTTGCTCTTCTTTGAGGTATTTAGAATCCACGCCAAGTTCAAGAAGTGAGCAAAGCATGCCATTTGATTCATGGCCTCTAATTTGACCTTTTTTAATTGTTCCTCCAGGAAGAACGCAACCATCGAGAGCAACGATAACTTTTAAACCTTTACGACAGTTAGGGGCACCACAAACGATATCGAGTGTTCCATACTCAGGTCCACAATTTACTTTAGTAACGTGGAGATGATCACTATTTTCCATATTTTCGCAGTGAATAACTTCACCAACGACCAATTTGGAACCAAAGGCGATATGTTCAATCGATTCTACTTCCACACCAGCGAAAGTAAATCTATGAGCGATTTCTTCAGGAGTTAAACCATCTAAATCAGCGAATTTCTTTAATAAATTAAGTGAGACTTTCATTGTTTATCCCTCCTTATTTGCGAGTGAATTGTTCGATAAATCGAACATCACCTTGATATATTTTACGGATATCATCGATTCCGTATCTAAGCATTGCGACACGTTCGATGCCAACGCCAAAAGCAAATCCGCTATAAATTTCTGGGTCATAGCCGGCCATCTTAAGGACATTAGGATGAACCATGCCAGCACCTAAGATTTCAATAAAGCCTGTTCCTTTACAGGTTGAGCAGCCTTTGCCACCACAGTTCATACAGGTAACATCAACTTCAACCGAAGGTTCAGTGAATGGGAAATACGATCCACGGAATCTAACTTGGCGTTTTTCACCAAACATTTTGCGAATAAATAATTCTAAAGTTCCTTTGAGGTTAGCAAGGGTGATGCCTTTACCAACGACCAAACCTTCAACTTGTCCAAATTGATGAGAATGAGTTACATCGTCATCATCTCTTCTAAAGCATTTTCCTGGGCAAATCATCATTAATGGCTTACCTTCTTTTTCATCCATTGCTCTAGCTTGTTCTGGGGATGTATGCGTACGTAAAAGGGTTGTTGGATTAATATAGAAAGAATCTTGCATCTCTCTAGCAGGATGGTTAGCAGGAATATTCATTCTTTCGAAGTTATAATAATCTGATTCAACATCAGGTCCTTCTTTAACTTCATAACCCATTGATACAAATGTATCAATAATTTCATCTTGCACTAAATAGAATGGATTGATTCCACCCATTTTGTAGTTAAAACCAGGAAGAGTTATATCAATAGTTTCTTTAGCGAGTTTTCTAGCAATTAAAGCATCGTTAATTTCTTGAGCTTTCTTCTGGAAGGCTTCGTTAACAGCGCTTCTAGCATCATTCATCGCTTGACCAAATTTAGCCTTTTCCTCGTTAGCGAGATTTTTGATTTCTGACATGAGTTGGGATAATTCGGATTTCTTTGAAAGATGTTTCTCTTGGAACTCCTTCAATGAAGACTCATCTTTAATTGAAGACATTTCAGAAATAATCTTTTCTTTTACTTGGCTTACTTTTGAGAATATTTCGGACATATTTTTCTCCTTTTTATAAAATAAAATGACACACTAGGAACGAGTTTCCCCGTGGTGCCATCCTTCTTCAACTTTATTATTGTTGCTCTAAGTCTTAACGCGACTAACGGTTAATTTCTTAACATGCTCAGAGGTGAATTCACTCCCAACTATAACTTGTGGGTTCCACTATTCCACATTCCCTATTTATAGATGTGACTGGAGCTACTACTTCTCGTCAACGCATTACATATTATAGCGCATTTGTTAGCTAAGATAAATATTTTATTTATAACGAAAAACAATAGAAAAGAGACCGATTTCTCGGTCCCTTTAATAAATTTATTTATTATTCAGCGACGTATGTGACTGAAATGGATTTAACAAATACTTTGCCTTTGCTTTCTCCACCAACGCTGAACACGGCAGATAAATCATTAACTTCAACAGCGGTTCCACTTGTAACTTCTGCTCCGCCAAAGAGTAATTTACCACTATCTTTAAGAGTGAACACAATAGTGACAGATTGAATTGAATATCCAGCTTCAGCGCTGAGAGTTAATGTTCCACTTTCACTTCCATAAAGTCTCCAAGTTTGGTCACTAGTATAGTATTTACCATTATTAGTTCCGTCAGAGGCTGTTGCAGTAATAACTTCATCAAGTTTAGCGGTCGAGTATTTAACACCATTTGACCAGCTATTAGCAGTTGCATAAGCTTCGATCGTGGTTTCAATTGTAATTGGGTCACTTGGTGCAGATGCTGGTTCAACGATTTGAACTTGAGTGTAATATCCGCCTTGTAAAACGACAACGGTAACACCGTTCTTAGACCAACTTGTTGAGGTGTCGCTTTCTTGAGTGACATTTTCCCAACTTGAATCAAATTTAGCGTTATAGGTTGCTGCACCTGTACCTTCTTTATCGTAAGAGGTAATGAAGAAGCCAGAATCTTCAGCAGCCCAAGCTTCGACTGTAGCTAAATCAATCCAACCGATTTCAATATATGGTGCATATAATTCAAGATATTCCGCTAGAACATCTTCATATAATAGAACAGCAACTTTGAATTTCTTAGAAAGAGGATCATCCAAAACTGGAAGAGTAACATCTTCGATTTCAAATCCAGCTAAATATTTGCTGATTTGTTCTTCTGGCCATGTTTCAACAAATGTTGATTCTGGTTCGGTAAGACCAAATTGAAGTAGGAAACCATCGATGACTTCTACTGGATCATCTTCTTCGGTCGCACCTTCCTCTTCGTGAGATAAAACACCATATTCAAGAGAGAATGTTTCTTCCCAATCAGTGAGCGTTCCACCAACAACATCGCCTTCAAATGAAGTTGATGGTGTGTGAATATGTCCGAGAGCTTCAGCGGCTTGAGAATAAGCAGTTGCTAAATTTTCAGTAGTTTCAGTTTCAATGAAGATATTTCCATATCTTGAATAATAAGTATATGATTCAGCTTCAAAGTGTGGGACTTCAAATCCAACTGCTTCTTCGAAATCAGTTAATTCTTGGAAAGAAGGCCACATTGCAGATGTCTCTTTATTTGGAATAAAGCTAACATCGACACAGTTTCCATATTCATCATAATAATAAATGTTGAGTTCGATCGTTCCTTCGGAAGTGGACTTTCCATAAACTGGATCGCCATATTCATCATCTCTTAAATGTTCATAACCAGCTCCTTCAACAACAGCGCAATATTCTGTAGTCAAATCTTGGTTAAATGAATCGTAGAATTCAAGATAGAGTAAACCATAACTTGCGATTTCATAATTTTCACCGAATTGATAGAACGGTAATTCTTCGGTTCCGCCGAGAACATAATGCATGATTTCTTTATATTCTTCGGGCCAATCGGTATCGGTTGTTCTTTCTTGCTTTGGAGCAAAGGATGCATAAACAATTACTTTGTAATAACTGTTCTCATAGATATTAACTGTAACAGTACCTTTGCTTTGAGTTGTCTTAGCAAATAATGGATCGCCATAACTATCGACACCCAAATATTCCCAATCGGTAGCCGCTTGATAAATAGCAGTTACAGCGCTTGTTGTTGAATCGTTGCATAAACCATATAGTTCAGTGCTAGATTCAAAATCATCCCATTCCCATGTGCCTTTGGCAAATGGAAGAACGACTCCATCGAGGTGGGATGACATAGTAGCTGCAACAGTTGAATCCCACGCAAGTGCTTTAACAGTAATTGTGTAAGAAGTAGTTTTGGTGACTCCATCTTCGCTATAACTTACAGTGACGGTTTGAGTGCCAGTATTAGATAAGTTATATCCAGTGAATGTTGCAGAATTTGTAACATCTTTAACGCTTCCATCCGAATAAGTAGCACTGACGCTAGGTTTAACAAAAGTATCACCAACATAATATGTGGTTTGCGCACCAGGACTAATATTAATAGATTGCAAAACAACAACAATAGGTTGCCCACTAGAGTTGCTACTTCCTTCACTTCCGGAGATTGCAGTAGTTACACTACCAGAGCTTGATTTTTTCTTTTTACCGCTACTTTTAGAACCACCAATCGTACAACTACTTAAAGCAAGCGTTGTGGCGGCCAATAGAATTGCGGCAATTTTTGTTTTCTTCATAAATTATTCCAGCTTTCTTTTTTAATATTTTAGCGAGACCTTCTATTAGAAGCAAGTTATAAAGGTTTGTTTAAAAAGATTTTCGATATTGAAAAAGTAAAATTTACTTTATTTAAATTTGAACATCGCTATCGCACCTGCAATAGCAACATTTAATGAGTCGATATTTTTAATATCGATTCTAATTCTTTTATCGGCAAGTTTCAAAATTACCTCGCTTACTCCATGCGCTTCATTTCCAAGAACCAAAACTAATTTTTCTGGTTTAGATGCTTCCTCTAGAGATATTGAACCTTTGATTTCGGTAGCTAATATTTGATAATTATCTGCTTTTAGCTTCGATAAATCTAAATCAGCAACAATATTAAGTTTAAAAATTGCACCTTGTGATGCTTGAAGAGTTTTTTCGTTATAAATTGAACAGCAGTTTTTTGATAAAATTACATCATCGTAGCCAAAGGCTAAAGCTGTTCTAAGTATCGTTCCTAAATTGCCAGGATCTGAGACATCATCAAGATATAAAACTTTATCTGATTTAATAGGTTTTTCGTTTAAAAGATGGCAGATGCAAACGACGCCTTGAGGAGTCTTTGTAGACGATAGCTTTTCTAACACTTCTTCACTAACCAAATATTGAGGGATTTTTGATTCTAAATCTTTGATTTCTTTTAAAGTAAAAACTGAATGAATAAGATTGGCTTCCTTAGCCATTTCGAGCATATGAAATCCTTCAACTTTAAAAAGTTTTTGTTGTTTTCTTGCCTTAGGGTCACTTAATTTAGCAACTTCTTTAACAAGCTCGTTTTGGCGAGATCTAATTTCTTTAATCATTTATGAATCCCTCTTTTCAGTTTTCTGTGTAATTCCTTGTAATTTGGGCAAAAGTTGTAAACAACATTGTAAAATGCTTTTTGGTGATTGCGTTCAAAATCATGAGCGAGTTCATGCACCACTACTGCATCAATTATATCTAAAGAATAATGAATTAATGAGATTTGAAAAGAAAGCGAATGTGTTCTTTTTGAATTGGAACCGTATTGTCTGTATGTTTCTTTTACGCGGATTTTGTAGGGTTTTTCTATTCCCATAATTCCCTCATATTTGCGTACTTCTTCGGTAAGAGTTTTTAAGGCGATTTTTTCTAAAAATAGCCGCAATTCCTCCTCGTTTTTAATATTCAATGAGGAAATTGATATT
This sequence comes from Bacilli bacterium, assembly GCA_045615665.1. Lineage (GTDB taxonomy): Bacteria > Bacillota_I > Bacilli_A > RFN20 > CAG-826 > Fiminaster. The sequence continues at coordinate 28,613 of JAZLFJ010000026.1, forward strand.
TCTTCCCCAAGTAAAAATATATGGTCTTTTTCGAATGAATAATGAACGCTTTTTGAATTTTGTTTTATGAGCTTATCAAAGTATTTATTAATGCCAGACATGATTATTTTTTCTGGAGTGCGATAAGGAGCCGAAACAAGAAAGGCATCATCTCTATAACGAAAATAAACATTCCTTTGGTACTTATAAGTAATTATTACTTTGTAATTTGTACCGTTTCTTTCAAAGATCAATTCTTCAACTTTCATGTCATAAATTTTACTATAATTTATTGAGAATTATTAGTAATTTGATAGAATGATTTCATGCAGAAGATTTTAATTAGTGCCTGTCTTGTCGGTGAAAAGACAAATTACGAAGGAAAAAGCAAATATTGTCCCGATATTGAAAAATTACTCGAGAAATATGAACTCGTTCCATTTTGTCCTGAAGTTGAAGGTGGTCTAAAAATTCCACGTGATCCAAGTGAAATTAAAGGTTCGCAAGTTATTTCAAGTAGAGGCAAAAACGTCACTAGAGAATTCGAAAGTGGCGCGAATAAAGCTTTAATGCTTTGTAAATATCTTGGAATTAGCAAAGCAGTTTTAAAAGAAAATTCTCCATCTTGCGGAACACATATGATTTACAATGGTCACTTTATGAATCGCTTAATCGCTGGAATGGGTGTCACCGCTAGAATATTAAAAGAACACGGAATAGAAGTATATTCCGAAAAAGAAATAGATAAATTGTTATAAAGAAAATGCGCTTGGCGCATTTCTTTTTTAGTAGTTGGTCTCTTGGCGAGTGTGATTAACTTTTAATTTTGCTTTGTAATAACTAATGATTTCTTCTTCGCTCATTCCAATTGAAGCAGATAAATTTAGGTATTTTTGGAAAGTATCTTCATAATGAGTCAAATCATAATGATCCACTAATGCTGTAGCAGCTTTATAAACTTCTAAGATTTGATGAGTTAACGATAAATCGCTTTTCTTTATCTCATATTCAAATTTATTAGCTTTTAAAGGAATTCCTAAAGAAAGCAGAAAATGAATGCCATCTGCAAATTCATCCATCACCACTTCTTTTGGAGAAGGTCCTTTATTTGACCAATATTTAAAGCATCGAGTTTCATTGGCAAGTTCGCCGATTTCCACGATGAGTGCTAAAAGGCGTTTTTCAAAAGTTGTTTCGTATGAAACACCATGATTTGTAGCAATTTCAGCATCTAAAGATGCTTGTAAAGAATAAAGCTCTTTTAAATTAATCATTATTTAATTTTGTCTAAATGCCAAATATCTTTGACATAATCATTAATAGTTCTATCGCTAGAGAAGAATCCACTGCTAGCGATATTAATTAAGCACATCTCAGCCCACTTATCTCTATCAAGATAGAGTTTTTCAATCTTGCGTTGAGCTTCGATATATGCAGGTAAATCCTTGAGAATAAAATAACAGTCGTTGTTATTCATGATTTCATCAAAGATTAAATTGAATTTGTCTGGTTTTGTGACCCATGGTCCATTTCGAAGTGAATCCATGATTTCATGAGCGATTGGATTATTGTAATATTCATCCCAGGCTGAATAACCACCATGAGCGTAATAATTTAATACTTGTTCACTAGTTAAACCAAAGATGACACAGTTATCATCACCAACGAAATCTCTAATTTCAACGTTAGCACCATCAAGTGTTCCTAAAGTGATCGCGCCGTTCATCATGAATTTCATGTTAGATGTACCACTAGCTTCTTTTGAAGCTGTTGAGATTTGTTCGCTAACATCGGCAGCTGGAATAATCTTTTCAGCAAGAGAAACACCATAGTTTTCCATAAAGATAACTTTGATGAATTTATTAACTTGTGGATCGTTATTAACAACATCCGCGACGGAAATAATTAATTGAATAATCTTCTTAGCATAAACATAACTTGGAGCGGCTTTTGCACCAAAAATGAAGGTTCTTGGATACATTTTGAAATTAGGATCGCTCTTGATGCGGTTATACAAATAAATGACATGGAAGATGTTCATTAATTGACGTTTATAAGCATGAAGTCTCTTGACTTGAACATCAAAAATTGAATCGACATCAACGTCGATGTTCATCTTTTCTTTAATATATTTTGCTAAAGCAACTTTGTTATCGTGTTTGATAGCAAGGAATTTATCTTTCACTTTTTTGTCGTTGGCATATGGTTTGAATTTAATTAATTCATTTTCCATGTTTGTTTTCCAACCTTCACCGATTTTTGAATCGATTAAATCGGATAATTTAGGATTAGAATACATTAGCCATCTTCGTTGAGTTACACCATTGGTTTTGTTATTGAATTTCTCTGGGAATAAAGAATAAAAATCTTTAAAAGTCTCATTTTTCAAAATATCGGTATGAAGTTTAGCAACGCCGTTGACCGAGAATGATGCAAAGATAGCGAGATTGGTCATGTGAATGAGATTGTCTTTGATGATTTGAGTGGCAAATCTTGTGGCATCATCAACACCTTTTTGAGAAAGATATTGATTGGAGCGGCGATTGATTTCTTCAATAATCATGTAACAACGCGGACAAACTCTTTGGACAAAGTCCACTGGCCATTTTTCTAAAGCTTCCGCCATGATGGTGTGATTGGTGTAAGCAATACATTTATTCACAACATTCCAGGACTCATCCCAACCATAACCATAAACATCCATCATAAGCCTCATTAATTCAGGAATTGCTAAGATTGGATGAGTGTCATTGAGTTGGAAGACATAATATTTATCTAGATTTAAAAGAGTTTTGTAACGTTTATAGTGACCTCTTAAAATTGATTGAAGACCACTGCTAACAAGGAAATATTGTTGTCTTAATCGTAAAATGCGGCCTTTTTCAGTGGAATCATCAGGATATAAGCCGTGTGATAATTCTTTTAAAGTTGAAAGATATTCTTCAAAAGGAACACCTTTAGGAAGGTTTTCTTCACTCGGTTCTGCACTCCAAAGTCGTAAGGTGTTACAAACACCATTTTTAAAACCGACAATCGAAACATCATAAGGAACGGCTTTAACGTGAACTGCGTTAACGGTCTTAAGACCGAAACTTCCATCTTCTTTAATATAAGACTCACTTGAGCCACCGAATTCGATTTCGACGGAGTGTTTAGATTTTCTCGTTTCAAAAACAAAACCATTAGTTAACCATTGATCTGGAACTTCGAATTGACGTCCTTTTTGGATGAGTTGACGGAAGAATCCGTATTCGTAGCGAATTGTGTTACCTTGAACTGGATAACCAAGAGACGAGATTGAATCTAAGAAGCAAGCTGCTAATCGACCTAAACCACCATTGCCTAAACCGGCATCGCTTTCTTGATCTTCAAGCATATTGATATCGATTCCAAGTTCTTTTAAGCCGTCTCTTGCGACATCATAAATGCCTAAATTTTGCATATTATTGGTAAGTAATCTACCAATAAGGAATTCCATTGAGAAATAGACTAGCATCTTTTTCTCTTTTTTAACTACGTTATCTTTGGTTTCTCGCCAAAATTTTCCAGCGTAGTCTCTAACCATTTCTCCTAAGACATCGTAAAGTTCGGTTGGATGAGCATCATCAACTGAATTACCGTATCTTTGAGATAAACGAGTTGTGTATTCTTTTATAAATTCTTTCTTTGAGGAAAACATTACTATTTTTTACCCTTTCCTTTGTATTTAAATATCATCGCTCCAAACGAAGCGAGTTTAATTCTAATTTTATATGGACGATTTTCTGGTCCAAAGTCTTCGGTTTTAAGTGGTAAACCATTGTATTGGTTTGCTCCACCGTAGATGTCTTTATCAGAATTGAAGATTTCTTCATATTCACCTTCCATATTGACGCCGATTTCGTAATCATTATAGAAGTTTGGTGTCATGTTGAAGACGAAGACTAAACGGTTTTTATCATCAAATCTTTCAAAAGCGAAAACCGAATCATTCGAGTTATTAACCATTAGCCAACTAAAGTTGGATGGATTATATTCATTTGTGTGAAGACACTTTTCATATTGATAGATGAGATTTAAATCACGAACTAATCTTGAAATCGAATCATGGGATGGATATGTCTTCAAATTCCATGGAAGTGATTTATTTTCATTCCATTCATCAAATGAGGCAAGTTCATTACCCATAAAAGACAGAGTCTTGCCAGGATGACCCATTTGATAAGTGTATAGATTTCTTAGTAACGCGAATTTCTCATAATAAGAACCCCACATCTTATTTATAAGGGTGCCTTTACCATGGACGACTTCGTCGTGAGAGAACGGTAATAGGAAGTTCTCATTATAATAATAAGCCATTGAAAAAGTTAATTTATTGTGATCATATTTTTTATAAATTGGGTCGAGTGAATAATACTTAAGAGTGTCATTCATCCAGCCTAAATCCCATTTATAGTCAAAGCCAACTCCACCATAACTAGTTGGCTTAGTAACCCCATAAAAATCACTACTATCTTCGGCAATAGTCATTAAAGAAGGATGTCTATCATGAAGTAAACCGTTCATTCTTTTTAAGAATTCAACCGCTCCATCGTTAACACCTTTTTGCTTATTACCATCGTAGAATAGCATATTACTAACAGCATCTATTCTTAATCCATCAATGTGAAACATTGTAGTATAATAGTTCATCGCCGAAAGTAAGAAGGAACGAACCGGATCTTTTCCTAAATCAAAGTAGCAACTTCCCCAGGGAGAATAGCGGCGTTTAATATCTTTACTTTCGAACAAATGATCACCATCGAAATTAACTAAAGCAAATTCATCGACTGCAAAATGAACTGGAGCGAAATCGAAAATGACTCCAATACCAGCTTGATGCATTCTATCGACGAATGACATCAATTGCTTCGGATTACCATAACGAGAATCTACAGAGTAAAAACCGGTTGCTTGATAGCCCCAACTACCATCGAATGGATGCTGGACAATTGGCATTAATTCAACATGGGTATAACCTAAACCTCTGACATAAGGAATTAAATAATCCGCGATTTCTTCGTAAGATAGATTTCGACCTTCGACTTGTCCTTTCCAAGAACCTAAATGAAGTTCGTAAATGGACATTGGTTTATCAAAATTTCTCGTACGAGATTTCATGAAGGCACTGTCGTGCCAAGCAAAACCAGTGTAATCAAAAAGTCTAGAACATGTAGCGGGACGGAATTCACTATAGAAAGCAAAAGGATCGGCTTTATCAACATACTTGCCTTTCGCGTTTTTAAAGTGGAATTTGTAGGATTGATAATTCACTAGATTAGGAATAAAAATTTCCCAAGTTCCAGAGTCATCAATTTTTGTCATCTTATCTTTTGTAACGTCCCAGTTGTTCCAGTCACCAATGACCGAAACATCGCTTGCACATGGAGCGTACAAACGAAAAACGAAACCGCTGACTTTTCCTCTTTTTTCGAGGTGTGCACCAAAAAAGGTGTAGGCGTCAATACATTGACCCATTAAATAATCGTAAAGTAATCCGTATGCCATAATGGTTTTGATTTTAACATAATTTTACTGCGTAAGCGCACTTATATGTATGAAAACGGTTACACACTAAGTTATTCAATTATATTGAAAAAGATATGTAATTTTACTATAATTTTGAGCGAAAAGAGGTTTTTATATGGCAAAAGTAATGGCAGTTAACGCAGGTTCATCAAGCTTAAAATTCAAGCTTTATGAAATGCCTGAAGAAAAAGTACTCTGTTCTGGAAACGCAGAACGCATCGGCCATGAAGATGCAATTTTTGGAATTAAATGGAATGGACAAGAAGAGAAAACTGTCCTCCCAATTTTAGATCATGCAGCCGCTGTTGAATTATTAGTAAAAGCACTCATTGATAAAGGCATAGTCAAATCAATGGATGAAATTGTTGCTTGTGGTCACCGCATCGTTCAAGGTGGTAAATATTTCTCTAAATCAGAATTGTTTAATAAAGATACCGAGGACAAGATTGAATCTTTGATTCCACTTGCACCGCTTCATAATAAAGCACACTTAGTTGGTTTTAGAGCGTTCAAAAAAATTCTTCCAGATTCTGTAAATGTTGCTGTTTTTGATACAGCTTTCCATCAAACGATGAAGGAAGAAGATTATTTATTCCCAATTCCATATGAATATTCAGAAAAATATGATTGTAGAAGATATGGTGCTCATGGTACATCTCATAAATATCTTTCCCAAATCGGACTTAAATACTGCGAAGGAATCGCTCATCCAAGAATGATTGTTTGTCATATTGGCTCTGGAGCGTCCATCACCGCTGTTAAGGACGGTAAATGTGTCGCAACATCCATGGGGTTAACTCCATTAGGAGGAATCATGATGGGCACTCGTACAGGTGATCTTGATCCATCCGTTATGAATTATCTTTGCAAATGCACTGGGAAATCAGTTGAAGAAATGTATCAAATCTTCAATAAACAATCTGGTTTTTTAGGTGTCTCACAAGTTTCTAACGATTCAAGAGATGTTTTGAAAGCTTGCGAAGAAGGAAATAAGAAAGCTTTAATAGCGAATCGCTTATTCATTCGAAGAATCGCTGATTTTATCGGTCAATATTATGTGAGACTCGGCGGAGCGGATTTAATCATCTTCTCAGCAGGTATCGGTGAAAACTCCACGATTACTAGAGAACAAATTTGTGATGAAATCGCACCAGCTTTAGGAATTGAAATTGATAAGAAATTAAATGCTACTATTAGAGGTAAAGAAGCTTTGCTTTCAACACCTAATTCTAAGATTAAAGTCGTCGTTATTCCAACCGATGAAGAAGTGATGATTGCTCGCGATACTTACGCTTATTATTTAAAAAAAATAAGATGAATATACTAGAAGAAAGAAATCAAACTTACGAAGATAAATTTGAAACGATTGTAAAAAAGATCAAAGAATATGATCGAATCGCTGTTTTTAGACACGACCATCCGGACTATGATGCCTTAGGATGTCAAATGGCTTTCGTTCATTTTATCAAAGACAATTTTCCATCTAAATCCGTTGTTTATGTTGGCGATGATCACGTCACTTTAACTGGCCGCTGTTTCCCAAAAATGGAGGTCATTGAGGATACATGGTTTAACCATCCATTTCTTGCGATTGTTCTTGATTTATCCAATCTAGATAGGATATGTGATGCAAGAGTTAATAAAGCTGACTACTTAATTAAAATCGATCATCATCCCGAAGTTGAACCTTATGGAGACCTCTCAATCGTCGATGAATCGATGTCTGCAGCAGGTGAACTACTTGCGAACATCTTTTTATCTCTTCCAAAGAAATATAAAATCGGTAAAGAATGCGCTTCTTATTTGTATAAGGCAATCGTTGGTGATTCAGGAAGATTCCTTTATGATTCAGTAACCCCTCACACCTTCTATATCGCCCAAAAACTTCTCGAAGTTGGCATTTGCATTTCTGAAATCTACGCCGAAATGTACAATCAAAAATTAGAAGATTTAGAAGTAACTGGTTATATTTTACGTCATTATCAAATTACTCCTAATGGAGTAGCTTATTATGTTCTTGATGACGCAACGCTAAAAAGATTTAATCTTCCAGCAATCAGAGGTAAAGACAATGTTAATCTCTTTGCTCATCTTGATGGTATCAATGCTTGGTTAAGTGTTACCGAAGATGTTAAGAAGGGAAATTGGAGAGTTTCTCTCCGTTCAGGCGGCATCGATATTTCCCATATTGCTGAAAAATATAATGGAGGAGGACACGCACAAGCTAGCGGTCTTAAACTCAGAAATCTTGATGAACTCAAACTTTTATTAGCAGATCTCGATAAGATGTTTGAGAAAAAATAATCAACAAATCTCCACTATTTTTATTTCTTATTAGGCACGAGTTAATGTGCATACAAAAAGGTTTCAAAAATTGAGACCTTTTTCTTTATAGATTACATCTAAATTGATACAATATAGGCATGTCCTTTACATTCCTCCACGTTTATTCAGGCTACTCTTTTGAAAAATCTGGATTAAAAATCGATGAATATGTTAAGGCCGCCAGGAAAAGCGGTTATCTTTCGCTTGGCTTATCCGATTATGCAACGTTAAGTGGAATTCCATCGTTCGTTCAGGAATGTGAAAAAAATTCAATCAAACCGATTATTGGGCAAGATTTTTATTTCGATAATTTGTTATTTTCGCTTTATGTATTAAATGAAACTGGATATCGCAACCTTTTAAAAATTAATTATGAATACGCTCATAATAATTTGAATTTAAAGTTTCTCAAAGAGAATAATGCTGGACTTGTCGTTATTCTAACGATTCAAAATGATGCTTTTAAGAAAGTTTACATTAGTGAACCTGATACCTTAGCAAGAAAGATGGCTAGACTTTCAGATGGTCTGAAATATTTTTATTTAGGCATCGAAGTTAATGACGAAAAAGACTACATTGAGTTCATGCGTGAGTTCGCAGCCAATCATGGCTATAAAACGGTTGCCTTCCCCTTTGTCAAATATACTAAGAAAGAAGACGCCATTATTTTAAAAATGATGGAATCCATTTCCAGCAAAGAAGTTCTAAATGAGAAAAAATTAAGTGGAAGAGAATATCTATTACCACTTCTTGAAATTCAAAAACTTTATCTTGAAAACGAAATAGAAGAAGCTGAAAAGATTGCAAAATACGCGAATTTTAAGTTCGTTCAAAAAAGAGGAAAGATTGTTCCATTTGAAAATGAATTAGGTCTAACAAGTGATGAATATTTAGAAAAGCTTGCCTTAGATGGGCTAAATAAAAAAGGTAAGAATAGCAAAGAATATCTCAACCGCCTTTCTTATGAATTAAGCGTTATTAAGAAAATGGGTTATAGCGATTATTTCTTAATTGTCTATGACTACGTTAGCTATGCTAGACGCAATAATATCGCCGTTGGTCCTGGCCGAGGCTCCGCTGCCGGTTCGCTCGTGTCATATGCGTTAGGAATAACGATTCCTGATCCAATTGAAAACAATCTTCTTTTCGAAAGATTTTTAAATGAACATCGACAGACCATGCCTGATATCGACGTCGACTTTTCCGATTTACATCGTGAGGATGTCGTTTCCTATATCAAGCAAAAATATGGTAATGAAAAAGTTGCCCGAATAATGACAGTTCAAAAAATCGGTGCAAAACAAGCACTTAATGATGTAGGCAATATCTTTGGCTATGAGAAAAGAGATATCGAATTATTTACAAGACTTATCAAGGATGAAGGTGACGATAAATTAACTCTTAGAGAAATATATAAAACTAATGCTGATTTTAAAAAGTTAGTTGATGACGATAAATATTATCTAGAAATCGTCTCATTAGCCCATAAAATCGAGGGACTACCAAGACAAGCTTCTTTGCACGCTGTCGGTATCGTTTTAAATGCCGAGTCACTTCAAAAGGTCATTCCGCTTTCACCAGCCTTTGATGGAGGTTATGTTGAACAATTTGAAAAAGATTATCTTGAAGACCAAGGCTTCCTTAAAATGGATATCCTTGCTTTAAGAAACTTAACGATTGTTGAAGATTGCTTAGCACTGCTAAGACAAAAAGGTATAGATATTGACCGTGATTCGATTCCTTACAAAGATCCTGACGCTATAAAGATGATTGCTAGTGGAAAAACAATGGGAATTTTCCAGCTTGAATCATTTGGAATGAGAAAAGCAATTAAAACCATCAAAATTAAATCATTTGAGGATGTCGTTGCTTTATTGGCTTTATATCGTCCAGGTCCAATGGATCAAATTAATGCCTATGCTAAATACAAAAATAGCGGCGCAAAAATAAATTATGTTTCCCCTGCTCTTAAAGAAATACTTGCGCCGACCTATGGTCAAATTATCTATCAAGAACAAATTATGCAAATCGCATCTAAGATGGCAGGTTTTTCTCTTGCGCAAGCCGATATATTTAGAAGAGCAATATCGAAAAAAGATGTCTCTAAAATGTCGGCTATCGAAAAACAATTTATAGATGGTTGTTTAAAAAACAAGCATTCACTTAAAGAAGCTAATGATGTTTATAAACTAATCTTTAAGTTCGCTAATTATGGATTCAATAGATCTCACGCTTTTGTCTATGCCATATTCTCCTCTAGAATGGCGTATTTAAAAGCGAAATATCCTCTCGAATTCTATGCCTCAACATTATCTAATGCATCAACTAAAGAATTTAATAACACGACAAGCGAAATGAAAAAGGCCAAAATTAAACTAACTTGTCCAGATATTAATGATTCAGAAATGTATTTTAAGATTCGTGGTAACGAAATATTGTTCCCTTTAACTTCAATAAAAGGCGTGTCTAGCAATGTTGCCTCCCAAATTATTGAAGAAAGAAACAAAAAGAAATTTGAAGATATTTATGATTTTACAATTAGGATGGGCCAACATAAGCTTAGCAACACCACTCTTATCAATATTATTGATGCAGGTGGATTTGATTCCATTGAAAAATCACGTGCTTCACTTCGATTAAATATCAGCGATGCACTAATCTTCTCCTCATTTGTTTTAGACGATCAAGGTATTCTCGCTTTCGATCCTAATCTATACCCAAAGCCAGTATTTAAACGAGTCGAAGATGACATCATTGAAAACCTTGATAAAGAATTTAACGTCCTAGGTTTAATGGTGTCGGCTTCACCACTAGATAAATATAAAAAAGAAATCAAACAAGAAAACGCTATAACTTTAGAACAGATAAATGATTCGCATGGAACAGTAAAGATTTTTGCGATTATAAAGAATATCAAGAAAATCGTCACTAAAAAGAAGCAGGCGATGGCCTATATAAGTGTCTATGACGAAACAAGTGAAATCGAACTCACCCTATTCCCAGAAACATATTTAAAATCAATGAAAGCTATTAAGAAAAACAACATAGTTGTTATCGAAGGCTATCAAAGAGCAAATGGCGAATTTAGCGTTAGTTCTGTTATCGATATTAAGGAGTTAACAAATGGCTAAAGCATACATTATTGACGGTAACTCTCTATTATTTAGAGCCTATTATGCAACCGCTTATGGCGGTAATGAAATTATGCGTACAAAGGATGGAACTCCTACAAACGCCATATTCTCATTTTCAAATATGCTCAATAAAGTTTTGCAATCTCTTAAGGAAGGCGATGCTTTATTCGTAGGCTTTGATACAGGAAAAGCAACTTTTAGACATAAAGAAGATGAAACATACAAAGCAAATCGTAAACCAGCTCCTGAAGATCTTAAGATTCAAATGCCGATCGTTAGAGAGATGCTTCACGCTTTAGATATCTTTACTTTCGAAAAAGAAGGTTTTGAAGCAGATGACATCTGTGGAACTGTTTCAAAGATGCTTGGCAAAGATGGACACGACGTAATCGTATATACATCCGATAGAGACTTCTTGCAACTCATCGATAAAAAAGTATCAATCCATATAATTAAAACCGGTATGTCAAACATCGTTGTTATGAATGAGAAGACAATGCCTGAATTATACGGTTTCCAACCTCTACAAATCATCGATTATAAAGGTTTAAGAGGCGATTCTAGTGATAACCTACCAGGTATTCCAGGCGTCGGAGATAAAACCGCGGTTAAATTAATTCAAGATTATGGTTCTTTTGAAGCGATTGTTGAAGCTGCTAAAGGAATGAAATCTAAAGTCGGTGAATCAATTGTTCAAAATGCCGAATTAGGAAGACATTGCTATGAAATGGCGAAAATTCTCACCAATGTTGAATTACCGTTCACCACTAAAGATTTAATTTATGAAGGTTACTCTTATGAAAAAGTAATGGCCTTTTGTAACAAATATGAATTGAAACAATTTTTAAACCGCATTCCGCAAAATCTTAGAAAAGATAGCGAACTAGATAATGTTGAATTTGAGGAAGTGACGAAATTACCAAAATTCGATGATATAAAAGAAATTGCGTTAGCATTAGATATCGAACCAGGAAATTATAATGATGCTAATGTCTATGGAATGTCTATTCTCATCGATAAGAAGTTATATTACATTAGAGAGGAAAACCTCAAAGATAACGGTGAATTGCTGGAAATTTTAAAAAATCCAAGCATCAAGAAATATTGCTACGATTATAAAGCAATAAAAGTAGCTCTCCACCATAAAAATATTGAAATTGATGGATTATATTTCGATGCTCTATTGGCCGCTTATCTTCTAGATTCCACCTTAGTGAATAATGTCGATTCTATAATGCACTACTTCGGTGTGAATGTTTCTTCTAAAAAGGATGAATCGTTATCTCTATTTGATAATTCGGATCCAGAAAAAACTTGCAAAATTGCTTATTATTCCAAGAAAGTTGCAAATAAAGCTTTATCCGATTTGGACGTTCTTGAATGTCTAAAGCTCTATCAAGAAGTCGAGATTCCTCTTTCTAGCGTTTTAGCAGACATGGAAATTGAGGGTTTCCCATTAGATATCGAAGTCTTAGAAAAGATGGGAGAAAACTTCAAAGTCCAAATTGAAAACATTAAACAAAGAATTTATTCGATGGCGGGAGGAGTATTCAACATCGATTCTCCAAAGCAGGTCGGTGAAATCTTATATGGTAAGCTTGGGCTAGATAATTCGAAAAAGAATTCGACTTCAGTTGATGCTTTAAAGTTATTAGTTGATAAGCATCCAATTGTTAGCGAAATTCTTTTATACCGCAAATACGCTAAACTACTTTCAACATATGTTACTGGTTTATCCTCTCATATTTATGGAGATGGAAAAATCCATGCGATATTTAATCAAGCCTTGACTCAAACCGGTAGATTATCTTCTAGTGAACCAAACCTCCAAAACATTTCGGTTCGTGACGAAGAAGGCAAGCTCATCCGAAAGGCTTTCTATTATAAAGATAATAATCTTTCAATTCTTTCATTAGATTATTCTCAAATCGAATTAAGAATTTTGGCCTCGTTATCTAATTGTAAAAAACTTCAAGAAGTTTTTGAATCCGGACAAGATATTCACGTCGCAACAGCCGCTAGCGTCTTCCATGTTGAAAATCCAACCGCTGATCAAAGACGTAGAGCAAAAGCAGTTAATTTTGGAATAATATATGGCATATCCGATTGGGGCTTATCTGAACAAATTGGTGTTTCTGTTAAAGAAGCCAAACAAATTATTTCATCTTTCTATGATGCTTATCCTGAAATTGGTAAATATTTCCAAAACATTACAACCGAGGTTGTTAAAAATGGATATGTCACCACTCTATTAGGAAGAAGACGTTATCTCAGAGAAGTTCATGACGCAAATTATCAAGTTCGAGAATTCGCTAGAAGAGCAGCGATGAATGCTCCTATTCAAGGAACAGCAGCCGATTTAATTAAAATCGCGATGATAAAAGTTGATAAAGCGTTAAAAGAAAAGAAACTTAAATCCAAACTAATTCTTCAAATTCATGACGAATTATTATTCAAGGTTCCAAGCGAAGAAAAAGACATAGTCTTTAACTTAGTAAAAGATATTATGGAACATGCGCTTGATTTACCGACTAAACTAGAAGTTGATGGAGGATTTGGTCATACTTGGTATGATGCAAAATAACTATGCCAGAATATCCTGAAGTACATACAGTAATTGAAACCTTGAAAGAATTCACATTGGCTAAAACAATCAAAGATGTGAAAGTTTTAAGAACGAAAAATGTTGAAGGTGATTTATCTAGTTTAATAGGATGCACAATTAAAAGTTTCTCTCAAATTGGAAAGTTTATTATTTTCCATTTCGACGATTCTAAAGTTTTGATCTCTCATCTAAGGATGGAAGGTAAATATTTCTTAAGAAAAGAAGATGAAACATATCAAAAACATGATATTGCTTCGCTTATTTTCACCGACAAAACCGCACTTATTTATAATGATGTAAGAAAATTTGGCATTCTTAAAGTAAGTGACGAACAACACTACCTCAATGAAGAGCCACTAAATAAAGTTGGTCCAGATCCATTTAAGATGAAAGATGCTAAAAGATTAGAGAATTGCTTCAAAAATAAGAGCATCGCTATTAAAACAGCTCTATTAGATCAAAGCGTGATGTCAGGCTTAGGAAACATCTATGTTGATGAAGTTCTTTTTGAATGCAAAGTACATCCAGAAACTCCTGCAAAACTTCTAAATTATGAAAAATTATCAGAGATTTTACTCTCTTCTAGAAAAATATTAAGCGAAGCTATCAAGCAAGGCGGAAGCACGATTAAGTCCTATCACCCAAAAGAAGGTGTATCTGGTAATTTCCAAGTCTCTTTAAATGTTTATGGTAAGAAAGATGGCGTTTGCCCTCGATGCCACCACCACTTAAGAAAGATTTTTGTGAATGGTCGAGGCACCACTTATTGTCCAAAGTGCCAAAAGAATCCTGCTTTAGTTAAAGTAATCGCAATTACTGGACCAATAGGGTCAGGAAAATCGGAAGTATTACGTCTATTTGAAAAATATGGTTATAAAACATTAAGCGCAGATTTAATAACTCATAATCTCTATAAAGAGAAAATCGTCCAAAGTGAAATTAAAAAAATCATTCCTACCTTAATTATTAAAGATAAAAAAATAGATCGAGATTATTTAAGAGAATATTTATTGGAAAATCCAAACAAAAAGAAACGTCTAGAAAAATATGTCCATTCACTTGTGAGTGACTACATTATTAATGAAATAAAACATTCTAAGCAAAATATCGCAATGGAGGTTCCGTTATTATTTGAATCGCATCTCGATGATTTCGCTGACGAAATAATATATGTTGATGCAAGTGATGAAGTAAGAAGAAAACGTCTAATCAAACGAGATAAAAACTACAAAGAATCACTAAAAATCAATTCTTCTTTTAATATTGAAAATAAGAAAAAAGCGACACACGTCATTATAAATAATGACAGTATCGCAAATTTAGATAAACAAATAAAAACTATTTGCGGTAAATAGATGCGCCAGTAAAGTCGTATTCTTTAGCGCACATTTCTTCTAAGATATTCGCTAATTGTTTAGCGCGGATTTCACCACCAGTTTTTCCAACGCTATAAAGTTGTTGAATTTCCTTTATTGAATAATTCGAGGTAAAGAAAGTGAGTTTGTTTTGATGCTCTCTTTCTAAAAGAATTGGCATTAAAATCTGATCGCGTATATATTCGTTTTTATATTCGTCACCAAAATCGTCAATAACAAGCAATCCAACATTCGATAAAGCTACTAAATTTTTAGTAAATTCGCTTGGATTAGAGATACTTAAATCAGATAATTCTTTGAATCTTTTACGAGCATTAATAACCGCAACCTGTTGACCACTTTGAGCGATGAATTCGTTAGCAGCGGCAACTAAAAAGAAAGATTTTCCAACCTTGTGATTGCCTTTTATATAAATCCAATCACTTGACTCTCCTTTAAGGAGCTCCACTATCTTTCTGATAGCTGGACGACGATTAGCGCTTCTATCAACGGTTGAGAAACCAACACTTTTCCATTCATCAGGAAAATCGGAAATTAGGTAACGAGAATTGATTCTAATTTGCTCCATGATTTTCTTACATGGTTCATATTTAGCAGCGATAAAGTTTCCTTCTTTAACAACATACATTGAAATATGTGGGGTTTTCTTATCGCATTTTTCAATTCCTGGGCAAGCTTTACAACAATTGTAATCTTCGCGATAATCGGTCAATTTACCAATATTTTCTTTAACTTCGCCCATTGTTAAATTAAGTGACTTTAATTGTTCATAAACTTCAATATCATCTCTTAATTCTTTGACGAGTTTATTAATGTAAGTTTTCATATCGACTTCGTCTTTGACGATGTCTTTAATTGAAAATTCATTTACTTCTTGTAAGGCCATTATCTTTTGCCTCCTTTTTTTCTTTCTAATGATTGGAATAATTCATCCATTTCTTCATCAGATATTTCTTCTACTTCCTTTTTCTTTGGCGCATCCTCACTTTGGGTATTTGAAGATCGTTTAGGGTAAGTAGTTTTTTCGTGTTTTTCTTTTTCGGCTTTGTTCATCTTATTTAGTTCGTTCATTGCATCTAAGACATTATCGACTCCTTTAGAAACAAGGATGGATGCGACTTTGTCGCAGAATGTATATGAGAGAACGTTATGATTCTTTTCCATTACATAATCGACTATGACGTTTATCATCCCATTACCGAGCTTATAGCCGACCGATAATTTATTTAGTGAATTTAAATCACTCATGGATGGAGGAGTGTTATTCAATAACAAGGAGAGGTATTTTGAAGGAGCAATCTCTTCCATTCTCTTAATCTTTTGTTGTAAGACAGTATCGCCTTTAACATCGCTTTTAACATTTCTTGGTTTGACTTCAATTAATTTGAATTTAATCTCTTCTTCCGCACGATATTTGATTCTTTCAAAACTGAGGTGTGGCAAATCATTTGGATTGTATTCATCAATTACGATGAGCGCCATTTGCTTTTCGTCTAAACCAAACAATGTTGCAAGACGTTCAATCTCTTTAAGATCTTTTTTAGAAAAAGAGGTGATTTTGATTTGACTATTCTCAGAAATATATTTGAAGAATAAATCATAATTAAATTTGATTTGAACACGTCCAGCGTCATGACCAACAATGTCATCGCCGAAGTTTTTCCTAAAGGAGGGATCATCGTAGTCAGGATGGAAAACATCAACAAATGAGGCACTCACTTCCTTAAAATCATCTTCAATAAATAGATTAACTTTGTAAGCGAATGCTAGTCTCTTGGCTTGTTTTTCTCCGATTGATTGAATAAGTAGACCCTTAAATAAGACGTCATCGAAGAAATCTTTTGGTGATTTTGGAGCGTATAAAACAAAAATAATATAGGTTCCAGAATCGGACGTTTTTTCATAACTACGCATTAAACCGACTGCTTCTAAAAAGTGTCTAGCAGCAGCAATCGCATTTGGATCAAGTTGCATTAAATTAATCAAATCTTGAACGGCATAAGTTATATCTTCACCTTCATGTCGTTTTTGTTTTAATAAGGTGAGATAAAGAATAGTCGCGTTCGCTCCGATGATCGGTTGATATAGTTCAACTAAAACATCCTTATCAACGTTAGAGACAATGGAGGCTAATCTAATCTCATAGAAATCTGAATTTAATAGGTAGGTCATAATTGCTTAGTAGTTTATCACTCTCACTACGTGAGTTCTACTAATAAATTCGATGAAATCGACACTTTTCGCTATTTTGTGGATTATCTATTCTCAATTTTTAATAAATTGTGTGGCATTTTATCGAGGATTTTTTAATAATAGAAATAGTTATCCACAACTTATCCACAACTTTAGATTTTTTATGAAAAAAGTACTTGCATTCGATATTGGCGGAACAAACACTAGACTCGCATTAATTAACGAAAATTTTGAAATCGAAAAAATCAAAATCAAAGATACACCTCATAATTCAAAAGATAAATTTATGGAAACTGTCTTTGAATTAGTCGATGCTTTTCCACTTGAAGATGTTGTGGCTTTTGGAGCAGGTGTTCCAGGTGTTGTCGACACTAAAACTGCTAAAATTATCACTCTTCCAAATGTTGGGATAAGCGATATTGAATTTAGCATACTTCTCAAAGAAAAATATCATCTAGATGTATATTTAAGAAACGATGCTCAAATGGCGTGTTTAGCTGAAGCTGTTCTTGGAAAAGGCAAAGATTATGATCGGGTTTTCTTTGTAACTATTTCCACTGGTTTAGGTGGTTCCCTCTGTGTGAATGGTGAAATTCAAGATTATCTCACCGAAGTAGGCCACACTTTGTTTAAATATAAAGATTCTTATCAAGAATTCGAAATCGCTGCAGGCGCGAATATCGCTAAATTAGCAAAGCTAAACAATGTCAATATTTCTTCTGCAAAAGAAATGTTTGATAAAGTTAAAGAAAAAGATGAAGAAGGCTTAAAATTCTTCGAAGAATGGAAAAACATTATCAAACAATATTTTGTTTTGATGAATGATTCATATTACCCCGATGTCTTTGTGGTCACTGGTGGTTTTATGAAATCGAAAGCATACTTCTTTGACGAAATAAAACAATGTGTAGATGGCACTCCAATTGTGGAATGTAGTTTCAATCAACAAGCTGGTCTAATGGGCTCAGCTTTATATGCACTAAAGAAAACAAACATTTGATTTATCAAATTAAAAGATTATACTAATTTTAGCGTTGATGAAGACACGCTGATGAAAGCTTCTCTTCAAGAGAGGGAATGATAGCTGGAAAATTCCTAAGAGAAATTCATCGGTACCACTTCGGAGCTTCTAAAAACCAATTTAGACGTAACCTTGCGTTAAAAGGATAGAGAGTATAGTGCTTGCACTATAAATTAAGGTGGTACCGCGTTAATAGCGTCCTTAAAGAGGGCGCTTTTATTTATTCAAGGAGATAAAAATATGGCCTTAGACTTCAAAACTCTTAATCACTCGACTTCTCACTTAATGGCAGAAGCGATTTCAAACCTTTATCCAGGAGCAAAATTCGGCTATGGTCCTGCGATTGAAGAAGGTTTTTATTACGACATCGATTTTCCTAGTCCAATTACCGAAGAAGATCTTCCAAAGATTGAAAAGGAAATGCATAAAATCGCTAGTAGAAATGAACCGATAGTTCGTGAAGAAGTTTCTAAAGAAAAAGCTTTAGAATTATTTAAAGATAATCCTTATAAAATTGAATTAATTAAAGGAATTGATGGCGTAATCACCATCTATAAACAAGGAAAATGGTTTGATTTATGCGCTGGCCCACACGTTGAAAGAACCGGTCAAATTCAAAACTTCAAACTTCTTTCCATCGCTGGAGCGTATTGGCGAGGTGATTCTAAAAATAAGCAACTCGTTAGAATATATGGAACATCCTTTGAAACTAAACAAGGTTTAGAAGAACATCTCCACATCCTAGAAGAAAGAAAGAAAAGAGACCACCGCTTGCTTGGAAAGCAACTTGGTTTATTCATGCTTTCTGATTATGGTCCAGGTCTTCCATTCTGGCTTCCAAACGGTATGATTGTCCGCACCGAAATCGAAAACATGTGGAAAGAGATTCATGCTCGCTATAATTACCTGCTTGTAGATACTCCAATTATGTTATCGAAAGAATTATGGATTACTTCCGGTCACTGGGATCATTATAAAGACAATATGTACGTCACAATGGTTGATGAAAATGAATTTGCTATCAAGCCAATGAACTGTCCAGGTGCAATTCTATGCTATAAGAACGATTTGCATTCATATCGCGAACTTCCTTTGCGCTATGCTGAACTCGGTCACGTTCATCGTCACGAGGCAAGTGGAGCGCTCAATGGTTTATTTAGAGTGCGTTCCTTCACCCAAGATGATGCTCACACCTTCGTTAGAAGAGATCAAATTGGTGAAGAAATTATTTCGATTTTGAAATTATATGATGAAATCTATTCTCTCTTCGGTCTTAATTACAAAATTGAATTATCAACTAGACCAGAAGAAGGTTATATCGGCGATATCGAAATCTGGAATGAATCTGAAAGAATCTTAGAAGAAGTTTGTTCAAAATCTGGCAAAGATTTCAAAATTAATCCAGGTGATGGAGCGTTCTACGGTCCTAAACTTGACTTTAAAGTCAAAGATTCGATGAACCGCATTTGGCAATGTGGTACGATTCAACTTGATATGAATCTTCCAGAAAGATTCGATGTTTCTTATATCGATGATAAAGGCGAGAAGGTTCGCCCAGTTATGATTCATAGAGCCTGTTTTGGTTCTATCGAAAGATTTATTGGTGTCATTACTGAGCATTTCGCCGGCGCCTTCCCACTTTGGATTGCTCCAGAGCAAGTTCACGTTTTACCAGTCAACGATGAATATCATCTCGATTATTCAAATAAAGTTGTCGAAACACTTCGAAAAGAAGGCATTAGAGCAACCCTAGTTGATTCAAGTGAAAAGCTTGGTTATAGAATGAGAAATGCTCAAATTAAAAAAGTTCCATACACTGTTGTTATCGGAGATAACGAAGTTAAATCTAACACTGTTACCTATCGTCATTATGGTAGCAAGGAACAAATTAATATCGATGTTAATGAATTCGTTAAGAAATTAGTGGAAGAAATTAAATCAAGAGCACTTCCTAAAATCGATTAATTGAATTTAATCTACAGGCCTCGCAAGGGGCCTTTTATTTTTATTGTTGACAACACATTTAATGTGTAGTTTAATATTTCTCGCAAAACGTAGAAAGAAGAGCGCCCATGCTTCTCACCAGATCGATGAATCGATTGGTACATGCTACGATAACTAATATGGTTATTTATTAACGGGCGCACTTCGTGCCCGTTTTTGTTAGCAAGGAGGATAAGATTATCGCTAACTATCCAGTAAGACAAGGACCACAACGTCCTAACAAAACCAACCAAGATCTCATTAATGAGAGAGTTCGTTTCCCTGACGTATTGTTAATCGGTGCGAATGGAGAACAACTTGGTAAGATGTCAAGCAAAGCAGCTTATGACATCGCTGTTCAATCTGATTTAGATCTCGTTTGCGTCGCTCCTAACGCTAATCCACCAGTTTGTAAAATTATGAACTATGGAAAATATCGTTTCGAACAACAAAAGAAAGCTAAAGAGAATAAAAAGAAACAGCACACGATTGAAATCAAAGAAATTCAATTAACACCTCAAATTGGTCAACATGATGTTGATACAAAAGCTAGGGCCGCTAGACGTTTCCTGGAAGATGGTAACAAGGTTAAAGTTGGAGTTCGCTATCGTGGAAGACAATTAACTCACGTCGAAGTTGGTGAGGAAGTTATGAATAAATTTATCCAATCCCTTGAAGATGTAGCCATTGTTGAAAAAGCTCCATTTATGGAGGGCAAATGGCTCAATGCAGTTTTAGCAGCAAAAAGAAAGTAGGAGGAAATTAGCATGCCAAAAATGAAAACCAAAAGAGCACTCGCTAAACGTGTCAAAGTTACCGGTTCTGGTAAATTAAAAAGACATAGTGCTTATACATCACACCTTGCTCCACGCAAGACAACCAAACAAAAAAGACATTTAAGAAAGGCTTCACTTGTTCACAACAGTGACTACAAAAGAGTGAAGACCCTCATTCAATAAGGAGGTTAACCAATGGCTAGAGTAAAAAATAGCGTTGCAACACACGCCAGACGTAAAAAAATCTTAAAGAGAGCCAAAGGCTACTTCGGTAGTAAACACCTTCTCTTCAAAACCGCTAAAGAACAAGTCTTACGTTCATTAAGATATTCTTATATCGATCGTAAACAACTCAAGAGCGATTTCCGTAAATTATGGATCAAACGTATCAATGCCGCTTGTAGAGCAAACGACATCTCCTACAGCAGATTCATCTGCGGACTTAACAAAGCTAACGTCAAAGTCAATCGTAAGATGCTTGCCGAACTCGCAATCAACGATCCAAAAGCATTCTCTGGCTTAGTCGCTATCGCTAAGAAAGCAAAATAAAAGAGGCTCTGCCTCTTTTTTTCAACACAACTTAAGTTGTGTTTTTATTTTTTCTTCATTAAGTACCACGCTACAAGTGCACCTTGAGCAGGAATGCCAACAAGGAAGATTGGCCAAATAATATCCGGTAGAGCGGTTAAGAAAACGCATGCTATCAATGACCAAATAAATAGTGACCAACTTATAAAAAATAGCAATCTAACTTTTCTAAAATATACGCGTGTAAAGATTGCGGTAATAACACAAGTAAGTGGGACAGCATAAATAAAAGACAACCAATAGGCGCCTTGAAGTTCTTTTATAAGAGCATAAACAAATGTGATTGTAGCGATAAACCAGACGACTAGATTAACAAACAATGTAATGAAGATATGATTAATTAAATTTTTTCTTTCGATGTCTTTGTCCAAGATATATTTATCCTTGTTCTCTTCAACTGGGTGCGTCAAATAATCAAGAGTAACGCCATAGAAATTACATAATTCATTAAGCATTTCTAAATCAGGGAGATTGTCTCCGTTTTCCCATTTAGAGATGGATTTATCAGAATAATTTAGCTGTTCTGCTAGTTCAAATTGAGTTAATTTTTTGTTTTTTCTTAATTCGGTTAAATTCTCACCGACTATTTCTTTAAGACTTTTCATGTGCCTATCTTAAAACAAGTTTTAACATTTGTCAAATTATCGCAAAAATCACTCTCGAATTATGAGAGTTCTATTCTCATTTAATTATTTATACCTTTAGATAACATTTTTGCACACATATACATATAATGGCGTCATGCCGAAAAATAAGGATGAACAAAAAAAGGGAAAGAAGCCAGTTAGCAAGAAGCGCATCATAATCTCAGTTTCGATAACAGTGCTCTGCATTGCTCTAGGTGGTGTCGGAGGTTACTTCATCGGTAACATGGTCTTCCGCCAAGAAAAGACAATCGATTATTCCAAATTAAAAGATGTCGACTTCGAAGATGACCTTGAGGCGTTAATGAAAAGATACAATTCCTCCACCGCTTCTGATTACACGAAAGAGTTCGAACCATATGAATTGGCAAACATCGCTACTGAAAAAGTCAAACAACATGACTATGTCGTAGCAAAAACATACGGACAGGTTAATGCAATGGGGGTCGCGCAAACCGTCCGCGCGACATCGATTAGAAATAAAGAAGAATATTTCTTAGAGAATATCTCTGCATCATCGATGTTACAAACCGGCAAAAGGTTCTACCAAAAGGATGGAAAGGTTACCACTTACAATGGGGAAAACGTTGAAACAGCGAAAGCTAAGTGGAATGAAACACCAATAAGCGATTTATCGCTTGAAGAGCACGAAGCCAAATGGGGAAAACAATTATCTAGACCACTTATCTATATTATTTCCTCTAAAACTTCTAAAGAAACCTCCAATAGTGAAAAGACAAGCGACGGATATACGGTTCACTTGAACTTATCACCTAAATATTCTGTTCTTCGATATGTGAGACAGATGGTTGAAATATCACCAGTTAAGGATCCCGTATTCGAAACAGTTCAATTAACTCTCTACTTAGATAGCAATCTAAACCTTCTATCTACTGAAGTAGATGAGTCGTACTCGGTTGTAATGGTTGTCACTGCTAATTCAGTGGCTCATCTCACCGAAACCTACACTTATGATGTAGAAAAGACAATTCCTGCTCTAAGCGAAGACTTAGAGTACTAAGAAAGGAGAAAAGAAATGAAAATATTTTCTAAGACATTCATTGCTGGTGCTATTGCCCTTGTCGTGGGCTTTGGTTCCGTGTTCTCTTATAAAGGCATTATTAAAGCAATGAACCCGGCCACCATTGAAGAAGAAGTTACTCAAACAAATTCTAAGAAGATTTCTCATCAAAGAATGCTTCTTGAAAACTTAATGAATATGGGGACTTTTGAAGTTGATGGCGGAATTAATTTCACATTAGAAGACTCCACCGCAATTAAACTTGGAGTGGATTTTGTTGGAGATATTTCTGATATCAATAACATCAAACTTCAAGGTGATGCGAATTTATACCTTAATGGTATCGATTTATCAACGAATATCTCATATTTCAAAGACGCAGATTCAACCGATGAAAATGATAAGGGTACAATTTATTTTTCTTACAAAGAAAATAATTTCTATTTAGAAACAGCTCATATTCTTGATTTCATCGATATGCTTCCAACCGAATACGGAATCGAACTCAATCTTCCAGATGAGTTAAAGAATCTAGATTTAAATACTATCAATGAAAAAATCGAAGGAATGGAAGAAAAAGAATCTACAAATGGAGATATTTATTTCGTTTTAAATTTAAATGATGAATTAAATCTTTATGTTAAATCGGATGCCGAATACAACGTTAAAGGTATTAGAACAGATACATTTATCTTTAAAGGAAACGAAATTAAACTCGATTTAAATTTAAATAAAGTTGAAGATACAACTCTTGAAGCTCCTAACAAAGCACATTATCAAAACTTCAAGCCAGTCTTCAATATCTTCAAATCCTTCTATAATGTTTTTAACAAAAAGCAAAATTCAATCAATATCTCCGCAAATATTGAGAAATTTGATGATGAAAAAGAAGAATATAATGCTCTTTTAGATGCTTCATTAGACTTTGGTTATGATGTTAATGCCAAATCATTTCAAATCGATGCCGATATTCATGAAAATGAACGTCATCACAAAGTTGGAATGCTCTTTGAAGATAAAACAGCCTATTTGGATCTTAGAGCTACTAAATTATCAATTAAGTTTGATTCAGTTGGCGATACGATCGCATACATAATGTCGCAAATTGACTTTGATTTGACCGATAAACTATTATCAAGTGCGACTGAATTACTTAATAGTGATAAATTCACTAATTTAAGAAGCGGATTAAATAACCTGGTTGGAGCGATTTCCATTAGTGATAATTCATTCTCTATTGCTTTAAATACCGATGAAATCGGTTTAGATATGGGCGTTATTACCCCAGTACTTCGCTTCAATGAAAATGGATTTGAATCAATTTCGGTCCATGATTTAAAAATCAAAGGTTTAAAAATTGATGTCGATTTATCTTTAAATGAATACGTTCATAAGAACGTTATTAAAGAAAACTATGTTGAATTTGAACCTGCTTTAACAATTGTTGAAGCTGTCCTTCCACTTCTAAAAGAAACACAATTTAGACTCGAATTCGATGCATTAGTTGATTCAAAAGAAGCCGGTGTTAAAGACATCACCATTGATGGCGGTCTTCAATTTGATGTTTCTGACCACGGATTCGGCTATGGCAAAGCTGTTATCGTTGACCGCAATTCATATCGTCATGAAATTAAAGCGGATATGAAGACCAAAGATGAATTCTTATTCTCATATAACGACACTTTAAATGGTAAATTCTCATCCAAGACTCTTAAAGAATTATATTCTTTAGTTGAAGACATTATTAAAAACCCAGATGAACACTTTATCGAATTATTTGGTGAACTAATTGAGTCAATGAAAAACACTCCTATCGGCAAAGTTTTAGACGGCGATTATGGAGCGCTTCTCGAATCTCAATTAATCAATAGTTTATCCATCAGCGATACATCTATGAAACTTAATGTTTCATTAGCTATCATTGGTATGGACGACAAGAGTGTCGATGTTGAAATCAAATATCACCGCGACTCTGAAAGTGATAAAGCCTATTTAGATGGTCTTTCATTAACCAATTTAGAATTAGGAGACAATGTCATTTCCTTCAATGCTTATCTAAAACAATTTGATCCAAGCAAAGCAAATGAAAGATTAGATGCATACGAAGAATATTTAGACTTCTCTGATATTAAAGTACTACTTCAATTAGGTGTTAATACCTCTAAATTTGAATACTTCCACTTCTCTGCATCACTTAACTTCAACCTTAAATTAATCGTTGATATTAACCGCACTATGGATTTAGATATCAAGATTAGAAATAACAAAGGCAAAGTCCAAGTTGCGATCGAAATTGAAAACGTTCCAATTATCGACTTAAAAGTAATTAACTTTAATGGCAATTCCGATTATATCGGAACAGATGGAAGAAATGTTTCATTATATTATGATGAAGATACTTTCTATATTAAGCGAGTTGATAAGGTTCATACCTTCCTTAGCATTCATAAATACTATGTCACCTACGCGGCAACATACACTCAAGAATATTTCTTAGAAAATATTGCAACTATCTTGTTACAAGATTGCTTAGGCGTCCAAGATAAATGGATGGATGATATTTTAGGTGATTCAAACACCTCATCCACCTCTTCACAAATCGAATATGAAAAGATCTTAAAAGACTTTAGATTCGACGCTAATGCAGGTAAATTCACCTTCAAGATTGATTTGTTTGCCTTAACTCACGTTTCTGTTTTAGATACTTTAGACTTAATCGTCTATGAGGATAAAGCAACTGAACAATTGACTGCTGTTGATGTTAACCTCACAATCCATGTCTTGCTTAACATTAAAATTGCGTTACACCTTGATACAGTTGACAAACAAACCACTTTAAGTGACGCGAATAAGCTCACTAAGTTGGAATCATGGGTCGCTTATAGAGAAGGCGCACAAGTTAATTCCTTCAAACAAATTAGTAGAACTGAAATCTAAAGGATTCAACAAATAGAAGGGGCTGTTAAGAAATTAAAATCTTTAACGCCCTTTTTGTTTTACACTTTTTTTAGAAACAACTATGTTGTTAAGAAATTATTTTTTAGATCTTTTATACGATTTTCTTAACGTTTCATTTTTGCCTTTTCTTACTTTT
>JAZLFJ010000027.1:0-1734 GCA_045615665.1 Bacilli bacterium
AAAAGCACTTATGGAGAAAAACGTTATCGCAAGATCAAGACAACTTCTTGAAGGCGATACAGTTCTTTGCTTAACTCGTTACGGAAATGTTATGGCATCTCGTGGTTCAGTTATTCCTCTTTTCTTACAACAAATCAAAGATGGAAAACCAATTACAATTACAAACCCAGATATGACAAGATTCATGATGACTCTTGACGATGCTGTTGATTTAGTTCTTTATGCATTTGAACATGGTGAACAAGGTGACTTATTTGTCCAAAAAGCTCCAGCAGCAACAATTGATACTCTTGCAAAAGCAGTTATTTCATTAACAGGAAGCAAGACTGGTATTTCTTACATTGGAACTCGTCATGGCGAAAAACTCTTTGAAACACTTGTTACTCAAGAAGAAATGCTCAAGGCAGTTGATATGGGAAACTTCTTCTGTGTTAAAGCAGATAATAGAGACCTCAACTATGATAAGTATTTTTCAAAAGGAAATAAGAAGTTAAATCTTGGTGAATCTTATACATCTCACAACACCGGAAGACTCGATGTTGAAGGTATGAAAAAACTTCTTAAAAAACTTGAATTATTTGGTGGTCCAGTTAAACAACACGAATAATAAAATTTTAGGATACAAAAAATGAAAATTTTAGTTACTGGTTCTAATGGTTTTATTGGTAAACACATGGTTAGACTTTTAACCAAGAATAACTATGAAGTTTTACCATATGATTTAGACAAAACTGAGAGTGACTTAATTAGCTATATAAAAGAGGCTGATTTTGTTGTTCATTTAGCCGGAATCAATCGTCCATTAACAACCGAAGAATTTTATGATGGCAATACTAACTTCACAAAGAAAATAGTGGACCTTTTACGCGAAAATCACCGCGAAATCCCTGTTATTATGTCATCTTCAATTCAAGCAGCACTTGATAATGACTATGGTAAATCTAAGAAAATGGGAGAGGATTTTTTACTCAATTCTGGACTACCTGTTTATGTCTTCAGATTAGCTAATGTTTTTGGCAAATGGTGTAGACCAAATTATAACTCTGCAGCAGCTACTTTTATGTACAATATTGCCCATAATTTGCCTATCGAAATTAGGGATCGAAATTACGTTGTTCATTACAATTATGTTGAAGATATTTGTGAGACTTTTTTAGGATGCATTGAAGGTAAAATTAAGCCATCAAAATCTATCCTTTCTGTAAGCCCAGTTCATGATTGCTCTTTAGGTGATCTTGCTGATAATCTGAGCAGATTCAAAAATGCAGTAGAATCAGATGAACACCTTCCAGTGATTCATAACGAATTCGAATATAAATTGTTTGTCTCATTCTTAGATTATTTAAGTGAAGAAGGCTATTCCTTCAATTTCGCTGAAGATCAACGTGGTTCATTTGAAGAAATCTACAAATCAAAGAAACATGGACAAATCTCAATTAATAAATCTTTCCCTGGAATAACAAAGGGCGGACATTACCATACATACAAAAACGAAATCTTTATGACTGTGAAAGGTGAATGTCTTACACGTCAAAGAAAAATTGGTGGTACTGAGATACTTGAATTCCCAACAAAAGGAATTGAATCAAAGAAAGTTGATATTATTCCTAATTATACGCACGATATAAAAAATGTAGGGGATGAAGAGTCAATTACATTAATGTGGATCTCAGAAGTATACTCTGATGCAACAGCAGATACATATCGTGAGGATGTAGACCTAAAATGAGAACA